>JAJPJX010000057.1 GCA_021324015.1 Solibacteraceae bacterium | reverse complement strand
GCACCCGGGTGATCGCCGCCGTCAGCGTGGTCTTACCGTGATCGATGTGCCCGATCGTGCCGATGTTGACGTGCGGCTTGCTGCGATCGAATTTTTCCTTAGCCATGATTCAGAACTCGCTGTTAAGGATTTGTTACGGGAACAGAACTCATGGAGCCGTTGACCGGGATTGAACCGGTGACCTCGTCCTTACCAAGGACGCGCTCTACCAACTGAGCTACAACGGCCCGCTTCCAAACTACTCATGGTGGACGGGGGAGGATTCGAACCTCCGTAGCCCGCAAGGGGCGGCAGATTTACAGTCTGCTGCCATTAACCACTCGGCCACCCGTCCAAGATTATTACCCGCCGACCTGCGCGATTGCGAAACAGATGCGAACCGTGGAGCTGGCGGAGGGATTTGAACCCACGACCCTCTGATTACAAATCAGATGCTCTACCAGCTGAGCTACGCCAGCGGACAGTGTACTAGTATAACAAACGAGAGTCCGCGCGACCAATCGCCTTGGATCTGCTGCCCCTCTATTGTACACCGGCGGCTGCGGGGGAAGCGCACGGCTTCCTTGCGGTCACTTTCACCCGCCGCGCGCGGAGACGGCGGCGCGAGGCGCGGGCCGAACCTTGCAGTGCGCCGCGATCACCGAACAGAGCGCTTCGGTGATGGGCTGGCCGGTGCGATCTTCCACAAACAGCCACTGGCCCGCCGGGTTGATCTCGAGGAACACGTGCCGCCCTTCCGGGGTGCGGCGCATGTCGATGGCTCCGTATACCAGTCCGAGCCTCCGCATCAGTTCCAGCAGCATCCGTTGGACCGATTCGGGCAGGGTGCAGGCTTCCACCCGCGCCGTGGCCATGTCCATCCGGAAATCGTGCTTGTAAGCGGTTTGCTGGGAGTGGATGGCAGCCGGGAAGACGTCCTCGCCCACAACCGTGACGCGAAGGTCCACGTCGGCTGGCACATACTCCTGGAAAATCACCGGCGCGAAGCGCACGTTGTCCAGCAAGGCCATCTCTTCCGGCTTCAGCAGCCGGGTTTCGCGCCAGTGGCTGGCGGTGGCGGAAAAAGCCTTGTAAACGGTGCGTTCCGGCCCTTGCCGCTGGATGAAGGCGCACACGTCGGCGGCGTTGCTGGTGATGAGCGTTTCCGGGATCTCGAGGCCGATTTCCGAAGCCAGCCGAAGCTGATAGGCCTTGCGGCCGGCCTCGCTGTCGCGCGTGGGGTGATTGATCCAGAAAACCGGAGCCGCCAGCCATAGCCCGGTGAAGGCTTCGGTGGACTCGGCCTGCGCAAACGCGTAGTGGTCCGGGTCGGCGACCTCCGGGTGGATGGCGAAACCCTGCGGGCGCCGCCACCAGATGACATCCACATCCTCGAAAGGCAGAGCCCGCCCTCCGGGCAGGTACAACGTGTAGCGCGATGGCTCGCCGCTGGCATACTGCATGGACAGGCTGCTCCGCTGCGGAAAATCCGATAAATCGAACCGTTCCACGGGGATCCCGCGTCGTGCCAGACGCTCCAGCACGGCGCGGGCATGCGTGTCAGCGGGCGTGGATAACGCAAGTAGCATAGGCTCAGAACCCGAACGAGCCTATCTGGCCCCGGACGACGGCGCGCCGCCGCACTGCTCCCGCAGGGCCTGATACTCGGCCAATGCGGTGCGGTATTGGGCGTCGAGTTGCGCCAGTTGCTGGTAGCCGGTCTGGATCTGCTGCTCGAGGGCGCTCAACGCGGCTTCGTATTGTTGAAGCTGCGCCTCGGCGGCAGCCTCGGGCGAGAGTTGCTGCGGCACTTGCGCGGACCCCCCGGCCGCCCATGCCATGGAGTGGTGGGGCGTGCTCAGAATGAACGGAATCCCGGCACCGCCGGCCGCCGCTTGAGGTCCCGGCCCTGGTCCGGGCCCTGGCCCCGGTCCGGGCCCCGGCCCTGGAATGCCGTCGTCGGCGACCTTCAGCGTGCCGCCGTCGTCGAACACCTTCAAGGTCGTGTCGTCGGCGGGTTTCACGGTGATATCGTCCCGGAATTTCAAGGTGGGATCGTCAGCCGCTTTCAGCGTAATATCATCGCGGAACTTCACCGTGACATCGTCGGTGGCCTTCAGGGTGATGTCGTCCCGGAACTTGACCGTGACGTCGTCGGCGGCCTTCAGGGTGATATCATCCCGGGCCTTCAGCGTGATGTCGTCGCTGGCCTTGATGGTGATGTCGTCCCGGAATTTCACGGTCGGGTCGTCGGCGAACTTGAGTTTGGGTGTCAGGCTGTCCCAGGCGGCTTTCGCCCGAATGATACCGGCGCCCGTGTACTGGTCGAATCCCGCCGGCCCGATGTCCTTGGCGGTGCTTTTCAGCGCATTTTTGGCCTCATCCTGGGTAAGAGAAGGCTTGTGCTGCTTCAGCAGGGCCACCACGCCGGCCGCGATCGGGGTCGCTGCCGAAGTACCCGTGTCGCTCGGCTCGCCGGGTTCGACCGTGGGGAAGTACCCGGCAAAGTGGGTGATCGAGCAAAAATCGGGCTTGTTGGGGTCCAATGCGGCCGGACCGACGCTGCTGTAGCCCACCAGTTGCTCGGAAAGGTTCACAGCGCCCACCGTCATCACCATGGGATGGCCGTTGGCGCCCCAAATGTCGCGACCGCTCCCCGCGTCGGCGCCGCAGCGCCCATCCGGGCAGGTGGCGCCGCAGTTGCCGGCGGCGAACAGAACCAGGATGCCTTCCGTGATAGCCTGAACCACCTTTCGCGTAAACGGGTGATTCGGATCTGTCGCGTAGGCCGGATCCCAGCTCTGTTGAAAAATTCCCCAGCTATTGGAGAGGATTTGAGGTGTGCCGTCGGCGCGATGCCGGTTAATGGCCCAGTCGAAGCCCGCCAGAGCGTTGGAAATCGTGCCGGGCGAATCCGCCGCCCCGGAGATGCGGATGTCGTAAATGTGCGCATCGGGCGCCATGCCCAACGCGTCGGTGGAGGTCATGTTGCCGTGGTCGCCCCACAGGGTTGCGGTAGTCCCCCAGTCGGGCAGAGAACCGTCGATGACGTTGGGCACGCGGGCGACTTCGCCGGGTTTCGGTCTCCGGCCGATGGCGCAGATTCCGCCATCGACAATACCGATCACCATGCCTGCGCCGCGCTCGCCAGCAGCCCAGATCTGATTCACGCCGAGATAGTTGGCAACGTCGGCCATAGTGCCGTTGGCGGGGTTGCCGAAGGTGCAGTCGCACGGCGGCACCGGACAGGTGCCCATCGGACCGGCGGCCGCAATCGGGCGGGGCGGATGAATGGCGAATGGCGCGATAGGGGCGTCCCGCCAAACCCGAACCACGTCCGGATGCTTCTCCAGTTCGGAGATGCGGTTGGGATCGATCGTGCCCCGGACCACCACGGTTTCGTGGCCAGAGGCTTCCAGGGCCGCAGCCTGGTGCGGCGCCGGCGGGACCGAAACGGGACGATACTCCGTGTCCGTTTCGAAGCCCCCCACACTCACTTGCATGGCCATCTGATGCGCGAAAGCCGCGGAGGTGCCTTTCTGCACACGCATCTCGACGAGCACGCGGACCCGAGCAGGGGTTTCCGGTTCTGCCATGATATGTGTCTCCTTGGCAGGATAGTGAGCAGGCGCCGGGCGCCGTTGCAGATTTACGGGTCTGGGTTACGGTTTTTCCGGCCGGCTGGCTTCCCGCTCCGGAAGCCAGCGCGACAGGATCTCCGGCCACGCGCGGGTCTCGACCGGCTTGGCGATAAAGCCGTTCATGCCGGCTTCCAGGCAGGCCTTCACGGCGTCGTCCAGCACGTTCGCGGTCAGGGCAACGATCGGCGCCGCGATTCCGCGCCTGCGAATCTCCATGCTGGCCTGCCAGCCATCCATCAAAGGCATCTGGCAGTCCATCAAGATCAGGTCATACTGCCGCTCGGAAGCGCGGTGGACCGCCTCCAGCCCGTTTTCGGCCACATCCACCTGGCAGCCCAGCTTTTCCAGCATCAGGACCGCCACGCGCTGGTTGATGCGATTATCCTCGGCGAGCAGGATGCGACGCCCCTGGTAACCCCGGTCCGCATCCGCCACAGTGGCCGGGTGCCGGGAGGGTGGCTCCGGTGCCGCGGGCTGCGTCTGCAAATCCAGGCGCAATTCGATTGTGAATTTCGAGCCCACGCCGACCTGTGAGCGCACCAGCAGCCTGCCACCCATGGTTTCCACGAGCCTTCGCGAGATCGCCAACCCGAGCCCGGTCCCGCTCTGCGCCGCGGCCGGGTCTCCGTCCAGTTGCGAGAATTCCTCAAACACGACCGGCAGCTTCTCTTCGGGAATACCCGGGCCGGTGTCTTGAACCGCGATCTGAAACAGGGCGTCCGCGCCGGAAACCTCCGGCGCCTCGGCGCTGACCAGTACCTCTCCGCTCCGTGTGAACTTGATGGCGTTGCCCACCAGGTTCAGCACCACCTGCCGCAGCCGGGTGGGATCTCCCCAGACGCCGGTCGGAACCTCGGCAGGGAACCGGAACTTCAAAACCAGCCCCTTCTGGCGCGCGGAGACTTCCATCAGGCGCACGACATCGAACAGGACGCTGCGCAGATTGAAGGTTACCCGCTGCAGGTCGAGCTTTCCCGCCTCGATCTTGGAGAAGTCCAGAATGTCGTTCAGGATGGTCAGCAGGCTGCGGGCCGAGAGGTGAATGGCTTCGGCATAATCCCTCTGCTCGGGGGGCAGAGAGGAATGCAGGAGAATACCGGCCATCCCCAGAATTCCGTTCATCGGGGTGCGGATTTCGTGGCTCATGATGGCCAGAAAGCGCGCCTTGGCGTTGGCTCCGGCCTCCGCCGCCTTCTTAGAGGCTTCCAGTTCGCGCGCCGCTTGCCGGCGTGCGGTCACGTCCCGGACATCCAGCAGCCGCCCGACCACCAGGCCGCGGCGGTCGCGCAGCGGGGTGAGAACCACCTCGAACGTCCGCTCAACGCCGTCCTGATGGAACGTGATGTCCACGGGTTTGGCCTCCCGCGTCTTCAGGACCTCCAGCAACTCGGGGCGGCCGGCAAAAGCCTCCCGCGCAGTCCGTCCCATGCCCTGGATGCCCTGGCGGGTCAGCAGTTGCCGCGCTGCGGGATTCAACTCGATGAGCCGGTCCGCTGTATCCAACACGATCACCGAGTCCGTCATACCCTCCACCACGGTTTCCCAGGCCACAGGAACCAGGTTCTGAAAACGATAGCGGAACAGGATCCAGGTCACGCACACGCCGGTGAAGGCGAAGGCAAACGGCGTGAAGTCTACGTAGTGCAGGGGGGTCAAATCGAACACCGTCAGAATGTTCGCAACGTACGGCACCATGCCGGCGCCGATGAACAGAATGGTTTGCCGGCGCTCCAGAGGCCCGCGCCGCACCAGCCGCCACAGCGGAACCGCGACCGTCAGGGCAACGATGCAGTAGGAATAGCCGATAAACAGCCAGAAGCCCGGCCCGTACTCGCGGCCGATGATGGTCACCGGCAGGCTCTGGACGAGCCAGATTCGCTTCCAGTACAGGTGGTTGGCGGCGCTGGTCCAAAGCATCACCTGGGTGAGCAGGGGGATCACGAACAGCGCGGCTTTTTGCCAGGTGTGGGTGCGGATTCCGCTGAATTCCAGGGCCAGCAGGAAATACAGTACCGGCACCGAAGTGAGGGCCGGCTCCTCGAATTTCCACCACCACAGCGACGCGCCCAGCGTGGTGCTGATCAGTTCGAAGCCGTAGGCGATACACCACACGCCAATGGCGCCCAGCGTGGCGAGCAACACGCGCGCGCCCGGAAAGGTTCGCCGACGCGCGACGTAGGCCGCTACGCAGAACATCGCCAGGCCCGTGTTCAGCAGCAGGCCGAATAGGATGGGAGCGACCATCATGGCGCGCGGACTGTCCCCCCTATCTTATCCGGGCGCCGGGATTCCTCAAAATCAAGTGGTTTCAGGGTACGGGGTAGAGGCTTTTCAGCCGGAAAGAACGGTAGGCGTTCGCCGGCCATTTCAGGAGATAGTCTGCGGAGCCGTTGGGCAGATATTCGAGCGATGCGCTGGCCACGGAGGTAGCGAATCCGCCGCTCATGAACTGATAGTTGCCGTTGGACAGCAACTGCGCGCTGCCCCAGGAGTTCGAGAAACTGCCCAGGCCGGCGTTCAGCAACAAGGTGGCGACATGGGCGGTTTCATCCAGCGCCAGCACCTGGCCGCGACTCTGTCCCCCACCGCTTTGGATGACACGGGTATCGCCGTTATCGAAGACCTCGTAATTGGCGCCATCCCATTGGAAATCGTGCTGATGGGAGAATTGAGGCCACGGGTCATTGGAGTTGTAAGTGAAGTCACCTCCGGTTCCCAGGCGCCAGATCACGTTGCCGGCGCCGGCCCCGTCGGCATAGTTGATCTTGATGACCCAGTCCTGATTGCGCAGGGACAAGGCGATGTTCCCGTCCGCGAGATAGGTAAGCGAATTCCCGTGGGTCCAGTCATTGGCCACCGGCGCAAGCCGGAGGGGGGCGCCGCAGGACCCGTTCTGAGCGCATTTTTCGTCCAGGACCGCGGTCCGGCTGTTGTCCAGGAAATCAAACGCATTCCAGGTCCAGACGATTTGCAGGTTCTGGTCGAGATCCAGGATCAGGTCCCCCAGGACATCCACGGGGCCGGGGCCCTGCACATCCGTCAGGATCCGCTCGATGGAACTAAGCACCAGAGTATGCCCGTTCGAGAGGCGGAGCGCCTCGTGGGACATCCAGTCGATCTGTTCCTTTCCCATGGAGGCGAGTTGCCGGTTGAGGGCGGTCACACTGGTCTCCCGCACGAGGTTGCCGCCCAGGTCGAACTCGCGCAGCACCTGCCCACGGACCGTTCCTTCGCGAAGAATCGCCAACATGGTTCCGCGCGCGGTATTGCGCACGAGATACCCGCCGGACTGCGACGGAGTGGCCAACCCGGCGTAATACCAGATGACGTTGCCGAACAGATCCGTCGCGATCGCGCCGTACTGTGGCTCTACCTGGGTGAGGGCGAAAAACGAGGTCAGCAGGACATCGTCAGCCACACTGGTAGCGGCGTCCGGCGAGTGGAGCAATTGGGCCGAGGGCACGGGTACCGCGAGGGTGCCGGTCTGGAAGGTGAGTTGCGGGCCATTCGTTACGGTACTCCCGTCGATCAGTTGCTGTTGGAGGATGTAGGCGGTGTTGGCGCGCATGCCGGCCACGTAGAAGCTCAGGCTGGCGCCTGCGATGCAGTTCTTCGCCGGTGTTGTCCGCCATGATCCTCCGGAGGCGGGCCGAAAGCAGACCCGCAGACTGCCCGAACTGCAGGGAGGCGCGCTGTAAATGGCAACCAGGGGATTCGCGGTAGGTGTGACTACCGGGGTTCCGGCCGTGACCCGTGAGCTGAACTGGAATGAGATCACACTTTGGCCGGTCGCCCCGGAATTAGTGTCGATGGCTGTGACGCGCATGTTGACAAGGCCCTGCCGGAGCGTGGTCCAGTCGAT
This sequence comes from Solibacteraceae bacterium, assembly GCA_021324015.1. GTDB lineage: Bacteria > Acidobacteriota > Terriglobia > Bryobacterales > Bryobacteraceae > JAJPJX01. The sequence goes on along the minus strand of JAJPJX010000057.1, from coordinate 78,113 downwards.
GGCGTTGGAGGCTTCGTAGTCCCGGACCAGGTTCCACCCGCCGCCCAGTCTCTGCAGTTGGAAGCGGTATATAGGGGTGACGCCGTTGTCCGAGACGAACACGCGCCAGGTGATAGGTGCGCCGGCCGGTTGCGGGGAAGTCAGGGAGGCCGAGAGGGAGACGCTGAGCTGAGCATACGCCGGAGTGAAAAGAACGGCGGCGAGGAGCGAAGAAGTGAGAGAAGCTTTCATCGGAAAGAGCCGTCATCAGGGACTTGTGGCCACCGCAGCCATAACCGCGCTTTGGTAGTCCGTTTGAACCTGGAGGTTTGCGGTGTTGTACTGAGCGAATTTCGTCTGCAAGGTGCTGTACGAGTCCGTATACGGATTCGCCTGATTCCAGGGCAGGGAGTTCGTGTAGAGCCCCCAAATGCTTTGGAAGCCATTGACACGATCGACCTTCTTGAAGGTCCAGGGCGTCCACGACCAGCCGTACTGGTTGAAGGCGTTGAAGTAGAGGCTCATCATGGGGATCCCTCCCTGGGCATCATTCATGGTGCTGAATTCCCCGACCCAGATTGGCGTGTTGATGATCGTCTGCTGCTGCTTGAGCCGGGGCATGACGTGGTAGATGTAGTTCAGGTGTGGGGCCGGAGAAGTGGCGTTCGCAAAGTAAACGTGGAAGCTGTAGACGATATTGGTCCAGCCCATCGTGGAGGGATTTGGGAAGGCGCTGAACCCTTTGTATCCGTCTTCCATGAAGATGATGTGGTTGGGGTCTACTGCGCGGATTGCCTGATAGATTCGGGCGTGAAGGTTGATGAGCGACGCGCTGTCCGGCGCGCCGAAAGGCTCGTTCAGCAGGTTGTAGCCGGCCACCTCCGGGCGGTCCCTGTAATAATTCGCCAGCAGGGACCACAACTGGATGGTCTGCTGCTGGTAGGCCGTGCTGGAAAAGAGTTGGTTGAGGCCGGTCTGGCCGGTGCTTTCCGAGGGGCTTTGCCCTCCCGGCGCGCCGTGCAGATCCAGGATCACGTACATTCCATACCCGGCGCAGGCGTTGATCAGATTGTCCAGGCTGCTGAGACCGGAAGGCAGCAGTTGCTTCGGATTGGCATCGCTCTGTACGAGTTGGTAGAAGAAGCCGATCCGCACCACGTTTACGCCCATCGATGCCAGGATGGAGACGTCGGAGGGGTTGAACCAGGCGTTCCTCCAGGTCTGCTGCAATTGTTGTGTGAGCGCCAGGCCGAAGCGCAGACGCATCACTTTCCATAACGAGCACTCGTCGATCACCGGGGGAAATCCCGGGGGTGGCGAGGCCGAGTCGAGCGCGGACATCCAGGTTTCCATGAGATAGGTCCCACCGGCGTTGAACCCGCGCAGGAGGACCGTGCGGCCGCTGGCGTCCACAACATTCATGCCCGAAGTGCTGAGCCAAGGCAGGGTATTTTGAGCGGCGGCGGGCGAAAGCACAGCCAGAGGGAGGGATAGAGTAATCGCGAGGAGCCGGACGGTAAGTGAGCGCAATTTTCCTCCGAGCAGGAAGTAATCATAGCCGGGGATCTCCTCCGTGAGTTCCCACGGTTTGGAAAGTATACACCCAGCGCTATCGCTTTCGTGCGCTTCAGGATAGCCGGAAGCACCCGTTTGACATCGGCTCCGCCGTGCCCTATAGATAATCAGATATAAGGAGGTAGCAATTGTGAAAGTACGGCTCCTTCTCGCTGTGGCGGGATGGGCGGCTCTCGGCGCCTCGCTCTATGCTCAGGGCGGTACGGCAGCCATCGGTGGCCAGGTGAAAGATGCCAGTGGCGCGGTGATCCCGAACGCGACCATCTCCGTGCAAAATAATGACACCAACGTGGTGCGCACCACGCAGTCGAATCCCGACGGTTTTTATTCCGTCCCCAACCTGATTCCGGGAAATTACACGGTGACCGCGCAGTTTCAGGGTATGAAGAACCTCGAGCGCAGCGGCATCGTGCTGCGGGTCGGCGACCGCATCGCGCTGGACCTGGTGATGGAGGTCGGCGCCCAGTCCGAACACGTCACCGTGAGCGGGGAAACGCCCCTGCTGCGCGTGGAAGACGTACAGTCGGGCCTGGTGATCGACAACCGGCGGATCCAGGAATTGCCGCAGTACAACCGGAATGCCCTGGCATTCGCTCTGCTGACGCCCAACGTCAATAACGTCACGTCACAGAACGAAGGCCACGATGCGGACTTCCGCATTAATGGCGGGCGTACCGCGCAAGCCGAGTACTTCATCGATGGCATCCCGGTAACGACCGGGTATTTGCACAATATTCCGCCTTCGGTGCCCTCCATGGAGGCGGTGGGCGAATTCAAGGTTCTGACCAACGGGCTATCGGCCGAATACGGGCGGCTTTCCGGCGGCGCGGTGACGCTGGTCACCCGCTCGGGCACCAACGGATTCCACGGCTCAGCCTACGAATTCTTCCGCAACGACAAGTTGAACGCCAACGATTGGAGTTCCAACTACTTTGGACGGCCCAAGGGGGTATTCCACGACAACGTGTTCGGCTTTGCCGTGGGCGGGCCGGTGTTTGTCCCCAAGGTCTACAACGGCCGCGACCGGACCTTTTTCTTCCTGAATTACGAAGGCACCCGCCACAGCGAAGGCAGCAATGCCGTGGCCACCGGCGTGCCGACGGACCTGGAGCGGCAGGGAGACTTCTCCCAGAGCTTGATCGACCAGGGTGTACCGGTGCAGCTCTTCGACCCGCTGACGGGCAAGCTGACTCCGGACGGCCGCGTAGTGCGCGATCCGTTTCCAGGCAACCGGATCCCCCAGAGCCGGTTCAACCCGCTCTCCAAGATCTACATGGGCTTCTACCCGGAGCCCAACACCCCGCCCCAGCCCGGCTCCAGCCACGACCAAAACTATATCGGCTCGACCACCAACACGAGCAACGACAACCGCTGGACGGGGCGCCTGGACGAGAACTGGAATGCCAGCAACAGCACGCACCTCTCGTTCATCGAATACTACTCGGAATCCACCACGCCGCGATGGCTATCGCCGATGCAGGCGGCGGGCGTCGGCTCGCAGGAGGCCAAGACCATTTCGCTCGAGCACACCTGGACCGTTACTCCCACCTTGGTGTTCACGGCGCGCGCGGGGATGGTCCGCTACATCAGCCTGAGCGGACAATCGGTGAATGCCGACTCCTCCAACTGGGGTTTGCAGCCGCTCATGATCAACCTTCTGGGTACCACCAAAGACCGGGTGCCCAGCATAGGCACCGGTGACACGATTGCGACCCTGGGAGGCGGAAGCGCCAACGACGATCACGAGACCGACTATACCGGCGTTCTTTCGATGCAGAAACTCTGGGGCAAGCACACCCTGAAATTCGGATACGAACACCGCCGGTACTATGCCAACACCACGAGCGGCGGCTTGGTCGAAATGTCCACGCAGCGCAGCATCACCTCGCAGTACTTCGACACGCCGACGACCGGGTCGGGCTTTGCCAGCTTTCTGTTGGGAAACGCCATCTGGGGCGACGGCACGCAGTTGGCCGGACCCGCGTCGCTGCAAACTTACCACGGCGCGTACTTCCAGGATGACTTCAAGGTGAGCAGCAAACTCACCTTGAACCTGGGCGTGCGGTATGACTTCGAACCGCCGCGCACGGAGCGCTTCAACCGCCAGATCTGGTGGGACAAGAACTACCACTGGCCCGTGACGCCAAGCCCGGGCTGGAGCTGGGACCTCGTGCAACAAGCCGCGGGTGTGACCAACGCCGCCAAGCCAGACTGGCTGGTGAACGGCTATGAACTGGGGCGCGTGGCAGTGCTGGGCTCGAAAGAGTACCCGGGGCGCGTCTCACAGGAGAGCTACAACACGCACTTCGCACCGCGCGTAGGTGTGGCCTGGCAGTTCCTGCCGAAGACCGTGCTCCGCGCCGGTTATGGCATCAATTGGCTGACGACCACCGGCGGGCAGTTCCTGAACGGAGCCCCCTGGAACGTGGGGTACGGAGATTTTGCGCGCTTCCTGCAAGGCGGCACGCCGGATAACGGTTTGACCTTCCCGTTGACATTCAATAATCCCATGCCCAACGGGGTAGGCTATGTGCCCAGCCCGTTCGTCACCCGCGACGTCACGGCGGTGAACAACAGCCTGGTGGGGAACTGGTTCATCGCCAACGCCTGGGACCAATACCCCGGCTATGAGCACGTGGTCCAGTTTGGCATTCAGCGGGAAGTCGGCAGCGGCAACAAAGCGTGGGTGGTGGAGGGCAACTTCAACGCCAACCTCGGACGCGACCTGCCCTACTGGCTGGGTAAGGGCGAACATATCCTGCCGGATGCTTACCACATCCTGGGACCTTACGGCGCCACGCTCAACACCCCGGTGCCCAACCCGATTTACGGGCAGATCGCCCCGACGCTCGGTACCGGGCCGCAGATGCTGCCCTTTGGCCGCATGTATTCGCGCGAGCCTTTCTGGTTTGAAGTCTGGACCATGGGCGAACCCCTGGGTACTTCAAACTACTATGCGGGCTACGTTCAGGCGGAACACCGCTTCGGGCAGGGCTTCGGGTTCCTGGCGAATTACACCTTCTCGAAGATGCTGCAGGACGTGGGCAGCATCGACTACCGCTACGGCCAGGGGCCCGATCAGCAGGCCTTCCCCCAGTCCGGGCTGGGATTCAAGGACATCTACGGTATCGCGCCCACCGATATCACGCACCGCTTCCTGTTCAACTACTCCTGGGACGTGCCCGTAGGGAAGGGCCGGAAGTTGTTAAGCGATCCGCAGGGAGCCGGTGAGAAGATCCTCAATGGCATCGTCGGCGGATGGCAATTGGCCGGCACCACGATGTTCCGCACCGGGCAGCCCGTTCTGATCTACACGCCTAGCGGCGGCGTCGGCGGACTCGGCAGCCAGTGGTACAACATCGGGCAGTCGCGGACCACCCGGCCCGTCATTGTGACGCCGCGGCAACCGTTCGGCAGCACGACCGACGGCCACGCAGCGTTGCAGGGCTCCGCCAACTTCCAGTACTACCTCAACCCCAACGCCTTTCGGCTACCGCAGGGCTTCGAAATCGGCGACGTGCCCAGCACCTTTCCGAATTGGCGCGGCCCTGGATACAGCCAGTGGGACCTGTCCGTGCTGAAGGATTTCGCGCTCTTCAGCGAACAGAGCAAATTGCAGCTTCGGTTTGAAGCGCAAAATCTGCTGAATCACATGAATGCCGCCAACCCGAACGGCGCGGTGACGCAACGCACCTTTGGCATGATTACCGGCCAGGTGGGCACCCCTCGGCGGGTAATGGTGGCGGCCAAGATTTACTTCTAGTGATTTGGGCGGCCCGGTCAAGCCTTATGGCGAAACCGGCCGCCCTTTTTTGGACAATTCAGGTCGCCCTCGCGGGCGGCTCTCACCTGCACATGGAGTATCTGCTGTAGTAGTCGGAGCGTCCGCTGCCGTCGGTGAAGTGATCGAATGTTTCAATGACCATCGCACCGGCATCGAGGTGCCCGACCACGATCGTCTCCTTGAAGCCGAATCGGTACTGCGCGCTAAAGGCTACGGCCGGAGTGGAGCTGACGCTGTCGGCGTAGGCCATCCCGGTTACGGCTCCCCAGTCGCAGGGCGTTGGGGTGCAAGCCCCAAAGGCACGGGCGGAAATCCCCGGACCAGAAGCCGCAATGACGACACGTACCAGTCCACGGGTCGCTTTGTCGCAGTTGGTCCACGTGCCCACCACGGCCGCTGGAGCGACCGCGGCCGGGGCTGCGGCCGCCACTCCCTCCCGGGCTTCCATCAAGTCCGAAGGGGCCAGGAACTCGTGCTTTTTGTTCATGTGGTCTCCTTTCGGGGCGTTGATAGCAAGTGGGACGGTCCGAGAAAAGTCCACGCTGACAAAAACAAGCATCTTACTCGCCCGTGTGGCTTCGAGGGGCCGTTTCTTCGGCGCCGGCGTTGCACGCACTTGCTGCATCGCCTCGCCAGTAGTGTGGGTCAATTTATTTTAGAAGTCAAGGATCTGATTATCTTATTTTGCCGGTATTCACAACATAGAGGACTGTAATTTCGCTCAAGCGGCTGGCAGGCCAAAACGTTGCGTGCATCTTTTCTACAAAAAGGCGAAAATTCCGCTTCCGTTCGGGACGGTTTTGCTTTAGCACGCTCGCAGCCGGCTCTCAGAATGCCAGCCGCAGACTCAACTGGATGTCTCGCGGCGTACCGACTGTGCCCGTGATTTTTCCCGCGCTGGGACTGCCGATGGTGGCATTCGGCAGATCGAACTGCGGATGATTCAGGACATTGAAGAACTCGCCCCGGAACTGGAGCTGAAAACGCTCCGTAATGGGAAACTGCTTGAAGAGCGAGAAGTCCACGTTGGTGCGGCCGGGGCCCACCAGGATCCCTCTGCCCGCGTTGCCGAACGTGTATTGCGCCGGCGTCGCCCAGGGGGCTCCGGCGCCGTTCAGCGCCGTGTTGAACCATTGCGTAAGGCTCGGGTTTGCAATGTGATAATCCCCCACCAAATTGGGGCGGCTGGAGGTGCCGGTGTTGGCTACCGAGTTGGCCAGCACGGGCGTGAACGGCAGCCCGGTCTGCGCCGTCAGGATCAGGTTCGTCTGCCAGTTGCCGAGCAGCGTATTGGCCCACGACTGATCGAAGTGAAACCGCTTGCCTCTGCCTACGGGTAAATCGTAAATCAGGGTCTGAGTGAAGCGGTGCCGGATGTCGAAGGAGCTATTGCCGCGATCCAGGAAGCGGTAGCGGGGGTCTTGCGGCACGGGCCCTTCTCCGTTCCCACCCTCCTGCAAAGGCACGTTGTCGATGGAGTGAGCGAAAGTGTACGCGCTCAGGAAGCTCAGGCCATTGGAAAAGCGCTTTTCCGCCGTGAGCTGTAAGGAGTGGTAATCCGAGTCGCCGTCCGTGGCGGCGATGGTGTCGCCCACCACGTTGGGCGCGAGGACATGCAGCGGCATGCGCAGCGCGGGTGACCCGGGGCCCGGCACGGGCTGGTTGTAGTTGTAGTTGATGTCCAGGTCCCGCCCCAGGTTGCCCAGATAAAAGGCTTTGAACACCACGTTCCACGCCGGCAGTTCCTGCTCGATCCCGAAATTGAACTGTTGGGCATAGGCATTTTTGAAATTCGCCGGCACCGTGAGAAAGCTGCCGATGGGATTGTTGGAAACCGTCTGGAAGTCGCTGGGCGGCGCCGGCGGAAGGCCGTCCTGAACGCGCTTGTAGTTGGGCGAGACCTCGTTAACCGTCACGGCGTCCACCGCCGCGAACGGGGGATAGCGGTGCATGCGGTAGAGGCCCCCGCCCGTCCCGGCGGCGTTATAAAACAAGCCGAAGCCGCCGCGCAGCACCGTGCTCTTGGCCAACTGGTAGGCGAAGCCGAAACGCGGGGCGAACAATTTCCACTGCGTCAGGATGTCCACGTGGCGGCCGGCATTGAAGCCCGCAATCAGCACCTTGCCGGTCTGGTTGTTGAGGTTCATCATCCGGTTGGCGACTTCCACGGGAGGCGGAAGAAATTCGTACCGCAGCCCCAGGTTCAGGGTCAGCCGGCTGGTCACCCGCCAGTCGTCCGCTATGTAGCTTCCCATCTCGACGACGCGGTAACCGGCCCACACCAACTGCAGGTCCTGACTCAGCGAACCATAGGTGCCCAACAGGAAATTTGCCATGCCGTCTCCGGTATTGGCCGGGCTGTTGGGATTGTCCGTGAAGGTGCTGTCGAAGGAGAAATTCCCGTTGCCCTGGTTCATCTGGAAATCGATGATCTGCCGCCGCACCAGGTTGGTTCCGAACCGGATGGTATGGCCGCCGCGGATCAAAGTGAAGTTCACCACCGGATTGAACGTATTTTCCAGGCGGATGGTCGGAATCGCCGCGGGGCCGCCGATTCCGGTATACCCGGAAATGCCGAAGATCGGCACACCGTTCGCCTGCGGCAACTGGTTGGAATACGGCACGCCAAGCTGGAGTCCCAGTCCCGGCCCGCTGGAGGGCGCCTGCATGTCCACGTTTTGCAGGTTGAACCGCGAATACCCCATGCGGAAGTCCACCAGAAACGTCGGGCTGAACACGTGTGTAACGCCAATTACGGAGTTGTAGGAGTTCAGCGGCGCTTTCCCGGTATACGTGCTGCTGTTGCCCAGGCTGAGCGGGATGGAAAGGCCCGGAACGCTGCGCAGGCCGAAGGTGGAAGGCGTCAGGGTGAGCGTGTCCTGCTTCGAGAAGCGGCCGAAGATGGTGTCCTTGGAGTTCGCCGTCCAGTCGATGCGCACGTCGCCCTGATCGTAGTTCTGAACAAAAACCGGATTGGTGAACTGGTTGCCGACCAGTCCGGGTTGCGTCGGCAGCGGGTAGGCCTGCACCAGACGGGAAGTGACCGAATCGAAGCGGTTGGCCGGAATCTGGTTGCCTGGAAACGGATCGCGCACGTACCCACTGGCCGTCCCGGGCGCCGGCCGCACCGTAGCCGGATCGTAGATCGGCCGGACCTGGCTGAAGTCCCCCTGGCGCTCCGCCGCGGTCGGCACGGTGTTCACGGAGGTGTTGGTGCCCTGCTGCTTGCGGAATCCTTCGTAGTCCGTAAAGAAGAAGAGCCGGTTGCGTACGACGGGACCCCCCAGACTGGCGCCGAACTGATTCTGATGGTAGGGAGGTTGCTGCGTGGTGCCGGCTGCATTGAAGAAGTTGCGGGCGTCCAGGTCGTTGTTGCGGATGAATTCGAAGACGCTCCCATGCAGCGAGTTGCTGCCGCTTTTAGTAATGACGTTGACCGTGGCCCCGGAGCTGCGTCCCTGTTCGGCTCCGAACAGGTTGGTCTGCATCTTGAACTCCTGGATGTCTTCCACGGTGGGCCGCAGGGTGATCAGCGCGTTGCGGCGAAAGTTGTCGTCCACCCCATCCAACATGAAATTGTTGGACATCTCGCGGTTGCCGTTGGCCATCAGCTCGGCGCCAGGCCGGGTGTCATCGGGCCGGGTACCGCTCCCGATCGTGCCCGAGGGACCGAAGCCCACCCCAATCACGCCGGGGCTCAAAATGGCGAGCTGCGCGAAATTCCGGCCGTTCAGCGGCAGGTCGCTCACGGCCTTGGTCTCGATCACCTGTCCCACCGAAGAGGTGTTGGACTCTAGCAGCGGCGCCGCGGCTTTCACCTCTACCGTCTCGGTGACGGCGCCGAGTTGCAGCGCGAAATCGATGCGCGCCACCTGGTTGACTTCCAGCCGGACGCCGCCGCGCGTGAACTGCTTGAAGCCCTCTTTCTGCACAGTCACACTGTATGTGCCCGGCGGCAGGACCAGAAACTCGTATTCGCCCGACTCGCCCGACGCCGTGGAGCGCTGGATCCCAGTGTCAGTGCCCGTCAGGGTGACTTTGGCCCCGGCAATGACGGCTCCGCTCGTATCCGTCACGGTGCCGGTCAACCCGGCAGTCGTTTGCGCCCACATCCGAGCCCCGGCAGCTACCACCAGAACTGCCGCGCTCACCCAGCGGTTCACAGGTCGCCTCATTTGCCCCCCTCGTGCCATTCGCCGGAAAACAGCCCCGGCTTGGCGTAGCGCTACTGTATTACAGTGCCCCGGCGCCGCGCAATGTAAAATTTGACCTACCGGAAAACGAGCACATTCCTACCAGGCCGTGACCGGTCAGGGAACGGCCCTGGGGGGGATGCTCAGGCCCCGAAGACGCGCCGCGTATATTCACGGCCGGCGCGCAGGTCCTGCTCCAACGTCCGCGTGATCTTGGTCTCTTTTTCGTAGGCCAGTTCCACCACCAGGATGCCGCGGAAGGCGATCTGCCGCAGGAACGCGGCCACGGCGCGGTAATCGATGTCTCCGTCGCCGAAGTCTTCCAGCCACACGCCGTCGCGTGAATTGCGCAGGTGCAGGCTGGCGATCCGCGTGCCCGCCTCCCGCAGGATGGTCATGGGATCCTGGCCGCCGCGGAGCACCCAGTGGACGTCGATGCAGAACCAAACCAGGCCGGCGTCCGTGTTGTGCGCAATGTGCCGCCACTCGCGGGCATTTTCCGCCATCTCGGGACTGTGGTGATGGAGTTGCAGCCGCATGCCGAGCTTGCCGAGCTCGCTCCCCAGGCGGTTGATGGAGCGCGCCTGTACGGCGAGTTCGTCGTCGCTCTTTCGCTCGTTGTGGGGCTTGGGGCTCGGATTGAGGTCGATCCAGCGCGTGCCGAGCGGCTTCACCAGTTGCGCCAGCGCCAGCGCCTCGCCGATGGTCTTATCCGCCGCCAGCGCCTCGTGCATCGGGCCGCCGTGATACACGCTGGGGAGTGCCAGCCCGTGCCGCCGGAGCGCTTCCGTGGTCTTCTCGCGGATGTCCGGCTGGAAGAGGATCGACATCAACTCGACGCTCCGGTAACCGGCGCGGCGGGTGGACGCGAAGGCTTCCTCCACGCCGTCGGCGAGCTTGATCCCGCGCTTGCTGAAATCCTGCGTCCAGACGTAGAAGGCCGCCGCGACCGACGGCCGGTAACCGCCCGCGGCCACGAGCGGCGAGGCGAGCGTGCCGGCAAGAAACCGGCGGCGAGTGCAGGAGAGCGTAGCCATGCATTCACCCTACCACCGGCAGTTCGAAGCCCTTGCGGCGGGGACGCGAGAGCAGGCGGTCGGCCTCCGTGTCGTCCAAGAAGCGCTCGGCCTCGGGGTCCCACCGCAGGCGGCGGCCCAGGTCGCGGCAGATGTTCACCAGGTGGCAGACCGTGGTCGAGCGGTGGCCGATTTCTACGTCCGCGTTCGGCTGCCGGCGCGAGCGCATGCACTCGAAGAAGTTGCGTAAGTGGAAGCTGTCCTCGCCGGGGCCCTCCTTGGTGACGTCCGGCGCCCCGGCCTTCAGTTCGGGCGGGTCCGCGACGAAATCTCCGCGCAGAATCTGGATCCGCCCCTTCGTCCCATGGAAGATGGCCCCCAGTTGATCGTGATTCTCTTTCTTGGGCTCTTCGAGTTTTACCACTGCGCCGGAGGCGTACCGCATGCTTACGCGGGCCAGAGGGCCGGGTTCTTCCGGCCAGATTTCGACCGGACCCGTGTGGTCGGCGCCCAGAGCGGCCTGTACCTGGTCGAGCGAATGCGTGCCCCAGCCCGTGACACCCCACGATTCGCCGCCGCCATCGTAATCCCACCAGCTCGACCAGCCGAACTGCAACCGTGGATGATAGGGCCGCAGTTGGGTCTGGTTGCACCACTGATCCCAGTCCAGGCCGTCCGGCACCGGTTGCTCCGGCTGCGGCGTCCAGCGCTTCGGCGGGAGGAAATTGCAGACCACCACCTTTTCGATCCGGCCGATCTTTCCCTCCTTCACCAGCCGGCTGGCGTAGATGTTGATGGGCATCGAGCGCTGCTGCGTGCCGGTCTGGAAGACGCGTTTGTGGTAGCGCACGGCGCGCGTGAGCCGGCGGCCCTCTTCCACCGTGAGGGTGATGGGCTTTTCGCCGTAAACGTCCAGCCCGGCTGCGAGCGCCTGCATGCAGATGAGCACGCGGGCGTGCGTGGTGGTTTCAACGAAGACTGCGTCGAGCTTCTCTTTTTCGAACATGCGGCGGTAGTCGGGATACTTGGCCCATGTTGCGCCGTCCGGATGGACCTTGGCGGCTTCGTCCAGGCGGGGGCGGAAGCAGTCCGCCACGGCCACAATGCGGCCTTCGCCGAAATCCTCGTGCTGGATCAGCCAGCGGGCGCGGCCGCCCAGCCCGATGATGCCCACCTGGATGCGGTCATTCGCGCCCAGCACCGTGTGGCGCGCCACGTACGGAAAAGCTGCCGCCGTGGTCAACGAATTTCGCAGGAACGTACGCCGGTTCACGGAGTCGCGTCGCCTCCTTATCCGTCACATTACCAGAAATCAGGCCTCAAGATCGGAAGATATGATTGCCCCGGCCGATGCCAGCGGCTAGAATCGCTCTGAAAACGGGATTGGCATGAACAGACCGACCGAGGAACTGTACGCCGAACGGCTCCAGCGCTACGTCACGGCGATGCGTAACGGTGTGCCGGATCGCGTTCCGCTGCGGCCTTTCGCGGCCGAGGTTACCGCCAGGTATGCCGGCTATACCTGCCAGCAGGTCACGCACGACTACCGCCTGGCCTTCGAAGCCGTCATCCGCTGCTGCAAGGATTTCGACTGGGATGCCGCCGTGCCCAACATGGTGTACGTGTGGACCGGCCTCACACAGGCCATCGGTCTGCGGTACTACGGCGCCCCCGGTATCGACGTGGGTCCCGATGTCTGCTTCCAGTACCGCGAACCCGGCGAGCAGGACGCCTTCATGAAGCGCGAGGAGTACGACGAGCTGATCGAGGATCCCACGCGCTTTCTCTACGAGACCTGGCTGCCGCGCGTGAGCGGCGAGGTCAGCGCCAAGGGTAAGCCCGCGTCGTACCGCAACAATCTCTCGTTCGTCAAGGGCGGCATGGCCATGCTGAGCTACTTTCAGGCGTTCGGGCCGCAGATCGAACGGATGCGCCGGGAGTGCGGCACGGTCTCCGCCATCTGCGGGATGTTGAAAGCGCCGCTGGATATCCTGGCCGACAAGCTGCGCGGCTACCTGGGGCTGGCGTTCGACTTGCAGGAGATCCCCGAAAAGGTGCAGAAAGCCTGCCAGGCGCTGATGCCGCACTTGGGCTACATCGCGCTCACCAGCGCCGACCCGGGCAAACAGATCCCCATCCCCATCTGGATGCATCGCGGCTGCACACCGTTTATTTCCCGCGAGCACTTCGAGACGATCTACTGGCCCACGCTGAAGCCCATTGTGGAGGCGTTGTGGGGGCAGGGAAACCAGGTCCTGTTTTATGCCGAAGGGAAGTGGGACGCGCACCTGGAGCGCTTCGCCGAACTGCCCGCTGGCAGCATCATGTTCCACATCGACCGCACGGATGTGCGGGCGGCGCGGCAGGCTCTTGGCAAGAAGTTTTGTCTGAGCGGCGGCGTGCCCAACGCGCTGCTGGCTTTTGCCAAGCCCGAAGAGGTGAAGGCGTGCTGCCAGCAACTGATCGAGACGCTGGGCGCCGGCGGCGGCTATATCATGGACGCCGCCGCCATCATGCAAAACGACGCCGCGCCGGAGAACTTGCGCGCCATGACGGATGCCACCCTGGAGTACGGCGTGTACCGCTCCGCATCCTCTCCCTCCGGCAAGCTGCCGCCTGCCCCCGCCGCGCCCAGCCCCGGGTCGCCGGACTGGTTGTCCGCGCCCAGAGTGCCGCCCGGCGTCTGCTTGCCCTTTGAAGAGAAACTGCCGGAACTGCCGCCTATCTCCGGGGACCCCGCTCTGGTCCGGCGCGTGTGGGAGGAGATCGACGGCCTCGCCTACCTCTACATCTGGCACGTGCTGCTGAGCTACTGAGAGCGGTGTGATAGCATTGCCGCATGACGCGCCGCGACCTCTTGCAGGCGGGCGCCGCAGCGGCCCTGCCCGCGGCTCCCGGACGTCCGCCGGTGGTCAATGCCGCCGAGCACGCCTGGGTGGTGAACGACCCGCGTTTTCCGATCCGCCAGGAGCTGGCCACCTGCCCGAAGGAGCTCGTGCCGTATGACTATTCGGCCGAGTATCTGCTCCATGAGATGGAGCTGCAACAGAACGATCATGTCGTGATCTCGCACGTCTGCTATTACGGGCGGGACAATTCCTACACCATCCACTGCGTCAAAACGTATCCCCGTAAGTTTTCCGGCTATGGCCTGCTGGTTGGCTACCGGCTCTTCCGGCCTGACGACAAAGAGAACCCGTCGCGTCTGGAGCGGCTCATGAAAGAAGACGGCCTGATCGGTCTGCGGATCAGCCCTATCTACGACCGCAACGTTGTCTGGTTCAACGATCCGGTGTGCTATCCCCTCTGGAAAAAAGCGGAAGAGCTCGGCGCCGTCTTTCACATCTTTCTGGCGCCGCACCAGGTGAACCAGGTGGCCGACATGGCCCGCCGGTTCCCCGGCGTCACCGTGGTGGTCGATCACATGGCGATGATTGACATCACCAAGCCGGATAGCGAGGGCTTCGGGCCGCTGCTGGACATGGCCCGGCTTCCCAACGTGTATATCCGCACGACCATGATCAACCTTTCCAAGACCAAGGAACTGCCCTACCGGGATGTCTGGCCGTTTCTCCGCCGGCTGTACGACCGCTACGGTCCGCGGCGCCTGGTTTACGCCAATTTCTTCGAGTATGTGGTGATGAAAGACCTGATCCCTTTCTTCACGGCCGAGGACAAGGAGTGGATCCTCGGAAAGACGGCCCTGAAGATTTACAGGATCCGGCTTTAGAGACTATTAGCTCCCGCGGCAGGGCTGTACCTTATGCCTTGACCTTCTACCTATCATGCGCTAGGCTGATAGGTCGAAGGTCGGGATATTGATGTCTTCCTCGCGTTTTCCCATTCCGCAAGGCACACTGGACATGCTGATTTTGCAGATTCTGTCGCTGGAGCCCGCCCATGGCTACGGCATTGCCCAAAGACTGGACCAAGTCTCGCGGGCGGTGGTCAGAGTGAACCAAGGCTCTCTCTATCCCGCGCTGCACAGGCTGGAGCAAAAGGGATGGCTTCGGGCCGAATGGAAACAATCGGAAACGGGGCGCGACGCGAAGTTCTATTCCTTGACGGCTTCCGGGCGCAAGCAACTCGCCGCCGAAAAAGACAGTTGGGCACGCCTCGCCGGAGCGGTTCAGCTCATTTTCAATGAGGGCACCCGATGAGAGAACTGGTGAATTGGCTCCGGCGCGGGAAGCTGGAAAGCAGCCTGGACCGCGAACTGCGCTACCATCTCGAGCGGCGAATCCACGATTTCGAGCAAACCGGGCTGCCGGCGGACGAAGCACGCAGGCAGGCCCTGCTGGAACTGGGCGGAGTCGCGCAAATTCAAGAAGAAGTACGGGACATCTGGCTGACTCGATGGCTGCGGGATTTCGTCTACGATCTCCGCTTCACTGTGCGCTCTTTTCGCAAGACGCCATCGTTCACCGTCACCGCCGTGCTCTCACTGATGCTCGGCATTGGAGCGACGACGGCGATCTACTCGCTGGTGGACCAGGTGCTGCTGCACGCCTTGCCGGTGCGCCAGCCGGAGCGGCTGGTTTTGGTCGATTGGAAAGGCGACATGGTCGCAAGTGGCTTTGGCAGTTGGAATCTCCTGTCTTATCCCATCTGCCGCGATCTGGATCAGCAGAAACAGATTTTCGAAGGCGTATTCTGCCGCGCGCTCACGATGGTCAACCTCTCGACTGGCAGCGATTCCCGCGCCGCGACCGCGGAAATCATTTCCGGCAACTACTTCCCGGTGCTGGGAGCAGGGCCGGCCCTGGGGCAGGTGCTCACGAATGACGACGATCGCCGGCCGGACGCCAATCCGGTGGCGGTGATCTCCTACGATTTTTGGAAAACGCAACTCGCAGGCGCTGCCGATGTGGTCGGCCGGAAGGTGCTGGTGAATCGGCATCCGCTGACCGTAATCGGAGTGGCCGCTTCGACATTTCGGGGCATCGACGTCGGTGAGGTTCCATCGCTCTGGATTCCCGCCTCGATGGCGACGGCGATCATCCCCGGCTTCAAGGATCTTCACGACCGCCGCACCCGCTGGATGCAAGTGCTGGGCCGGTTGAATCCGGGCGTCACGCTGCGGGAAGCCGAGGCGGGGCTGCAACCGTGGTTCAAGGCGATGCTGCAGCAGGATATGAGCCGCCCGGGATTTCCCGTGATCACGGCAGAACGCCGGCAGAGATTTCTCCGTTCGTCGCTGGTGCTCATGGCCGCGCCGCAAGGCCATTCCGCACTGAGGCGGCGGATGATGGAACCGTTATGGGTGCTCTTCGCGGTGACGGCGGTGCTGCTGGGGCTGGCCTGTCTGAATGTCTCCGGACTGTTCCTGGCGCGCGGATCGGCTCGCGACCGCGAGATCGGCACACGGCTGGCGCTGGGCGCGTCGCGCGGGCGGTTGGGACGGCAGCTACTGACCGAAAGCCTGCTGATTGGGCTGGCGGGAGGATTGCTCGGCACGGCGGCCGCTCCGCTTGCCGTGCGAACCTTGATTGCACTCCTTCCCCCCAGCGGGACCTCCGCCGTGGGCGCGAGCGCTAGCGAAACCGCTTTGCACGCGAACGTAGACTTACGGCTGCTGCTCTTTGCGTTTGCCGCCAGCATGGCGGCGGGCATTTTGAGTGGTCTCGCACCGGCATGGCAGGCCGGGCGGCGGTCGCTGGTGTCATCGCTCCGTGAGCGAGGCGGCACCGGGTTCGGCAGCGTCCGGCTTCGCAGGCTGATTGTGACGGTGCAGATTGCCTTGACTCTGATCCTGGTGGTCAGCGCCGCGTTGTTCGTCAGGACTCTGGATGCCTTGATGGCGAAAGGGCCGGGATTCCCAACGGCGAGCCTTGTCTCATTCGGAATCGACTGCCAGCGAAGCGGGTATTCCGAAGAGGAGGGGAACCGGCTGATTCGCCGCATCGACGAAACCATTCGGCAGTCCCCGATCGTTCAGGAGTCCTCGGTTGCGCGATTCGCACTGCTGACCGGCGGAAGCTGGAACAATCCGATGACGATCCTGGCAGACAAACGATTTTCGACCGACGGCGACGTGAATTTGAATTCCGTTACGCCAGGATTCTTCCCAACCATGGGCATCAAAGTGATTGCGGGACGAAACTTCGACGACCACGATATCGGGGCGCCTGGCGTACGGGGCTGGCGCTCGGCGATCGTGAACCAGGCATTCGTGAAGCGTTACCTGGGAGGGCGGAACCCGTTGGGGGTGCGCATCTGCCAGGGCTCGGGACCGGACGCCAGGCCGAACACCGAAATTGTCGGCGTGGTGTCGAACTTCAGTTATCGCGGGATTCGCGAGGAATCGGAGCAGGCCTTTTTCCCGTTCCAGGGAGAAGCCGCGGCCACCTTCTACGTGCGAGTTCATGGAACCGGGCAATCGTCTTTCAGAACGCTTCGCACAATTGTGCGCGGCGTCGATCCGGCGTTGCCCATGACCAATTTCCGCACCTTAGAGGAGCAGGTCGATCGCTCCTTGAACACTGAGCACATGCTGGCGAGGTTATCCGGCGGCTTCGGCGTACTGGCGCTGCTGCTTTCGCTAGTGGGTCTGTATGGCGTGATGTCGTTTGTCGTGACGCAACGCACGCGCGAGATCGGGATCCGCCTGGCGCTCGGCGCCAGACGCTGGTCGGCAATCTGGCTGGTGCTTCGCGATGCATTAGCGATGGTCCTTTGCGGAATCGGCATCGGTCTGCCGGTTGTCTGGGCGCTGGGCCGGCTGGTGGAGTCGCAGCTCTATGACGTGAAACCCTTCGACCCCATCGTGATCGCTATCGCCATGCTGGCGCTTTGTTCGGCTGGGCTGGGCGCGGCCTTCGTTCCCGCGCGTCGGGCCTCGGGTGTCAATCCGACAGACGCATTGCGAGTCGAGTAGATTGCGGTTCGAGCAGTTTAATTTAATCGCTAAGCGGCAGCCGCACCGGCCGGTTCGTCCGCGCGGAGATCTCGCTTGCCAGGCAGATTTCATGGGTCTTCACCGCATCCGCCAGGTTGCAGTGCGACTCCCTGCCGCTGCGGATACACTCCACGAAATGATCGATCTCGGCGTGGAACGGATGATGGGTCACCGCCCCGCTGTCGGGCAGAATCGTGGGAATCGCCGCCCAACCCGTTTGCCCGGGCCAGCGCCTGGTGAAGAGTTGGTTGTTCCGAATCGTGCCCTGGTTGCCCATCAGGAGGATATTGAAGGCGTAGGGCATCACGCACTCGACGGAACTGCCCACTTTCCCGACCTGCCCGTCCGCGAACCGGATCAGCGTGACGCTGTTCGGCTCATACTCGTAGCCTAGGGGATTGCCTTTGCTCCAGTTCGCGAAACTGAAAACCTCGATAGCCTCCTGGTCCAAAAACCAGCGCAGGCCGTCCACCGCGTGGCACCCGCCGGTGAGCAGGCTGCTTCCGCCCATGGCTTTCTTGCGGATCCATTCGTATCCGGTGTACCAGCGCCCGATGCCGTGAAAGTAATCCAGTTCAGCATAGAAAAGGTCGCCGATCGTGCCGTCGGCCAGGATGGCCTTGATGGTCGTATACAGCGGGTTCCAGCGCAGCACGAAGCTCGCCAGGCTGCGCACGCCGGCCTTGCGCACCGCCGCATCGAGTCTGCGCAAGCTATCGAGATCGAGCGCCACTGGTTTCTCGACCAGCACATGCCGGCCGGATTCGGCGCAGGCGATCGCCTGCTCGGCATGCAGATGATGCGGCGTGCAGATGGAGACTACCTGGATCGAGTCGTCCTTGAGCAGTTCTTCGAGGCTGGTGTAAGCACGGCAGCCGGATAAGCCGTATTGCGCGGCCTTGGCTTCCACGCGTGCGCGGTCGTGGCTGAGCATGGCGCGCACCTCGGTATAGGGGTTCTGCTGGTAGGCCTTGATGTGCTCGCCGGAAACGTCGCCGGTTCCCAGGATGGCAGCCCCCAGTTTTTCTTCGCTCATGTTTGGCTCCATTTTCGAAACAGGCGATTGAGCGTCTCAGGTTCCGGTCCGCCGGCGTAGCTGAGCACTCCCCAGCGGAAGACGGCTTTCCCGCCTTTCCCCAGGGGAAGCGGCTCGCGGAAGGTCGGCGCCGCGCTGATATATCCGAACGGCTTGTTCATGACGAAAAACGGCGTGGGATGCCGCGGGTTCGCGGGGTGATCGAAAAAGGCCACTCCGCCCAGCGGGCCAAAGTACGTGCACCAGCGGGCCGCCTCGCCGTTGGCCTTCTCGATTCGCGCCGTTCCGCGCTCGTTCAGGACGTTGGCGCCGTCCATGCTGTGCGGGAAGCGGATGCCGAGCCCGTTGTACACGTGCTCGCCGGCGGCCAGCGAGAGCGGCTCCGGAGCGGTCAATTCGCTGGTCCACTCCATCCAGATCCCCTCCGGAGGCGGCGGGCCGATGCGCAGCGTGCGCCGCTCCACCAGCAGGACCTTATCACCGGCGATCCAGTGGTTGAGCGCCGTGATCACCGCCGGCTTGCCGCGCGCCAGGCGCTCGAAACGCTGGTGCACGATCCGCCCGTGCGGCCCGGGATTCGTCTCGCCCCAGAAATCAAAACCTTCGAGGTCGGACCAGGCCAGCATCAGGCCGCGGTGATGCACGTGATCTGCCGGGCTGTCGAGGGTGACCGGCTCGCCGCCAGGCAGGTACAACGGGTGCACGTACGGCTTGGGCCGCGACCGGTCGTAGCGGTAATCGAGCAGCGCTTGCTCCCCATAGCGCACCGCAACCTTCTCGCCGGGGGTGTCCTCCAGGCGCACGTCCCCGGCGCCCCAAGCCGCCGCCGCGGCCAGCCCTCCGGCGGTCCGCAGGATGCTGCGCCGGGTGAATTCAGCCCAGCCGGATGCTTTCGGATGCCGCATCGAAATAGGCCACCTTTCCTTCGGTAAACGCGCGCATGGCCATAATTAGGGGAACCTGCACGCGATACCCCAGTTCGATGTCGCCGTTGGGGGTCTGGCGCGTGCGCATGCATTCCAGAAAGTTCCGCATGTGATCGTACTCGTGCCGGTCGATCGACATGGCCACCCGCCGCCCGGCCGAGCCTTGCTGCGGTTCGATGACAAACCCGCCCTGCTCGAAACGCAAGGTTCCTTCGGTGCCCCGCACCACCGTATCCAGGCCGGTTTCGTTGCAGATGGTGCCCAGCACCGCCACGGTGAGATGCTCCGGGTATTCGATCAGCAGGTCAAAGGTATCCGGCACATCCCGCCCGCCGTCGTACACGTACTTGCCCCCGACAGCCACTACCCGGTTCGGGAAATTCGCGCCCAGAATCTTGAACAGGCGGGTCATGGGATGCGGATAGAGATCCGTCGAGGGACCGCCCGAATAGTCCATGTACATGCGCCACTGAAACAGCCGGGAAACCGTGAACGGGCGCTGCGGGGCGTCCGCCTGCCAGGCGTCCCAGTTCAAGTCCGGCCCTGGACGGGCATTCGGGTCGTCGATGGGCATGCCGCGCTCCCCGCTGTCCCCGTGGCGAAAGTAGCCGCATTGCGCGTGTACCGGCCTGCCGATGGCGCCCTGCTTCACCAGGTCCGCGGCGCGCAGCCACAGCGCGTCCGTCACCCACTGCGCGCCGATCTGGAAGACGTTCCGGCGCTCGCGCACCTCCCGCACGAGCTGCTTCAACTGCTCGAACTGCTGCCAGTGGGTCAGGGGCTTTTCGCAATAGACATCCTTGCCCGCGCGGACCGCTTCGAGCGCGTTATACACGTGCACGCGGTCCGGCGTGGCCACGATCACACCGTCCACCTTCGGATCGCGCAGCAGATCGGCGGCGGAAGCGTACCCGCTGGCTCCGAACCGCTGGGCCGCCCGTTCGCGCCGCGGCCGGTAGACGTCGCATACCGCCACGATCTCCGCCTGGCCCGACTCCCGGACCACCTGCGCCAGGTGCGAGCCGCGCGCGCCGCAGCCGATCAAACCAATCCCGGGACGATCCTTGCCGGTCCCGCCCTGCGCCGCAGCCGGCCCTGTCGAGAGAGCGCCCGACGCCGCGAGCGCTCCCAAAAACCTCCGTCTGGAAGACATACTGACACCCGTTACGCTGGCACGCCGAAATACGGCTTTCTGTTGCGCCACCGGCCGCGCGTGAAGTCCGGAAACGGCGCCGGCGCGCTGCTCTGGGCGATGGATTGCTCCGACAGCGGAATCACCGCGCACATCAGCACCGAATCGTAAATGTCCAGCGGAGTGGCCGTCCGGTTCCGAATCGCCTCGATGAACAAGCGGATTTCCACGTAATCCGGGCCTCCGTGCGCCAGCGGCTTTCGCAACAGTCCCGGGTCCGCGCGCTCCAGCTCCGCGTACCAGTGGTGATCGAACTTCTGCTGGTACGGCGGGAACGGCTCCCAGGTGTCTGGCTTGGGGCTGACGCCGGCGATGTAAACCGCGTTGCGCTGCTCGTTGTACAGACCTTCCGTGCCGGAGATCTCCCAGCGGTTGTCATACGGCCGCGGGGATTGCATGTCGTTATTGATGACGATGGTGTTGCCCTTGACCGTCTTCACGACCGAGGTCACGATGTCCGCCTGCGCGTACTTGCGCCGGGCCGCCGGATGCTCCGGCCCGAACTTCCTCGCGAAATAGTGCGGCAGGCTGATCGAGCGCGTGGCCGTCGAGGTCAGGTAAGCCGGATAGTCGCCGCAATTCAGGTCCAGCCAACTGATCACCGGCCCGAGGCTGTGCGTGGGGTATTGGTCGGCGTTGCGCTTCATCAGGTAGGCGGCCGGCCAGCGCGGGTTGCCGTCCGGGTCGAAGTACCAATACGTGCAGTCGTGGGAGTGCGCGCAGTGGCAGTGGTTGATCTCTCCCAGCAGCCCGGCGCGGATCATGTTCAGCACCGCCAGGTTGTCCCTGCGGAAACTCCAGTTCTCCAGCATCATGCAGGGCGTGCCCGTGCGTTCCTGCGTGTTCACCAGGTCCCAGCACTGCTCGATGGTGAGGGCCGCGGGCACCTCCACCCCGGTGTATTTGCCCGCCTGCATCGAATAGACGGCCATGGGGGTGTGCCACTCCCAGGGCGTCGCGATGAGGACTCCATCCAGATCCTCGCGCGCCATCAGCCGCCGGTAATCTTCCTCGCTGGTATATCCTTCCGGCTTGCTGCGCCCGGCCGTCACCGCTACGTCCTGCGCCCGGGCCAGGTGCTGCGGGTTGATGTCGCACAAGGCCGGAAACTCGACGCCCGGCAGGGACGCGGCGATCTGAAGCAGGCTGGTGCCTCGCCCTCCGGTGCCGACTACGCCCAGCCGCACCGTTTTGGCCGCCCCCGGCGGCGTCAGCGCCAGCCCCACGGCTCCCAGGAAACTCCTGCGGTCTATCGGAAGCGGCATAAATCTTTTTTCGGCGACGCCGCGCGCCGCACCGGCGTCACGGTTCGCTGCCCGTCAGGCGATATTTCGTTTTCAGGGCCGCCAGCGCCGCTCCCACGGCATCGTCGGGCGCCTTGTACGCATTGAGCAGCGCACCCAGTTGTTGGATCACACCCGGGTAAGTGTCACCCGCATAGGATTTGTTCTGCTGATACTGCTCCAGCTCCTTCGCGGACTGCTGCAAGAACGCCCGCAACTGCTGCAGCACCCTCTGGCGTTGGGTCAGTTGGCTGATCAACCCCGTGCGGACGCTCTGCGGATACTCCGCCTGGAAGGATTGGTCGTAGACCGCCTGGCGCACCTGGCCCAGTTGGGTGCTGACGTCCGCCGCCGATTTTGCCAGCACCGTGGCGACACTGGCGTTTCGGTTCAATTCTTCTCCCCGGCCTGCGCCGTTGGTCACGATGCCTTCGCACCAGACCCGCGCGCCGTTCACAAACTCCTCTTCCATGGTGTTCGCGCCGGCGAAGTCGCCTTGCTTCTGGGTGAGAACTTTGGACAGTCGAACGGCCTCTGCCCGCTCCGCCTTCCCGCAGCCCGAGGCGAATAAGACAACCGCCAGTAGCCACGCATATCTAATGGTCAATGTAGTTCAAACTCCATTCAAAAAACGCTATGTTAAAGATCTGTTAATCTGCTATCAGTATAGGTCATGGAAAGGAGTCGCAAGTGAAAGTCGGATTCATAGGTCTGGGCATCATGGGAAAGCCGATGTCCCGCAACCTGCTGAAGGCAGGTCACGAATTGCTGGTCTACGATGTGGTGGCGGCGCATGTCGAGGATCTCGTGAAGGCGGGCGCCGGTGCGGGCGCCTCCTCGAGCGACGTCGCGGCCAGAGCCGCGGTCACCATCACGATGCTTCCCGATGGACCCGATGTGGAGGCCGCTGTGCTTGGCCCCGACGGCGTGCTCGAAGGCGCGAAACCGGGCGCCATCCTGGTGGACATGAGTTCCATCAGCCCGCTGGTATCGCAGAAGGTCGCAGCCGCTTGCGCCCGGCGCGGCGTCGAATTCCTCGACGCGCCGGTCAGCGGCGGCGAACCGAAAGCCATCGACGGCACGCTCGCCATCATGGCCGGCGGAAAGCAGGAGATTTTCGACCAAGTGCTGCCCCTGTTCCAGGTCATGGGATCGAGCGCGGTCCTGACCGGCCCGGTGGGCGCCGGCAACGTGGCCAAGCTGGCCAATCAGATCATGGTGGCCTGCAACATCGCCGCCATGGGAGAGGCGCTGCTGCTGGCGGCCAAGGCCGGCCTCGATCCCGAAGTGGTGTTCAACGCCGTCAAGGGAGGCCTGGCGGGGAGCACTGTGCTGAATGCCAAGGCCCCCATGGTGCTTGCCCGCAACTTCGCTCCGGGCTTCCGCATTCGTCTCCACCAGAAAGACCTGCGCAATGCCTTGCTGGCCGCCGAATCCATGAAACTGGCCCTTCCGCTGACCTCCCTCGTGCAGCAGATGCTGATGGCCCTGATGAACCACGGCCGCGGCGACCTGGACCATTCCGCCATCGTGACTTTCCTGGAGGACATGGCCAAAACCGAGATCCGGAAGGGCGCCACCGGCGGCCAGGCGGCGGACTAGACCGCTACGGCTTCCATGAGATCGGAATCCCGGCCGCCCTGGATCCGCCAATGATGAATGGCCCTCCGATATTTCGGTGTAGGCGACGAACACCGCGCGCACCGTAACAGGAGCTTGGGTTCTTCAGACGATGGCCCATCTTCTGAGCAGATTGTGATAGACGCCGGTGAGCTGCACGGCTGCGGGATGATCGGGCTGCTCGCCCGCGAGCCGCTGAATGGCGAGATCCAGATCGAACAGCAGCGTCCGCTCGCTATCCTCGCGGACCATGCTTTGAATCCAGAAGAACGACGCGATGCGCGCCCCTCGCGTCACGGGCCGCACATGGTGCAGGCTCGTCGAGGGATAGAGGATCATATGCCCCGCGGGAAGCTTCACGCTGTGAGTCCCGTACGTGTCTTCAATCACCAGCTCACCGCCGTCGTATTCGTCAGGACCCGTGAAAAAAAGCGTCGCTGAAAGATCCGTGCGGAGGCGGTGTGGCGTGCCGGTCACCTGCCGAATCGCGTTGTCCACGTGGGTGCCGAAGGCTTGCCCGCCCGCATAACGGTTGAACAGCGGCGGGAACACGCGTTCCGGAAGCGCCGCCGAAATAAACAAGGGATTCCTTTCCAGCGCCGCGAGGACCATGTCCCCGAGTTCGCGTGCCGCGGGCGAGCCCTCGGCCAGCTGCACATTGTCCTTAGCGCGCGAGGATTGATGGCCGGCTGTGACGCGGCCATCCACCCATTCGGCTTGCTCGAAAATCTGCCGGGCTTTGAGAACCTGTTCGGCAGTGAGTACATCCGGAACGGCTAAAAGCATCTTGTCTCTCCAACAGAGGATCCTGCGGCATCACGGCGGCGCTCAGAGGCGTCGCCGCTCCCAACTCAGAACTTGAACGTCAGGCTGGCGAGCGCCGAGCGCCCGGGCCCGGGCACGATATGCCCGGGATGCAGTTCGTCGTAGTAATAGCGGTTGGCGATGTTGTTCACGTTCACCTGCAGGTCCATATGCTCATTCAGGGGGTGTTTCACCATCGCATGGAATACCCAGTAGCCCGGAACCTCCTTGATGAGGCCCGTCACGGGATCGAGCGGCGCTGTAGAACTCGCGGTCCGGCTCGATACATAGTTGGTGCCCGCGCCCATGCCCCAGCTTCGGGGAAGACGGTATTCCGTCCACAGATTGCAGGTGTATTTCGGCACGTTGGCCAGCGGATAGCCGGCCGCGGCGGGATAGTATTTCGAGCTGACAACTTCGCTGTCCAGATACGCGAAGCCCGAAAGAAGCTCCCATCGGCTGGTCAGCCTTCCCTGCGCCTGAAACTCAAACCCTCCCACACGCTGGCTGCCCCCGAGCACATTCAGCAGCGAGTTCGCCGGATCGGGCTCGCGCGCATTGTATTTGTCGGTCCGAAACAATGCGCTTCGCAGGGACAAATGATGACTGCCGACCTCCCACTTAGTTCCCAATTCATAAGTAAGGTTCTTCTCTGGCGGGAGATTTGCGTTGGCCGCGCTAAGTGAAAGCGATTCCGCGGACGGGTTGAACGAGGTGCCCGCATCAAAATAGATGCTGCCGATGGGCACAGGTTTGAAAACCAAGGCGGCCCGCCAACTCGGCATGTTGTCGATCCGGTGGAATGCCGATGCAGGCGAGACCTGTTGCGTGTATGCCGTGTCGAAGCGGTCGAACCGGAATCCTCCGGAGAGATTCCACATCCTGCCGATCTGGATCGTATCCAGCAGGTACGCAGCCGCGCTCAGCGCCGTCGTATGAACAATGGAGGAGATGGTTTCGGTCCCTGAGAAGGCCTGGTACGGGTCTGGATCCAGCAGGCTTGTGGTGGGAACGTTCGTCCACCTTGGCCGCGCCGGATTGGACGTCTCCTTTGTCCCTTCGGCGCCCGTGACGAGGGTGTGACGGAGGAATCCGGTCTGAAACTGCATGCTGAGGTCCAGTTGCTCGTCGAGCAATCCCTCGACGCTGTTGGAGGAGAGCTCGTTGCGACTCACGGCCAGTCGGCTCGGCGGGGTGGCAACTTTGGGCGCCGCGCCGGTTGCCGGCGAAATGATCTGCGGTTCGGTGATGCGCACGTCGCGCTCGTAATTGGCGTAGCGCAACTGGTCGCGCAGGGTGATTCGGGGAGAAAAGTCGTGCTCCGCCTTGATTGTGCCGATGTGATCGTCAGTGCGCAGGAAGTTGCCGTCCTGGAAGCCGTAGTAATTCGCCCGGTTTACCGGCGCGGGACCGTTAAACAGCCACGGTATGCCGTAATCGGGCGTGTCATCCGCGTTCAGGTGCAGGTAGCTGAAGGTGAGCCGCGTCGGCGTTCCCAATCCCAGCGCCAGTGACGGGGCCGCCCCAAAGCGGCGGTTCTCCGCGATATTCCGCTCTGCGATGTTGTTCATGTCGCCCATGAGGTTCAGCCGGAAGGCGGCGTGCGAACCGAACACGGTGAGCGGCTTGTCGATGTCCAGCGTGCCCCGCCGCGTCCGATCGGTTCCCAGGGTGATCGTTCCGGAGATGAATCCCTGCAAGCCCGGCGTCTTGCTGGCCTGATTGACGACGCCGCCCGTCGAGCCGCGTCCGAAAGTAACTGAAGACGGCCCCTGCAGAACTTCCACCTCCTGGATGTTGAAAGGGTCGCGATAGTAGCTTCCGAAATCCCGCATCCCATCGATGTAAAGGTCATTGCGCGCCGTGAAGCCCCGGATGGTCAGGTTGTCGCCCTGGGAGCCGCCCTCTCCCGCGGCCAGGCTGATTCCAGCCACGTTCCGCAGCGCGTCTCGCAAGGTCGTGACGCCCTGCGCCTGTATGACTTGCTCCGGAACGGCGGAGATGGTCTGCGGCGTATCGAGCAGCGGGGTCGGATATTTTGGTGATGACGCGGCCAGGGCTTCGATGCTGGCCGTGACCTCCACGGATTGCGCCACGCTCTTAAGGTCCACGGAAACGGAATCGGCGGATGTGAAGCGATAAGTCAGGCCCGTGTCTGCCAATAGCCTCTCAAGCGCTTGTTCAGGAGTATAGAGTCCCATCACGCCCGGTGACGAGATCGCGCGGAGGCCTTCAGTGGAGAGCGTAACCGTGATTCCCGTGACTTGCCGGAAGGCTTCGATGGCCGAGTCAAGCGGCCCTGCCGGAATCCCAAAGCGTCGCACCGGTTGTGATCCCTGCGTATGCGAAATGGTGCGCTTTGCGGGGACTGGCCCCCCCACGTCTTGTGCCCGAGCCAGGTTGACCGTTTTCGTACCGGTTGCGGAGTATGCGACCAGCGTCCCCATGGCCGCCCATCGATAGGCCGTCGGCCAGCCGTTCTGCCCGTTCCCGTCTTTCTTGGACTTGCGCGGTTTGATCTTGATCCTCATTTCCTGTGTTCTCCTGAATATCGCCAGGCGCAGTAAAAATGGGCGATAGACTACGAATCCCGGTACGACATCACGCGCGACGGCAGCGGCGCCGCGGCGGGCCAAGCCTTGCCGAAGGCGTCGTGGGCGGCCTTATAATGAGGAGGACGCCAACCTTCCGGGTTGTCGATTCGCAGGTCTCCACGGTGCTTCGCCAAAAGTATTCCGTGGGGACCTGTTCTGCTTCAACTTACGTCAAGAGGCCTTCGCATCCTCCTTAGGTTCGGTTTCCGCCGTCACGCACGCGCGGCAATGCCCTCCGGGTTCGTCAACACTCGGCGTTGCGCGGCCATGTGTACGCCTTTGGAGGCGAGCTCATCGGCAAGCACCAGAGGGTCCGTCAGGAAATCCAGGGACGTGTCTCCAGTTGCAAATGAGTCGCAATCATTTCTAAGGTTGTGACTCCGCCGCAAGAGCAGTTCCGAGCTTGCATCATGGCCCTCTCTGGTCCATCTTACGGAAACAAGACTCTCGAATCAAGCAAAATCTGCAACTGATTTGCAATTATGCCGCCAGCGGAACGATGCGCCGGAGACCAGGTTCGGCTCTCTCTCGGCAGCGGCGCACCATACGGTCCCATGGCAGGCGGGCGGCTGATTTCGGTTAGCTCCGATCCCCCTCAGCAGGCTGAGTGGACGGATGTCCGGAGCGAAGCGGAGGACGAGTGTGCCGTAACCGAAAAAAGGGCTGCCAGGAGAGGACCGGCAGCCCAGGTCCCCGCTCAGCGCTCCGCTATCGAACAGATCTTCCAGATATTGTCCTTGACTCAGTCAGGGATCTGATAGAAAATCTCTCCAAGCTTTTCGGCCCCGGGCTCTGTAGCGGGTAGTGGGGATGCTTTCCGTTTGCGAATTGACGCCTCTATGGTCGGTTTGCGCCGGCACCCTATGCGCCTGCCATGATTTTTCCGCTCAGATTGGAGGTGTCTCATGATCGTCAACGCTAGGCGGGCTTTGCATCGTGGCGCGGCGCTTCTGGCCGTGGCTTTCCTGTTCGGCGCGGCACAGGCTCAGGACTCGCGCGCCCGTGTGCAGGGCATCGTCACCGACCCCACCCACGCCGTGGTGGCCGGCGCCGTGGTGCGCCTGCACAACGACAACACCGGCGTGGAGAGCGTCAAGCAGACCAATGACGTTGGTCTGTACGTGTTCGATCTGGTCGATCCTGGCACTTACTCCGTGCTGGTCGAGCACCCCGGGTTCAGCAAGTTCGTGCAGCAGAACGTGATCGTGCAAGTGCGCGGCGACGTGACCGTGGACGCCACGCTCGGCATGAGCTCCACTACCGAGACCGTCAACGTGAGCGCGGCGGCGGTAGGGTTGCAGTTCAACACCAGCACCATGGAGCAGACCGTGAATGGGAAGATGCTGAACGATCTGCCCATCATGCAGCGCAACCCCTTCACCCTGGCGCTGCTCGATCCGGCGGTGGTCAACCGCTATGGCACGCTGGCGCAGCGCTATCCCTTTTATATGTGGTCGTCCAGCGAACTGGACGTGGGCGGCAGCACCTCCACGCAGAACGATTTGCAGCTCGATGGCGCCCCGCTCCAACTTGGCTGGAAGGGCTCCTACAACCTGCCGATGGACGCCGTGCAGGAGTTCTCCGTGCAGCAGAACAGCGTGGATGCGGAGTTCGGGCACAGCGCCGGCGGCGTGCTGAGCATCGGCATGAAGTCCGGTACCAATTCGTTCCACGGCACGGCTTACTATTTCGGCCGTAATCCGGCGTTGAATGCGGTCACGAACTCCGTGACCCACACCCCGAACCTGGTGCGCAATAACATCTGGGGCGGCACGCTGGGCAACCCCATCGTCAAGAACAAGCTGTTCTCCTTCTTCGCCTACGAGCAGTGGCACGTGAGCCAGCCCTTCTCCGCCCTGCTCACGCTCCCTACCGCGCTGGAGCGCACCGGAGACTTCTCCCAGTCGTTCAACGGCGCCGGCGCGCAGCGCGTGATCTACGACCCCTGGAGCACGCAGTTCAACTCCGCCACCGGCGCGGTCTCGCGCACGCCCTTCGTCGGCAACCGCATCCCCAATGCGCGCATGGACCCCTCGGCCCTGATCTTCCTCAAGGACATCTGGCAGCCCAACGGGCCGGGCGACGATGCCACCGGGGTGAACAACTTCAAAACCGGGTACGTCTGGTTCCTGAAATATCTGAATATCAGCCAGCGGACCGACTGGAACGTGAACGACAAATGGAAAATCTTCGGCCGCTATAGCCGCTTCCACACCACCATCGATCAGAACAACTACACACCCAACAACTCGCCCGCCATGCCCAATGACAACGGCGGCGTGATGTATTCGCAAAACATGGCCGGCGACGCCGTCTACACGATGAACAATTCCACGGTGCTCGACCTGCGCTTCAGCTACGCCACCTTGAACGACGACTACAACGCGCCCTCGGCGCAGGTCGGCTCCGCCGGGCTCGCCAAGTTCTGGCCGAACAATCCGTGGTATCAGCCTTATCTGAACAGCGGGATTCCGGCGGTGTACTACCCGAACCTGAATATCAGCACCTACGGCTCGGCGTCGTTCGGAAAGGGCGGCTGGTGGTATCAGCATCCGCAGAGTTACAACTACAGCGCCAAGATCGCCAAGTACCTGGGCAAGCACGATCTCAAGGTGGGTGGCGAGAGCCGGCTGTTGCGCGGCTTTTCGGTGCGGCCCAACCTGATGAGTTTTAATTTTGGTCCGGCCCAGACGGCCAACACCTTCCTCTCCCCGAACACGCGGCTCAGCGGCGACGGCTGGGCGACCTTCCTGCTGGGCGCCCTGGACTCGAGTTCCAGCGCGAATTTCATTCCGCTCCAGCAGCCCCGGACCGATTTTTACGCCGGCTACGTGCAGGATGATATCAAGCTGACGCGCAACCTGACCCTGAACCTGGGGCTGCGCTATGAATTTGAGACCGGCCTCTACGACGCGCAGAACCGGCTCTCGCGCTACCTGGACCTCACCAATCCGATCCCCGAGATGCAGAGCACGCCCCCTCCCATCCCGGCCGATGTGGCGGCCATGCGCGGCGCTCCGTACATCTTCAACGGCGCCTGGATTTTCACCGATAGCAGCCACCGCAGTTCCTGGAATAGCAACCGGCATGCCTTCGCCCCGCGCGTCGGCAT
The DNA here is from genome assembly GCA_021324015.1 of Solibacteraceae bacterium. GTDB lineage: Bacteria > Acidobacteriota > Terriglobia > Bryobacterales > Bryobacteraceae > JAJPJX01. The sequence goes on along the minus strand of JAJPJX010000057.1, from coordinate 48,101 downwards.
GGCGCTGCGCCTGAACGACCGCACAGTGCTGCGCGCGGGTTTCGCGCGCTATATCATCCCGCCGCTGCTGACCACCGATACGCTGGGCAGCGCCGTCTATCCCGGCTTCAGCGCCACCACCACGGTGGCGCCGGTGCTCCAGGGCGTCCCCCAGTCGGTGCTGAGCGATCCCTTCCCGTCCACCAATCCGCTCATCCTGCCCGTGAACAAAACCCTCGGCCGCTACACCAACCTGGGCTCGCCCGCCACCTGGAACCAGCAGGATTTCCGTTCCGGCGTGAACGACCGTCTCAACGTTTCCATTCAGCACCGGCTGCCCGGGCTGATTCAAGCCGACATCACCTACTTCGTCAATCTAGGCCGCAGCCTGCCGTATAGCCTGCCGCTGAACATGACGGACCCGAATCTGATCTACACGGACAAAGCCGCCGTGGACAAGAGTATCCCGAACCCCTTTTATCACTACCTCACGCCCGACAAGTTTCAAGGACAGTTGCGCAACCTGCCCACGGTCTCGGTGCGCAGCCTGTTGAGCACCTATCCGCAGTACGGCGCGCTGACGCAGGTCAACACCGCCGGCGTGGACGATCACTACCAGGCGTTGCAGATCAAGCTCCAGCGTACCTTCAGCGCGGGCTACATGTTCCTGATCGCCTATAACTACAACAACGAGAGGACCACGAATTTCTTTAACGACATCGACCAGTATGCCGACCGGCTCACCTGGATTCCGAGCAACAATCCCCGCCACCGGCTCAGCGCGGCGGGCACTTACGAACTGCCCATCGGCAAGGGCCGTCGTTACTTGTCCACCCTTCCGGCTGCGCTCAACGCCGTCATCGGTGGATGGTCCACCAGTTCGATTCTCTTCTTCAACAGCGGCGACTATTTGCGCTTCGGAGCCATGCAGGCGACGGGCGACCCGACCGCGAATCCGACCCCGGGACGGGCGTTTGACATCACGAAGTTTGCGCCCCTGCCGGCCTACACGCCGCGCACCAATCCCTGGCAATACCCGGGCTTGGTTGGGCCGCTCTCGTGGGAATTGGATAGCACCGTTTCGAAGATCTTCCCCATCAAAGAGCGCCTCAACGTGGAGTTCAAGTTTGAAGCCTACAACCTGACCAACAGCTTCGTGCCTACCGATCCGGTGACGGACGTGCAAAGCTCTTTGTTCGGCCGCTCGATCAACCAGGCCAACCGCGGCCGGGAGATGCAGTATACGCTGCGGCTCATCTTTTGATCGCCGTTGCGGTGGGGAAACCGCCAGCGCCTGCGTGCGATAGAATTCTCGCATGCAGTTTCCCAAAGTGAGCCTGGATTTGGAGTACGGCCAGGGCTCGTGCTACGGCCCCGAAGAGGAAGCCGCGGTGGTGGAGGTCATCCGCGCCGGGGCTCCCGGCTATGGCCCCAAGAGCCGGGAGTTCGAGCAGGCGTTCGCGGAGTACTGTGGCGTGAGTCACGCCCTGGCGGTGTCCTCGGGGACCGCGGCCCTCCAATTAGCCATGCTGGCGGCGGAGGTGGGGCCCGGCGACGAAGTGATCACCACGCCGCTGAGCTGGATCTCGACGGCCAACGGCGCGGCTCTCCGAGGCGCCCGCGTGGTGTTCGCCGATATCGATCCTCGCACGCTGACGCTCGATCCGGAGTCTGTAGCGCGCAAGATCACGCCGCGCACCAAGGCGCTCATCGCGGTGCACCTCTACGGGCAGTGCTGTGACATGGACGCCCTGCTGGCGCTCACCCGGCCGCGCGGCATCCGCCTCATCGAGGATTGCGCGCACGCCCCGGGCGCCGAGTACCGTGGCTGCAAGGCCGGCTCCATGGGCGACCTGGCGATCTTCAGCTTCGGCCAGCAGAAGAACATGGGCACCCTCGGGGAAGGCGGTATGGTGATCACCAATGACGGCGCCCTGTGCGACCAGATGCGCTCCTACCGCTGGCTGTGCTGCCACGGCTACGATCCCCAGGGGAAGTACAGCCGCATCGACGAACAGCGGCAGCCCATGGGCCAACGCTACTGGCATCTGGAATTCGACGACATCGGCTACAATCTGCGCATGACCGACGCGCAGGCGGCGGTGGGGCTGGTGCAACTGCGCAAGCTGGACGATCTGAATGCACGCCGCATCCGCATCGCCGCGGAATACAGCCGGCGCCTGGCGGGAACGCCGGGGCTGACCCTGCCTTACGCAGCGCCGGATCGCAAGCATGTGTTTCATGTCTACTGCGTGCTGGTGGAGCCGGAGATGGGGCTCCGCAAGGAAGAGTTCATGTGGCAGCTCTATACGCAAAAGCAGATCAAGCCCTTGAATCATTACATGTTGATTCATCTGACCGAGGCGTATCGTAAACTGGGCCACGGGGAAGGGGAGTGCCCGGTGGCGGAAGCGCTGTTTCCCAAGTACGTGAGCCTTCCCATTCACCCGCGGCTCACCGCGGAGGCCGTGGAGTACCTGGCGCGCAGCGTGCGGGAGATCGCCGAGGCCGGCGCCCGGCAGCTGCTCGCCGCCACGGTGCAAGGGAGATGATCCGGGATATGCATCGGAATTTCCTGGCGGCGATCCTGTTTGCCCTGCCGCTGTTCGGGCAGCCGGCGGCCGTGGAATGGCACACGCTGCCCTGGGACCGCGTGGAAGTGGACGGCCTGCCCTGGTACCAGGAGAACAAGGGGGAATTCCTGCGCTTGCCGCTGCGGGTGCAGGAGGCCGTGCCCGCGGCAGTGTGGAACCTGGCGCATTCGCCCAGCGGCGCCCGCATCCGGCTGCGCACGGACTCTCGCCTGCTCTCCGTGCGGTTGGAGTATCCGTCGCCGCCGAACATGCGCAACATGCACGCTTTCGGCCAGACCGGCGTGGACGCCTACGTCAACGGCATCTATCTGGGCACGGCCATCGCCGACCAGGACGCCAAGCCGGGGAAGGTCTACGAGCACCAGTTCTTCGATTTCCGTGACCGCCCCAAAGAGAACCGCGAAATCACGCTCTATCTCTCGCTGTACAAGCCCGTCAAGGTGCTGGCCATCGGGCTGGACCGCGACGCCGCGGTAGCGCGCGCGGCGCCGTTCGCCGTTCCGCGGCCGGTGGTATTCTACGGCACCTCCATCACGCAAGGCGGGTGCGCCAGCCGCCCAGGCATGAGCTATCAGGCCATTCTGGGCCGGGCTTTAAACCTGGATTTCGTGAACCTCGGCTTCTCCGGCGCTGGGAAGGGCGAGCCCGCGGTAGCTTCCGCGGTGGCGGAGATCGACGCCGCCTGCTTCGTGCTGGACTTCGCCCAGAACAATAAGGCCGTTGATTCGCTGCGCGAGGTCTACGATCCCTTCCTCCAAACCTTGCGCAACCGCCACGCGGACACGCCCATCGTGGCCATCACGCCGATTGCCTCCGCGCGCGAAGTGCCCGGGGGCCCGCCGGACGAGCGGATCGAAGCCATGCGGCGGCTGATTCGCGACGTGGTGACACGCCGCATCTCGCAGGGCGACCGCCATCTGCAACTGGTAGAAGGCACCGACCTGCTGGGCCCCGGGCGTCTGGACGGCCTGGTGGATGGCGTCCACCCGAACGATTTGGGCTTTCAGTGGATGGCCGATGACCTCGGGCGGCGGCTGATGGAAGTGCTGCGTCTCACACCCCACCCATAGCGTGCCCCGCCGCTGATAGGGCTATCGCCCCGAATTGCCACGCGGGACAATACCAGGCATGGACCTGGCCAAGCCGTCAGTTGGCGACGGATCCGGCTCGCCGCAGCAGGATCTGCGGGCGCGCTTCGAGGCACAGCGCGCCGCCTTTCTTTCGGCGCCCCCCGGCCGCGCCCGGCGCGCTGATGCGCTGCGTGGTCTGGAGCAGGCACTTACGCGGCAAAAAGACCGCATCATCGAAGCCATTGCCGCGGATTTCGGCGGCAGGGCCGCGGAGGAGACCCTGGCGCTGGACTTGTTTCCGGTGTTGAACGAGATTCGCTACGCGCGCCGGCGCCTGAAGCAGTGGATGCGGCCGCGCCGCGCGCCGGTGGGCTGGCAATTCTGGCCGGGCAGAGCCCGGATCATGTACCAGCCGCTCGGGGTCGTAGGAATCCTTTCCACCTGGAACTATCCTCTGTTTCTCAGCTTTGCCCCCCTGGCCGGCGCCCTGGCCGCCGGCAATCACGTTCTGCTGAAGCCCTCGGAGTTCGCTCCGCATAGCGCCGAGTGGATGCGCTGCCTCATCGCCGGGCTGTTCCCGCCCGAGTATGTAGATGTGGTGTGCGGAGGCCCCGAAGTGGCCGCCGAATTTTCGCACCTGCCCTTTGGCCGCCTCCTCTTCACCGGCTCGGCGGCGGTGGGACGGCGGATTCTGCGCGCGGCAAGCGAGAATCTGACGCCCGTGACGCTCGAACTGGGCGGCAAGAGTCCGGCTTTGGTGCATGCGGAATACCCCCTGCGCAAGGCCGTGAGACGCATTCTGGCGGGAAAACTGTACAACGCCGGGCAAACCTGTGTGGCGCCGGATTATGTGCTCCTCCTCCGGGAGCGGGCGGCTGCCTTCGTGGAGGCCGCGCGGCAGGAGGTCGCCAGCCTGTATCCGCGCCTGGCTGCGAATCCGGATTATACGCGGATCATTCACACCCGGCATTACGAGCGGCTGGCCAGGTTGGTGGAAGATGCGCGGGGCAAAGGGGCCGAGGTGATCGAAATCAATCCGGCGGGGGAAGACTGCAATGCCGGAAATCGCGTCTTTCCGCCGGTCCTGCTGCTTGGGGTGCGCGAGGAAATGGCCGTCATGCAGGAGGAAATCTTCGGCCCGGTGCTGCCGGTGGTGCTTTATCGGACCCTGGAAGAGGCTGTGGCGTACCTCCGCGCGCGCCCGCAGCCCCTGGCGTTATATTACTTCGACGAAAACAGCACGCGGGTGAACGAGCTGCTGGCTGCCACCAGCGCGGGCGGGGTCACGGTCAACGACTGCATCATGCACGTGGGGCAGCCCAGCCTGCCGTTCGGCGGCATTGGTCCCAGCGGGATGGGCCACTACCACGGCTTCGACGGCTTCGAGACGTTCTCCAAGAAAAAGGGCGTGTTTCTCCAGGCGCGCTGGTCGCCGCTCAGTCTGCTGGTGCCCCCGTACGGCCGGCGGGCCCGCTGGATCCTGAAGTTCCTCGTGGGAGCTTGACGACCGTCGCGCCTGCCCGCAAGGCAAAGTGTCGTACAATGCCTTAGCTTGGGGAATCGAAAATGTTCATACCGCTGACGCCGATACGCTGTCTGTACCGCGGCGTCGATCTGTATGGGAGGAAAGTGGGCGTGGTTTCCGGGGCTGAGCGCTTCACCTACGCCCAGTTCGGCGAGCGGTGCGAGCGCCTGGCGGCGGGACTGAAGTCCGAGGGCGTCGAGGCGGGGGACCGAGTGGCCTACCTGAGCTTCAACAACCACCAACTCCTGGAAGGCTACTTCGGCGTGGTCCTGGCGCGCGCCATGATGATGCCTCTGAACGTGCGGCTCACGCCCGCCGAGCTCATTCAAATCCTGAACCACGCGGAGCCCCGCGTGCTGATCTTCGAAAACGACTTTGCGACTCTGGTGGAGCACCTGCGTCAGGCCTGTCCCAGCATCCGGCGCTTCGTCACGATCAACCAGGAGATCCCGGCGGCGGACGTCACGTATGAGGAACTCCTGTCGCGCGAACGCATGGACCGGCCGGATCCGTTTGCCTTCAACGAAGCCGACATCGCCGAACTGTTCTATACCAGCGGCAGTACGGGCGCTCCCAAGGGCGTGATGCTCTCCAACCGGACGCTGTATCTCCACGGCATGGCCGTGGCCGGCACCTTCCACAGGGACGACACCGCCGTCGAGCTGCACACGATCCCGCTCTTTCATGCCAACGGCTGGGGGCGCCCGCAAGCCGCCACCATGATGGGCGTCACGCAGGTGATGGTACGCCGCTTCGAGCCTACCACGGTATTCCGGCTCATCCAGGAGGAGAAGGCCACGGCCATGTCGCTGGTGCCCACCATGGCTAACGCCCTGCTCAACGCGCCGGATCTGGGGCAGTTCGACACCTCCAGCCTGAAGGAAATCCACATCGGCGGCGCCGCCGCCTCTCCCGAACTGATCGAGCGTATGGAGCAGGCTTTCCACTGCCCGGTAATGGGAGGCTACGGCCTGACGGAAACCTGCCCGGTGGCCACCTCGGCGCGTGTCAAGGGCACGATGCAATTTGCCGGCGAAGCCGATCGCCTGCGCCACATGGCCATGGCCGGATGGCCGATTCCCGGCGTGGAGATCAAGGTGGTCGATCCGCACATGCGCGAAGTGCCGCGCGACATGGAAACGATCGGCGAGGTGGTGATCCGCGGGGACGAAGTCATGGACGGGTATTATAAGGACCCGGAAGCCACCCGGAACGTCATGACCGATGGCTGGTTGCATACCGGCGACATGGCCGTGTGGGATGAGGAAACCTACATCCACATCGTGGACCGGAAGAAGGACATCATCATCAGCGGGGGCGAGAACATTTCTTCGATCGAAGTGGAGAAGGCCATCTTCGCGCACCCGGCGGTGATGGAATGCGCCGTGGTTTCGGCGCCGGACGCCAAATGGGGAGAGGTTCCGGCGGCCTTCGTGGTCTGCAAGCCTGGTCGGACCGTGACGCAGGAGGAACTGTTTCAGTTCCTGGAGCGGCGCATTGCCAGGTTTAAAATGCCGCGCATCCTGGAATTCGTGGACGGGCCGCTGCCCAAGACCGGGACTGGGAAGATCGTCAAACGGGAATTGCGGGAAACATTCTGGGCTGGAAAAACGAGACGGGTACAGGGATGAAGACACTGGCACTGTTGATACTCACGGCCGCCTGCGGGCTGGCCTCCCACGCCGGGCTGCACGCCCGCGATATGGGTCCGCGGATCAAGCTGTTCAACGGCAAGAACCTGGACGGCTTTTACACCTACCTGCAAAAGCACGGCAAGAACAATGATCCGGACCATGTGTTCCAGGTGGAAAACGGCATGGTTCACGTGCTGGGAAAAGAGTACGGGTATTTCATCACCGAGAAGGAGTACTCCAACTATTACCTGCACGTGGAGTTCAAATGGGGCGAGAAGACCTGGGCTCCGCGCGTGGGGAAAGCGCGCGACAGCGGCGTTCTGTTTCACGTCAACGGCGAGGATAAAGTGTGGCCCCAGTCGATCGAGTTTCAAATGATCGAAGGCGGCACCGGCGACATCATTCTGGTGGGCGGCGTTTCCCTCACGGTCAAGGACGAAACCAAGAACAAGGGACGCTTCGACCGGTTCGGCAAGGGCACCTGGAAAGACGTGGCCGGGTACCGGGATCCCTCCGGCGAGCTCGAACGCGCCCACGGCAAGTGGAACTGCCTGGAACTGTATGCGGTCGGCGACACCGTCAAGTATTACGTGAACGGAAAGCTGGCCAACGAGGGCAAGAGCTCGTCGCTCACCAAGGGCCGCATCCTGTTCCAGTCCGAAGGCGCCGAAGTCTATTTCCGGAAAATCGAGCTGCGCGAGATCAAGCCGGCGCCTGCTTCGACCTCCGGCATGCCGTAGCCGCGCCGTGGCGTTGCGGGGCGGCACTCTGGTTGCCCCGCCCGTCTACGGTGTGCTACGTTCCCACCAATGAGAGCTTGGCAGGTCTGTGCCTCCGGAGAACCCGAACAAATGACGCTCGCGGATGTCCCGGTGCCGGAGCCGCGGACCGGCCAGGTGCGCATCCGGAACCGGGCGGCCGGCCTGAACTTCTTCGACATTTTGCAGATACAGGGCAAGTACCAGGTGAAGCCGGCATTCCCGTTCACTCCCGGAGCGGAGGTCGCCGGCGTGGTGGATGCCGCCGGCCCCGGTGTGGAGCGATTCGCGGTCGGCGACCAGGTGCTGGCCTTTACGCATAACGGGGGGCTCGCCGAGTATTCGATCGCAGAAAGCGAGCGTACCTTCCACCTGTTTCCGGGGATGGATTTCCCGGAAGGGGCCGCGTTGCCGGTGGTGTACCACACCTCGCATTTCGGGCTGCACCGCCGGGCCAACCTGGGATTCCGGGAGTGGCTGCTGGTGCACGCCGGCGCCAGCGGAGTGGGGTATTCCGCCATTCAGATCGGCAAGGCCCAAGGGGCGCGCGTGATTGCCACCGCCGGCAGCCCCCGGAAGCTGGAGTTCTGCCAGGCGCAGGGGGCCGACCACGTGCTGAACTACCGCGACTCCGGCTGGGTGGAGCGGGTGAAGGAGATCACCGCGGGTCGCGGCGCGGACGTGATCTACGACCCGGTGGGCGGGGAGGTCTTCGAGCTGTCCACCAGGTGCATCGCGCCGGAAGGCCGCCTGTTGGTAATCGGCTTCGCCAGCGGGCGTATTCCGAGCGTGGCGGCCAACCGCGTTTTGCTGAAGAACATCGCGGTGGTGGGCGTCCACTGGGGCCAATACGTGAACGACCATCCGAAGTATCTGGGGGAGACGCACGAGGTGTTGGCCGCCATGTACCTGGGCGAGCAGATCCGGCCGGTGGTCTCGGCGAAATACCCACTGGAATGCGCCCCGGGCGCTCTGCGGGATCTGGCGGAGCGCAGGATCATCGGCAAAGCCGTGCTGGTAATGGAGTGAACGGGCCCTCGTCCACCTTCTGCATCCGTCCCTGGACCAGCTTCCAGATCACGGCCAACGGCAGGGCCAAGGTGTGTTGCTGGACGCATCAGTTTGTGAGCTCCGGCCGCCGTCCGCTCTCGCTCTACGAGCACAGCCTGGAAGAGCTGTGGAACTCCGCGTACATGCGCGAACTGCGGAGGGCCATGCTGGCGGGCCACCGGCTGCGGGAGTGCGAGTACTGCTACCGCGAGGAGGCCGGCGGCGGCACGAGCCCGCGCATCCGCTCCAACGGGGAGTGGTTCGCCGACCCCGCCGGCAGGACGCCGGAACAGGTGGCTTCCGAGGCCGCCGCGTCGGCGCATGTGGTGGCGCAGCTTCCGCGCCTGCTGCACCTGGACTTCGGCAACGCCTGTAATCTGGCCTGCCGCATGTGCGGGGGCGACTCCAGTTCGCGCATCGAAACCGATCCCGTGCACGGGAAGTGGGCGCCGCGCAACCGGACCGCGGACCTGGTCCACATCCGCACCGGCGCCGCGAATCGCTTTCCCACGACCCGCTACTGGTATCAGCAGCAGGAATTCATCGAGGGCGAACTGCTGCGCGATGCCCCGGGGATTCAGGCTCTGTACCTGATCGGCGGCGAGCCGTTCCTCATCAAAGAGGTCGGCGGCTTGCTGGACGCGCTGATTCAAAGAAACCTGTGCGATACCGTGGGCCTGAACTTCAGCACCAACGCTACCCTCCTGCCGGAGGACTTCCTGGAGCGCCTGGCGCGCTTCGCGCATCTGTTTATCTCGCTGAGCCTGGATGGGGCCGGCGCTGCTTACGAGTACATCCGCTACCCGGCGCAGTGGGAGCAGGTGTCGGCGAACGTGGACGCGCTTCGAAAGCGGCTGCCGCGCGCGCGCCTGCTGGTCACGCCGACGCTCCAGGCGTACAACGCGCTCTCCCTGGCGGATCTGCTGCGCTTTTGCGACGGTTCGGCCCTGGAATATCAGGTCTTTCCGCTGGTGGAGCCGGACTACCTGAGCCTGCAGGTGCTGCCTCCGGCGGTGCGCGCGCTCGGGGCGGAGCGAATGCGCGATTACGCGCGGCAGTGTCCGCAGCGCAGCCGCTCCGAAGTCCTGGCTGCCGCGGTGCGCCTGGAGTCGCCCGCTACGGCCTTCCGTGCGGAGTTGTTGCCGCAGTTCATGCTCTTCACCAACGACCTGGACGCCTGCCGCGGGCAATCGTTCGAAGGCTCTCTCCCGGATTTGCATGCCGCCCTGGAGTCCTCCGGTGTGCGCTGGAGAGGCGAAACGGTCTACGCCCGAGGCGGCCGCGGCCATCTGCCCGCCTCCGTGTGGGGACGCTCGCTGATACGGCACGTGCGGGCGAGGCTCAGCCCGCGGAGACCGTAAGCAGATATTGCGGCGGCTTTCGAAACCGGGTGACTTGCTCGAAAGCGTAGGCCAGGCGGAGCAGCCGGGGTTCGCTGTAGGCGCCGCCGAAAAACGAAATGCCGGCCGGCAATCCCGAGACAAAGCCTGCGGGCACCGTAATGTGGGGGTAGCCGGCCACCGCCGCCGGACCTGTACAGCCGCCGGCGTCGTGGTCTCCGGCAATCCAGTCGGTCAGCCAGGCCGGGCCGCCGCTGGGCGCCACCAGGGCGTCCAGCCGGTGCTGCTCCATCACCGCGTCAATGCCCTCGGCCCGGGCCAGGCGGCGGTTTCGTTCCAGGGCCTCGAGGTACGGCGCGCTGTCCAGCGGCCCTTTGGCGTTGGCCTTCTCCATCAGGTCCTGACCGAAGTGGGGCATCTCCCGCTCGCGGTTGTGCTCGTTGAAGGCGATCACGTCGGCCAGCGAGTGCACCGGCGCCCGCGGGCCCAGAGCGCCCAGGTACGCGTTCAGATCCGCCTTGAATTCGTAGAGCAGCACCTCCAATTCGGAGTCTCCCGTCTTCCCGTGCGAGGGCAAATCCGCCGGGTCGATCAGTTCGGCGCCCTGCTGCTTCAGCGCCTCCAGGGCGGTCTGCATGAGCCGGTCCACCTGCTCGTTGTAGCCGAAAAACTTGCGCGCTACGCCGAGGCGCGCGCCCTTCAGCCCGTCCGCGCGCAGGAACTGTGTGTAATCGGAGAAAGACTTTCCCTGGCTCTCTTGCGTGGCCGGATCGCGCGCATCCGCACCGGCCAGCGCCCCCAGCAGGATGGCGGCGTCGGTCACGGAGCGAGCCATGGGGCCGGCGGTGTCCTGGCTGTGCGCGATGGGGATGATGCCCGCGCGGCTCACCAGCCCGAGGGTCGGCTTGATGCCCACGATGCCATTCACCGAAGACGGGCAGATGATGGAACCGTCCGTCTCCGTGCCCACCGCCACGGCGCACAGGTTGGCCGCTACGGCCACCGCGGAGCCAGAACTGGATCCGCAGGGATTCCGGTCCAGGGCGTACGGGTTGCGGGTCTGCCCGCCGCGGCCGCTCCAGCCGCTGGTGGAATGGGAGGAGCGGAAATTGGCCCACTCGCTGAGGTTCGCCTTGCCCAGGATCACCGCGCCCGCCTGCCGGAGACGGCGCGCCACGAACGCGTCGCGGGCCGCTACGGAGCCCTGGAGGGCCAGGGACCCGGCGGTGGTGCTCATGCGGTCGGCGGTGTCGATATTGTCCTTCAGGATGACCGGAATGCCGTGCAGTGGACCCCGCCGGCCCTTGGACTGACGCTCGCGGTCCAGTTGGTCGGCGATCAATCGCGCGTCCGGGTTCAATTCGATGATGGCGCGCAGGGCCGGCCCGCTGCGGTCGATTTCGTCGATGCGCCGCAGGTATTCCTCCACCAGGGCCCGCGCGCCGTAACGGCCCAGTTCGGCCAGGGTGGCCTCCTCCACATTCAGCCGTTCGCGCCGGCAGCCGCTTGCCGCCGCTCCTGCCCAGACTCCCAGAAACAACCGCCGCTCCAACCGCATGGTGCTTCATGATAGCAGGCGGCGCGGGAATTCTTGCCTGAACGCCTGCGCTTCCTTATAGTAACGGAGTGACACTATTACTCGACCAGAAGGTCGCTCTGATTACCGGCGCCGCGGCGGGCATTGGGGAAGGCGTGGCGCGCTTATTCGCCCAGGAGGGGGCGCACGTATTCGTCCTTGACCGCAATGCCGCCGGCGCCGAAGCAGTCGCCGCGGCCATCCGCTCCCAGGGCGGCTCGGCGGCGGCATTCGCGTGCGATGTGTGCCGCGCGGAAACCATTCAGGCCGCCGTAGACCAGGCTCTGGCGCGTTTCGGACGCATCGATATCCTGATCAACAACGCCGGTATCTATCCCCGGCGTGCCTTCCTGGATATGACCGAGCAGGAATGGGACGAAATGCAGGACGTGAACCTCAAAGGCGTATTCCGCTGCTCCAAGCTGGTGATCCCGCACATGGTGGAGCGCCGGTCGGGAAAGGTCGTGAACATCTCTTCGGTGACTTTTTTTAAGGGCATGCAAAACCTGAGCCACTACGTGGCGGCGAAGGGCGGAGTCATCGGTTTCACGCGATCGGTGGCGCGGGAGATGGGCCCCTACAACGTATTTGTGAACTGCATTACACCCGGTGCCATAGAAGTAGAGACCGAAAAGCTGGTGGCCACGCCGGAGCAGATGGCCGCCATCGTGGCTCAGCAGTCCTTGCAGCGCCGCCTGAACCCGCTGGATGTGGCCCGGGCTTGTCTGTTTCTCTCCAGCCACCTGAGCGACGGCATTACCGGGCAGACCCTCAACGTGGACGGCGGTCTGGTGATGTACTAACGCATGGATGCCAGAATCGCCATCTCCGGGATCGGATTGGTGACGCCGCTGGGCCTCACGGCGGCAGAGAACCTGGCATGCTGCCGGACCCTGGAGTCCCGCATTGCTCCGGTCCGCGACATCGACACGGCGGGCCGCGCCTTCCGCGCCGCCGCCTATGTGCCGCCGTTTTCTGTGTCCGATTCGCTGCGCTATCCGAAGTACGACCGGTTTCTATCCCAGCCGGTGACGTTCGCCTGGAAAGCCGCGCGGGAAGCCCTTACCACCGGCGGCCTGGATCCGGCGCGGCTGGATGGCGGCCGCATCGGCCTGTATGCCGGAGCCGGCCAGACCGGCATCGAGTACGATTGGTTCTTCCCGGCGCTCAGCCTGGCCTGGGAAGGCGATCGCGAGATGGATTTCCGCTATCTGGGCGGGAGGCCGTCGCACCTCATCGACCGCTACATCACCTTGCGCACGCTCGCCAATCTGGGTGTGGGCATGCTGGCCGCCGAATTCGGGATTCACGGTCCCAGCGGAAATTACGTCCAGTACGATACTGCCTCCGCTGAGGCCCTGCTCTCGGCGTGCGGAGATCTGGTGGAGGGCCGGTGTGATGTGGCGCTCGCCGGCGGTTATGACTCGCTTCTGCTGCTCTCCAATTTTTTGGCCTACGAGAAGGCTGGCCTGCTCTCTCGGGCGGCGCCGGACATCGCCTGCCGGCCGTACGACCGGGACCGCGACGGCCTGGTGCTGGGTCAGGGCGCGGCCTTCCTGCTGCTGGAGCGCTGGGAGGACGCCGAAAAACGTGGCGCACCCATCGTGGGTGAGTTGTGCGGCGTGGGCTGCGCCATGGAAACCAGCGATGCCTGGCGACTGGGATGGGATCCGGACACGTTGTGCGCGGCAGTGCATGAGGCCTGTGGCGGAGAGTCCCCGGATTTCGTGGTGGGCCACGGACTGGCCACCCGGGAAGAGGACGCGCGAGAAGCGGCGGCCATCTCCAGGCTTTTGGACGACATCCCCGTGACGGCATTCAAGAGCCGCACCGGATACCTGGGGGCCGCTACCGCGGCTGTGGAACTGGGCCTAGGCCTGCTCTGCGCCCGCGAGGGCTTCCTCCCCGCCATCGTGCGCCACGAGACGGCCGACCCGGAATGCCCGCTGGCGCTGGTCACGCGGGAAGCCAGGCCGCTCCTTAAGGGGCACTCCCTGGGGCTGTATCTATGCGCCGCCTGGGGCGGCCAAATTGCCGCCCTCGCCGCCCGCGCGGCATAAGATAAGTTCTGACTCCTGCCTTCTGGCTCCCTACTCCTTAGTCTGCGGCCCCTTTACTTCACCGCGACCTGTATCTGCTGGCTGCTGAAGTTGCCTACGCGCAGAAACACCGGCTGGCTGCCGGAAGGCGCTCCCGCCGGGATGCGCAGGTTGATCTGAATCACGCCCGCCACCAATCCCGGCGCAGGGCCGGCGTACAGGACCTCGGCGTTCTGGCCGCCGATGGTCGCGGTGGCCGGCAGGGCCAGCGTGCCGGTGGTGTCCACGACCGTGCCATCGGCCAGCGGCGGGTTGCTGGCGCCCCCGCCGGTACCAAACAACACAATCACCGACCCGGCGGGGGCGGGATTGCTGCGTGAGTTCACGCTGCCATCCTGATTGACGATGGCGCCCTGGCCCTTCCCGGATCCGTCGGCGGCAAACAAGCCCGGAGCCGCCGGGAACAGGGTCAGGATCAGGGAGGCCGAACGCTGGCCTTGATACTCCACCTGAAGGTTGGTGCTGGCCTGTCCGGCGAGCGCCAACGGGATGATGGCGTTTACCTGGCCCGCCGAACTGTACAACACCGGGGCGGGAATGCCATCGAACAGCACCCGCGTGCCTGCCAGCGATGTGCCCACCAGGCCGTTCGAGCCCAGGACGAAGGATTGCCCGCTCTGCGGGCCCAGCCCCTGGCCGAAGATCGAGATGATCGTGCCGGGCGCGAAGGTGCCGGCGGCGCCGCTGGCGCTATTGACGGCCCCCGACGCGAGTGGCCCCGTGGTGGCGCCGTCGGCAATGGTGAGCATCACCGGGGCGGTCTGCGATCCACCGGCTAGTCCGTTGGGCGTGACCAGCACGCTGCCCACGTAAGTTCCAGGCGCCAGGCCGGCGGGATTCACCGACACCGTGATCGAACCGGGTGCGGCTCCCGTCTGGGGCGTCACACTCAGCCATGTGGCGCCCGATGCAGCCGCCGTGAAATTCAGCGGAGACGCGCCGCTGGAGAGGGTCAGGGTCTGCGGCATCGGCGCGCTGCCCCCGGAGCCGATAGAGAATTGCAGCGACGACGGGGACAGCGATAGGGACGGGTGCGAGTCCACGATAAACGTCACCGGTACGCTGACTGCCGGGGCATCACCGGAGACCGGCGTGATCGTAATCGTTCCGTTGTAGGTCCCCGCTGCCAGGCCCGCCGGGCTGACAGTTACCGAGATGGACCCCGGCGTTGTGCCATTGGCCGGCGCCGCTGTCAGCCAGTGACCCCCGCTGGTGGTCGCCGTGTAGGGCAACTGGGTTCCCGTGCTGCTCACGGAAATGGTCTGCGCCGCGGGGACATCCTGGCCGCTTTGCGATTGGAAGGTAAGCGAGTTCGGCGTGGACGAAATGGCGGTGGCGGTGCTTACTGTCAGCGTGACGGACACGCTGGTGCCGCTGCTTGCCGCAGCCCCCGGCACGCTGAAGGTCACCGTGCCGGTATAAGTGCCGGGCATTAATCCCGTTGTGTTGACCGAAAGGTTGATCGCGGCGGGGGTCAAGCCGGAGGCGGGTGACACCGACAACCAGGTGGCATTGGAAACCGCCGACGAGTAGGTCAACGGATTACTGTCGCTGGTGGAGAGGTTAAGCTGCTGTACCGCCGGCGCCGTACCGCCTGTCTGGAATGCGAAGGCCAGCGAAGACTGATCCGTAATCAGCGAACTGCCCGAATTGACGGTCAGGGTGACGGGGTAGACTTTCGGGCTGTCCGTGGCCCCCACTACGGTAATCGCCACAAAGCCGGTATAGGTGCCAGCGCCCAGCGAACCCGGGTTGACGCTCACAGTGACGCTGCCGGGGGTGGTGCTGCCGCTCGCGGCGGCCGTGAGCCACGTTCCGCCGCCTGCGGTTGCCGAGAACGCCGCGCTCGCGCCGCTCGAGGTCACGATGTTGAGAGTCTGCGGCGCCGGCAGCGAACCGCCAATGGTGTACGTGAAGTTGAGCGAGTCGCCGCTCACCTGGGTTTGCCCGCCGCCGGTGGTCACGTTGAGCCGCACCTGCACGATCTGCGGCGAGCCATTCGGCGTGTTCAACGTCACGGCGGCCAGGTAACTGCCCAGCGTCAGGCCGTTGGGATTCACGGAGACCGAAATGCTCCCCGGCGTGCTGCCGCCGGAGGGCGTGACGGACAGCCAGGTACCTCCGGAGGCCGCCGCCGTGAACGTGCCCGTGCCGCCCGATACGGCCACGCTTTGTGCCGCCGGAGCAGTCCCGCCCATCTGGTAGTTGAACACCAGCCCGGTGGGGGACATCACCAACGGTGGAGCCGCGGTCACGGTGAAGGTCACCGGCACCAGCAGCGGGCTGTTGCCCGCCTGGGCCGAAGTGACAGAAACGTTGCCCTTGTACGTGCCCGCCGCCAGGCCGGCCGGGTTCACGCTCACGGCGATGCTGGTGGGCGTGCTGCCGCTGCCGGTCACAGACAGCCAGGTGCCGCCGGTCGCCGTAGCGCTGACCGCCAAAGGTACCGAGCCGCTGGCGCTGACCGTGAAATTCTGCGCCGCAGGCGCGCTACCACCCACCTGCACGGAGAAGGAGAGCGCAGAAGGCGCCGCCGAAAGCACCGGCGCCGCCGAAACGGTCAGGCTCACCGGGATGGTCGTGGTGGGGTTGGCCGCACTTGGCGAGGAGACCGTGATGCTGCCGCTATAGTTCCCCGCCGACAGTCCAGAGGTATTGATGGAAACCGTCAGCGTCGCCGGCGTGGTGCTGCCGCTCGCCGACACAGCCAGCCAGCCGCCGCCGGAAGAGGTCGAAGGCGTGGCGGTAAAGTTCAGCGCCGCTCCGCTGCTGCCGACCGAGATCTGTTGCGAGGCCGGCGGGGTATTGTTGATCTGGTAGGCGAAGGTCAACGACGTGGGGCCCACCGAGATGCTCGGCGCGCCCGTCACCGCCAGCGTCACGGGAATGGTGACCTTGGGGTTGGCCGCCCCGGGTGATGAGATGGTGATGCTGCCGCTGTAGTTGCCCACGGCGAGGCCCGCGGTCACCAGCGACACCGAGAGCGTAGCCGGCGTGGTGTTGCCGCCGGAGACTGCCAGCCAGTTGCCGCCGCCGGTGGTCGAAGCGGTAGCCGTGAAACTAAGGGCGCTGCCGCTGCTGGCGATGGAGAGGCTTGTGGGAGCCGGAGCCGGGCTTCCCAACTGGTAGGAGAGGGAGATGCTCTGCGGAGCTGCCGAGATCGTCGGCGCGGCGCTCACTACCAGCGTCACTGAGACCGGCACGCTGCTGCTGATGGAACTCGCCGAAATGGTCAGCGTCGTGTTGTAACTGCCCGCCGCCAGGCTGTCGGCGTTCGTCGTGTTGATGGAGAGATTTAGCGGGGCGCCGCCGGTGGTGCCGCTCAGAGCGCTCACCGTCAGCCAGTTCACCGAGGGGGTGCTTACCGTGAACGGCACGTTGGAGCCGCTGCTGGTGACTGCCAGCGGGACCGTGGGCGCCGTGCCGCTATGCGTTTGATAGCTCAAGGTGACCGGGTTCGGCGACGCCGAAATCGTGGTCGACGTTACCACCAGCGTCACCGGGTAGCTCAGGGGAGAGTTCCCGGCGCCGGCGGAAGTGATGCTGATGGATCCCGAATACGTGCCGGCCGTCAAACCCGTAGGATTGGCATTTACCTGAATGCTGCCCGGCACGTTGCCGCTGGTGGTGGAACCCAGACTCAGCCAGTTGCCGCCCTGGGCCACCGCGGCGCTGAAGGTGGCGCCGCCGCTGGTAATCTGCACAGTCTGCTGCAGGCCGGTGGTGGGCGCGCCTAACTGGTAGTTGAAGCTTAACGCCGAAGGAGAAGCGATGATGGGAGGCGAGCTGGTCACGATGAAGGACACCGGCACCGTCAGGGAACCCGCGTAGGGAGTCGCCGCCGTCAGCACGATGTTGCCGCTGTAATTTCCGGCCGCCAGACTCCCGGGTACCACGGAAACGGTCCAGGACGCGCTGCCGGCGGGCGTAACTTGCAGCCAGGTGCCGCCCGAGGGTGTGGTCACGCTGGGGGTCGCGGTAAAGGTGACCGCCCCTCCAATCGTTGTCAGACTCAGCGTCTGCGGGGCGGGTGACGACTGCCCCAGTTGGTAGGCGAAGGAGAGACTTTGCGGAGAGGGCGCCGCCTGGACAACCACGAGCGTCACCGGGAGGCTCACCGGGCTGTTGCCCGCGCTGGACGAGGTGACCGCGACCTGTCCGCTATAGGTTCCGGCCGGGAGTCCTGACAGGCCGGCAGGGTTTAGCGACACACTCACACTTCCCGGGGTCTGGCCGCTGCCGGTCACTGCCAGCCACGTGCCTCCCACCGGGGAGATGACCGCTGCCGAGGAAGAAAATGTCAACGCCGTCCCGCTGCTGCTCACCGTCACGGGTTGTGCCGCCGGTACAGTGCCGCCAGCCAGGTAGTTGAAAGTCAGCCCCGCGGCGCCTAGCGAAAGGTTGGGCGGCGCCGACAGCGTCAGGGCGACCGGGATGCTGATGGGCGCGGCTCCGGTGGGCGTGATGTTGATGGCGCCGCTATACGCTCCTTGGGACAGGCCCGCAATGTTTACTGACACCGAAAGCTGCGTGGAACCCGCCGTGCCGCCCGAGGGCGTCACGGAGAGCCACGGCACGCTGGCCGCCGCGGCGTACGAGACGGCGGTGCTGTCGGTGTTGATCATCACCGTCTGTGGAGCCGGATTCGTGCCGCTCAATGCCACGGCGTTGAAGCTGAGCGAAGAGGGATTGGCACTCAGCTTGGGCGCCGCGGTCACCGTCAGTTGCACGCTCACCGACTGCGGGCTGTTCGAAGCCTGGGAGGATGCGACCGTGACCGTCCCCGAGTAGACCCCCGGATTGAGGCTTGCCTGCGTGATCGAGACGCTGACGCTCCCCGGCGTGGTGCCGTTGGGCGTCACCGAAAGCCAGTTGCCGCTGTTGCCGCTCGTGGTGGCGCTGGCCGTGAACGGGATGTTTCCGCTCGAAGAGGTCACCGAGATGGGCTGCGCCTGCGGCAGGCTGCCCAGAGACTGGAAGGAGAACGAAAGCGTTCCCGGCGAAACGCTGATGGTCGGCGCGCCGCTCACGGTCAGAGATACCGGGATCGTGATCTGCGAAGGCACGCCCGCCGCCGCGTTGATCACCAGGTTTGCCGTGTACGGTGTGCTGCTCGCCACCAGGCCCGTCGGATTGATCGAGACGCTCAGCCCGGTAGGCGTCGTCCCCGAACCCGGCGAGACCACCAGCCAGCTCTGCGTCGTGCTGGCGGTATAGGGAACCGGCGACCCCGTCGTGGTCAGGTTGACAGTCTGCGCGGACGGCGGGTTGCCTAATACGGTGTAAGCGAAGCTCAGCGAGGTGTGATCGGCGGTGAGCGGCGACGTGATCGTGAGCGTCACCGGGACCGTCAGCGTGGTCGTGGACGAAGCCGTTGTAGCCGTCAGCACCACGGAGCCGTTATAAGTGCCTGCCGAAAGACCGCTGGTATTCACCGAGACGCCGAGCGTGGTCGGCGTGGTCTGGACCGTCGAGGGACTCACCGAAAGCCAGGCGCTGCCCGATCCTGGAGCGGCGGTGAACGAAATGGGCACTGCCGCCCCTGCGCTGCTGGTGACCGATAGATTCTGCGCGGCGGGCGGAGTGCCCGGGCTGGCGTACGTGAACGTCAGCGAAGCCGGAGCCTGCAGCGCCGGCGGCCCGGTCACCGTCAGCGTCACCGGAATGTTCTGCGGGCTGTTTGTGACCCCGGATGCGGTAACTGTCAACTGGCCGGAGTAAGTCCCCGGGGTTAAGCCCGTCGGAGTGATGACTGGGGTGATGCTGCCCGGCGTCGTCGAGCCGCTCTGGTTTACCGTCAGCCAGGTGCCGCCGGGCGGCGAAGTCACGCTGGCCGCCGAACTGAACGTAAAGCTGGTGCCGGAACTGGTCACCTGTAGCGGCGACAGGGTGGGCGTGGCGCCGCCGATCTGGTAGCTCACCTGAATCGGACTGGTGCTGACCACGATGCTGGGCAGCGTCGAAACCGCCACGCTGACGTTCAGCACCTTGGGGGTGCTGCTGTTGACCGAGTTTGGCGCCGTGAAGTTCACGGTTCCGGTCGGATTACTGACCCCCGTGGGCAGTTGCGAGGGGTTGATACCCACATTCACCGAACCGCCTGTCGAACCGCTCGTCGGACTCACCGTGATCCAGGACGCGCTCGGCACGGCCGAGTAGGTCAGCGTGCTGCCCGTGCTGCCCACCGTCACCGGTACCGGGTTGGGCGTCTGGCCCCCGGTCTGGTAGTTGAACGACACGCTTCCCGGATTGAGGGTCAGGGCCGGCAGCAGGTTGAAGGTGACGTTGATCGTGAGCGGAGTATTCGCGGCTCCCGAGGAAGTGATCGTGAACGAGCCGCTGGTGGACTGTGTCAGCCCGGTGGGATTGGCAGTCACGCTCAAACCGGTTGGCGTGGTACCGCTGGTCGGCGTCACTGTCAGCCAGGACGGAACGTTGGTGACGTTGTAAGAAATCGGCGCGCCGCTGCTCGAAAGAGTAATGGTTTGCGCGCTGGTGGGTGTTGTGGAGCCGAGTTGCCCCGTGAAGGTCAAGGAAGTAGGCGAGGCCGTCAGGTTCGGCAAGCACGCGGTGCAGGCGCCCGTGACGGTTCCGGTCAATCCGACTTCGCCGCTCCCGAGCAGCGAATTGTTGTACTGCGCGATGCTGTTATTGCCCGCTATGATGGCGGCCGGCCCGAACGATACGGGGCTGGTCGAGGGAATCGAACCCGACGGCAGTACGGCCGTGGCCGTGAAGGTGGCGTGTACCAGCCCAAACAGGGTCAACGTACAGTTGCTGAGGCCGACGGTATTGCCGCCCAGATTATTCAGATTGATGGTGGCGGTGGCGGTGCACGTGGCGTTCGTCAATACCCCCTGAACATTCAGGGTCACCGGAACGCCCGAGTAAACGGCGCAGGTGTTAGTATTCGAAAATCCCGAGCAAAGCCCCGGCGTGGCCGTGGATGAAATGGAGGTGTCCAGCGTGAAGGTGTTCCCGGCGAGGCCCACCGGGTCGTTCTGCCCGGCAATCGCGGTGAACGTGCCGCCCACCGAAATGCTTAGGGTTCCCGCTTGCAAGCCGCCCGCGGCTGCCAGCAGCAACCCTAAAAACCATCCGCACAGCCTCCGTCGGCTCCCCGTTCCCATGAGTTCTTTCATGACCTTGATAATGGCAATAATCGTTTTAAATTCAGTCGGTTTTCCAGGGCAGTGAGTTTAGCGTAGCCCGTAGGTCGGAAGGACACAAGACGGGTGCCCGCGCATCAGGTTCTAGTACTGCTCTTACGGCGTTCGCATCACTCCTGCAAGTTGCGGAAAATGGCCCGCATCAGGCCTCTCGCCGAGGGGGATGGCATAGTACGGGTTTGTTGGCCGGGCAGTCTGTCGCGCGGAAAAGTGGTGGTACACTACGAGTCTCGATCGCGCTAGAGGGAGCGGAAATAATCACGTGAATCAGAATCTTTTTCGAGTTTTATTGCTGTGTTTGTGCCTGGCCGCGACGGTCTCCGCGCAGCCCGTGATCACTTCCGGCGGGGTTTTAAACGCCGCCAGCTACAGTTCTCAAGGTCTGCCGAATTCCTCCATCGCGCAGGGCTCCTACTTTGCCATCCTCGGGCAGAACCTGGGCCCCTCGACGCCCACACAGGTAAGTTCCTACCCATTACCCACCACGCAGGGACTCGCTGGTACCACGGTCCAGTTGACGGTCGGGGGCGCCACCGTCAATTGCATCGTGGCGTACACTTCAGCGGCGCAGGTAAACGCCATTATGCCTTCGAACGCACCCGTGGGTACCGGGCAGATCACGGTGACCTTTAACGGGCAGACCAGCCAGCCCGCGCCGGTTACCGTGGTGCAGAGTTCTTTCGGGGCCTTCGCGTTGAACTCCGGAGGGAGCGGTCCGGGTGTGGTCACCGACGTCAAGTACAACATCAACAGCCTGGTCCAGGATCTCTCCTTGCGCCTCGCCGGGCCGGCCAAGAACGGCGACACCCTGACTCTTTGGGGCACCGGACTTGGGCCCATCAATCAGGATGAGACTCAGCCGGTTACCGCGGTGGACCTCCGGTCCACAGTCCCGGTGGAAGTGTTCGTGGGCGGACAAAAAGCCACCGTGCCCTTCGCCGGACGCGTGGGCAACGGCCTGGACCAGATCAACTTCGTGATTCCCCAGGGTGTGAAAGGCTGCTTCGTGAACGTGGCCGTGCGCATCAACGGAGTGGTCAGCAACTTCGTGAGCATCGCGGTCGATCCGAATGGCGCGACGGCCTGCTCCGACGCCAACGGATTCTCCGGCGCGGATCTCACTGCGGCCGCTGCCAACGGAAGCTATGGGATCGGCGCCGTCGCCTTGACCCGCAACGTGATCACGATTTCCGGTGGCGGCAGCAGCTTGACCCTGACCTCCGATACCGGAAGCGGCGTGTTCGGCAGCTTTACCTTGCCTCAATTGCTGTTTTCGCAGGGTATTTCCCAGTCGCCGTCCGTTGGCGATTGCGCGGTCACCACGTTCCGGGGTCCTGACCCAACGCCGATTGATCCCATTCTGAGCCAGATCAAGATTCTGGATGCGGGTTCCGCCCTCAACGTGGTCGGGCCTTCCTCAACCATGCCCCTTTCCAAAGGCCCGGCGGGCGCGTATGCCGGTACGCTCGGGGGCGTGGCGCTGGCCGATCTCCTCAAGCCGCCGCCCAATCAGCCCAAGCCGTTCCTCAACGCCGGAACCTTTACCGTCAACGGTCCGGGAGGCAGCGGCGCAGGCGCCTTCAGCACGCAAATCACCCTTCCCGGCCAATTGAACTGGACCAACGCCGGTTCCATTAACGACATCACCAGATCGCAAAATCTCGAGGTCGACTGGAACCCCAGCGACCCGAACGGCCTGGTGGCCATTGTCGGAATCAGCTCCACGGGTGGCGACCTCAACAAGACCGGCCAGCGGGTGCCCAGCGCCACCACGCCGGGCGTGGCCTTCGAGTGCATCGCACCGGCCAGTGCCGGGAAGTACATTGTCCCCGCGCAGGTGTTGCAGAACCTGCCGGTGAACCCGCAGGATACCGTGCTTCCGGTGGCCTACCTGCTGGTGGGCAGCATCAGCACGCCGGTGAAGTTCAGCGCTACCGGGATTGACTCGGGATACCTGACCTACCGCGTCCTGTACGGCAAGAACGTGAACTACAAGTGACGCTCCCGCGAGCGTAGCGTCGGGAAAATACCTTAGCACCCGCGAGCGAACTCGAAAAATACCCGATTGCCAGTATTTCCTCTGGCCCGGCCCGCCGATATTCTCGGGGGATGGAAAAAATGGCGCCACGGGAAAAGACGCGAGAGATGAAGCGCCTCCGGGAGGCCCTCGAGGCCAAAGAAGCTGAGTTGCTTAGCGGGCTGAAAAAGCGTGAGGGCATCGAGATCGAGCATGCCGCCGACACCATCGATGTCCAGCAGAAAGCCGTGGATCTGGAACTCCGGATTGTGAATCTGGAACGTACCTCGGCGCTGCTGCGATCCGTGCAGTCGGCCCTCCGCAGGATGGAAACGGGGAGCTACGGGATCTGTGCCGCCTGCGAAGAAGAAATCAGTCCGCGGCGTCTGGCCGCCGTTCCCTGGGCTCCTTACTGCATCAGGTGCCAGGAACTGGCGGATCAGGGTGCGGTCTCCCTCCTGGAAGAGGTCATGAACGTCGCCTGATGTCCCCCGGCGTTTGCTTGCGACTCCCGGATCGCTTTATCTTGGAAGGGTAGTCGACGCGAAACGCCTTTGAACGTCCTCGAATTCACCTTGGTAGTAGTCTCGGTCTCTGCGCTCGCCGGTTTCCTGGGCGCGCTGACCGGCCTGGGGGGCGGTGTAGTGATCACGCCGGTGCTCACTCTCGTGCTGGGCGTGGATATCCGGTACGCCATCGGCGCCACGCTGGTTTCGGTGATCGCCACCTCGTCGGGAGCCGCCGCGGCGTACGTAAAAGAAGGCTTCTCCAACATTCGGATCGGCATGTTCCTGGAGGTCGCCACCACCATAGGCGCCCTTTGCGGCGCCTTCCTGGCTACCCGCATCCCCAGTTCCGCGCTGGCCGTGATCTTCGGAGTGGTGCTCCTGTACTCCGCGATTGTATCCAGCCGGCCCCGCCGGGAACGATTGGAAAATGTGCCCTCCGACCCGCTTGCGGAGCGCCTGCGGCTTAAGGGAACTTTTCCCACCTCCGGAGGACTCCGGAACTACCGGGTTACGGGGGTGAAAGCCGGTTTCAGTCTGATGTTCATGGCCGGCACCCTCTCCGGGTTGCTGGGCATCGGTTCGGGCGCGCTGAAGGTGATTGCGATGGATCAGGTGATGCGGATTCCCTTCAAAGTCTCCACCGCCACCAGCAACTTCATGATCGGAGTGACAGCCGCCGCCAGCGCCGGAGTGTATCTCAGCCGCGGCTACATCGATCCCGGGCTGGCCATGCCCGTGATGCTGGGGGTGCTGGGCGGTTCGCTATTGGGGGCGCGGCATTTGATGGGTGCTCGCACCCGCGTCCTGCGCCTGGTGTTCGGTGCTGTCGTGGGGCTTCTGGCCCTGGAAATGATCTATAGCGGAATTGCCGGGAAGATTTGAAGATGACGCCCTCAAAACAGCGGTGGGACGATACCCGGGTGGAGAATATCATCGGTAACCTGTTGCGCCTCGGAGTTTCGATGGCCGCGTTCCTGGTGGTGACGGGTGGCGTTTTGTATCTGTGGCGTCACGGGGGCGCCCGGGTGTCCTTCCAGGTCTTCCACGGTGAGCCCGCCGAATACCGGTCTGTATCCGGAGTGTTGCACGGCCTGCATTCGCTGCGCGGCCGCAGCCTGATCCAGGCCGGACTGCTGGTTCTGATCGCCACACCGATGGCGCGGGTGGCCTTTTCGGTGTGGGCATTCGCCAGGGAAGGGGACCGCGTCTACGTGGTGATCACGTTGATCGTCCTCGGGGTGCTTCTGTATAGCCTGGTGTGAGGTCCAAGGCCCGATTCTGAGATGATGAGAGCAGGATGCCTGTCTGGTGGTTTCTCGCGGCGGCAGCGCTCTGGCCCCTACTTTCCGCGACGTTCAACCTTCCGGATACCGCCGGCGTGCGCCACACCTCCGCCGAGGTGCGGCGCTCGAAGGCGGCCGTGTTTGCCTTCATCGCCACGGACTGCCCCATCTCCAAGGCCTACGCCCCGGAATTGGCGCGGCTGCACGCCGAGTACGCCCCCCGGGGCGTCGCGTTTCTAGCCGTCCATTCGGACCCCGCGGTGAGCGCGCCTGAGGTGCGCCGCCACGTGCGCGAGTTTGGCTATCCGTTTCCCACGCTGCTCGACCCGAAACAAACGCTGGCGCGCGCGTTGGGAGTGAAGGTGACCCTCGAGGTCGCCGTCGTTTCGCCGGAGGGTCGCCTGCTGTACCGCGGGAGGGTGGATGACCGCTATGTGGACTTCGGGAAAACACGCCCGGCGGCTCATCGGCAGGACCTCAGGGCGGCCCTGGAGCAGATCCTCGCCGGCAAGCCCGTAACCGAACCGGAGACTCGCGCGCTGGGCTGTGCCATTCCCTTCGAACTGACCCCTCGCCCGGCGGAGGTCACTTTCACCCGCGACATCGCTCCCATCCTGTTCCGGAATTGTGCCGGGTGCCATCGTCCCGGCGAGGTGGCTCCCTTTCCGCTGCTCACCTATCAGGATGCCGCCAGGCGCGCCTCTCTGATTACCCGGGTCACGGCCAGCCGCTACATGCCCCCCTGGCTGCCGGCGGCGGGATACGGCCATTTTCAAGGAGAACGCCGGCTGACAGAGGCGGAAATCCAGCGGATTCGCCGTTGGGCCGAGGCCGGCGCTCCGGAGGGAAATCCGAGGGACCTTCCGCCGCCGCCGGAATTTCCCCAGGGCTGGCGAATGGGAAAACCAGACCTGGTCCTGCGGATGCCAAAGCCGTTTGCGGTCAGCGCAGACGGTCCGGACCGCTACGAGTGCTTTGTGGTGCCCATGGGCTTGAACGCGGACCGATACGTGCAGGCCGCAGAATTTCGTGCCGGCGACCGCACGCTGGTTCATCATGCGCTGTTTCTGCTGGATCGCTCGGGACTGGCGCGCCGCCGGGGCGAACAGTACCCCTGCTTCGGTACCCCCGGATTTCTGCCTTCGGGCGCCCTGGGCGGGTGGACGCCCGGTTCCTCGCCCATCCACATGCCGGCGGGCATCTCCATCCCCGTGCGCCGCGGAACAGACCTGGTCTTCCAGATTCACTATCATCCGATCGGGAAACCGGGCCTCGACCAGTCGGAACTTGCGCTCTATTTCACCGCCCAGCCACCGCAGAAGCATGTCGTGGATATCGCCCTGGTTTCCCGGGCCATCGACATCCCGGCCGGGGACGCATCCTACAAGGTGCGCGATCACTTCACCACGCCGGTGGATGTGGAAGCCATCGGCATCATTCCGCACGCGCATTATATCTGCAAGGACATGAAGGGATGGGCCGTCCTTCCGGATGGGCGCAAGGTGTGGCTCATCTGGATCCGGGACTGGGACTTCAACTGGCAGGATCAATATCACTATGCCGCCCCGATACGCTTCCCGGCCGGGACCCGGTTCGAGATGGAGTTTACCTACGACAATTCGACGGCCAATGTGCGCAATCCGAACCACCCACCCAAGCGGGTCCGCTGGGGACCGGACAGCACCGACGAAATGGCGGGACTCCACATACAGGTGGTGCCCGTTCACAATGCGGACCTGCCGGAGCTGGGTCAGGCTCTCTGGGGCAAGATCATGCGCTCGGTGGGTGGCGGCTTCTACCGCCGTCCCGAAGCCTATTCAGATAAGCGATTCTGAAACTGCGGAAATTAGGGTAAACTGGAAGAGACCACATTTTTCGCGGAGCCAGTAGGTTGGCGAAGCGAAACCACAACCGCCCGGTCGCGCGAACCTGCTTCGCGCTCCGGGGCCCAGACCGGAGGAAGCGGCCAATGCTCCTGGTGATCAGTCCTGTCCAGGAAGATCACATCTTCATTCAGAACGCTTTACGGGACCAAGAAATCCCGGTGTTGGGCGTCAGTACTGCCCGCGAAGGGTTGGCCCTTTTGCGGCATCGTCCGGCGCGGCTGGTGATCGCTGAGAAGGAGCTCCCGGACGGCGATTGGAAACACCTTTTGACTGCGCTGGCGGAAATGTCCTGCCCGCCGCTGCTGATCGTGGCTTCCCGCCAGGCCGACGACTGCCTTTGGGCCGAGGTCCTGAACCTGGGGGGATACGACGTGCTGGCCAAACCCTTCAGCCGGGAGGAACTCAGCCGCGTGGCCCAGCAGGCGTACGCACACCATGCCAGGATTCCCGCGCCGCCCGGCATCCTGACGCCCGCCTGGACCTGAACAACCACCGCCCGGGTTTACCATCGTAAGGGATGGGATTCGAACTGTGGATCGACGGGAATCTGGCGTGGGCTCGCGGGACTTACGAATATAGGCCCATGGGCATGGCGGTGATTGCGGCCTCGGATCTGTTCCGCCCCCGCGATTTTCAGCGCGCCAGGCTCGTCGGATCTCCGTCTCCGAGGGCGTACGTCGGTCATTTCGCTTCCGTCGGAGCCCTCAACGCTCACCTGCAAGAGCGGCGCGCAGGCGGCGGATGCTGCGCAACTGGAGGGGGGTCAAGGCGGAGGGGTGCAGGCGGGTGAGCCACCAGAGGCACCGCGCGTAAGTCGGGAAGACGATGAGCGAACGGTTGTGCGCCACCCCGCGCAGGATCCGCCGCGCCGCCTCTCCGGCAGACACCAGGCCGAAGGGTAATCCAGCCAGAAACTCGTCGCGATCCACCTGCACGCCGATGGCGTGCTCGAAGATGGCTGTGTCCACGAAGCCCGGGCAGGCCACGCTGACACGCACCCCGAGATCGCGAGCCTCCGCCCGCAGTGCCAGCGACAGGGCCACCACTCCGCTTTTGGTGACCGCGTAGGGCGCCAAACCCGGCGCGCCGATCAGCCCGGCGAGGGAGGCGATGTTCACGATATGTCCGAAGCCCTGGCGCAGCATGGCTGGGTACGCGGCATAAGTGCCATGGATTACGCCCCAGAGGTTGGTCTCGATGGCGCGGCGCCAGTGCTCCAGCGTCAGGTCGCGCACTTCGCCGCCAACGCCCACCCCGGCGTTGTTGAACATGTAATCCAGGCGGCCGTGCGCCGCGATGGTCTCCTCGATCAGGCGGGACACCCCGGAAGCATCCGCGACATCCAAGGGTGCGGCGGAGGCCCGTGCGCCGCCGGCCGCGATGGCGGCAGCCACTTCCCGCGCGCCCGCAAGGTTGATGTCGGCCACCACCGCATGGGCTCCGCGGGTTGCCAGTTCCTGGCAGAGCGCCCGCCCGATGCCCGAAGCGCCCCCAGTCACGATGGCAACGGCATCCGGGTTGGCAGTGTGCATACTGTCGAGACTACCAGGAACGGAGGGAAGCGCCGGCTACTTCCGGGCTGCGGCGGAGCGTCTGCCGGATCTGTGAGCGGACCGGCTTTTGATCGCTTCGAGACGCAGATAGCCGGAGGCGGCGCGGAGGCGCACAGCTTCTTTCTTGTCATCCAGGAGTGAGGCGAAGTCCGCTTGAAACGCCGGGTTGTTTTGGAGCGCCAGGGAGTGGATGGCAGCGGCACGCACGGACCAGTCTTTGTCCCCGAGGGCGTCCCGCAAAGCTGTCGTGGTTTCCGGGTCCCTCTGGCGGCCGAGGAGCAAGGCGGCCGTCGCGCGCCCCGAGACACCCGGGTCGGCAAGCAGGCCCTGCATGGAGGAGATCCCTTCTCCCAGACCCGGCAGCGGGACGAAGCCGATGCCTTGCGCAAAGGCGAAAAGAAACAAAGTCTTGGGGGTGTGCATCATGCGCAGGCCCTCGCGCATGTGCGCCGTGAGAAAGCTGGAGGAAGCCTTGGTATCTCCCGCGAGGATCGATAGCAGAGCCTGCTTGCCGGCCGGATCATGCAGCCCCCAGAGCGCCTTCGTGGCGGCAAAACTCACTTCGGGAACGTCGTCATGCTGGGCTTTTTCGAGGGCGGCCCGCGTGCGCCGGCTGCGCAGATCCACCAGGCTGGAAATTACGGCGAGCCGAACCTCTACATCTTTGTCCTGCAGCATGGATTCCAGCAGCGAGAGGAAAGGTTCGGTGGAGGCCGCCAGGCTCAGCGCGATGACGGCCTGTTTACGCGTATCCGGATTTTTCTCCTGCAAGGCCTGGTCGAGCATTTGACGGCACTGCTCGGGCTTGGAGGCGGCGCCCGGAGCGGCGGCACAAACCGCGATCGGGAGGACCAGAAGCAAGGATCTCGTGGCGTACATGCGCCTTCATTTTACGACCGGTCCGCCGCTGCGCCGTAAAACGCTGCCGCTATGCCGGGGATTTGACCGCGGCCTGAGGCGCGGCTCCGTTCTTGGGTCCCTCGGAACGGATGATGTCGATGCTGCCTTTGAAGTAAGCGCCGTCATCGATCATGATGCCGGCGGTGCGGATATCTCCGATCAGGCTGCCCTTTTCACGAATGGCGATTTTTTCAGCTACTTCCACATTGCCCTTCACGGAACCGAAGATCGTGACATTGCGCGCCTTGATATTGGCGCGTATCTTACCGTTCTGGCCGACCGTGAGGGAGTGGCCGAGTGACAGGGTACCCTCCACCTCCCCATCCACGTGCAGGGCTTCCTCGCTGAAAATCTGGCCGGTAATCTTCATGGACGCGCCGATCACGGCCACCTCGCGGACGGGTTCGGTCCGGGCAGGCGCGGGCTCGGGCCTGGGGGGCACTGGCGCGGGCTGGAACGATGGTCCGGGTTGCACACGCGGGGTCTCTTCCAGAAGACCCCCTTCGGAACTGCGCTTATTCCACAAATCGTCCTCCTGGGAAACTGGTCATGTGTCCGCTTGCATGCATCTGGATGACCAGATCAGAGGTGATGAAAGCAAGCCAGTTGGCCGCGGCGCGGGCAACTTTTGCGCAGCCGCGGCTGGTAATTTTTGCGCGCATGCCGGAAGAGGGTTGGGGAATCAACGGCCGGCGCGCGGTCCCCAACGTGCAGCAGCACCTCTCACCGGGAACGAGGCACAGGGATGACGGATTTGTGGGCGCGATTGGCGGAAGCGCCAATCGCCGGGAAGTACACCTTGGAGGAACTCCTGGCGAGCGACGCTGGGGTTACCCGGTTCCGCACGCGGTTCGCCGGCCGGCCCGCTGTCATCGCGCTCGCGCTGACCGGTGAGCCGGGCGGTGAAGAGCGGTTCGAGCAGTGGAAAGCTGCGGCGCAGGTCTCGCATCCGCACGTGGTGCGCGTGTTCGAAGTGGGCCGCACAGAGGCCGCGGGCACACCCCTGGCCTACGCCGTCGCGGAACTTCCGGATGAAGATCTTGGCAGTGTGCTGCACGAACGGCCCCTGAGCGCGCAGGAGACGGGCGAGGTGTTGCGCGCCGTGCTGGATGCTCTCACGTTTCTGCACGCACGCGGTTTGGCCCTTCGCGGCATCGAGGCGCGGGACATCGTGGCCGTGGCGGACGTGGTGAAGATTTCGAGCGGCGCACTACGCCAAGCGGGCGCCGTGCCGGGTGCGGCGGCGGAAGACGTCCGGTCGTTGGGCCTCTGCCTCTACGAGATTCTCATGCAAAGCCGGGAGCCGCGGGAGGAAGGCCTGCGCGCGGCCCCTCAGCCTTTTCAGGAAATCATTCGTGGATGCCTGCGACAGCCCGGGGAAGGGCGTTGGACGCTGCGCCAGATTGCGGCGGCATTGGACCCGCCCGGGGACGCGCCCGCCCCGCTGCCGCCGCCATCGCGGCGCCGGACGAGCACCTGGTGGAAATACGGCGCGGCGCTCGCCGGTGTAGCAGCCATAGCCGCCTGGCTGAGCCGCCCGGCGCAGCAGGCGCCGCCGGTGGCGCCGGTGGCGCGCGCGGCAGCGCCCGCGCCGGACCGGACGCCGCCTCCCGCACCCGCCGTGGAGCAACCACCCGCCCCTCCCGCGGCCATTCATTCCTCCGAGCCGGCGGTCTGGAGGGTCATCGCGTACACGTACTCTCGGAGAACCGACGCCGAGAAGGAGATCCACCGCATTCAACGCAAGTGGCCGGATCTCCGGCCGGAGGTCTTCGCCCTGGATGCCACGACCTATTTCATCTCCCTGGGCGGGAGAATGACGCGCCCGGAGGCGATGGAAGTGGCGCGGCAGGCCCGCTCCAGGGGCCTGCCCCCTGACACCTTCGTGCGCAACTTCTCGCGCTGAGGAGCAGGACCGGCAGGCCTTCAGCGGCCCTTGCGGGAGCGCATATCGCGCAGGTCCCGCAGGTCGGTGGTGAGCTGGTCGCGGTCTCGCCCCGACAGCGTATTGTGATCGACGACGTTCTTCACGTCGTCGATGGCCTGATCCAGCTTGCCATTGTCGAACTTCCCTTTGGCGAGATTCCGGTCCACATCGGAAAGATGCCGCTGGGCATTGTCATAGCGTTCTTTTTCCTTGGCCGCTTCTTTGCCGGTCTGCGGGGTGAAGTTCATGGCCTGCCGGAGGTCTCCCTGCACCCTTCCCACCAGGGAACGGGCATTGGCGTACATTTCCGTCTGTGCCAAAACCGGGATTCCCAGGCACAACACACCACTGACCGTAATGAGCCATCCCCGCCATCTATGCATTCGCCGATTTGCTCCCGTCGTTTTAGTATACTCAGCCGGGCAAAACATGCCGCACCGGATCGTGCAAGCAGGCGGCCAAACCCGAACCACTGCGAACGTGTATGCCCCCGCACCGAGGCCACGGGCGGGCAGATGACCTGCGGCGCACCGTAAATCAGAGCGCCGTCATCTCTTAGCTATGCAACCGAGAATTGACCTTGCGAAACACACCTCATCCGGCGCCGCCGCGGCCATGTACGGTCTGGAGCGGCACGTGCGGCAGTCCGGTCTGGAGCGCCCGCTGCTGGAATTGGTGAAGCTGCGCGCCTCCCAGATCAATGGCTGCGCCTACTGCATCGACATGCACACCAAGGATGCGCGCGCGGAAGGAGAAACCGAGCAGCGTCTCTATGCGCTCGCCGCCTGGCGCGAAACACCTTTCTATACCGAGCGCGAGCGGGCCGCGCTGGAGTGGACCGAAGCCCTCACGCTCATCTCGCAGAACCACGTTCCCGACGAGTTGTTTGAACGCGTGCGGCAGCGCTTCAGCGAAGAGGAATTGGTCAACCTGACCCTGGCGGTGGTAGCCATCAATGGCTGGAACCGCATGGCCATCTCGTTTCGCACGGTTCCGGGCAGCTATCAGCGGCCCGCGGGCGCTGCCGCCCGCTAGTCCGCAGCAGGGTCAGCGAGAACCTACTTCAGCGGCGAAAAATCGGCGGCGTCCATGAACACGGATTCCACTTTGCTCACGATCTTGCCGTGGGCTTCCGATTCCTTCTGTACTTTCTGCCATTCCGGGTCGGCCCGGAACGCGTCCCAGTTCTTCTTGGCCTGTTCGCGGCTGGCGTGCGAGATGATGTAGATCAACGTGTTGCCGGATTGGGGCGCGTCCTGCGGAACCCAGTAGCCCACGTTGGTCATGCCGTGCTTTTCGAAAATCCGCATGGTGTGGTTGCGGAAGCGCGCCTTCAGCGCATCCAGCTTGCCGTCGTACGTGGTGTAGGTGCGCAACTCGAAGACGCGCCCGGATTGGGCATGCACGGCAGTGGTGAGCAGAAGAGCCCCGGCCGACATCAGCGCGGAAAGGGACAAAGACACGGGCAGAAAGGTTCGCAGAGGCATGGTGCCAGTGTACACCGCGCGCGTGCTCCGTCCCCGGGCCAGGGCCGGTCTCACGGCTTCTGTTGTTGCCGCAGTGTTTCCAGGTAAGCCTTCTCGCGGTCGGCCACGTACCTGCGGTAGCCTTCCGGATCCACGAACGGGTTGGCGCTGGAACCGCTCTTCAGGCGGCTGTACTTGGCCTCCATATCGTAATAGCTTCCATGGGCGCCCAGAAAGATGTCGCAGGAGAGGGACTTGAGAACGCGGAAGGTACGGGCGAAGTCATCGGCGATCTCCGGATACTCCGGGTTGTTCACCAGCCGGTACCCTGGATTGGCGTTCGGGCTCCCCACGATGACAACATTGTACGTTTTGCCGTGATCGGTGGCCCGCATGGTCCACGTGGTGCAGCCGCGCGTGTGGCCGGGCGTGAGGTGTGCGTTGAGCGTGATGCCACCCAGGGTGACGGTGTCGCCGTCGTTCAACACGCGATCGACTTTGCAGGGTCTCCAGGTCTCCTTGTAGAGATACTGCCCCCGGCCGCCGTTTTCGATGATCTGTTCGTCTCCCCGCATCACGTAAACCTTCGCGCCGGTGAGTTCCTTGACCAGCGCGCTTCCGGCCGCGTGGTCGGCATGCGCGTGGCTGGTAAGGAGGATCTTAATGCCGGTGAAGCGGAAGCCCAGCTTTTCGACGTTGGCGCGAATGATCGGGACTGTTCGCTCGAAGCTGGCGTTAATCAGGATATCGCCCTGGCTGGTGGTAACCAGATAGCTGGCCAGGCCTTTCGACCCGACGTAGTAAAGATGATCCGCAATCCGGTGCGGCGGGAAGGGGTCACCCCAATCCCGTTGTGCGGGAACCAGGGCGGCGAAAAGGATCAGGCCGGAGAAGATGCGTAAGAGCATCCCCACATTATATGGCCGCCCCCAAACGCGACCGCTACGAAATCCAGCCGGCCCACACGCTACAATAGCTTTTGCTGCAACACCTAATTGCCGCCCTGGTTGCTTACGGCATCTGGGGGATTCTGTTACTGGCGTTTATCGATTCGGCGGGCATCCCGGTGGCCATGGGCATGGACGCCCTGGTGGTGTTGGTTGCCGTCAAGGCACCGGAGCAGGCGTACTGGGGCGCCGCCATGGCGGTGGCCGGCTCCCTGGCCGGCAACCTGGCTCTCTTTGCCGCCTCCCGCAAGGGCGGAAAGCTTTGGGGGAAGCGGCCGTCCAAAACGGACCATCCGAAGCGCTTCCGCGTGTGGTTCCAACGCTACGGCCTGGCGACGGTGTTCATCCCCGCCGTGGTGCCCGTGATTCCGCTGCCGCTCAAGGTGTTCGTGATTTCTGCCGGCGTGCTGCGCACGCCTCTGCGCTCCTTCCTGGCGGTGATCCTGGCGGCCCGCGTGCTGCGCTACTTCGGAGAGGCCTGGTTGGGTGTCAGGCTGGGCCGGGATTCGATGACCTTTCTGCACGAACACGTGTGGGCTTTCACGGCCGGCGCGGTCACCCTGGTGCTGCTGGTGGTGCTGCTGGCGCGGCTCAACCACCGCCTTTCCGGCGGGCGGGTCTGAGTTGGCCGTGCGGGTACAATAAGACAAAGGGAGTAGATGGCAAGAAAAGTGGCGATTGTTGAGGATGAGGCCGAGCTGGCTTCTCTGCTGGACTATAACCTCACCCGCAACGGCTACCAGGCATGCGTCCTTCCCGGCGCCAAGGGGACTCTGCGGGAACTCGAAAGCTGGAAGCCGGATCTGATCCTGCTGGACGTCATGCTGCCGGAAAGCGACGGATTCGAGTTGTGCCGGCAGATCCGGCAGTCGGCCGTGCTGGCGCGCACGCCCGTGGTGTTCCTGACGGCGCGCTCCGATGAGGTGGACCGCGTGCTGGGCCTCGAAATCGGCGGCGACGATTATATGACCAAGCCGTTCAGCCCGCGTGAGCTGATCGCCCGGGTGAAGGCGCACCTGCGCCGGGAGGAACGGGAGGAAGAGTCGCTCCAGGTGGGAGTCGGCCCGTTTCGGCTGGACCGCACGTCGCGCCGCGTGTTTCTGCGTGAGCGGGAACTCGAATTAACCTCCACCGAATTCAAGCTGCTGGAATTTTTTCTCACCCATGCCGGCCGCGCGTACAGCCGCGATCAGTTGCTGGGAGAGGTCTGGGGCGAACAGCGCTTCGTCACGCCGCGAACCGTGGACGTGCATATCCGGCGGCTTCGCGAGCACATCGAGGAAGAGCCCGACAACCCGCGCTACCTGACCACGGTGCGGGGCTTCGGCTACCGGTTTGAGGAAGGCGAGTGACCGCCCGGATCTTCGCCAAGCTGCTCTCCGTCGTATTCCTGCTGCTCCTGATCGCCCTCCTGGCAGTGGATTTTTTCGCCACGCGGGTCGCGGAAAACAGCTATCTCCAGAACCTGATCCGGGAGCTTGCGGAAAAGGGCCGTACGATGGCGTTCGCCGCTCTGGACCCGGCCCGGCTGACGCGGCAGGACGTGCAGTCGATGGCGCAAGCCGCGGGCGCGCGCCTGACGATTGTGGCGCCGGACGGGCGTGTGCTGGCCGATTCCAACGCCAACCCGGACACCATGGAAAATCACCGCACCCGTCCGGAGCTGGTGAAAGCCTTTGGTGGCGCGGAAGGCTGGAGCATCCGGCACAGCGCCGCGTTGGGCGTGAACTTCCTGTATGTCGCGGTGCCCATACCCGCGGGCGCCCTACGCCTGGCGGTGCCGCTGTCCCAGATCAACCGCCAGGTGGCCATCATCCGCTGGCGGATCCTGGCCAGTGCCGCGCTGGCCTTTCTGCCCGCCATCCTGCTGGCCGCCCTGCTGGCGCGGTATCTGTCCCGCCGCTTCGCCACCATCATGGAGTTCGCCGGCGAACTCGCCCGCGGAAATTTCCGGGCGCGGCTCAAGCGCGTGGATAACAGCGAGTTCGGGCAACTGGCGCGCAAGCTGAATGAGACCGGCGAAAACCTCCAGAAAACCGTGGCGCAGCTCCACGCCGAGCACGCCGAACTGGAAAAGCTGGAGCGCATCCGCAAGGACTTCGTCATCAACGTTTCGCACGAACTGCGCACGCCCCTGGCTTCCATCCAGGGATACGCCGAAACCTTGATGGACGGCGCGCTCGAAGACGGCGAGAACAACTTGCGGTTCCTGGGTATCATCCGGCAGAACGCCGAGCGGCTGGCGCGCCTGACCGAGGACCTCCTGACCCTCTCCCGCGTGGAGATGCGCCGCCAGGAATTCCGCTTCGACCACTACCAGGCCAACGAACTGCTCCTCTCGGCTCTGGATACGGTGCGGCCCATCGCGGAGAAGAAGCGCATCGAGCTGGTGCATGAGACTGCGGCGGCCGGCCTGGAAGCGTTCTGCGACGCCGAGGCGGTCTCGCAAATCCTCAGTAACCTGCTCGATAACGCCATCAAGTACACCCCGGAAGGCGGCCGCATTACGGTGGGCGCCATCCCGGGCCAGCCCTGGGTGCAGCTCTTTGTCAGGGACACCGGAATCGGCATCCCCAGCGAAGACCTGCCGCGGCTGTTCGAGCGTTTCTACCGGGTGGATAAGGCCCGCTCGCGGGCGCTGGGCGGGACCGGGCTGGGGCTCTCCATCGTGAAACATCTGGTGCTGGCGCACCGGGGCCGGGTCTGGGTGGAGAGCGAGGTCGGCCGCGGGTCCGCCTTCTTTTTCACTTTGCCCACGGAAAACATGGGTTTATACGCCCGCGAAGAACTTAATCCCGAGTTCACCGCTTCTTAACTCCCCTGTAACCACTCAGCGGTTACAGTCGGGATAGCAGCGATGAAGAGAATCCTCCTGATCGAAGACGACGCGGACTTGTTCGCCTTGCTGAGGTACAACCTGGAGAAGGAGGGCTTTGCCCTGAGCGGCTCCCAGAGCGGCAGAGACGCGCTGGAATTGTGCCGCCAGGTTCGCCCGGACCTGATCCTCCTGGACATCATGCTGCCGGATTACGACGGCCTGGAGATTTGCAAGGCTGTGCGGAAGGATCCGGAGCTTTCCGCCACACCGATCATCTTTCTGACGGCCCGCGCCGCGGAGACAGACCGCATCGTCGGCCTGGAACTGGGCGCCAACGACTACGTAGTCAAGCCCTTCTTCGTGCGGGAGCTGATCGCCCGCATCAAGCTGCAGTTCCGCAGCCAGACTGCGCCCACGCGGGTGCTGGAGGCTGGGGGCCTGGTGCTGGATCGCGGCAGTTGCCAGGTGCGCCTGCACGGCGCCCCGCTGGCCCTCACCGCCACGGAATTCCGCCTGCTCGAGTTCCTCATGAGCCGGCCGGGAATGGTGTTCAGCCGCGAGCAATTGCTGAATGCCGTGTGGGGGCAGGATCGGGCCATCACCGACCGGGCCGTGGATGTGTATGTGCTGCGGCTGCGGCAAAAGGTGGAATCCGACCCCGCCAACCCCCAACTGATCCACTCCATCCGGGGTTTCGGCTACACCTTCGAGGTGCGGGCCACCCAGGTCGCGGCGGCGCCGGCGTAAGCTCTGTGCGGCCTGTAGTTGACGCGAACCTGTTGCGATATTTACAATGAAAGCGCGTTCAGCGTAAAGGAGGCCGCATGAGATCCATTGGCTTGCCTGAACTTCTCGTGATTCTTGGAGTTGCCGTGCTGCTGTTTGGCGGCAAGAAGATTCCAGAGGTGGCGAAAGGTTTGGGTGAAGGCATCCGCAACTTCAAGACTGCCTTGAAGGGCGACGAAGACAAGGTCGAAGAGAAGAAGCAGGCGTAAGCTTCGTGGAGCCGCCCGCACGTTGGGCGGATTTCATCTCGGCTTCAGAAGTCTCTCCCATCGTGAGACGAGACAAAAAACCCCGCGCCTGAGAGCGCGGGGTTTCGTGTTTCTGGGCCCTGTCCCCAGTTATTTCTTCTTGGGGGGAATGATCGAGTCCTTGAAGGCTTTCGCCACCCGGAACTTGACCACTTTCTTGGCCGGAATCTTGATGGCCTCGCCGGTCGCCGGGTTGCGCCCCATGCGAGCTTTCCGTTCGACGCGCACCACGCGCCCGACTCCGGGCAGGACGAACATGCCGTTCTTCTTCACTTCACTGATTGCCAGCGTGGAAAGGGTATCCAGGAAGCCGCGAGCGGTCTTGTTGTTGACCTCACACTTTTCCGCGATCGTCCGTACCAGCTGGGTCTGAGTCATTCTTTGGTTGGCCATAAATCTCCTTGATTCTCCCGTCAGGTTACTCAATCTTTGCAGTGGTCCTCCACACGCCGGGAGGCCGCTGTACATCACCATCGAACAAGGTCAGGCATGCCGCTCGCCTGCGAGCGCCTGCCTCAATCGTAATCAATGATAAGGGAAGCCTCTCGGCGATGTAAAGGGAAATGCATCCAAAAAGCCCGATTTTCGGGCATTTTTTTGATGCTGCCTGCATGAAACCCCCGTAGAACGGGGGTTTCACGTATCCCGTGCCGGCTAACGGCGGGCCGCGGCGGGCGGCGCGGGCCGCGCGGCGGGGGTTTCGGGCCGCGCGGAGGGCTCCGCGGCGGGCTCGGGTTTGATCAGGCCGAGCGCTTTGCGAAGCTCGGTATCCAGGGCCTGGCGAATGTCCGCGTTGTCCTTGAGAAACTGCCGCGCGTTCTCGCGGCCCTGCCCGATGCGGTCGCCTTTGTAGCTGAACCAGGAGCCGCTCTTTTCGATCAGGTTCTGCGCCACTCCCAGGTCCAGCAGGTCGCCTTCCTTGGAGACGCCTTCGCCGTAGATGATATCGAATTCAGCTTCCCGGAACGGCGACGCCACCTTGTTCTTGACCACCTTGACCTTGGTACGGTTGCCGACCACGTTCTCGCCGTCCTTGATGGCCGCAATGCGCCGCACATCTACGCGCACGGAGGCGTAGAATTTCAGCGCCCGCCCGCCGGTGGTGGTTTCGGGATTACCGAACATGACTCCGATCTTTTCGCGGATCTGGTTGATGAAGATCAGGCAGGTTTTGGACTTCGCCACCGTGCCGGTGAGTTTGCGCAGCGCCTGGGACATCAGGCGCGCCTGCACGCCCATGTGGCTGTCGCCCATCTCGCCTTCGAGTTCGGCCTTGGGCACCAGGGCGGCCACCGAATCCACTACCAGGACGTCGATCGAGCCGGAGCTGATCAAGGCGCTGGTGATCTCCAGGGCCTGTTCGCCGTAGTCCGGCTGCGAGACCAGCAGATTGTCCACGTCCACGCCGAGTTTCCGGGCGTACAAAGGGTCCAAGGCATGCTCGACGTCGATGAAGGCGGCCATGCCGCCCTTCTTCTGGGCCTCCGCAACCACTTGCAGGGCAATGGTGGTCTTGCCGGACGACTCCGGCCCGTAAATCTCGTTGATTCTGCCGCGCGGGAAACCACCCACGCCCAACGCGGCGTCCAGCGAAATCGACCCCGTCGAGATCACCGACACCGGCACGATGGCGTCCTTGGATCCCAGCCGCAGAATCGATCCTTTGCCGAACTGCTTCTCGATGTGGTTCAGGGTCAGTTCCAGCGCACGCGTGCGTTCTTTCTCATCCATTTCGGGAAAACTCCTCTTCTCGGGCTGAAGATGAATTATAGCAACCGGCTAAACGGGCTATAATGCGAGCGGAGGTCATGCGATGCGAGCAAGGTTGGTGGGGCTATCGCTGATCCTGGTTTCTCCCCTGCTGGCGGGCGCCAAGAGGCCTGGTACCGGGCAGAGCGAAAACGATGCGGTCCAGATTGAAGCCACGGCGTACCCCGATAAGGAATTGGTGGCGTCCGTGCTGGGAAACGATCTGGGCGGGCACTTCGTCGTGGTGGCGGTTAAGATGACGCCGCGCTTTGGCAAGGAACTGGCCATCAGCCGCGATGATTTCACGCTGCGCACCGACAAGGACGGGGAGAAGGCCACGCCTTACGCCGCGAGCCAGATCGCCGGTCCGGGAGCATTGGTCGTGACCCTCAACGGCTCGGGCGGCGGCGGGATGATGGCGGAAAGCGGTCCCGGCATGGGATATCCCGGCGGATACCCGGGCGGGTACCCGGGGGGCTACCCCGGCGGCTATCCGGGCATGGGGCCTCCGTACCCGATGGGGGGGGTGGGAGTCGGCGGCGGGGGCGGTGGTGAACCGGATGCCCAGGCATCCGTCAAGAGCGAGAAGCAGAAGCCCAACCCTCTGATGAAGGTCCTGGACGAGCGCATCCTGCCCGAAAAGAAAACCAAAGAACCGGTTGCCGGGCTGCTTTACTTTCCCATGGAAAAGCAGAAGCTGAAGGACCTGGAACTGATCTATAACAGCCCGGAAGGCAAGGTCGACCTGCGCTTCCGCTAGTGCGGAGCGCCCGGCGGGGTGTGGTTAAATTGGAGAGATGCACGTCGCCGACCTCGAAACCCCCGCTCTCCTCATCGATCTGGACATTCTGGAACACAATCTACGCCGGGTGGCGGACTACACCCAGGCGCACGGCTTGCGGCTACGCCCACATACCAAGACGCACAAGACCCCGGCGGTCGGAAGGCGGCAACTGGATGTGGGCGCGGTCGGGTTGACGGTCGCCAAGGTCGGCGAGGCTGAGGTGATGCTGGGAGCGCAGCCTCCGGACCTGCTGGTGGCCTATCCGGTCATCGGCGCCTCGAAGCTGGAACGCCTGATGAAAGTGGCCCGCAAGACCCGGGTCACGGTGGCGCTAGACAGCCTGTTTGCGGGCCGGCAGCTATCCGACGCGGCACGGGCGGCGCAGGTCGAGATCGGCGTCCTGGCGGAGGTGGATGTGGGGCTGGGACGCGTGGGCGTGTCGCCGGGCGACGAACTGGTCCAACTGGCGCAGGGCCTCCAACGGCTGCCGAATCTGCGGTTCGAGGGCATCACCTTTT
This sequence comes from Solibacteraceae bacterium, assembly GCA_021324015.1. Lineage (GTDB taxonomy): Bacteria > Acidobacteriota > Terriglobia > Bryobacterales > Bryobacteraceae > JAJPJX01. The sequence goes on along the minus strand of JAJPJX010000057.1, from coordinate 7,916 downwards.
ACCCCGGGCACATCAAGGATCATGGAGAGCAGGGGAGGCAGCAACTGGCGCGGCTGGGTGAACTGATTCCCTGCATGCTCGCGGACCTGCGCCGCGCCGGGTTGCCGGTCAACGTGGTGAGCGGCGGCTCCACACCGTCCCTGTATCATTCGCACGAATTGCCGGGTCTTAACGAGATCCGCCCCGGCACCTATGTATATAACGACCTCAACACCGTGCGCAGCGGCGGCTGCACGCTGGATGGCTGCGCGGCGTCCATCCTCCTCACGGTGGTTTCCACCGCGCGCCCCGGGCAGATCATTATCGACGGGGGGTCGAAGACCTTCTCCTCCGACCGTTCCGTGAACTCATCGGAAAACAGCTTCGGCTACCTGGTGGAAGCGCCCGGCGCCGTCTTCCACAAAATGAACGAAGAACACGGCTACGTGGATGTCACGCGGGCGGAACACAATTTTAGAGTGGGAGACCGCATACACATAATTCCCAACCACGTCTGCGTGGCGGTGAACCTGCACGAACGGGTGTACGGGGTCCGCGGGGAGGAAGTGGAAGAGGTGTGGACCGTGGAGGGGAGGGGCAAGCTCCAATAGCCGCCTCTCCCGCTCCGGAAAAATTACATCTTCACGCTGTCGACGTGGATCGTATCGCCGTCCAGTTTGCCCTCGATGGTGACTTTGTGGCCGGCATGATCCGTTACCTTGGCCTGGTCCGCGATTTTGTAGATCTTGCCTTCCGAAGTCAGTAACACGGCCGCCGCGCCTTTCTTGATGCAGCCCGCCGCGCAACCCGCGTGCCCGTCGCTGGCCGCCTTGGCACCCTGCTTGGCAGCGCAGTTCGAGTCGGTGATGTACCCCGTGAACTCTTCGGCGAAGGCGCTGAAGACGAACAGGGAGAGGGCCGACACGACCACTAATGCTAACCGTTTCATTTGTAAGCCTCCTCTGAGCGTGTGATGCTCAATCGGATCAACTATACCGCATGCGCTCGCAGGCTGGCAAGCCGTTCCGGGAAGTGCTTTCCACCCCCGGCGCTCGGCTAAAATCCGAGTTGCATGCGCAAGTGGCTCACCCCGCCGAATGCGGTCACATTGTTCCGGATGGTTCTGGTCCCGTTCATCCTGGGAGCGATCCTGGAAGGCGAACACCTCCGGGCTTTGGCGCTGTTCGCCGCCGCCGCCGTTACCGACGCGTTGGATGGGGCGCTGGCGCGCCGTTTCGGCTGGACCAGCACGGCGGGAGCCTACCTGGATCCCATCGCGGACAAAGCTCTGCTCAGCGGGCTGTACCTGACACTGGCTGTTACCGGCGACATCCCCTGGTGGCTGGTGGGCCTGATCTTCGGGCGCGATCTGCTGATCCTGGCCGCGGCGGGATTGGCCCTCCTGTTCACGCGTCTGCGTGCCTTTCCACCCAGCCTCTGGGGCAAGGTCAGTACCATCTTTCAGGTTCTGACGGCGGTTGCCTGGATGGCTCGTAATGTGACCCAATCCGGGGTGGTGGAGGCCCTCGCCGCCGCCCTGATCTGGCCCACCGCCGCCATGACCATCTGGAGCGGATTTCACTACGGCTGGCGCGGCTTCCGCATGCTACGGATGCATTGACGACCGAGGGCCAGGAGAGTAGTCTAAGAGTTGACGGGGTTGCCATGACTCGCTATCTGCCCGCGCGACACTACCTTTTGTTCGGAATCGTGGCGATCGTGTTAGGTGTCTTCTCCGGTTGGCTGGGACTGGACTGGACTCCGGCTTTTGTCCCCGCGGTGCTATTCCTCCTGAGTTCCGTGCTGTTGTTGGTGATGGCCTTCCGCCCGGGAATCGAGATTCACGAAGGCTACCTCGCGGTTGGCAAACGCATCATCCCGTGGATGGACATCCGGCGCCTGGACCGGACGGGTTGGATTTCGCCGCTGATGGTGAAGATGACCCTTTTCGATGATTCCCGCCTGCTGCTGGTCTATCCGGGCGATCTGGATTCCTGCAATAGCCTGCTGCGTCATCTCCGGCGCCTCTCCCGCGACGCGCTCATCGACGGGATTCCGTACCGGCAGTATTGGGGCGAGGTGCTGGCGCCCGGCGGAGAGCGCAAGCAACTTCCCACTCCGCCACCTCCGCGCTACCGCATCCTCCGGCCGGAAGACGAGGCCGAAGTCGAGCGGCTGTATCAGCGCCTGAAGACGGTCGGAAACCTCGACCAGAAGAATTCCAAGGACGAGAAATAGCTAGGTGCCCCGCGGCCGCTCCGTTTCCCGGATAGCCCTGGTGGCCGGTGGTATGCTCGTGCTGTTGGCGGCTACGCACGTCTGGTGGCTGACCGCGCTGGGCAGAGGGTTGGTACGCTCCGAGGAACCCGTGCGCGCGGACGTGGCGGTGGTGCTGGGCGGCGACTACTACGGGCATCGGATCCTGACGGCCTCGGAACTGGTCCGCGCCGGCTACGTGCCGCGGGTGCTGGTGAGCGGACCCATGGGGTTCTACGGGCATTTCGAGTGCGACCTGGCGGTGGCGTTTGCGGTCCGGTTCGGCTACCCCGTGCAATGGTACATCCGGTTTCCGAACGCGGCGACCTCCACCTCGGACGAAGCGCGCCTGATTGTGCCGGAACTGCGGCGACGAGGAGTCCGGCGATTCCTACTGGTTACCAGCAACTTTCACACCGCCAGGGCGGCGCGCCTGTTCCGCCGGGCGGGTTCGGACCTGGAGATGCGCGTGGTGGCGGCGCCGGACGAATATTTCCAGCCGGAGACGTGGTGGCGTTCCCGGCAAGCGCGCAAGACCGTGTTTCTTGAGTGGTCGAAGACGGCCGCCGAGTCCATCGGATTATAGGAATATGCGGGAATCCTGGCGCACCCTGGGACCTTATCTCTGGCGCTACCGGCGGGGGCTCTCGCTGGGCCTCGGCGCCCTGGTTCTGAAGGATGTGGCCGGAGTGCTGCTGCCGCTGATCATCCGGGCGGCCATCGATGCCCTGACCCACCACTCGGGCGCGCGCGCATTCCTGGCCTTTGCCGCCCTGCTGGCCTGCGTCTCGGCGGTCAAAGGCGTCTTCCAGTACTGGATGCGGGTCATCATCATCAGCATTTCCCGCGACATCGAATACGACCTGCGCAACGATCTGTTCGGGCACCTGGTGGGGCTCTCGCCGGACTACTACGCGCGCATGCGTACCGGCGACATCATGGCCCGCGCCACCAACGATCTCAACGCCGTGCGCATGATGCTGGGCCCCGGCATCATGTACTGGACCGAGACCAGCCTGACCTTCGTGCTGGCAGTGGCGGTGATGGTCTCGGTAGACTGGCACCTGGCGGTCTATGCGCTGCTGCCGGCGCCGGCGGTGAGCCTGGCGGTGATCTTCTTCGGCCGCGCGATCCACGAGCGCTTCGAGCGCATCCAGGCCATGTTCTCCGACATCAGCAGCCGGGTGCAGGAAAACATCGCGGGTGTGCGGATGATCCGCGCCTTCGTGCAGGAGCAGGCGGAGTTGCGCCGCTTCGAGCTGTTGAACCGCGAGTACATCGGCCAGAACCTGCGCCTGGTGCGCATCTCCGGCGTGTTCCAGCCGCTGCTGGAGATGCTGATCGGCATCACGTTCCTGGTGGTGCTATGGGTGGGCGGATACCAGGTGCTTTCCGGCAGGATCTCGCTGGGCAGCTTTGTGATGTTCAACACCTACATGGGCATGCTGGTCTGGCCGATGATCGCCCTGGGCTGGGTGGTAAACCTGATGCAGCGCGGCACGGCGTCGCTGGGGCGCATCAACCAGATTTTCGCGGAACGGCCCACCATCGCGGCTCCGGCGGCGCCGCGGATGCTGCCCGGGCTGCGGGGCGAGATCGAGTTTCGCAACGTCTCGGTAGAGTTCCCCTCCACGCGGGCGCTCTCCGGGGTCAGCCTGCGCATCGCCGCGGGCGCGACGGTCGCCGTGGTGGGGCATACCGGTTCGGGCAAAAGCACGCTCGCGCACCTGGTGCCCCGCCTGATGGATCCGACCGGCGGAGCCGTGCTGGTGGACGGCGTGGACCTGCGCGACCTCGACCCGGCGGAGTTGCGCCGGAACATAGGTTTCGTGCCGCAGGAGACCTTCCTGTTCAGCGCCACCATCGCCGAAAATATCGCCTTCGGCGTCAAGCAAGCCTCCGAGCAGGAGATCCGCCGCGCCGCGGAACTGGCGGGTCTGGCCGGGGACATCGAGGGCTTTCCGGAAGGCTACCGCACGATGGTGGGGGAGCGCGGCCTGACTCTTTCCGGCGGGCAGAAGCAGCGCACCGCGATCGCGCGGGCCCTTCTGCGGGACCCGCGCATCCTGATCTTGGACGACGCGCTTTCGAGCGTGGATACGCTGACCGAGGAGCGCATCCTGAACAGCCTTGCGGGGGTGATGCGGGGGCGCACCGTGATCCTGATCTCGCATCGCGTTTCCACCGTGCGCCAAGCCGACCTGATCGTGGTGCTGGAGAAGGGCCGCATCGTGGAGAGCGGCTCGCACGCCGAACTGGTGGCCGCCGGCGGATACTACGCGGATCTCTCCCAGAAGCAGATGCTCGAGGAAGAGCTCGAAGCCATTTGAGCGGGGCAGGGAAGAGCGCCGACAAATTGGAGTACGCTTAGATCGATATGGCTACAGTCGCAGTGGATCTTGAAAGCGAAGGGATCGAAATCCGCGGTCCCGTCACGGATGCTTACGCCCAGGTGCTGACGCCGGAAGCACTGCGTTTCCTGGCCGGCCTGGCGCGCCAGTTCGAAGCGCGAAGGCAGGAGTTGCTGGCGCGCCGGCGAGTGCGGCAGGCGGAGTTGGACGCCGGCAAGCTGCCCGATTTTCTCGCCGAGACCCGCGGCATTCGCGAGGCGGAGTGGCGGGTGGCTCCCATTCCCCGGGATTTGCAGGACCGGCGGGTGGAAATCACCGGGCCCGTGGAGCGCAAGATGATCATCAACGCCCTGAACTCCGGAGCCAGCGTGTTCATGGCGGATTTCGAGGACGCTAACTCCCCCACGTGGCAGAACAACGTGGAAGGCCAGATCAACGTGCGGGATGCCGTCGACCGCACCATCAGCTTTGTTAGTCCCGAGGGCAAACAGTACCGCTTGAACGATACAGTGGCCACCCTGCTGGTGCGGCCCCGCGGCTGGCACCTGGTGGAAAAGCACATGCGGGTGGACGGCAAGCCCATTTCGGGCTCGCTGTTCGATTTCGGCCTCTATTTCTTCCACAACGCGAAGAACCTGCTGGCGCGCGGCAGCGGCCCGTATTTCTACCTGCCCAAGATGGAGAGCCACCTGGAAGCGCGCCTCTGGAACGACGTGTTCCTTTTCTCGCAGGACTACGCCGGCGTGCCGCGCGGCAGCATCCGGGCCACGGTGTTGATCGAAACCATCCTGGCCGCTTTCGAGATGGACGAGATTCTGTATGAACTGCGGGAGCACTCGGCGGGCCTGAATTGCGGACGCTGGGACTACATTTTCAGCTTCATCAAGAAGTTCCGCAACCGCCCGGATTTTGTGCTGCCCAACCGCGCGCAGGTCACCATGGAGCGGCATTTCCTGAACTCCTACGTGCAGTTGCTCATTCAGACCTGTCACCGGAGGGGCATCCACGCCATGGGCGGCATGGCGGCGCAGATCCCCATCAAGAGCGATCCGGAGGCGAACGAAAAGGCGCTGGAGAAGGTCCGGCAGGATAAGCTGCGCGAGGTGAAGGCGGGGCACGACGGCACCTGGGTCGCCCACCCCGGCCTGGTTCCGGTGGCCAAGGAAGTGTTTGACCAGTACATGCCGGCCCCCAACCAGATTGATGTGAAGCGGCCCGCGGTGCCAATCACGCCGCAGGACCTGCTTGCCGTGCCGGAGGGCGACAAGACCGAGGAAGGCCTGCGCCTGAACGTGGACGTGGGCATTCAGTACCTGGAATCGTGGCTGGGCGGCAACGGGTGCGTGCCGATTTACAACCTGATGGAAGACGCGGCCACCGCCGAAATTTCCCGGGCGCAGGTCTGGCAATGGGTGCGGCACGGCGCCCGTCTGAACGACGGCCGCCCGGTCACCAAGGACCTGGTGCGGCAGACCATCGCCGAGCAACTGGAGAACTTCCGCAGCCGGCTGGGAGCGGAGCGCTTTGCCAAGGGGAACTACGAACTCGCCGGCAAGCTCTACGAGCAGATGATGACCAGCGACGATTTTTCCGAATTTCTGACGCTGGTGGCGTACGATTCCATCGACTGAGGCGGCCCGCTTACTTCGACGCGGCTTTCCGGGGCGCGCTCTTGCGCGCCCCGATGGCCGCGGCTTGCAGCATTTTGTCCAGTTCAGCGCGGACGTTTTTGTCCTGGTCCTGATCGGCGAAGAACGGATTTTCTCCCGCGTACTGTGCCTGAATGACGCCCTTGCGGTCCACGAACACCATCTTGGGCAGGTAGCCCGGGCTCATGATGGAAATCTGGAGGAACTCCATCACCATGTTCCAGTCCGAGTAGCCGGTGGGGAAATTGGTCCGGTATTGCTGGATGAAGGCGGGCACCAGTTGCGCGGCGCCCTGGTTGATGGCCGTCTCGAGCACCTGCACGCCGCGCGGGGCGTAATCCTTCTGGATGCCGGTGAGCGCCTGCGTGAGCCGCTGGCAGTGCGGGCAGGTCGTGGAGATGAACGCCAGGGCCACGATCTTCCCGCGGTACTGGCTGAGCAGAGTCTGCTTTCCGTTCGGCAGGGTGATGACAAATTCCGGGGCAGGGCGCGGTATGGTGGCCGCCAGGCTGCAGAAGACCAGCCCCAGGGCGAATGCGATCAGGCGTCCAGTGCGCATGGCAGTTCTACTCCCGGTCAGACTCCCAGTTTACAATGACGTTTTGCGTCCGTTTGAGCCGCTCTTCTTGAACCCGCATTTGCAAACCATAGCCGGACATTACTGGAGACGGCCATGCGACCGGGTACGGTTTCCGCTGACGGAGCGTCTGTATCTCACGGAGCCGGGCGTGGAGGTGCTGGTCAGGACCCAGCGCCCGCCGGGGGAACCGCGCGGCCAGGTGCTGCTGGTGCACGGGCTGGAGGGGTCGAGCGAGACCGGCTACATGCGCGGCATGAGTCACGCTGCCCTGGAGGCCGGCTTCGTGACGCACCGGCTGAACCTGCGCACTTGCGGCGGCACGGAGCATCTCTCCCGGACGCTCTATCATTCCGGGCTGACCGCGGACGTGCGCGTGATCGTGGAGGATCTGGCCGGCCAGGGGCCGGCGCCCCTCTGGCTGGTGGGTTTCTCGCTGGGCGCCAACGTGGTGCTGAAGTTCGCGGGCGAACTGGGGCAGGAAGCCGCCGGGCAGATCGCCGGAGTGTGCGCCGTCTCCACGCCGCTGGATCTTTCGGCCTGCGCCCACCGGATTCACCAGCCCGACAACTGGATCTACGAGCGCCGCTTTCTGCGCCAGATGCGCGCGCGCCTGCTGGCCACGGGACGCTACCGCGCGGCAGACTTCGCGGGAATCCGCTCGCTGATCGACCTGGATAACCGCATCACCGCTCCGGCCTTCGGCTTCCGTGACGCGGAGCACTATTACGCGACGCAATCGTCTAATCAGTATCTGGAACGGATCCGCGTGCCGGCCCTGTTGATCCATGCCCGGGACGATACCTTCATCCCGTTTTCGGTCTACGATCACCCGGCCATTAGTCGCAACCCGCGGCTGGGGTTGCTGGCCACGGACCACGGCGGCCACCTGGGATTTATCTCCCGCGGGCGCCCGCGTTTGTGGCTGGATGGCACGGTGGTGGAGTGGATGATGGGTACCGACACACTACGGCTCAAGCATGGATGACTTGCGGATGGGGAGGTGATCGTCACCGCCCCGGCCCTCCGCCTTTGAGGCGGGGACCGGGGCGGGGTGAAACGTAACGGGGCTTATTGGCGGCAGTCTCCGGGGGGAAACCCCAG
>JAJPJX010000064.1 GCA_021324015.1 Solibacteraceae bacterium | reverse complement strand
GCTTCCACCGCCGGGCGGGTGAGGATGATCCGCGAGACCTTCTTCCCCAGCAGTGCGGAGACAGCCATGGCCACCGCCAGGTAGGTCTTGCCGGTGCCCGCCGGCCCTACGCCAAATACCAGGTCGTTGCGCTCGATGGCTTCCAGGTAGCGGCGCTGGTTGACGGTTTTCGGCGCCAGCATCTTCTTGCCGAAGTTCCGTTGCCGGCCGCTCTCGACCAGGGCGCGCAGGCTCACCTCCGCGTCCTCTGTGCAGACGCGCAGATAGCTGTTCAGATCGCCATTATTGAAGACATGACCCTCGCGCACTAGGGCAACGTATTCCTCCAGGATGTTTTCCGCGCGGGATACATTGGCGGGCTCGCCCTCGATTTCCAGCAGATTGTCGACGAGCAACGTGGTGACCTTTAGGCCGGACTCGATCACCCGGATGTTCTCATCCCGGGTGCCGAACAGGCTTTCGACGCCTCGACTAATCTGAACAGTAGCTTTCATTTAGGTGGTGGTGAATACCTCCAGGCTGGGGCTGGTTGGGACGCAAGAGAGGACGTTTCGCCTTGGCAGGGAAGGTGACGGCGCGGAACCTCGCACTGGCGAGGCGGACCAAAAGCATCCACACATGATTATACTCCCGCTGAGAAGGCGACTCAATACGCAAGTGGCGCCGGGCACGAGGCGGCTTACTGGATCATGCTCAGCCGGCTGGTTCCGGGCAGAGAGCGCACCCAGGAATTCATCTCCTGCTCGTTGCGCAGAAGATCCTGCAGCGTGGTCTTGCTGAGCACCTGGTCCACCAATACCTGGACGGTGCGCCAGAGCGACCTCACGGAGCAATCCACCGAGTGCGTGCAGACGCTCTGCTGGCCGGAATGCTGGCTGCAAAAATCGGTTTCAAACAACCGGCCGCCCAGCGCGTCGATCACGTCTCCGATGACGATGCGGTCGGCCGGTCGGGCCAGCATGTAGCCGCCTTCCTTCCCCCGAGCCGCCTTGATGAAGCCGGCGCGGCGCAGGATCCGCAGGATTTTGGCGGCGTATGCCGGAGATACGCCCTCGGCTTTGCTGATTTCCGGAATGGTCAAACTGCTGCCGGTAAGCCCGATGCGCACCAGGCAGCGCAGCCCGTATTCTTCGTTCGAGGTTAGCTTCATCGATTCAGCCGCCTGATGGGAATCACATCGTCCAGCCCCAGGGCCAGCTTGGCCGCCGGGGACATTCTGCTCTTATCCCAAGGCGGATCAAACACTACTTCCAGCGTGACGTCCGTGACCCCGGGCACTCCTCGGGCTTTCCTATCCACCTCCGCCGGGAGGCTGCCTGCCACAGGGCAGTTGGGCGCGGTCAGCGTCATGCGGATGCGCGCGTGGCCGGCCTCGTCTACTTCCAGGCCGTAAATCAAGCCCAGTTCCCAGATGTTAACCGGCACCTCCGGGTCGTAGACCGTTTTGAGCGCGGCGATGATCTGCTCTCTCATTCCGTGGATACCACCTCGCTGGAACCTTCGAGCGCGGAACGCAGCGTGTGCCATGCCAGGGTGGCGCACTTCACGCGCGCCGGGAACTCGCGCACGCCGGAGAAAGCCGCGAGCTTTCCCAGTCCGCCCGCCGCCGGCCGGTCCTTGGTGAGCAGGTCGTGAAACCGCTCCAGGATGGCTTCGGCCTCCGCGCGGGTCTTGCCTTTCACACTTTCGGTCATCAGCGACGCCGAAGCCGTCGAAATGGCGCATCCCGAACCTACGAAACTGATATCGGCCACCACGTCCTGATCCATCCTTACGTACAGCGCCAGTTTGTCGCCGCAAAGCGGGTTGTAGCCCTCCACACGGCGGGTGGCGTCGTCCATGGAACGAAAATTCCGCGGGCGGCGGCTGTGATCGATGATGACCTCCTGGTAGAGATCGTTCAGCATGCGCCGAAAATCTCCTGTACCCGGCCGATGCCCCGCGCGAGCGCGTCGAGTTCCTCGAAGGTGTTGTAGAACGCCAGTGAAGCCCGCGTGGTGGCCGGAATGGCGAAGCGGTCCATCACCGGCTGGGCGCAATGGTGGCCGGTGCGCACGGCGATGCCCTCCTGGTCCAGCACGGTGCCGATATCGTGCGGATGCACGCCGTCGAGCACGAAGGAGATCACACCGGCTTTTTCCTGCGCCGTGCCGATGATCCGCAGGCCGGGGATGCGCTCGAGTGCCTCGGTGCCGTAGAGCAGCAGTTCGTGCTCGTGCGCGGCGATATTTCCCATGCCGATACCCTGCACATAGTCGATGGCCGCTCCCAGACCGATGACGCCGGCGATGTCCGGTGTACCCGCTTCAAACTTGTACGGAATGGTGTTGTAGGTGGTCTTCTCGAAGGTCACCGTGCGGATCATGTCACCGCCGCCCTGGTAGGGGTCCAACTGCTCGAGCAGGGCCGCCTTGCCGTAGAGCACGCCGACGCCCGTGGGCCCATAGATCTTGTGGCCCGAAAAGGCGTAGAAGTCGCAATCCAGGGTGCGCACGTCCACTTGCAGGTGCGGCGCGGCTTGCGCGCCGTCCACCAGGACCGGCACTCCACGGCGGTGCGCCATTTCCACGACGCGGCCCACCGGATTGACCGTCCCTAGGGCGTTGGATACCTGCGCCAGCGCCACTAGGCGCGTGCGGGCGCTGAGCAGCCGTTCGAACTCCTCGATCAGCAGCTCGCCGCGGTCGTTGATGGGCGCCACGCGCAGCACAGCCCGCTTCTCTTCGCACAGCATCTGCCAGGGCACGATATTGGAATGGTGCTCGAGGGCGGTGATGATCACCTCGTCCCCCGCCTCCACGCGCTGCCGCCCGTAGGTCTGAGCCACCAGGTTGATGGCCTCGGTGGTGCCGCGCACGATTACGATCTCGCGCGCCTCCCGCGCGTTCAAAAAGCGCTGGACCTTGGCGCGCGCCTCCTCGTAGGCATAGGTGGAACGCTCGCTCAGCTCGTGTACGCCGCGGTGGATGTTCGAACAGTCGGAGGTGTAGAAGTGCTGGATGGCCTCGATGACCGCCTTGGGCTTCTGGCTGGTGGCGGCGTTATCCAGGTAAACCAGCGGCTTGCCGTGAATCCTCTGGTGCAGGATGGGAAAGTCTTCGCGGATGCGGTTGACATCCAGCGGACTACTGACGGTGATCATGGAGCCTCTCAAAAAGCACCTGCTCGAGCCGTTCGCGCAGGGGCTCGACGCGGATACGGTCGATCACATCCCGCGCGAAGGCGTAAGTCAGCAGGTCCCGCGCCTCCTCCTTGCCTATACCGCGGGATTGCAGATAGAAGATCCCCTCCGGGTCCAACTGGCCGATGGTCGCGCCATGCGTGCAGCGCACATCGTCGGCGTAGATTTGCAGCTCGGGTTTGGTGTTGATGACGGCGTCTTCAGAAAGCACCAGATTCTTGTTGGTCTGCTTGGCGTCGGTCTTTTGCGCGTCTTTGCGCACCAGGATCCTGCCGTTGAACACGGCCGAGGCCTTGCCATCCAGAATCCCCTTGTAGAGCTCGTGGCTGGCCCCGTGCGGCTTGGCGTGGTCCACGGCGATGTGATGGTCCACGTGCTGCCGCCCTGCCGCGAGGTAAAAGCCGTTCAGGGTCACTTCCGTGCCTTCGGAAAGCACCGCGTTGGTGTCGCTGCGCACCAGCGCGCCGCCCAAGGAAATGGAATGCGAGGTGAAATTGGCGCTGCGGCCCAACTGGGCCTGCACGGTGCCCACGTGGAAGGCGTCATCTCCCTCGCGCTGGAGCTTGTAGTGATCCACGATGGCGCCCTCGCCCGTGGAGATTTCGGTGACGGGGTTGGTGAAATAGCCCTCGCCGCCCGGACCCAGGTAACTTTCCACGATGGTCACCTGGCTGGCGCGCTCGGCCACGATCAGGGTGCGGGGATGCGAAACGGCCGGCGGCGCGCCGCCCGTCGAGACGAACACCAGGTGGATAGGCGCCTCCACCACCACACCCTTGGGCACCCACACAAACCCGCCGTCCTCCCAAAGCGCGGTGTTCAGGGCTACAAAGGCGTGGTTCTCGAAGGCGGCATACCGCGCCAGGTGGGGTTCCACCAGGGCAGGCTGCTCCGCGAGCACGCGGGCCAGGCTACCCGTGCGGACTCCCGCCGGCATCTTTCCCGCGCAAGAGAGTTCCGCGGCGAAGTGTCCGTTGACGAACACGAGGCGGCAGGCGGAAGAATCGGCGAACAGGCGCCGGTCGAGCTGCTCCGGCGTGATGGCGTGGGGCGTATACGCGGCCGGCTCGAAAGCAGCCCGCGCAATCGGCGCCACGTTCGTGAAGCGCCATTCTTCGTCGCGCGTGGTGGGGAATCCCAGCTCGGCGAACCGCTCGATGGCGCTCTCGCGGAGACGCTGCGTCCATGCCTGGCCGCTAATCCGGGCGGCGAAGGCCGGGAAGTTGGCCAGGTACGGGTTGGGCTGTTCCGCCACGCTGGTCATGCGCGCTCGAAGGCTTCCGCCTCCTCCAACCCGGCGTAGCCGGTCTCCTCCAGTTCCAGCGCCAGGTTCTTGTCCCCCGATTTCACGATGCGCCCCTCGGCCAGCACGTGCACGAAGTCCGGCACAATGTAGTTCAGCAGGCGCTGGTAGTGCGTCACCACCAGCATGCTGCGCTCCGGGCTGCGCAGGGAGTTGACCCCGTTGGCCACGATCTTCAATGCATCGATGTCCAGTCCGGAATCAGTCTCGTCCAGGATGGCGAAGCGCGGCTCCAGCACGGCCATCTGAAAAATCTCGTTGCGCTTCTTCTCGCCGCCCGAAAAGCCCGTGTTCACCGCGCGGTTAAGCAGCGATTCGTCCATCTCCATGAGGGCCATTTTTTCCTGCACCACGCCCAGGAAATCCATGGCGTCGAGCTCCGGGAGGCCCTTGTGCTTGCGGATGGTGTTCAGCGCCGCCTTGAGGAAATACAGGTTGCTCACGCCGGGAATTTCCACCGGGTACTGGAAGGCCAGGAAGATGCCCTCGCGCGCGCGGTCCTCCGGAGAAAGCTCCAGCAGGTTCCGGCCGTCAAACAGCACTTCGCCCCCGGTCACCTCGTAGAGGTCGCGGCCCGAAAGCACCTGGGCCAGCGTGCTCTTTCCAGAGCCGTTGGGCCCCATGATGGCGTGAACTTCGCCGGGCTGAATGGTCAGATCGATCCCTTTCAGGATCTCCCGCCCGCCCACCCGGGCATGTAGATTGCGAATTTCGAGTAAAGACATGGGTACGGTTTATCCGACGCTGCCTTCCAGGCTGATGCCCAGCAGCTTCTGCGCCTCCACGGCGAACTCCATGGGCAGCTCGCGGAACACCTCCTTGCAGAAGCCATTCACGATCATGGAGACCGCGTCTTCGGTGGAGAGTCCGCGCTGCCGGCAGTAGAAGATCTGGTCCTCGCCGATCTTGGAAGTCGAAGCTTCGTGCTCAATCTGCGAGGAAGTGTTTTTCACCTCCAGGTAGGGGAAGGTGTGTGCGCCGCACTTGTCTCCCAGCAGCAGGGAGTCGCATTGCGAATAGTTGCGCGCTCCGGCGGCGCTTTTCTGAATTTTGACCTGGCCGCGATAGGTGTTCTGCCCGTGCCCGGCGGAGATCCCCTTGGAGACGATAGTGCTCCGGGTGTTCGGGCCGATGTGGATCATCTTGGTGCCCGTATCGGCCTGCTGGTAGTTGTTGGTCAGCGCCACCGAGTAAAACTCGCCAACCGAGTTCTCGCCGATCAGCAGGCAACTCGGGTACTTCCAGGTGATGGCCGAGCCGGTTTCCACTTGCGTCCAGGAAATCTTGGAGTTAGCGCCCAGGCACTTGCCCCGCTTGGTCACGAAGTTGTAGATACCCCCGCGCCCCTGTTTGTCCCCGGGGTACCAGTTCTGCACGGTGGAGTACTTGATGGTGGCGTTGTCCAGGGCCACCAACTCCACCACCGCAGCGTGCAATTGGTTGCTGTCCCGCATGGGGGCTGTGCAGCCTTCCAGGTAGCTCACGTAGGCGCCTTCGTCGGCGATGATCAGGGTGCGCTCGAACTGCCCGGTGTCCTTGGCGTTGATGCGGAAGTACGTGGAAAGCTCCATCGGGCAGCGCACGCCTTTCGGCACATAACAAAAGGAACCGTCGCTGAAGACCGCCGAGTTCAGGGTGGCAAAGAAATTGTCCGTATAAGGCACCACCGAGCCCAGGTACTTCCTCACCAGCTCCGGATGCTCCTGAACGGCTTCGGAAAAGGAGCAGAAAATGATCCCCAGGCTCTTCAGCTTGTCCCGGAAGGTGGTGGCAACCGAAACGCTGTCGAATACCGCATCGACCGCCACGCCGCTCAGCAACTCCTGTTCTTTCAAGGGGATGCCCAATTTTTCGTAGGTCCGCAGGAGTTCCGGGTCCACCTCGTCCAGGCTCTTGGGCCGATTCACCTTCGTCTTCGGCGCGGAATAATAAACGATGTTCTGGTAGTCGATCGGCGGATAGTGCACGTTGGCCCACGCGGGCTCCTGCATCGTCAGCCAGTGCCGGTAGGCGCGCAGGCGCCACTCCAGCATGAATTCCGGCTCGTGCTTCTTGGCGGAAATCAGCCGGATGATGTCTTCGTTCAAGCCGGGCGGCACGGCATCCGTCCCGATCTCAGTAACGAAGCCCCACTTGTACTCCTGGTTGGCTAAGGTTTCGATGGTGTTGACTTGCGTGCTCACTCGCGATCCTCCAGGGATAGCCGCTTCACTTTCAGCCTAGATTAATCTGTACAAAAAAGTCAAGATTGCTGCCTGGATGGCTGCTGCGCTGGGTCAAAAGGTTGCCGGACAAAGATGAGCGGCAAACCTACGGGCAATGCAGCGAGATCTGGCGTCCGGGCGCAACCTGCACGGTGCGGCGGCAGCGTCGCACGATTTTCGGGGATTCAATTGCCACGGTATGAGAGCCCGGGGAGACCACAAAGACGCGGTTTGTAAACCCCTTGGGCTGGTTGTCGATGGTGATGTCGGCGCGGTCCGGCTTGGACGTGACTTGCAGGTAGCCCACCGGCTGGAGGCGTGGGAAAAACCCGCTCAGGAAGTCCAGAAAAGAGAAGTGCAGCACGTCCGCATCCCGCAGTCGCAGCCCGGACGCAGGTGCCTGGAACGCCAAGGTTCGGGCCTGGCGGGCGCGCGCGAACGGCCGAGCCTGGCGCAGGAGCGCATCCCGGAGGTCGAAGCAATAGGTCCGCACCAGCATCCGGGTCAAGGGCTCCGGAGAGGCCTCATAAGGCGCCTGCAGGCGGACCAGTTCTTCCAGACGGGGCCAGGCCTCGCCCACATCGTGGCGGATGCGGCTTTCCGCCTCTGTTTCAATGCCGATGCCTGTGTTTTTCTGCCAGTCCGCCAGGGTCTGGCGCACCGTGCCGCTCAGATCGAACGAGCCCTGGGCGAAGGCGGCGGCCGCCAGCAGGAAACCGCCGGCCACGCGTCTCACGGCCGCCCTCCGACACTCCCCGCTCCGGCCGGGCGCGTCAGGTTGCCGTGAATGAAGTCGGCCAGCACGATAACGGAGACCAGGAAGGTCCAGAACTGGGCCTGCGTGGGCCACCACACGCGAGGGTAAAAGAGGTTGAAGAATCGCTGATCGAGCATCCAGATCACCTGCTGATAGGCGAAATGTCCGGCATAGAGCGAGACGCCGGAAAGCGTCCAGCTTGCCACCGCTTTGCGCACGTCTGCCGGCGCCAGGGGCGCGGCTGCTCCCCGGTTGACGGCGAAACCGGTCGTGGCTCCAATGGCCAGCGTAGCCAAAGTGGTGAGCAGCTTGTTCATTTCGATGTAGGTTTCCAGCTCCTTCAACTGGAAATCCGAGAGCTTGGCCAGCATCTGTTCGGCGAAGGGAAGCGAGCCTACCAGGCTCTCCAGTCCGCACAACAGCGCCACCAGCGCGGCCAAAGCCACGTAGAAGTGCGAGCTTCGCGGGCGTGCGGACATATGGGAAATTGTCTGAAAGTATACTCAAATCGCGCGCCGGACGGTGGCACCGCCTGTCCTGTTATGGGGATACAATTGTCTGTTTTGGAGCCCAGGGAGGGGCGAAAGATGTCAGACAGCCCGAGCGAACTTTCCAGAAGGTCGTTTCTGAAGGGATCCACCGCCGTCGGCGCCGGTGTGAGCGCGTTCACCATCATCCAGCCGGAACTCGTGCGGGGTGCCGGCAATGAAAGACTCAAAGCCGGCCTGGTGGGTTGCGGCGGGCGCGGCACACAGGCGGCGCAGCAACTTCTCTACGGTAACGAAAACGTCGAACTGGCCGCCATGGGCGACATCTTCGAGGACCGGCTCGAAAAGTCCCTGGCGGAAATCAAGCATGGCGGCAAATACGGCAGCCTCGAAAGCAAGGTGAAGGTGGACCCGGACCACCACTTCGTGGGTTTCGACGCTTACCGGAAAGTTTTGGCCTCGGACATCGATATCGTCATGCTGGCCACCCCGCCCGGCTACCGCCCCGAGCACTTCGTGGCCGCCGTCGAGGCCAAAAAGCACATCTTTGCGGAAAAACCCTTTGGCACCGATCCGGTGGGGGTCCGAAAGGTGATGGCTGCCGCGAAGAAAGCCGAAGAGCTGAAACTCACGGTGATGTCCGGCGCCCAGCGGCGCAACCAGCAGGAGTACGTGGAAACCCTGCAAAAACTGCGGGACGGAGCCATCGGCGATATCGTGGCCTGCTATGCCTACTGGGTGGGCGGGCCGGTGCTCCAGTTCCAGGGCGCCGCCTGGCCCGGCCCCAAGGGCGCGCGCGACCCCAAGTGGAGCGACATGGTTTTCCAGAACCGCAACTGGTACTCCTTCGTGTGGGTCTGCGGCGACCAGATCGTGGAGCAGCACCTGCACAACATCGATGTGTGCAACTGGTTCATGGGCACACACCCGGCGAAGGTGTTCGCTTCCGGCGGCGTGGCTTGGCGTCCGCGCGAGGAAGTCTACGGCAACATTTACGACCACATTGATGCCGATTTCGTGTACCCCAACGGCGTGCACATGTCCAGCCACTGCCGCCAGTATCCGCGCGGCAGCTACCAGAACGTTTCTGAGTTGTTCGTGGGCACGAAGGGCCGCACCAATGGGCATGATATGGGAGTCAAGGGGCAGGACCCGTATGTCCAGGAGCACATCGCCATGGTGAAGAGCATCCGCGGCCAGGGTCCTTACATCAACGACGTCATGGCAGTGGCGGAGAGCACCATGACCGCCATCATGGGCCGGGAATCCGCCTACTCCGGCCAGGAGATCACGTGGGACCAGATGATGGCCTCCGACCTGGACCTCCAGCCCAAAGCTTTCAGCTACGACGAAAAACTGGAGGTCACTCCGCTCCCGGTTCCGGGGCAGTACAAGTTTGCGTAGGACCGGCGGTTTCGCCGGCTCAAACCTCGAATGACGTATACTACTGGCTTACAGCGAGGCTTTGCCCATGAGCGCGGTTCAGGCCACAACTTCTCTCGAATCAACGAAGCTAGCTGATCCCGAGGCGTCCCTTGCACGCCAGTTCCTGTACTACATGAGCATGATGCGGGAGGTGGAGGACCGCATCGAGCGCAAGTTGTACCGGCAGGGCAAGATCGTGGGCGGCGTGTACGTGGGCCGGGGACAGGAAGCCATCCCGGTGGGGACGGCCCTGGTGGCCGAACCCGAAGATGTGATGTTCCCGTCGCATCGGGATATGGCCGTTTTCCTGATCCGGGGTGTGCATCCGCGGCAGATTTTCGCGCAGTACATGGGGCGCGTGGGCGGGCTCACCCGCGGCAAAGACGGCAACATGCACATGGGTGATATCCGGCTGAACATCGTCTCCATCATCAGCGCCATGGCCGCATGCGTGCCGGTGGCCGCCGGGGCCGCCCTGGCGTTGAAGTACAAGGGCACGCGCAACGCGGCGTTCTGCTATTTCGGCGACGGAGCCACCAGCCGGGGCGACTGGCACGAAGGCATTAACCTGGCTGCCGTGCAGAAACTGCCGTTGGTGTTGATCTGCAACAACAACCAGTACGCCTACTCCACGCCGCTCGAAAAGCAGATGGCTTGCGCCAACGTGGCGGACCGGGGGCCGGGCTACGGGATCCCCGCTGAAGTGGTGGATGGCAATGACGTCATTGCCATCCATGCGGCCACCCGGCGCGCGGTGGCCCACGCCCGCGAAGGTCTGGGGCCCTACCTCATCGAGTGCAAGACCTTCCGCATGACCGGCCACTCCGCGCACGACGCTGCCGAGTACGTGCCCAAGCACCTCTGGGAGGAATGGGGCCGCAAGGATCCCATCGACCGCCTGGAGCGCTTGATGGGCGAGCGCGGATGGGCGGATGCGTCCGACCTGGAGGAGTGGCGCAACGAGGTGCGCCGCGAAGTGGATGAGGCGGTCCGCTGGGCGGAGAACAGCCCGTTCCCCGATCCATCCGAACTGCTGGACAACGTCTACGAAAAGCGATAGTCATGGCCACCACGTACCTGGAAGCCATCCGCGAGGGCTTGTGGGAGGAGATGGAGCGCGATCCGGATGTCTTCCTGATTGGCGAAGATATCGGGGTGTATGGCGGCGCGTTTAAGATCACGGCCGGCTTTCTGGAGCGCTTCGGGGAGCGGCGCGTGGTGGATACGCCCATCGCCGAGTCCGGTATCGTGGGCGCGGCCATCGGCGCCGGCCTGATGGGTCTGCGCCCGGTGGCCGAGATGCAATTTTCGGACTTCATTTCCTGCGCCTATGACCAGATTGTGAACTTCGCGGCCAAGTGCCGCTACCGCTGGGGCGCCGCCGTGCCCATCGTCATCCGCGCTCCTTCCGGAGGGGGCATCCATGGCGGCCCATACCACTCGCAGAATCCAGAGATGCCCTTCGTGCACACGCCCGGGTTGAAAGTGGTGGCTCCGTCCACGGCCTACGACGCCAAGGGCCTCATCAAGTCCGCCATCCGCGACAACGACCCGGTGATGTTCTTCGAGCACAAAGGGCTGTACCGCCGCATCAAGGAAGACCTGCCGGCCGAAGAGTACACCGTGCCCATCGGGAAAGCTGCCGTGGTCCGCCCGGGCAGGCACCTCAGTATCGTGACCTACGGCGCCATGGTCTACGTGGCCCTGGAAGCCGCCGAGCGCCTCGCAGCGGAAGGGATCGAGATCGAGGTCGTAGATCTGCGCACGCTGTTGCCCCTGGATGGGGAAACCGTGCTGGCGAGCGTTCGCAAGACGGCCAAGGTGCTGCTGCTCCACGAAGACACCCGCACCGGCGGCCTGGCGGGAGAACTGGCGGCCCTGATCACCGAGAACGTCTTCGAATACCTCGACGGCCCCATCGTGCGCGTGACTGCTCCGGACACCCCGGTGCCTTTCAGCGCGCCGCTCGAAGAAGCCTTCCTGCCCAACACCGAACAAGTGGTCGAAAAAGCCCGCTGGCTATACCGGTATTAGGGCCGGCGCATGCGGGTCCGGGTGGTGCACTGGAACGCGGCCGAGGCGGCTCCGCTCCTCGCGACGCTGCGCGCCGCCGGCCACCAGGTCGAATATGCCGCAGGCGATGGCGGCGCCGTGTACAGGGCGATCAAGCAGTCGCCGCCGGATGTGGTGGTCATCGACTTGTCGCGCCTGCCTTCGCACGGCCGCGAACTCGCGACGGGCCTCCGCGGCGCCCGGGCCACCCGGCACGTCCCGCTCGTGTTCGTGGGCGGCGCTGCGGACAAAGTCGAGGCCGTTCGCCGCTGGCTCCCCGACGCGGTCTACACCACGTGCGGCGCCGTAGGCGCGGCGGTGCATGCGGCGAAGAGCCCGGCGGCGCCGGTCGTGCCGCCGCAGATGATGGATCGCTACGCCGGACGCACCGCGGCGCAGAAACTCGGCATCGGTGAGCGAGCCAGCGTCGGCGTGATCGACGCCCCGCGCGGATACGCCGCCGCCCTCGGAAGCCTCCCCGGCAGCGCCACCATCGAAGAGGATCCGCCGGAGCCGCGCGATGTGACGCTCTGGTTCGTGCGCGAACCCGATTCCTTTCGCGCAGCCCTCGCGCGCATGCGTTCGATCGCCGGCCGCACCAGGCTCTGGGTCCTCTGGCCGAAGCAGACGGCCCGGCCGGATTCCGGCCTCAGCGAGAACCTGATCCGCGAGTCGGCCATGGCGGTCGGGTTGGTGGATTACAAGGTCTGCGCGATCGACAAGACCTGGAGCGCGCTCGCGCTGGCACGCCGCAAGGAGAATGCGAAGCGCGCCCTACGGCCCGGGCGTGCGCGGCATTGAATCGCCAAACCGTTTGAATTGAATTCCGGCGCGGTTGACAGGCAAAAAGCACCAGTGTTACGTTTTCTGCTAACGCCCGGTTGCACGTTTGGGGCAGTTGGACGCCAGGGGGCCGTCCAGGAGGGAGAAACATGACGAGCAGTGTGAAGTGGTGTGCGCGAGTCGTATCCGGACTGGTGCTGTTCATTCTAATGAGCGTTTCTGGCTGGGCTCAGACCATTACCAGCACGATACTTGGGCAGGTGAATGATCCCTCGGGCGCCGGCGTGCCGGCAGCCCGCGTGGTCGCGAAAAATGCGGAAACCGCCATCGCAAGCGTAGGCACTACTGATTCTTCCGGCGCCTACACCATCCCGCAGCTTCAGCCCGGCCTTTACGATGTCACAGTTGCGAAAGACGGCTTCGTCACCTATTCGGTAACCGGCCTCCGCGTCTTGAGTTCCCAGACTGTGCGCGTGGACGCCACACTCGCGCTGGGCGCCATGCAACAGACCGTGGCGGTCAACGGCGAGGCGCCCCTGGTGCATACGGATACCCAAACGATCACCGATAGCATCCCGACCAGAATCATCGGAGATCTGCCCAAGTCGACCCAATCCATCGACACGCTGATCGGCTTGGTACCGGGCGTGGCCCTCAGCGGGTCCGACGCGATGATCGCGGGCAGCGGCTACTGGGGAGGTGACGACTGGAATCTGAACGGCGTTAGCATGCAGGACGCGTCCAATGGCAGGGGCGCCGGGAGCTATGGCCTCGGCATGATCACCCTGCCTTCCACCAACGCCTTGCAGGAGTTCAAAGTTGCCAGCGGAGCCTTGAACGCCGAGTTCCGCAGCACCACCGGAATCACCATGGTGCTCAAGCAAGGCACGAACAGTTTCCATGGCGAAGCGTATGGCTACCTGGAAAATAAGAATCTGAACGCGAACACGTTTCTGAACAACGCGCACGGCCAGCCGCGTCCGGATTATGACCGCGATCAGTATGGTGGCCTGATCGGAGGTCCGATCAAGAAAAACAAGCTGTTCTTTTTTACCGACTATTTCCATTTCCGCCAAGTTTCGCCGACCATCGTTTCTTTGACGTTCCCCTCCGCGGCGATGCGGCAGGGCGACTTCTCCGCGCTCTACAAACAGGGCACCCAGTTGTACAATCCCACGTCGGGTCAACCTTACCCCGGCAATATCATCAATCCTTCCACTTTCGACCCGCGAGCCAATGCGTTGCTCGCGTATATGCCGCTCCCCAACCTGTCTACGAATGCCGCTGGCCTGCCGAACGGAGGACCAAACTACCAGGCCGCGGTCGAGAACAGCTACCCGAAGAGTAATCTGGAATCACGCTTGGATTGGCAGATATCGGACAAAGACAGTTTGAACGGCTTCTTCCGGTTTTCGAATAGTAATCCCTGGTTTCAGGCCTCCGGCAGCACGCCGCCGAACTATGGCAATTACGCGAATTTCCGGGATAAAGACTGGGCCTCAAGCATCACCGAGACCCATTCCTTCGGCGCTACAGCGATCAATGAATTCCGTCTCGCCTATCACGACTACATCCAAGCCCGTCAAGGCCAGAACTTCAACATTAAACCGTGGACTCTGGTCCCGGCGGTCCCGGCGCAGAATACGGGCGGCCTCCCGACTGTCACGATGACCGGATACTCAGGGTTGAGCGACTGGGGCGCCGGCATCGATTTCCCGACCTATGACGTGGAAATTTCGGATAACTTCACGAAAGTGCACGGGCGCCACACATTCAAAGCCGGCATCCTGGAGACGGGATACAAGTTCAGTGTTCCCGGTTCCGACGGCCACCTAACGATTCAGCTTGGTTCTTACAACGGCGGCTTCGGGGCCACCGGCTCCTGGACGGGGGGCAAGGGCTGGCCAGGTGTAAACCCTTCTCAAGGAAATGCATTTGCGGATTTTCTGTTGGGCGACTTGAGTTCGACGAATTACGCTACGGTGGTCAACAGCACGCTGCTTTCCTCTCGCGACTGGGAGTGGTACGCACAGGATACCTGGCAGGCGACCCCGCGGCTGACCATCAACTACGGTGTCCGCTACATGTACCAATCCCCATGGCAGGAGCGCAACAGGTACTATAGCCCGCTCGACCTGTCCACTTCCAAGCTGGTTTTATTGCAAAACGGGAGTACGCCGGTCAATCCTCCCACGGGTTTCGCCAGCGTGTTTTCGGCGTACCCCTTTGAGACCGCCCAGCAGGCGGGTTGGTCCACGGACTATTACATCCCGAACAAAGAGAACTGGGGGCCGCGGTTTGGTTTTGCCTGGCGCCCGTTCGGGGGTAGCATGACCGTCATCCGGGGCGGCTACGGGATGTTTTACAACTTCATCGGGTCGGAGCTGGGAACCCTGGAGATGACCTTTAACCCGCCATACCGCATCGGCCCCACGTTTTCGACGAACTTGCCGGCGAAGGCGCCCGCGGGCGGCTATCTCCCCGATCTCACCTTGGGCAATCCTTTCCCCACGGGGGGCGGCGGCGCCCCGGCGGCCAATCCCTTGGTCTACGAGACGCCTCGAGACTACAGGAACCCGAGGCAGCAGCAGTGGACCTTGACCTCGAGCAGCAGATCGGGCAGCAATGGATGGCGCGCGCCTCCTACGTGGGTTCGCAGGTTCAGCACCTCTTTTGGTATGCCTTCAACATCAATCAGCCCGCCGTCCAGCAACCCAACGTAGTCTTCCAAAACCAGCGTCCCTTCCAGCCCTGGGGCAATATCAACTACAACGCTTCCGGAGGACTCCAGAATTTCAACCAGTTGCAACTGGAGTTGATCCGGCGTCTTTCCAACGGCTTGAGCCTGCAGGTTGAGTACAACTGGACCCGCAGCCTCGATGACGTGCCCGTTGCGGGCGGCTTGAACAACCCGTGGTGCTACATGTGCGATTACGGCAACTCGGACTACCTCCCTCGCCAGAGACTGGCGTTCAATTACGTCTACGAATTGCCTTTTGGCGCGGGTAAGCGCTGGCTGAACCAGAAAGGCGTGGTCAACGCCGTATTCGGCGGCTGGGAATTCGCGGGCATCACCACTTATGTGACCGGTTCTCCGTTTTCGGTGTACTTCAACGTGCCTTCGAACATTGTGGGTTGGTGGGGCGGGCGTCCGGACGCCGTTTCCGGGGTAGGGCTCTATGACGGCAAAAACGGCGGATCGCACGACGTCGTTTCGGGCGTGCAATGGTTCAACCCGGCAGCCTTCGCGCCTCCCCAGAAGTGGGCCTATGGCAACGCTGCCCGGAACTCCGTCTTTGGCCCGGGGTCCGAGAATTGGGACATGAGTCTCATGAAGATGTTTTACTTCCGGGGCGAACAGGGGTTGCGCTTGCAAGTCAGAACAGACTGGTTCGACGCTTTCAACCACTTCAACCTCGGCGGTCCGGGTTCCACGATTGGAGACACCCGCGATGGCGGCCTGCCGGTTGCGACCACCGGCAAGATATACGGGGGCTCGGGCAGCCGGGTGATCCAGCTTGCCATGCGGTTGATCTTTTGACGGCGGCCGGTTTGCCGGCTGTCTCCGCGTCCGGCCCGCGGGATCTGCGGGCCGGCAGCCTCCCGACTTTCCGCGCAGAAACAGACGTGCGGGTATGAAAAACAGGTTGTTCCAGTCTAAAATGGGCATGCGTCGGGGTAGCGGCAGCGAACAGCGACGCTAGCGGTCGCAGCGGTTGGTTGCCGCCCGCTTCGGGACTGGAGCACCGCATGACCCACAAAGAGCGGTTACTGACTGCTCTCAACCACGAAGAACCGGACCGTGTGCCCATCTGCGCCTGGTACACTCCGGAGGCTGAGCGCCGAATGCTGCACCACTTGGGTGTGGCTTCCGAGGAGACCGAGACCTACCAAGCGGCCGGCGGACCGCTGCCCATCCTCATGGACCACGACTTTCTGATTTCCTGGGTGGGTCCCTGCACTGGATACTACGCGCGGCCCGATCGCGAATACACCGATGAATGGGGGATCGGCTGGAAATGGTTCGAGCATCCTTCCGGCGGCTCCTTCACGGAGATGGTGCGCCGGCCGCTGGCGGACATCCGCGACCCCGCCGAATTCAGCATGCCCGACTTCTCGCGCGAAGATCGCTATTGGGGTGCGCGCAAGCTGTTGGACGAATACGGCGACGAGTACGGCATCATGGGCGGCTGCGCCTGCACGCTGTTCGAGCTGGCCTGGTATCTCCGCGGCATGGAGCGTGTCCTGATGGACCTGGCAGTCAACAAGGACTTCGCGCACGCCTATTTGGACAAGCTCATGGCCTGGATTCAGACCGCCGGCCGCAAGTTCGCGCAAATGAAGGTCGACATCATCTGGATCGGCGACGACTTCGGCGCTCAGAACCGCATGCTGGTCTCGCCGGCGGTCTTCCGCGAATTTTTCAAGCCCCGGTATGCACAGCTATTTGCCGAATGGAAGGCTATCCACCCCGGCGTGAAGATCGCCTTCCATTCCGATGGGTATGTGTATCCGATTCTCTCCGACCTTGTCGAGATCGGGCTGGATATCCTCAACCCGGTGCAACCGAAGTCCATGGACCCGGCGCGGGTGAAGAGGGACTTTGGAGACCGCCTGACGCTTTGGGGGACCGTGGATATTCAGGAAGTCCTGCCCTATGGCAGTCCGGAGGACGTGGCGGCGGAGGTGCGGCTGCGGGTGCGCACGGCGGGCCGTGGCGGCGGATTGATCCTCGCACCGGCGCACAATATTCAGGCGGACGTGCCGATCGAAAATATCCTGGCCTTCTATCACTCCGCCAAAGAGCACGGTCAATACCCCATCGCGGAGGGGTAAAGCCGCACGCCCGTTGCTCCGCGCGCGGGCCGGCACCGGCTGTTTCCGCAAAAATAACCAGTCTGACCACTACCTTTCTGCCTACTATCCCGCAGGTATTCGTCGACGTAGACCGCGACAAAGCGGTCGCGCAAGGCATCGCATGAGCGACCTCTCCCAGACGATGCAGGCGTTCATGGGCGGCGCCTTCGTCAACTACTTCAACCGCTTCGGGCCCCAATGGCGCGTTTTTGTCCAGGCGGAAGGGGAGCAGCGCACCGCCGCGGAGAACGTCGGCCAGTTCTACGTGCGAAACAGCAAGGGCGAAATGGCGCCTCTCCGCGCTGACCAGCCTGCGCCGGATCAGGGGGCCTGAATTCACGCAACGCTACAGCTCTACCGCTGCGCGCAGATCTTCGGCAGCGCGGCGCCGGGCTACAGTTCCATGCAGGCTCTGGAAGAGACTATTTCGCAGACCATGCCGCGCGAGATGGGCTTCGATTACGCGGGCATGCCTTACCAGCAACAGGTGCCGAAAATGCCTTGGCGCAGACCGAACTCTACCGTTGGCTGGTCATCGTGCAACTCTACCAGGCCCTCGGGGGCGGGTGGCGCCTGGGTGATGCCGAGTGGAGCGGACCGCCTGGGGGTTCCCCGCCTCCGGCGCCCCGCCCCGATGGGTCTTGAAGCCTAAGCCAGGATCGATGAGACGACCTTAGCCTTGTGCACGTCCGTGAGCTTTTCGTCGCGTGTGTCGTGCCGGAAAATCAGGCGCTCGTGATCCAGGCCCAGCACGTGCAGGATCGTGGCGTGAAAATCTGCCACGGTCACTATGTTTTCCACGGCATGGTAGCCGAAGTCATCCGTGGCCCCGTAAGTCACTCCGCCCTTGATGCCGCCGCCGGCCAGCCACAGGCTGAACCCGAACTTGTGGTGGTCGCGGCCGTCTTTCCCCTCGGCCATGGGCGTGCGGCCGAATTCGCCGGCCCAGATTACGAGTGTGTCGGTGAGCAGTCCTCGCTGCTTTAGGTCGGCGAGGAGAGCGGCCGTCGGACCGTCGGTCTTTCGGCAGATCTCCCGATTGCCTTTCTCGTTATTCGTGTGGGTGTCCCACGGCTGCCCGTTGTGGAGGACCTGCACGAACCGCACGCCGCGCTCGATTAAACGGCGCGCCAGCAGGCATTGACGCCCGTGAATCCCGGATTCCGGATCCCCGGTTTCGTACATCGCATGCGTCTGCCTGGACTCCCGGGCCAGGTCCAGAGCGTCGGTGGCCGCCAACTGCATGCGCGCCGCCAGTTCAAAGCTGGCAATGCGCGCTTCCAGATCCAGTTGGTCGCTGTGCCGGTGGAGGTGCTCGCGGTTCAATGTTTCGAGCAGGTCCAGCCGGCCCTTCGCCGCCGCCGCCGAACCCTGCGGCTCCAGGTTGAGCACCGGCGTGCCTTCCGCGCGCATCGGCAGGCCTTGGTAGACCGCCGGCATCCACCCGTTGGAGTAATTGCGCGCCCCGTCCACCGGCAGCCCCGTGGGATTCAGGATGGCCACGAAGGCCGGCAGGTTCTGATTCTCCGTGCCCAGCCCGTATGCCACCCAGGAGCCCAGTGAAGGGCGTCCCGGCATGATCAGGCCGGTATTGAAATTCCAGATGGCCTGCTCGTGGTTCGAGTGATCGCTCACCATCGAGCGGATCAGGGCAATATCGTCCGCGTGCCGGGCCAGGCCCGGAAGCAGTTCAGACAGTTCCATGCCGCTCTGGCCGTGCCTGGCAAAACGAAATGGGGTACCCATCCAGGTGCCGGTCTTCTTCGCGTCTACGTCGTTCACATAGCCTGCGCCCGGCTTTTGACCTTCCCGTTTCGACAGTTCCGGCTTAGGGTCGAACAGATCCACCTGGCTGGGCCCGCCGTTCTGGAACAGCAGAATCACGCGCTTCGCCTTGGCCGGGAAGTGCGGTTTCTTGGGCAGGACGTCATACTGCGCCGGGCGCCGTTCGGGAAGCGAGGCGGCCGCCACGTCCGGGCCCATCAGCTCCGCCAGCGCCATGCCGCCGATACCCATGCTGATGCGGTGGAATAAGTCGCGCCGCGAGAGCAAGCGCCGGATGGGAGTGAACCGGAGGTGATCGGGGCGAAGTCCGAAGGGCATGCGCATCATCTCCTAATCGACGTATATGAACTCGTTGCTGCTCACCAGCGCTTGGCACAAGTCCGCGTACACCCGCACGCGCTGTTCATCGGCAGGCAGCTTGGTGTAATGCCCGGCCTGCGTCCGCAGGAAACGTGTCAGTGTCTCCGCCTCCGCCGCATCGGGCCTGCGCGCCAGGGCCAGCCGGAAGGCGTATTCGATGGTCCCTGCCTCCGAAAGCTTCGCGGTCCGCGCGTGCCGCAGCACGCGGCGCGCAAAATGCTCGGCTTGGGCGGCCACGAATTCGCTGTTCATCAGCGCCAGCGCCTGCGTGGCCGTCGTGGAAACGGTGCGCCGGGTGCAATTCGTCTCCATGATGGGCGCGTCGAAGGCATTCAGGAAACTTTGCGGCGCCGACCGGCGCACGATCTGGTAGATCGACCGCCGCCCCTGGCAATTGTCGTCTTCCGGCGCCACCTCGCCGCTGGGCTTGGTGTGTGCCGCGACCGGCGGCCCGTACATCGTGAAATCCAAACTCCCCGCCGTCTCCAGGATCGCATCCCGAATAATCTCGGCCTCCAGGCGGCGTGGCGGCATGCGCCACAGCAGCCTGTCGTCGGGGTCCGCCTGGAGGCCGGCGTCGTTCGCCCGGGAGCTTTGCCGGTACACCGTCGAGGTCATAATCAGGCGGTGCAGATTCTTGATGCTCCAGCCCTGGCGGACGAACTCCGTCGCCAGCCAGTCCAGCAGCGGTTGATTCGTCGGCGGCGCGCCGGACCTGCCGAAATTGTCCAGGCTGGGCACGATTCCCGTCCCGAAATGCTCCGCCCACACCCGGTTGACGAACACTCGCGCGGTCAATGGATTGTCCGGCCGCGTCAGCCACTCGGCCAGCGCCAGGCGCCGCCCGCTGGTCTTCGCTCCCTCTGCCGGCCTGGCCACTTCAAACGGCCGGTCCAGCGCATCCAGCACCACCGGCACTCCCGGCGCCACTTCCTCTTCCGGGTGCTTAGGATCGCCGCGCCGGAACACGTGCGTGGCCGGCGGCGTCCCATCCAGATCGTAGAACGCGCGAATCTCAGGCAACTGGATGATCTTGGCCTCTTCCTGCCGTAGTTCTTCAGCCAGCGCATCCGCCTTGGCGGCGTAGTCGGGGAACATCTCCCGCAGTTCCGCCTCCGTGGCCCGGTCCTTCTTGGGATGCCTGGCGCGGTATTCTGCCAGCCGGGCCGCTTGCAATTGCCGCAGCGCCTTGATCACCGGCTCCACCGGGCCGTTGTTCTCTTCGGCAGCTTTCTTCTCCCGCGCCGTGGCCAGGGCGATCTGCCGTTTGTAAGTCGGCAGCACGGCGCCGTTGGGACGGATCCCGCCCGCAAAGAAAGCCAGAAACCGGTAGTAGTCTTTCTGGCTCAGCGGCTCGTACTTGTGATCGTGGCAGCGGGCGCACTGCAAGGTCAGGCCCAGCACCGACGAGGCCACGATCTGTTCCGTGTCAAACGCCGTGCGCCAGGTATATTCGGCAAAAGCCTCCGGCAGAAAATCCTCGCGCGTGGCGTCCACCGCGGTGCGCAGAAACCCGGTGGCCTCCAGGGCCTCGATGGTGGAGGGCGTGAGACGGTCCTGGTCGAAATATCTGGAGGCCTCGTCTCCCGCGATCTGCTCCGTCAGAAACCGGTCGTATGGCTTGTCCGCGTTCAGCGCGCGGATCACATAGTCGCGGTACCGCCAGGCATTCGGACGGATGACGTCGGCCGCCAGCACACCCTCGGAGTCCGCGTAGCCCGCCAGGTCCAGCCAGTGCCGCGCCCATCGCTCCCCGTACCGCGGGCTGGCAAGCAGCCGGTCGACGAGTTTTTCGTAGGCGTTCGGCGAGGTATCGGCGAGAAACCGGTCCACTTCCTCGGGAGGGGGAGGCAGTCCGGCGAGATCGAACCAGGCGCGGCGAAGCAGCGTGATTTTGTCCGCGTCCGGAGAGAATCCCAGATTGCGCTTCTCCAATTCCGCCAGCACGAAGGCATCGAGCGGAGAGCGCACGCGCGCCGCCGCCTTCACCGCCGGCATGGCGGGCCGCCTGGGCGTCTGAAACGCCCAATGCGCCCGTTCGGCCGGAGCGGTCCCCGGAATGTGCTCCACCAGCGCCTCGTTTCTGGCCGGCGCGCCTGCCGCAATCCAACTCCGCAATATGGCGATCTCGGCGTCGCTGAGCTTCGGCCCTCCGGGCGGCATCTCTCCCTGGGAGACCCGCTTAACCAGCAGGCTGCCGTCCGGCGCGCCCGCCACAATCGCCGGGCCGGAGTTGCCGCCTTTCAGCAGCGTGGTCCGGCTAGTCACGTTTAAACCGGCTTGCGGCGCGCTCCCACTATGGCACTTCGCGCATCTGGCTTCGAGCAGCGGACCCGCGGATTCTTCGAACTGGGGAGCTTCCCCGGATGCTGCCGCGACGGAAACCAGCCACGCGACACCGACCAAAAAGTTTTGAGGCCGTACCCGCAGCATCCTTTCAGCCCGTCTGGCTGTTGTCGTCAGACGATATCAAACGCGGTTTGGCCTGTCAATTCACAGCGCAGCGGTGTTCATCCACCTATCTAGCCCCGCGCCTTCCGCCCCTGACCCCCTGCCCGCTGAGCCGCAGTGTCTCCCAGTCCGCCCGCCGCCCTACGCTTCCAGCCCCATTTGCGACAGCCGGTAGCGCAGCGCGTTGCGTGTCAGCCCCAGCAGCCGCGCGGCCTGACTCTTGTTGCCGTCGGCGCGCCGCAAGGCCTCGCGAATCAGCTCCTGCTCGTACTGGTCCAGCGACATCCCTTCGGGCAGAAACGCCGCGCCAACCGGCCCACGCGGCCGCGGCGTGGTGTCCAGCTTAATGTCCGCGGCGTCCAGGTACGTGCTCGCGCACATCACCAGGCTGCGCTCGATCACGTTCTCCAGTTCCCGCACGTTGCCCGGCCAGTGGTAGGCCATCAGCTTGGCCAGCCCCGCATCGGTCACTGCTTCCACCGGGCTTCCGGAATCCGGTCCCAGCTTGCGCAGGAAATGCTGCACCAGGAAGGGAATGTCCTCCTTGCGCTCACGCAGCGGCGGAATGTTGATGGGCACCACGTTCAGCCGGTAATACAGGTCTTCGCGGAAGGTGCCCTGCTCCAGCGCCGCGCGCAGGTCCTGATTGGTGGCCGCGATCACGCGCACGTCGATGTGCCGCGTCACATTGCTTCCCAGCCGCTCGAACTCCCGCTCCTGCAGCACGCGCAGGAGCTTCACCTGGATGGACGCCGGCACGTCGCCGATCTCGTCCAGAAACGCCGTACCCGTGTCGGCCTGCTCGAACTTGCCCGGCTTGGAGGTGTTGGCGCCGGTGAAGGCCCCCTTCTCGTAGCCGAACAGCTCGCTCTCCATCAGGTTCTCGGGGATGGCCGTGCAGTTGATCTTTACCAGCGGGCGGTCGCGGCGCGGCGAGTGGAAATGGATGGCCCGCGCGATCAGGTCCTTGCCCACGCCGCTTTCGCCGGCCAGCAGCACCGTGGCGCGCGTGGGCGCCACCCGCGTCACCGTGGCGAAAATCTCCTGCATGGCCGGGCTCCGCCCGATCACGTTCTCGAACTCGTACCGCCGCCCCAGCTCCTCGCGCAACTGCCGGTTCTCGTCCCGCAGCGCGCTCACCTCCAGCGCCTTGTGGACCACCGTCATCAGGTGATCCAGGGAGAATGGCTTGAGCAGAAAATCCGTGGCCCCCGCCTTCATGGCCCCCACCGCCGTCTCGATGGTGCCGAAAGCGGTCATCACGATCACCGGAACCAGGCTGTTCTGGCGGCGCACCAGGGCCAGCAGTTCGAGGCCGTCCATGTTAGGCAGCCGCAGGTCGGTCAGGATCAGGTCGGCGCGATCCGCCAGCTTCAGGCCCTCTTCGGCCGTGCCGGCCTGGTCCACCTCGAAGCCCGCCGAACTCAGTTGCAGTTGGATCACGCGCCGCAGCTTGTCTTCGTCTTCTACTACCAGGATGCGTTTCTTCAAGGGGTCGGGGCCTCCGGCAGGCTGGTCGGGAGAAACACGCGAAACACGCTGCCCTTTCCGGGCTCGCTCTCTACCGCTATCTTACCGCCGTGCTGATCCACGATCCGGGAGACGATCGCTAAACCCAGCCCCACGCCGTCCGGCTTGGTGGTGACGAACGGGTTGAAGATCGTATCGATTAGCTTCGGCTCGATGCCGCAGCCCCGGTCGATCACCGCCACCTCCGCTCCGCCCGGCACCGAACGCGTCTTCACCGTCACCGCGCCGCCCTCCGGCGTGGCCTGCGCGGCGTTGAGCAGCAGGTTGTAGAAGACCCGCTCCATCAGCTCCGCGTCCAGCGGAAACGGCGGGATGTCGGGCGAGTAGTTCTTGTAAACCGTCACGCCGCGGTGGCGCGAATCCCGCTCCATCAGGCCCACCGCCTGGTCCAATACGTGACCCAGGTCCGCGGGCTCCAGCCGCAGCTTCAATGGCCGCGCGAAATCCAGAAAGCGCGTGATCAGCGAATTGGTGCGGTCCGCCTCGGAGCTGATGAAACCGGCCATCTCCCGCGCCACCTCGTTCTCGCCGGAGATACTGCGCGCCAGCATCTCGGCCGACGCTTTCATGGTGCCCAGCGGATTACGCAACTCGTGCGCCAGCCCGGCCGCCAGTTGCCCCAGCGCCGCCAGTCGGTCCGAGCGCCGCACCGCTGCCTCGGCTTCGTGCAGGCTGCGGTTGGCCTCCGCCAGTTGCGCCGCCACCCGGCGGCTCTCCCCCGATTGCACCCGCAGCGCTTCGGCTAGCGCGTTGGCCAGGTTTCCCGCCACCGCCAGAAAAATGGCTCTGCGCAGCAGTTCGCGCATCTCCGGCGGCCCCAGAATGTACCGCGACCAGTCGATAAACAGCAGGTAGGAAAGATAGGCGCCGCAGGCCAGCAGTGTGAACAGCAACGTGGCCACCACGCTCATGGCCGTGGCTGCCGAAACCACCGGCAGCAGCAGGATCAGGTAGTAGCGGCTTACCAGCCCGCCCGTGTAGCCGATCAGCAGGTAGCCCAGCAACAGCTTCAGCATGATCCACAGCACCTTGCCGAGGTTGTGGCTGAGGAACTCTACCTTAGGTTCCGCGATCTGCACCGCGGCCAGCGCCGCCAGCAGCAGCCCTTCGGAGACGTCAGGGTTCGGGCTGGAAGCCAGCAGGCCGCCGAACAGCAGCAGCCAGACCACATCTTGCGCGGGGATTGAGCGAATCCGGCGGAGGAGGCCCACAGATATCCCAGTCGGGATTATGCCACAATGAAAACGTACCTCTCATGTCCAACCAATTTGCCCTGGATCGTGACCGGGCAACCGATCGCGAGGCTCTAACCGCGTCCGAAACCGATACTTCGTTCGGCGACATTCTTTCCGCGTACGAGCAGTCTCATTCCCATAAGCCCGAATCCGGCGGCGCCGGCCTTGCGGCTACCGTCGTGGCCCTCACCGCGGAGTCGGTGCTCCTGGACGTCGGTCTGAAGACAGAGGGCATCCTTCCGGTCAAAGAACTGCTGGACGGTGAGGGCCGGCCGATCGTGCAGCCCGGCGACAAGCTCCAGGTATCCATCTCCGGCCGGGACCCCGAGGGCTACTACCTGGTCTCCCTGATCAAGGTGGAGCGCCCCAAGGACTGGTCCTCCCTGGAAAAGGCCTTCGCGGAAAAAGCCGCCATCGCGGGCGTGGTCGCAGGCATCATCAAGGGCGGCCTCAGCGTGGACGTAGGCGTGCGCGCCTTCATGCCGGCTTCCCGCAGCGGCGCCCGGGACGCCGCCGAGATGGAAAAGCTGGTGGGCCAGGAGATTTCCTGCAAGATCATCAAGCTCGACGTGGCGGACGAAGACGTGGTGGTGGACCGCCGCGCCGTGCTGGAGGAAGAGGAAGCCCGCGGCCGTGAGCGGGCCTTCGCCGCCGTGCAGGAGGGCGCCGTCGTCGAGGGTGTGGTGCGCAGTCTCACCGAGTACGGAGCTTTTGTGGACGTGGGCGGCGTGGACGGCCTGCTGCACGTCGCGGATATCTCCTGGGGACGCATCAAAAAGCCTGCCGACGTGCTCTCCGCTGGCCAGACCGTCACGGTGCAGGTGCTCAAGGTCGATCCCCAGAAGCACCGCATCTCGCTCGGCATGAAACAACTCCAGCCGCACCCCTGGGACCTCGTCTCCGAAAAATACAAAATCGGCGATCGCGTCCACGGCGTGGTCACTCGCGTCGCGGATTTCGGCGCTTTCGTGGAACTCGAACCGGGCGTCGAGGGGCTGGTGCACCTCTCCGAGCTCTCCTGGTCCAAGAAGGTGCGCAAGCCCGCCGACGTAGTGAAGCCCGGCGATACGGTGGAGGTCATGGTGCTGGGCGTCAACCCCGCCGAACGCCGCATCTCCCTGGGCCTCAAGCAAGCCTTGGGCGATCCCTGGGCTGGCATCGAAAGCCGCTTCCCCGTGGGTGGCGTCGTGGAAGCCCCCATCGTCAGCATCACCAAGTTCGGCGCCTTTGTGCAGTTGGCCGAGGGCGTGGAAGGCATGATCCACGTGGGCGACATCAGCGCCGAAAAGCGCATCAACCATCCCCAGGAAGCCCTCAAGCCCGGCCAGGCCGTGCGTGCCCAGGTGCTGGAGGTGGATTCCGAACGGCGCCGCATCCGCCTGGGCATCAAACAGCTTCAACCCACCACTGTCGACGAGTACATCGCCGAGCACCGCGAAGGCGACCTGGTCACCGGGCGCCTGGCGGACGTCTCCGGCGGCCGCGCCAAGGTGGAACTGGGAGAGGGCATCCAGGCAGTCTGCCGCATCGGCCCGGAGGAGGCCCGGGAGGCCGCCCCGGGCACAACGCGCGCGGATCTCTCCTCGCTCACCTCCATGCTCTCCGCCAAGTGGAAGACCGGCGCTGTCACCGGCGCATCCGGACGGCGCGAACCCGCCCGCGCCGGGCAGATCCGCAGCTTCCGCATCGTCAAGCTGGATCCCGGCGCCAAGAAAATCGAAGTCGAGCTCGCCAGCTAGATCAGAACGAACGGAGCCAGCTTGCCACGAGCGGCTGCGCCCTACGCCAGCAGTCTTTCGAACGTATCCGGCGCCAGATCGGTGAGAGCGGCCACCGCCACGTCTGCGGAAAGCGGCTTTCCGGTCCGGCTGACGCCGATGCTGCGCATGCCGGCGCGGCGCGCGCCTTCTGCGCCAGCGGCTGAGTCCTCCACCACGATCGAGCGTTCGGGCGGAACCTCCAGGCGCGCGGCCGCCAGCAGGAAAACCTGCGGGTCGGGCTTGCCGGTTTCCACGTCCTCGGCCGCCACGACGGATTGGAAGCAGTTCGCCAGGCCCAGCGCCTCGAGCACCGTGTCGACGTTCAGCCGGGGCGCGGAAGAGGCGATGGCCTGCCGCCAGCCCTCGCGCCGCAGACGCTCCACCCACGCGGTCGCTCCGGGCAGAGCCGCGATGCCCCCGGCGCGTACCAGCCGCCGGTAACAGGCTTCCTTGGCGTCCGCCACCTGCTCCACGCCCCCGGCCGCCGCCCGCGCGCCCAGCCACTCCGGTAAAAAGGACGCGTTCCGCCGCCCGAACGAAGCGGCGAACTGTTCCCGGGTGATGGAAACACCCTGCGCCGCCATGGTCTCCCGCCAGGCGCGCCAGTGGTATTCCTCCGAATCCACCAGGGTGCCGTCCAGATCCCACAGAACCGCCCGCGCAGCCGGCATGCTGTATAGTGTATCCACGGAGGGCGCTTTATGAACCGGCGATATTTCCTGATGGGCACTGCGGCGGCCGCTGGCGCGCTGCGCTCCAGTTCCCTGGCCAGCCCGAACGATACTGTGCGCGTGGCTTGCGTGGGAGTCCGCGGCCAGGGCCGGGCGCACATCCGGCATTACGCGGAGATGCCCAACGTGGAGATTGCCGCGCTGTGCGACATCGACGAGTCGGTCCTGAATCAGCGGCTGGCCGACGTGGAAAAGCTGGGAAAGAAACGCCCGGCCGCCTTCACGGATCTGCGCAAGCTGCTCGAAGACCGCTCCATAGACGCCATCTCCATCGCCACGCCCAATCACAATCACACCTTGCAGACCATCTGGGCCTGCCAGGCTGGCAAGGATGTGTACGTGGAGAAGCCCTGCTCGCATAATATCTTCGAGGCGCGCCAGATCGTGGCGGCGCGGCAGAAGTACCGCCGCATCGTGCAGCACGGCACCAACAGCCGCTCGGGCATCGCGCGCGAGGCCGTTCAGAAGATGCGCGAAGGGCTCATCGGCGACATCTATATGGCCCGCGGTCTGTGCTTCAAGTGGCGCGACACCATCGGCCGCAAACCCGTCGAGCCCGTTCCCGCGGGCGTGCATTACGACCTGTGGCTGGGCCCCGCCCCTGTGCACGAGTTCACCCGCAACCGCTTCCACTACAACTGGCACTGGTTCTGGGATTACGGCAACGGCGACCTGGGCAACCAGGGCATCCATCAGATGGACGTAGCCCGCTGGGGCCTGGGCGTCAAGTACCCCACCAAGGTCAATGCCATCGGCGGGCACTTCATGTTCGATGACGACCAGGAAACGCCCAACAGTTTGAACGCGGCCTTCGAGTTCGACGAAGGCGGCAAAAAGAAGATGCTGGTCTTCGAAGTGCGCCATTGGATGTCCAATCCCGAGGCGGACATCGACCAGAGCCCCGCGCGCAAAGGCGCCGGCTCGGTAGGCGCCATCTTTTACGGGTCGAAGGGGTATCTCGCCATCTGGGACGAAGATCACGGCCGCTACGAAAGTTTCCTGGGGCGGGAGCGGGAGCCCGGTCCCTCCGGCCAGGACATCGGGAACAACTGGGCCAACTTCATCGCGGCCGTGCGCAGCCGCAAGATCTCCGATCAGAACGCGCCCATCGAGGAGGGAGCCATTTCGGTCACGCTTGTGCACCTGGCGAACATCTCCTATCGCCTGGGCCGCTCGCTGCGCTTCGATCCCGCCACGTTCCAGTGTGCCGGCGACGAAGAAGCCAATCGCATGTTCACGCGCCACTACCGGCATCCCTTCGTGGTGCCGGAGAGCGTGTAAGCCCTCCGGATCCTCTGCTACCCTGAGAGTTCGGACCTCGATGAGGCGCCTCCTTTCGTGGTTGGCCCGGGGCGGCGGGTGGTGGGCGGCCGGCTTGGCGGCCGCCCTGTTGATCTATGCGGCCGCCATCCGGCCGTGGCATCTGCGCTGGGGCGCCACCGACGAGGAGGTCCGCGAGCGCCTGCCGGGAGACATGCTGATCCCGCGGCCCGACCTGCGCGCTACGCGCGCCATCACGATCCATGCGCCGGCTTCGGCCGTCTGGCCCTGGCTGGTGCAAATGGGCCAGGCACGCGGCGGCTCCCTGTGCATTACCGGGTTGGAGCGCTTGCTGGGTTGCGACCCCCGGCATCCCTTGCCCGTGGCCGTGCTCGATCCCGGCCGTGTGCTGGTCCTGGGCAATCCGGCAGGCATGCACCCGGTGCGGTTTTCCGGCGGCTATTTCGCCGCCAGTTCGGCCTTCGTGTTGCGGGAGGTGGACGCGCAAACCTCTCGTCTGATCGTGCGCTTTCGAGCCGACTGGAGCCCCACGCTGCTCAGCCTGTTGGCCGCCCGCGGCATTCTCGAACCGGCCAATTTCCTGATGGTGCGGAAAATGCTGCTGGGTATCCGCCGCCGGGCCGAACAGACCGGCGCATAAGGAGCGCGGGGAGTTCTGCCGGTTTTGTGACCTGCTTCACTGTTTTTCCTGCTGCGAAATGGAAATTCGCTGCCTTTTCCCGGAATTCCGCTGCATAATCTTCCGCAGACAGCTGCTCATAGGAGGGAGTTATGACCGGGAGTCCTGCCAAGAAGTGCCCAGGTTTGCCGCTTCTGCTGGCGGCAGCGATGTGTTCCCAATTCTCCATCCCGCCTGCCTGGAGTCAGACCGAGCAGGCCGCCATCACCGGGACCGTGACGGACTCGACGGGCGCGGCCGTTCCAAAAGCCACGGTGACCGCCACCAACGTGAACACTAAGGTTTCCGCGGTAGCCGAGACAAATGCCCTGGGTTACTACAACCTGCCGTATCTCCCCATCGGCGAATATGCCGTCAGGGTCGAGAAACCGGGTTTCCAAACCGCCGCCGTTTCCGGGGTCATCCTGCGGGTGAACCTCATCGCTACCATTAACATCCAGCTTTCGGTCGGAACGGTCCGGCAGGAGGTCACGGTCCAGGCGGCGCCGGTGATGCTCGAGCAACAGCAGGCTTCGCTAGGCCAGGTCGTGAGTACCACCGCCATTATCCAGTTGCCCAACCTGGGCCGTGACCCGTATGCCTTTGTGAAGCTCGCGCCGGGCGTGCTGCCCGGCACCGGCGACGAGCCGATCGTGCAGGGCGGGCGCGACGGCACCACCGAAGTCCTGCTGGATGGGGCGGACACGCGCACGTCGTGCTGCAGCAACTTGTCCTACGATCCGCCGCTCGAGGCCATCCAGGAATTCAAACTCGTCACCAGCAACTATTCCGCCGAATACGGCCGCTCCGGCGGCGGAGCCCTGGTGGCGGTGGGAAGAATGGGCACCAACGAATTGCACGGCAGCCTGTACGAGTTCGCGCGGAACAACATCCTGAACGCCAACGGCTGGACGAACAATTCCGTGGGTACGCCCCGCACCGAGTTGCGCTACAACCAGTACGGAGGCGCCGCGGGCGGGCCGGTCTACCTGCCGCACGTCTATAACGGGAAAGACCGTACCTTCTTCTTCATCAACGTCGAGGCGGTCCGGCAGCGCTCCCCGGATAATCTTCAGGCCACTGTCCCCACCGCGCTCGAGCGCGACGGAGACTTCTCCCGCACCGTTACCGCCGGCGGAGCACCCATCACCATCTACGATCCGGCCACCACCTCGCCGGATCCCGGCCGCCCCGGCGCCTACATCCGCCAGCCGTTCCCGGGCAACGTCATCCCCGCCGGACGCATCAGTCCGTTTGCCACGAATCTGCTCGGGTACTTCCCGCTGCCCAACCGCGGCACGCTCGTCAACAACTACGTGCAATCGAATAAGCGCAAGA
This sequence comes from Solibacteraceae bacterium, assembly GCA_021324015.1. Classification (GTDB taxonomy): domain Bacteria; phylum Acidobacteriota; class Terriglobia; order Bryobacterales; family Bryobacteraceae; genus JAJPJX01. Next base: position 9,588 of record JAJPJX010000064.1, on the reverse strand, counting down.
GCGACGCGACCAAGTGGTTTTACCGCATCGATCACAACATCGGCACGAAGAACCGCCTCTTCTTCCGGCACGGACTTCAGGACAACAACGCCGGCGACGGCCCCTGGCCCAACCTCGCTTTCCCGGGAACGGGGATCAACGCGGAGGGCGACTCGCTGCGAGGCCGCAACCAGAACGCCATTCTGAGCGACACGGCCACGTTCCGCCCGAACCTGGTGGCGGAGTTCAAGATCAGCGCCAACCGGAGCCAGACCACGGCCATCCCGCGCAGCCAGGGATTTGATCCCACCACGCTGGGTCTGCCGGCGGTGCTCAACCAGACCCAAAACCCTGGCCGGTTTCCGGAGTTCGATATCACGGATATCACCAATTCGATCGGCGAGGGCCCCTCTCTCGGTCCCGCGCGCGCGTCCTACCAGAACTACAACGACAACAACGGGCAGGCGCAGGCTGCCGTCACCTGGATGAAAGGTGCGCATGCACTGAAGGCCGGATTCGAGACCCTGTACTTGCAGTTTGACGTGACCCGGCCAGACTGGCCCTCGGGCGATTTCGCCTTCTCCCGGATTTATACCCAAGGCCCGGATCCGAACACCGCCAGCCCCACTGCGGGCGACGGCATCGCCACGCTGCTTCTCGGCGTTCCGGCCGGGGCCAGCGTCTCCGTCAATCGGGCGCTCACCGCCAGCCAGCACGCCTGGAACTGGTATGTGCAGGACGATTGGAAAATCACTCGGAAACTCACGGTGAACCTGGGGCTGCGATACGAATATCAGACGCCCTGGTCCGAGCGGCACAACCAGCTTGGCATCTTCAATCCCAACGCCACGGACCCGCTGACCGGCCGCCCCGGCGTGCTCCAGTTTGTGGGCACCCCGGGCGCGCCGGCGGGCCGCTACGATGCCATTCCCAATAAGCTCAACTTTGCGCCGCGCGTGGGCCTCGCCTATCAATTCGCCAAAGACACCGTCGTGCGCGCGGCGTACGGATTGTTCTTCTTCCCGGGCAGCGGCGGCATCGGGGCGGGACCCAGCGATCTGGGCAACGGCTTCCAGGTGAACACCGGCATGTACCTCGGTCCTCCCAATCCCGCGCCGAATACCCCGCCGGTCGGAGCCACCATCCAGAACGCATTCTCCACCGGCCTGCTCTACCCCCCTTCCACGGGCGTGGGCGGCGGCATCGGCGCTCCTTTTCCCCAGTGGATCACCCCCAGCCTCCAGGAGTGGAACCTGAATATCCAGCACTCCTTTGGCGGCGATACGGTGGTCGAGACCTCGTACGTCGGTAACCGCGGGGAGCATATCTGGTTCAACCTGAGCCAGGATGTCGCCAACCCCGCGCAATACCTCTCCTTGGGCAACGCCCTCAATAACCTGGTGCCCAATCCGTTTTATGGCGTGATCACCAACGGAGCCCTCAGCGCCCCCACCGTGCGGGCCTCCCAGCTACTGTTGCCCTGGCCGCAATACACCTCCGTAGGCTCGACGCGCGCTTCCAACGGCGACTCCTTCTACCAGGCCTTCGAATTGCGTGTCGAGCATCGCATGGCGCACGGGCTGATGGTGCAGGCGTCCTACACGGTCAGTAAGCTCATCGATACCGTGCCCGAGCGCTTCATCTGGCGCTCGACCAACATCGCCAATCCCCTCAACCTGAAGCAGTCGCGCTCGATATCGGACAACGACCGGCCGCAGGTGCTCACCATGGCCCTGCTGTACGAGCTGCCGTTCGGACCGGGCAAGCGCTGGCTGGCGCATGGCCTGGGCGGCAAAGTGCTTGGCAACTGGCAGTTCAGCGGAATTCCCACTTTCGCGTCAGGCTGGCCGATTCAGATTACCTCTCCGTGCAACACCGGGCTGCCGGGCATCAGTTGCTACGCCATGCGCGTGCACACGCCCGCGCAGGTCACGCCGACCCTGGCGCATTGGTTCGACACCAGCGCCTTCGCCACCACTCCGGCTTTTTCCATGGGGAACGACTCGCGCACCGAGCCGAACCTGCGTACCGCGGGTCTCAATACCTGGGACATCGGCTTGAGCCGCACCCAGGTGATCAAGGAGCGCATGCGGCTTCAGTTTCGAGCCGAGTTCTTCAACGCGTACAACACCCCCAACTTTGCGGCGCCCCAGAGCACCACCACGGCGACCAACTTCGGGCAGGTGACTTCGACGGTCAACGGGGGCCGCAACATCCAGTTCGGACTGCGGTTGTCCTTCTGAACGGCGGCCGGCTACTCGTATCGCAGCGCTTCGATGGGGTTGATCCGCGAGGCCTTTACCGCCGGGTAGATCCCGAAAATCACGCCCACGGCGACCGAGACGCCGAAGGCGATCACTACCGACGATGGCGTGACAATCGTCTTCCACTCGGCCGACTTGGCGATCAGCCAGGCCAGGAAGAACCCGAACCCCACGCCGATCACCCCGCCGGCCACCGAGATCAGCACGGATTCCGTCAGGAATTGCCGCACGATATCGTTGCGGCGCGCGCCGGTGGCGCGCCGCACGCCGATCTCCCGCGTCCTCTCCAGCACCGTGGCCAGCACGATGTTCATGATCCCTATGCCGCCCACCAGCAGCGAAATTGCCGCGATGGCCACCATCACGTAAGTGAAAATGGTCTGGGTGCGCTGCTGCTGCGCCAGCAGCGCCGCCGGAATCGTGACCGTGAAGTCCTGCGTGCCGTGATGCGTGGAATTCAGAATCGCGGTCACGATCTTGGCCACCTCGATGCTGTCGGCTCCGGGTTTGAGGCGTAGATCGATACCGTCCAGATCGTCCTTCATGAAACTGCTGTTGTCCCAGAACCGGTACTGGAAGGTGTTCAGCGGAACGTAGATCACGTTATTGAGGTCCTGCATCTGCCCGCCGGTATTCTGCGCGCCCGCCAGCACCTGCTCGGCCAGCACGCCGATCACCTCCAGCCAGACGTCGTTCACCTTGATGAACTTGCCCACCGCCGGGCCGTAGCCCAGGAGATTCACCTTGGCGCTCTCCCCCAGCACGCACACGGCGGCGCTCGCGGCGTCGTGACCCGCGTCGAAGAAGACGCCTTCCTCGGGACGCAGGTTGTGGATCGTGGCGTAAGCTGCCCGCACCCCGTAGAGTTCCGGGATGTCGCGCGCCGGTTTGGGCAGCACTTTGCCGGGATGCAGCGTGCGCCGCGCCGAAAGCATCTCCAGGGGATCGATATTGGTCTCCAGGATGCGCACATCCCGGTCCGTCAGTCCGGGCGAAGAGCGGCGCCGCTGCTGCAATTCCTCCCGGCTGGTGGCGGGGCGCGAGTCGATCAGCACGTTGCGCACGCCGAGCTGCTCGATGAAGCGCAGCGACTCCTCGCGCGCGCCCGCCCCGATCGAAAGCATGCCGATCACCGAGCCCACGCCGAACACGATGCCCAGCGCGGTCAGCAGCGTGCGGGTCTTCTGTGCGCGCAGGTTTTCGGCCGCCTGCGCGAAGTCCGCGAAATAGCGCCGCACGCTCCACGGCACGCGCAGCCGGACTGCCCCGGCATTCGCCTTCTCGCCACTCACGATCATTTCGGAATCGCCTGCATGGCGCCTCCGGCCGGGCCTTTCCTCCGGCTCAGTTGGTCCGGCGCCGTCAACGCCACCGCCTGGCCCTCGGCCAGCCCCGTAATCACCACCTGGCTTTCGCTGCGCCGCACCAGGTTCACGTCGTGCGGCACGAACGCCCCTCCGGACCGCCGGTACACAAACTGGCGCCCATCGCTTTCAAACAGCGCCTGCGAGGGAAGCCAGAGCGCCGCGCGCAGCACTTCGGTGGTAATCACGATATTCGAACTCATTCCCGGCCGCAGCTCCGGCGAAGGATTCTCCAGAGCGATCCTGCATTCGAAATGGCGGTCCCACGGCGGCCCGGAGGTTCCCCCGATATCCTTCACCCGCCCGGCATACGACTTTCCCGGTGCCGCCACCACGCGAATGGACACTTGCTGCCCCGCGGCCAGGTGCCCCCGGTCCAGTTCGGCGATGGTGGCCGTGACTTCCCAATTGTGCAAGTCCGGGATCTGCGCCACCGCCATGCCCGGCCGGACCGTATCGCCCACCTGCAGCATGGGTAGCTGCATGCCGTAGAACATGAAATTGCCGTTGGTGTTGGGCTGGATCGAGACATACCCGCTCGAGTGCGCGCGCAGGGTCATGGATTCGATGTTCCGCCGCGCCGTCTCGGCCTTCACCTTGGCCTTTTCCCGCGCGGCCTCCTGGATGGCCACGCCCGCCTCGGTGGTGGCTTTGCGGTTGGCCAGGTCGTGTTCGATCTGCCGCAGCCGGTCCGTGGCGGCCTCCACCGCCAGCAGATTCTGCTTCGCCACGATAGCCGCCAGGATGGGATTGCGCCGCGCTTCCAGTTCGGCCTGCCGCAGGTCGGCCTTGGCCTGCACCAGCGAATAGCGCGCCTCCTCTTCCTTGGCCTGGCTCTCCGCCTGGGCCTGCGCCACCTGCTGCTCGGCTTCGGCCAGGTCCGCCTCGGCCTCCTTGAGCTTGAACTCCTGCTCCGTCGTGTCGAACCGTGCCACCTCGTCTCCGGCCTGCACCACCTCGCCGGGCTCCCGCAAAAACGTGAGCGCCAGCTCGCTGCCGCCGGTCATGGGCGCGGTCAGCATCTCCGAGTTGCCGCCCTGCACTTCGCCGCGCGCCGTCACCGTGATGGTGACGTCCCCGCGCCGCACCACCGTGGTGGGGACCTCCGCGCCCCCCGGGGATGTCCCTTTGCGCGAAAGCCCCCAGGCGCCCCAACCGATCACGGCCGCGGCCAGAATCACGGCGGGAACCAGCCATAGCGCCTTCTTCTTCATCGTTCTTGGCCCTGTTTTTCCAGGTCCACCAGGGAAACCACGGAGCTCGCGCTCAGGCCGCTGATGGCCACTTCGTCGGGTGCGCCTGCAGGCGCGGGCGGTGCCGCGACCGCGCCGGCGAGGCTGCGTCGGCGAATCTGTCGGTGAATTGCGCGAAGCTCAATGGACTTTGCCGGCGATTGCGCCTAGATCCGTCGCCTGCGGCGCCGCGTCAGACTCAGCACTCCCACTGCGACCGAGACCAGCGCGGCCGGGGACGGCTCTGGAACGGCAGAGCCAACGCCGGAGCTGAACTGGATTTGAAAGTCATTGGCAAAGGCAAACGACGGATCGATGGTCAGTATCGGATCGACCGAGGCGGCTATGTCCCCGCTTTCGTTTGTGACAAATGGCCCGGCGAGGCTCGCGAAGGCGCTCATTATGATACTGTCCTCGACGTTCGGAGTAAGCAGCACGCTCTCATTGATTGCGCTAAACGTGGCGCCCGCGTTATTGACGTTGGTGCAAGGGGCGCCGACGTTGGTCGCGCTGAAGGTGGAGGTGAAGCCCGCGCAAAGCAGAACAGAGCTCGATCCATCAGCCAGTTCGAATTGCGCTTCCGCTTCGGAGGAAATGCACGTATTTACGCACGAAAAGGTCCCGGCCACACCGGTCACATTCAACAGCAGGGGAACCTGGGTAATGGGGACGCCGTTGACCGCGGCCGGGCCGGTCACCTCGAAGAAGGCGTTCAATTGCCCCGATGCGCTCGCCGCGGACTCTCCGCTCGCGCTCGCGCTGGTGGTTACGGATAACGGCGACAGGCTGGTGCCGGCCGCTGCGGTGCCCGATCCGGGACCTAATGGAGAAAACAAGGGAGGTTGGTCCGTGGGAGGATTCGTGAACGTCGCAGTCAATGGACCGCAGGTCAACCTCTGCAACTGCTGATTGAATGGAGCCTCAAAGCCGGCTTCGGCGCTCGAAGAACACACAGCCGGATCGATTGTCGCGGCCGGCAAATTGGGGGCGAACGCTGACGCCAGGGCCAGAAAACCCATAGCCAGTAACCATCGTTGCCGCATCTTCAGCCCGCCTTTCAGCCGAAGTATAACAGCGGATGGCCGCTTTGCCCATCACTCAGTGTGTGAGGGCAACCGGATGATTGTACGAGCGAGCACCTTGTTACCTCGCGTCATCCAGCGGGAAGTTTGTCTAAAAGACTCTATTTACAGAATCAACTGTCGCGCAGAGCGGTGGAAATCGCGGCTCCATTCAGAATCGCATGTCGTAAAGATTTCGTATCATCACCAACCGCCGTGACCAGGCGCACAGCGTTTCGCGGTGCATGGCGCCCCAGTGTAGTGAAGCGGAGCTTTGGCTGCAAGAGCGAGAGGCGGCGCGGAACTTACTCCAGGGGGATGCGGTCTTTATTCTCCGCCAGCCAGGCGTCGAAGCTCTGAAGCGATGGATTCAGGGCGCGGGCGAACTCCACGTTCCGCGCGCCGCAAAACATTTCGTTGAAGTCGCGCTTGAACTGGAACATGTTGCCGAGGTCTTCGGCTCCGGGGAAGCCGAAGCCGCGATAGACCTCGGGAGACACTTCGTGATAGCGCACTTCCCGGCCCAGCGCCCGGGAGAAGGCGGCCGCCATCTCCGCGCCCGTGAGGTGTTCGCCGGCGATGCCGACGGTTCGGCCGATGAGCTCGCGTCTCCGGAAAATGCCGTAGGCGCAGCGGCCAATGTCCTCGGCGGCGATGCCGGGAAGCTTTTTGTCGCCCATGGGCAGAGTGATGGTCAGCGCGCCGTCCGGACCGCGCCGGGGGCCCATTCCGAAGTGGATGAAGTTGTCCCAGTAGAACGAGGTCAGCAGAAACGTGGTGGGCACCCCCAGGTCCGTGAACAGCCGGTTGGCCTCGCCCTTGGAGTCCAGGTGCGGCACCTTGTACCTGCCCATCAGCGTGGGCATGCGATTGTCGCTCAGCGGCACCCAGAGGCGGGTGTCTTCGAGCGTGGACCAAATCACGTGCTGGAGGCCGGCGTGGCGGGCGGCCTGGGCCATGGCGGCAGCCTGGGCCAGCTCCCGCTCGGGCGAGAAGTGATTCCAAAAGAACGTGACACAGAAGGCCCCGTAGGCCCCCGCGAAGGCCCGCTTGAGACTCTCCGCGTCATCCACGTCGGCAGCGGCCACCTCGGCGCCCAGCGCGGCCAGGTTTGCCGCCTTCGCTCCGGAGACGTTCCGGGTCAGTGCGCGCGCGGAAAACTCCCCGCCGCTGTCGCTCAAGATGGCGCGGACCAGGCCTCCACCCTGCGCACCGGTCGCGCCCACAACCGCAATGATTTTCCTTTCCGCCATGATCAATTCCTCGCGAAGCCAGGTTGATCCAGTGTAGGCAACCGGCGCGACGGCCGCAATCCGGCGAGTACCGGGTTGCCCGCACTCAGCGCGTCCACGCGGTCTTTTTCAGGTAGCGGGCCACTTCCTCATGCGTGGCGAACCAGACGCCGGGCTTGGATTTCATGTAGACAATCAGCTTTTCGAGCCACAGGGCGCGCGAGCGGTGTCCCGTGTAGTGCGGGTGCATGGTCAGCACATACAGCCCGCCTTCCTGGTAGGCCACGTCAAACTCCGCCCGGTAGATCTGGTCCACCAGCTCCGGCGAGGGGAGCGACCCGCTGGCGGCGCCGTAATACGGGGCATCGTCCAGAATCCGCTCGATCGGCAATTCGATCACGCCGCTGGGCCGGCCGTCGAGGGTGATCTCGTAGGCGTCGTCGCTGGCCATCAGGCTGCTGTCGTAAAGGAAACCGGCCTCCTTCACCTGCTGCATGGTGAAGCGGCTCATGGCCCACGAGGGCGCGCGATAGCCTACGGGGCGCTTGCCCACGGCCTTGGTGAGCAGCGCGATGGACTGATCCAGAAGTTTGCGCTCCTGGGATTCGTCGTTCAGCACACCCAGGTGTTCGTGAATCCAGCCGTGCACGCCGATTTCGTGGCGCTTGCGGGCCAGGATCGCGGGAATCATTTCCGGATTGAGCGCCGCGCTCACGGCCGGGATGAAGAACGACGCCGGCACGTTTTGGCGGTCGAGCAGGCGCAGGATGCGCGGGAGACCGTCGATGGCGCCATACATGCCGCGCGAAAGATCCTCGGAACCGAGCTGCCCGCGCGACAGCGGAACGGTGGCGTTGTCCACATCGAAGCTGAGGGCCACGGCCACGCGCGCCCCGTTCGGCCACTGGCGCGGCTTGAGGCGCTTGCCGGCGCCCAAGTGGGTGTATTGAGCCCTCAGTTCGTCGAGGCTCAGGTTCAGCCCCGGCATGGAGAACTGCGGAGAAGGCTGCGCCGCCATCCGGAAAGGAAGAATCAGGATCAGCAGGCCGGCAAACCGGGCATAGGCATTCATAGTCCATCCAGAATACCCCTCTCTGCCGGGAGGGCGCGCACGATGAGGATCCTTTGTGCCGCTTTCAGGCCCGCCGCCAAGCATGCCGTCCAGATTTCGATTTGCCGGTACTGATCGGGGCCCGTTTACTCGAACGCCGAATTGGGCCCGCCGGTGGCACAGGTCACGGCTAGCGACAACCGGTCAATGTGGATACCGAAAGGCAGCGAAATCCTGAGTCCGTACGCATACCTCCGCCCTGCTCCCGGACTGATTCCCGAGATGCGACTCGACTGATTCGGTCTGCGGCCACACCGTTGCAATCAGCTAGAAATCGGGAAGGGCGGGTCCCATTTTCGGACACCCGAAGTCTGGAAATCGACCACCGACTGACCCTACCGTTCAATAGAATCAAGCACCTACTTAGGAAGCCAAACTGCATCCAAAGGGCGGGAAACCCTATGCGAAACGTCCTTGAAGACCTCCGGTATGCGATGCGTATCCTCCGCCGGACCCCGACCCTGACAGCAGTCGCGGTGCTTACTCTGGCGCTAGGTATTGCCGCCACCACGACCGTCTTTGGCTGGATCGACGGGATGGTCCTGCACCCGTTACACGGCGCCAGGGACGACGGACGACTCGCCGTGCTTGAGTCCGTCAATGCCAGCGGCATGGAGCATCAGGTTTCGTACGCCGACTTCCGGGACTTTCAGGACAGCCTCCGCAGTGTTTCCGGATTGTTGCTGAACCAAAAAGGCCCCGCCTCAATCGGCGAGGGAGAAAATGCCTATTTCGCGTGGTACGAATCGGTCTCCGGAAACTACTTCGACGTCCTGGGCGTAAAGCCGATCCTGGGTCGCGCGTTCGTCCGCGACGAATACGGCGACCAGGCCAAAGCGTTCACGGCAGTCATCAGCTATCGGCTGTGGAAGAACTATTTTCATGCCGACAAGTCCATCCTCGGCCGCACCGTGCGGATCAACCGGTACCCGGTAACCATCGTCGGGGTAGCGCCTCCGGAATTTAGCGGCGATTTCCCGGGAACGGCGCTTGACGTCTGGATTCCTGTGGCGCTGGCCGGAGAACGCCACCGCGATGCGCGGCACTTCATGGCCATTGTCAGGCTCAACCCCGGCGTCAGCGTCTCGGAGGCGAACGCCGAGGCGGCGACGGTTGCCGCGCGCCTTGCCCGTGACTTCCCGAAGACCAACCAGGGGATCGGCGCCCGGATCGTACCGATCTGGAAGGCGCAGGAGGGGGCGTCGAGCATTATGGCATGGCCGCTGGCCATCCTCGGCGCCGCGTGTGGACTCGTGCTGCTGATTGCATGCGCCAACGTCGCCAATCTTCTACTGGCTCGTTCCGCAGCCCGGCAGACGGAGTTCGGCATCCGCGCTGCCTTGGG
>JAJPJX010000116.1 GCA_021324015.1 Solibacteraceae bacterium | reverse complement strand
GAGGAGGCCCAACGCTCTTTCGACGCCACCTGCCGCAAACTCCACCGCTTTCTAACGCAAGCCCCCCGCTGACCCGCCAGTTACCCACAAATTCTCCGGACGAGGCACAATAAAAGGTTAGTGCCGATCTGGGATCACTATTCCAAGGACAATATTCAGGCGGTCACATCAGGTCTTTTGAGAGGCCTGCGAGGTTCACTGTGGAAGGGTCGTGCCGGAGCGGCATGCTTGGCCGTACTTTTCCTCCTGTGTGCCGGAGTATCCGGCTATCCTGCGCAGAGCGCCACAGCTCCGAGCCAACCTGGCGGGCCGCTGCCCCCTCGACAACTCGATAACCTGGTGGCTCCCATCGCGCTATATCCCGATCCCCTGGTGGCCGAGATACTGGCTGCCTCCACATATCCCGTGGAGATCGCCGAAGAGGAACAATGGGTGCGCGATCACTCCCACTGGAAGCCCTCCAAGCTCATGGATAACGTCAAAAAGCAGAATTGGGATCCGAGCGTCCAGGGGCTCGTCGCGTTTCCCGACGTGCTCGGCCTGTTGACCCAAAATATGGGCTGGACCACGCAGCTTGGCAACGCTTTTCTGGGCCAGCAGATGGATGTGATGCAGGCTGTGCAGCGTATGCGGGCCGCCGCCGAGTCGAAAGGCATACTGCATTCTACCCCTCAGGAGACTGTCGCTACGCAGAATCAGAATGGGCAGCCGGAGATCACGATTGAGCCGGCGAATCCGGATGTCTGGTACGTGCCGAATTACAACCCCGCATACGTATGGGGGCCGCCAGCCTGGGGAGCCTATCCGCCTTTGCTATATCCGGGCATCGATATCGGCTTGGGATGGTATCCGGGCGTAGATCTCGGTCTTTACTTCGGAGGGTGGGGTGGCTGGGGATGGGGTGGCTGGGGATGGTCGCCCAACTGGTATGGCGGCAGAATCTTCACTGATCATTCCTTTTTTCATCGTTATGGCTTTCGGGATTTTGGGGAAGGAGGGATGTTGGGCAATTCAGAATGGATGCACAATCCCGAGCACCGCCTGGGTGTGCCCTACGCCGGACGCGGGATGCCGGGGCGTTTTGGGGGTAACACGGTGTTCGATGCGAGGGGCAGCCGATTCGCTGACCCGCCTCAGCCTTTTGGCCGCGGAGTATGGCCTCCGGAGGAACGGTTTGGCAGACCGGGGTTTGAACAACGCGGCTGGACGGGCAATCACAGCGTCTTCGGCGGTTACCACAATGGGGGCATGGCACGCATCCAAAGCGACCGCGGCTTCTCAAGCATGGGAGCGGGCCGCCGGTTCGGCGGATTCGGTGGAGCGATGGGGGGCGGCGCTCGCAGCGCTGGAAGGCGGTAGCGCATGAGCGCCAGATTCTGTCTCATTTATGTGGCGGCAGTTGCATTCGCCACGCCTTCCATCGCCCAGGAGCGCTTCGCTTCTCCGGAAGCCGCAGCGCAGGCGATCATCGCTGCGGCAGACAGTCACGACTCCGGGCGGCTCTCAGCGATTCTCGGTGAACAGGCGAAAGAGATTCTTACTTCTGGAGATCCTGCGCGGGACCGTGCCGAGCAATCCGAATTCGCGCGTCTGGCGCGCGCCAGGCATCGGCTCGAAATCTCCCCCATGAACCCGAATCGAGCGATCCTTACGATTGGCGATGAAGACTGGCCATTTCCGGTTCCCATTCGCCGCGCCAACGGCAAATGGAGCTTTGACGCCTCTGAAACCCCGGCCGAGATGACTGCGCGGCACATTGGGGCTGACGAGCTTGACGCCATCGAGATTTGCTACGGGTATGTAGCGGCTCAATTGAAGTACGCTTCCGAGGATCGCAATCGAGACGGAATGCTCGAGTATTCCCGCCACCTGATGAGCGAGCCAGGGCGGCACGACGGGCTTTTTTGGGAGGGGGCAAGCGAGCCACTAATCCCTGAAGGCCTCGCCCGTGCCGAATGGGACGGCGTCCAAAAAAACAAAGCCAAGCCCTATCATGGCTACTATTTCCGCGTACTCGACGGGCAAGGCTCCAGTGCGGCGGGGGGAGCGCACACTTACGTTGTCAAAGGCAAGATGATTGGAGGATTCGGCCTGGTAGCCTGGCCGGTGGAATATGGAGTAACCGGAATTGACACGTTCATTGTGAACCAGAAAGGCGTGGTCTATCAGAAAGACATCGGCCCCGCCACCGGAAAGCCGCTTGTAGCGATAACCCGCTTCGATCCCGATCATTCCTGGGAACCGGTGGAGTAGCTGATGAATGCCGCTGGCGACCCATTGAAGGCGGGCACCGATCTGGGCATTCCGGTTTCTAACGAGCTTCGCCGGCGAGCCGCTCATAGACCGCGCGGGCCTCGTCAAATTGGGCGAAGACGTGCCGCTTCTCCGCGTCGGAGCGCCACCAGGGCCAGGCGTCCGCCATGGCGTGCAGCTTGTCGATCCAGCGGATGAAGTATTCCGCCGATTCGCGGTTGCGGATCTTCTGGTCTCCCACGTAGACGCGGATGGCGTTGGTTTCCGCCTGCGCGTAGGTCGCATCCAGCCAGCGGCTCGGCGGTCCTTCCGCGTAGAGCGTGTACCAGCCGCTTTCGGTGACGCGCATCTGCTCGCGGAACGTGCCGTGGAGCGGCAGGGCCTTCAGTTCCTTGTCGTTGTGGTAAATGACCACCCGGGCGAGCGGCGCAATGGAAGTCACGGCGGCCTCGACGGTGATCGTGCCCCCACCGGCCGGCAGTTTGATGATATCGCCCGGCATCCGCCCGTTGATCCGGAACTCCAGGAGCGGCCCGCTGCTGACGAAGGTGTGCCCCTTGCGGATGCCGTCCATCCAGGTATGCGCGTTGAACACCGGCCCGGTGTAGACGAAGGCCCGCACACATCCCACCAGCTTGCCGATGTGCAGGTTGGTGATGGAGTCTTCCCCGCCGGTGGGCGCGTAGTCCAGGTCGTTGTCCAGCGCCTTGTGCCATACGCGCATTTCGGCATGTCCGTTGTGGGACCACTCGAGCGCGTTGATGGTGTGGAGGGCGGCATCCACGGGAAAGCCCCGGCCCACGCCCAGGTTGCCGGCGAGCGGATCGCCATCGCCGGACCACGGGTGCACGTACCCCACCACCGCGCCCTCGGCCGTGGCTTTGCGGAAAATATCCGTGTTGCTGGGGTAGAGGCTCTCGATGCCCGTGCCCTCGTAGCCCGTGGTGAAGGGCGAGATCAGGTGATCTTTGAGCCCGAGCAGGAACGTGTGGCCGTAAAACGGCGGCCGGTACTCTTCGCCCACGATCACCTTCAGGTTCGGATCGTTCTTCGAGATAGGATGCTCCCCGCCTCCCGGCACGAAGTTCTGCCAGTCGAAGATGCGGTTGTCCTTGTTCGCCGCCAGGCTGTTGAGCACGTGCTGGTCTTCCGCCCGCGAGACCATCTGGAGATTCTCCAGCGAGTTATGCAAATTCCCGCCGTAGCTCATGTGCACGTGAGTCGAGCCGCTGTACCAGCCCTTGGCCGGCATGTCGATTACCCGCCGCATGGTCAGGGTAAGCTGTGCCTCGCGGTCCGCGGAGACTTGCGCCTCGGCTTGCACGGGCTCGTATTCGAAGCCCTTGACGGCCTCCACGTTGACTTTTCCCGGCGGCATCTCCGCGGTGAACTCCCCCGGGGTGTGAAACACGTGCAGCCCGGACTGGCCGACGCGCGCGTACGCATCCGCCGGCGGATAAAACTTTCCGTCGGAGGCCAGATACTGGATGCGCGCCGCGGTGAGGCGGCCCTGCGCATCCACTACGCGCACGTGCAGCCTGCCCATGGGCCGCTTCCAATGCCTGGCGCGGATCATGATCCGGCGCCGCGCGCCGCCATAGGTTTCGAGCAGGCACAACTGCGGCAGCCCGCCTTCATTCGAAATGTAGGCGATCCACTCCCCGTCGGGAGACCAGCGCGGGTGAAAGTCGTCGAAAGAGCCGAAGGTCAACTTGTAGGGCGCGCCGCCGCCGATGGGAATCACGTAGAGATGATTGAACTGGTCCGCCGCGCCGGCACTCGAAGAGTACACGATGCGCTTGCCGTCGATGGAGACATCCGGCCGCGTGCGATACAGCGTCTGCTCCACCAGAATCGGCTTGGCCTGCTCGACGCCGCCCGCCTCCGCGGGCATGCGCCAGAGGTTGCCCGAACCGAGGGGGACGCCCTGGTTCGAAAGGAATACAATCTCTTTGCCGTCCGGCGTCCAGGCCGGCTCCAGGTGCATGTCCCACGGTCCGAAATACAGCCGGTCGCGGGGATAGCGATGATCCGTGGTGAGGGCCACTTCCTCTCCGCTCCACTGGCCGCCGCGAATCGGGCGCACGTAGATATTGAAATATCCGCGGGGCCGCGTGGAGACGTAGGCCAGGCGCGTGCCGTCCGGCGAAAACACGGGATCCGTGTAGATGTCGCGGCCCGTGGTGAGGGCGTGCGTCTCGCCAGTGGCGACGTTCAGGATCTCCAGTTGGATGTCCTTGCCGTCGTCATCCGCCGTGTAGACCAGCCACTTGCCGTCGGGCGAGAAGGCGGGGGAGGAATGATACTTGCGGCTGTAGGTCAGTTCCGTGGCATCGCCCGATTTCGGGTCCACCTTCCAGATGGACCCGTACATGCCCACGGCGATCCACTTCCCGTCCGGCGACCAGGCCGGCGCCCACGGGGTCGTGCTCGGCGACGGCGGGAAATAGTAGTTCCACATGTAGCTGCTGCCGTGCCGGGACGCCGGATAGCGGCCCTCTTGAGCCGCGAGGATGGCGCACAGGCCGCCTGCGAGGATCAGAAGCCGCCTCTTCATTTCCCCAACCGTTTTTTCAGATACTCTTCGTATTCTTTCTTGAGCGCCGGATCGTGCGGGCTGGGGTAGACGTCGCTGGACTTGTACTTGCCCGTCATCAGCTTGGCCTTGGTCCACTCGTCGTGGATGTGCGTGATCTCGGCCTGGTCCACGACTTTTTGCACCAGGTGCGGGGGAATGAAATAAACCCCTTCGCGGTCGCCGAAGACGACATCGCCGGGCATGACCGTGGCATTGCCGATGCGAATGGGGATATTGATGCCGGTGAGCATCACCTCGCGGAAGGAGGTGGGCGTGGCCCCGCGGTAGTAGCCTGCGGAGGGAACCTCGATGGTGCCTTCCAGGTCCCGGATGCCGCCGTTGATCACGAAACCGGTCTTGGTGGCTGCCCAGATGGCCGTGTGCAGGTTATCGCCGCCGAAGGTCCCGTTCTCCACTTTCCCGAACAGGTCCACCACGACCACGTCCCCCGGGCGCAATTGATCGATCACGCGCTCCGGCAGGCTGGGCGGCATGCCCTTGGCCAGGGCGTCTTTGTTGACCACATCGGTGACGTCGGGGCGCCCCGGCATATATTGCGCCGTCACCGCGCGCCCTACCAGCTTCTTGCCCGGATGAAGGATCTTCCAGCCGCCTTCGTACTGGTTGTGATATCCGGACGCCTCGAGCACACTAAACACCTCTTCGGCGGACAGGCCCTGGACCTTCTCCAGCAACGAATCCGGCACCATGGGCCGGCCGTCATCGAAGCGCCCAAAGGGGTTGAGCGCGGTGTAGTGCAGCACTTGTTCTTTGGAAAGGGTAAAAAGCTGTGCGTGCGCGGGCCAGCCCAGAGCCAGGACCGCCAACAAAGCGAGGAGCGGTTTCATGCGTTCCCATATTTCATATCAACCGGGAACGGAGAGTCAACCGCTCCGCCGCCGCTTTATTTCTCGGGCACCCAGGCCACCATCTCGATCTCCAGGCGCGTCGCCACGTCCGGGAACTCCACGCCCACGGCCGTGCGGGAGGGTGCGTTCTTCGAGAAGTATTGCCCGTAGACTTCGTTCATGGCCGGCTTCTCGGTCTTGATGTCGGCCATGTACACGGTCACCTTGAGCACATTCTCGAGCGAGGATCCCATGGCCTCCAGGTTGGCCTTGTGGGCTTTGAGAATGTTGTGGGTCTGCTCCTTGACGTCGCCGCCGAAGGCCAGCGGATTCTTGCGGGCTTCGTCGCGCACGCCCGTCAGCCCAGAGCTGAAGTACAGGTTGCCCACCCGAATGCCGCCCGGCGCTTTCATCCGTTCGCCCGAAGCGGCCATGGCTGCCATGGCCGCCATGCTGGCGCCCGCGCCCATCCCAAAAGCAGATTTCAGAAAGCCTCTTCTCTTTTTTTCCATCATCCGGACCTCAGGGCTTTATTGTACTCTGATAGCGTGCTGAAGGCTCCCGCATCTCTCTCTTTGTTGCTGCTGGCGGCGGCGCCCCTGTGCGCCCAGGCCCGCAAGAGCGTCTTCATGATCACCGACGCCGAAGGGGTGGCCGGCGTTTGCCGCCAGGACCAGACCGACCCCAAGGACGCCGAGATGCGCCAGTTGCTCACCGGCGAGATCAATGCCGCCGTGGACGGCTTCTTCGACGGCGGAGCGACGGAGGTGACCGTGTGGGACGGCCATGACGGCTCCCAAACGCTCTCGGCCCTGACCATCCATCCGCGCGCCAAGCTGATCATCGGCGAGGCGGGCCTGACCATGCTCATGGAGCGCGGCTACAGCGCCCTGGCCTTCGTCGGGCAGCACGCGCACGCCAATTCCCGCGGCGGCGTGATGGCGCACAGCTACAGTTCGCTGGGCATCCAGAACATGCTCATGAACGGCAAGCCGGTGGGCGAGATCGAAACCCGCGCGGCGCTGGCGGGCTGGTACAACGTGCCCACGATCTTTCTGAGCGGCGACCAGATGGCCGCCGCCGACCTGCACGCCATCGTGCCCCAGGCCGAGACGGTGGCCGTGAAAGAGGGGCTCTCCAACTATGCCTGCATCTCGCTGTCGGCCGAAGAGGCGCGCGGGCAGATTCGCAGTCACGCCCGCGCGGCGATGGAAAAGCTCGGCTCCATTCCGCCCTACCGCGTCACGGGCCCGGTCACTCTGCAAATCGAGTACACCTCGCGCCACGCCCTCGGCACGGATCTCCCCGAAGGCGCCGAAGTCGTGGATGCCCGCACCGTCCGCTATCACGGCAAGGATTTCCTGGACGCCTGGAAGCGCTACCGGGGGCGGTGACTTCTGTAAAAACTGCTTCACGGGCGCTCCGCGCGCCGCCGGCGGTGCTACGTTGGGAGCAGTTCTCCGGATGCTGCGCTGCCGCGAACCCGAAATCATCGACGATCCCGCCCTGCCCGAGCGCGAGCTGGCCCGCGCGCATCGCAGTCTCACCCGCGCGCACCGCTGGCTGGGGAACACCGGCGCCATCCTGGCGGCGCTCGACCGCCACCCCTCCCCCGTCAGCCGGGTCCTGGATATCGGCTGCGGCGCGGGCGGCCTGCTGATCGAGATCCGCCGGCGCCTGGGCGCGGAAATTCTGGGAGTGGATCTGCGTGTGCTCTCCGCGACACCGGTGCCCATCTTGCGGGCCGACGCCGTGCGCGAACCCCTGCCCGCCGCCGATGTGGCCATCGCCGTATGCCTGGCGCACCACCTGGCCGAAAGCGAACTGGTCGATCTGATCCGCAACGTGGGACGATCGAGCCGCCGGTTCATCCTGCTGGACCTGGTGCGGCACCGCCTCCCGCTGATCCTGTTCCGCCTGTTCGTGGCGCCGTTCGTCTGCCCGATCAACGCCGCCGATGGCGCGCGCTCGATCCGGCGGGCCTACACGCCGCGCGAACTCGCCGCGCTGGTACGCACGGCGCTCGACGGCACGGGCGCCACCTTCCGTCACTCCGTGGCTCCGCTCTACGCGCGCCAGGTGGTGGACATCCGCTATCCGTAGCCTGCCCGCGTTCTGTTGTAAACTCGCTGTGCGGAGGGTTCATCATGCATCGCAGGCAGTTCCTGCAGTTCGCCGGGGCCGGCGCAGCCGCGGGCCTGGCGCGCGCCCAGGCGGCGCCCCCTCCCTTCCAGGGAGAGAAAAGCAAGCTCAAGATCACCGGTGTCCGGTTGGTGAAGACGCGCCCGAAGCGGCCTCTGCCCACCTATCAACCCGCTCCCGGGTCATGGTCCACCGGTGGGGTGGAGGTGGCCAACCCCATGTCCATCTATCCCAAGTACAAGGCCATGCGGTCGCTGTTCATGCCGGACGCCGGCAAGCTCGGCGGCTTCACCGTCGAGATCTCCACCGACAAGGGCGTTAAGGGTTATGGGAGCGGCGGGCCCGCGGGCGGCGAGATCGTCATGGGCCACTTCACCAAGCTGCTCCTGGGCGAAGATCCCTTCAACGTCGAGCGCATCTGGGACATTCTGTGGCGCTCGAGCATGTATTACGGGCGCGCCGGCGTGGTGATCAACGCCATCAGCGGCGTGGACCTGGCCGTCTGGGACCTCATCGGCAACGCCATGGGCATGCCGGTCTACAAGCTGCTCGGCGGAGAAACCAAGCCGCTCGGCCGCATTCCGGCCTATTGCACCGGCAACGATATCGAGCAGCATCTCAAGTTCGGTTTCAAGCGCCTGAAACTGGCCATTCCCTACGGCCCGGCGGACGGCCGGGAAGGCCAGAAGAAGAATACCGAGCTGGTCAAGAACACCCGCGAGGTGCTGGGACCGGATGGCGACATCATGCTGGATTGCTGGATGTCCTGGACGGAGCGCTACACGCTGGAGATGGCCGAAATGGTCGCGCCGTACCGCGTCTACTGGATGGAGGAAGTGCTGCAGCCCCACGACTACGAGGGCTTCGGGCGGCTGAACGCGGCCATCAAGTCCACGCGCATCGCCACGGGCGAGCACGAATACACGCGCTACGGCTTCCGCCAGTTGCTGGAACATCACTCCGCGTCCATCTGGCAGCCGGACATCCACTGGTGCGGCGGACTCACCGAAATCCGGCGCATCGCCGCGCTGGCGGCGGCCTACGATATCCCCGTCATCCCGCACACCGGCGGCGTGCAGGACTGCGTGCATTTCGTGATGGCCACGCCGAACAGCCCCTGGGCGGAGCTGTTTATTCCGCCGCCCGGAGGCCCCAAGGAAGTCTACGAGCGCTTCGAAGAGGAGCACCAGATCACGCGCGGTCCCGAGGGCATCTACACGCGCCCCAACGACCGTCCCGGGTTCGGCTGGGAGATCGAGGTTACGTAAAGCTACCGGCCGGGGAACACCATGTGCGCCGGCCGGACATGCTCGCGCCGGCACCATTCGAAGTAGAGCCGTCCGTAGCTCGCCGTGATGTAGTCCGCCTCGGTGAATCCCAGCTTGCGGGCCGTGCGGTCGATCCATTGCGGGCTGCCTTCCAGCTCCAGGAACACTCCGATAGGGGTTTCATCCAGGGTCGCCACCCCAGGGCCGCCGGGGGCGCGGAACTCGGTGCGGTATTTCTGATAGCGGAAAGCAGGCCGGAAGCCCAGGCGCGAAAGGATGGCCTGCGCGGTGTGCGGATCGACGCCGTCCAGTTCCAGTTCTTCACGGTCCTTGTGCTTGCCGGGGATCGCCGGCCCCTTGAAGGTCAGCGTGCCCGCCTCATTCACTTGCCGCAGCCGCAGCAGCCGCCCGCCGCGGCGCAGGGTGAGCCGCGGGGTATCGAAGATCAGGTTGTCTTCGAACACCCGCCGCCGCGAGACGCGAAATCCCGCCTGGCGCAGCAGCCGCCGCCCCACGGCGGCACCGGTCACGGACAGTTTGATCTCGACTTCGCGATTTGTGCCGGCACGCGCCATCGCCCATATGATGCCACAGAGGCGTTTGGAGACACGTCGGCTGAAAGGGAGGGGGGAAAGCCGGAGAGGAGCGTAGGGGACAGGCGGAGGCGCCTGTCCGGGCTGCTTTTTCTCTTTTTCCTGCGGTCTTTTCTGCTTTTCTGCTTGCGGGATCGATCCCTGCTCCCCGTCTTTGCGGACGGGGAGCGCAGTCACGCCTGTGACGTTGAAAACTCGGGTGGGCCCACCAACTACTGCGTTTTATCGCGGGTGCCGCGGCGACGAGCACCTCTTTCGATTTCAGAGTAACCGCGCCAAGACCCCGCTGGAGGCTCAGGGCGCCGGGAACTTATTGAAAAAGGGGTGAATAAAGTTTTGTTCGAGCGGTGAACGACTATGATAAAGGGGTATGTCCCCCTCCGAAATCACGGATCTTCGCTCGGCATTGGAATTCCTGGCATCGATTCCCGGCCAACTGGTTTCGACCAGGGAGCCGGTAGATCCTTTCGCGGAACTGGCGGGAGTCTACAAACTGGTGGGCGCGGGGACGCCCGTGGCTCCGCCCACGCGCACCGGTCCGGCCATGCTGTTTGAATGCGTGAAGGGCTACTCGATGCCGGTGGTGACGGGCATCCTGGCGAGCCGAGAGCGCACGGCGCTGCTGCTGGACAGCCGGGTGGACCGCCTGCCGTTCGACCTGCTGGCGGCGCTGGAGCATCCCCGCGCGCCGGTGACGATCGCGGGGGACGCGCCGTGCCAGGAGGTGGTGATCCGTCCGCCCTTCGATCTGCGCCGCCTGATTCCGGCGCCGACCAACACGCTGCTGGACGCCGGCCCGTACTTCAACATGGGCCTGCTGCGGGCGGAAGATCCGGAGACCGGCGAATCCGATGTGACCATCCACCGGCTGTGCATTCAGGGGCCGGACCGGCTGAGCGTGTATTTTGTTCCGGGGCGGCATATCGACCAGTTCCGGATGAAGGCCGAGCGGATGGGACGGGCGCTGGCGGTCTCGATCAGCATGGGGATGGATCCGGCGATCTATCTCGCGGCCTGCTTCGAGCCGCCCACCACGCCGCTGGGCTTCGACGAACTGACCATCGCCGGGGGGCTGCGCCGCCGGCCGGTGGAGCTGGCGGAGTGCGTTTCCGTGGCGGCGAAGGCGGTGGCGCGGGCAGAGATCGTGCTGGAGGGCGAGATTCTGCCGGGCGAGCGGGTGCGGGAAGACGAGCATACCAGGACGGGATACGCCATGCCGGAGTTTCCCGGCTACCTGGGCATCGCGCAGGCGGCGCTGCCGGTGATCCAGGTGAAGGCGATCACGCACCGGCGGGACCCGATTTTGCAGACCATCGTGGGACCGGGGGAGGAACACACCAACCTGGCGGGGATCCCGACGGAAGCCAGCATCCTGCGGCTGGTGGAGAGCAGCATGCCGGGCCGGCTGCGCAATGTCTACTGCCACTCGGCGGGCGGCGGGAAGTATCTCGCGATTCTCCAGTTCCGGAAGGAATCGGAGCGGGACGAGGGGCGGCAGCGGCAGGCGGCGCTCACGGCCTTCGCGGCGTTTGCGGAGCTCAAGCATGTGATCCTGGTGGACGAAGACGTGAACCTGTACGACAGCAACGACGTGTTGTGGGCCATGACCACGCGCTACCAGGGCGACGTAAGCACGGTGTTTCTGCCGGGGGTGCGGTGTCATCCGCTGGACCCCTCGCAGTCGCCGGATTTCAGCCCTTCGATTCCGGCGCAGGGGGTCTCCTGCAAGACGATTTTCGATTGCACAGTGCCGTACCGGTTGAAGGAGCGCTTCCAGAGGGCGGAATTCATGGAAGTGGATGTGAGGAAGTGGCTCGGCTAGAATGCTGACGTGATCATCCGGTGCACCAGATCGGGGTATGCGGTTTTCCTGCCGGGACAGGCTGACGGTCCCGGGGGCCTCGACGTCTTTTTCTCCCGGCTGAAGGCGGATGCCGCGGAGATGAACTCGCTGCGGCTGCTGCTGCGCGAGGCCTGGGTGCAGACGGACCTGGCCCAACTGACCGACGACGAGGTGGTGGAACTCGCGGAGGAGATGCTGGGGACGGGTGAGCTGACGATGGACCGGGAGCCGGTGCGCCAGGAGGAACGCGGCGCCGCGGTCCCCCAAGAGAAGCCCGCGCCGGCGCCGCCGCCTCCCAAACAGACCGTGACGAAGACTGAGGAACCGGAAGCGCCCACGTTTGGTCCGGACCTGCACGCGGCTATGCAGGCGGCGACGCTCACGGCCGCGGCGGCGGCGGGCGTGCCCTTCTGCGACACTTGAGCGAAGAAAGGGGCGGCGGTCGCCGCCGGGAACTGATGGCTCACCCTTACCTGGCGAACCTGGAAAAGCTGCTGTGGCCGGCGGGCGCGCGGCGCGGCCTGTGGATGATCGTGGACGGCGCGCGGGACCGGCAGATTTTCGGCATGCTGCTGAATTCCTACCTGGAGTACTCCTGCCTGTACAGCGGGACGATTCCCGTGGCGCTGGAGCCGGCGGCGCCGTACCTGGTGCAACTGGAGTACGAGGACCGCTACACGCGCCAACTGCTGGAGCGGGGCTGGGGCAAAAGCTGGGGGATCGTGCTGAAGTGCGATACCAGCGTGGAAAGGCTGCGCCGGCACCTGCGCACGTTTCTGGTGGTACAGGATCCGCGGGGCAAACAGCTCCTGTTCCGCTACTACGACCCGCGCGTGTGGCGCGTGTACCTGCCGACCTGCAACGACAGCGAATTGCGCACCGTATTCGGGCCGATCGAGGCGTTCTACGTGGAAGACGAGGACCCGGCGGAGCTGTGGGAATTCCGGCGGGAGGATGGGAGGCTGGCGCGGAGGAAGATCTCGCTGGCTACGGGAGAGGTGGCGGTTCCTCGCGGGTGAAGCACTCCGGGGCGTTGGGGACGAAGCGGCGGAAGAACTCGGCGTCGGTGAGGCGGCGGCGCGACTGCACCTGCGCGCGCCAGGCGGTGAAGTCGGCTTCGGCCAGCCAGGTTTCGACCTCGTTCGGCAGGGGCCGCAGCATCTCTTCCATTCGGCGGGCCACCGGTTCCGCGAACACAGTGCGGGCCATGGCGGCCTGGTTGAACTCGATCTCCTCCCACCGCACCGGGTAGGGGAACTGCTTGCGCGAGAGGTGGGCGACGCGCGCGCCGGTGACGCATCTGGCTCCCACGCCGGTGATCCAGGCTCGGGCGGAGATATCCTGCTCCGACTTTCCCCAGACCCGGAAAAAGGGCGAGAAGCCGCCCAGCCGGTCGTAGGCGCAGCGGAGGATCATGTAGCAGGCGCCGATCACCATGGGGACGTCCACGGCGCCAGCGCCCGGAAAGCGGGTGAGATGCCGGAAGGTCAGACCGGGGGTGCGCCCGGCGTGGTAGTCGCGTTCCGCGCACCAGAGGAACTCGCCGCCGTAGCAGAGGGGGCGGGTCATCTCCCAGTCCCACCAGGAGGCGCACAGCAGGGCGCCGGAATCCACGTGCGCCAGCATCTGCTCAAGCCAATCGGGCGCGAAGCGCATGTGCGCGTCGGTGAAGACCAGGATGTCGCCGGAGGCTAGCGCGGCGCCGCAGCGGCGGGACTGGGCGACGCCGGTGGGCCAGGTGTTGCGGAGAATGCGCAAATCCGGCCGGTCCAGTTCCACGGGCGGGTCGCTCGAGTCATCGACCAGGATGATTTCGCGGGCGTGCGCGGCACTGGTGGCCAGCAAGCTGTCGATGGTGGCGGCGAGGACGGGCGGCGATTCGTTGCGCGCGGTGACGATGAAGGAAATCATGGAACGGGGATTTCCGCGGTCACCACGCGCGCCGCGTCGAGCGCGGCGAGATACGCCTTGCCCGGCGGACCGGCCACAATGGCGGGACTCGTGAGGGCCACGGGGAGTGCGTGCTCGAGGCTGGTCAGCCTGGTGGCCTGGCCTTGCGCCGGCCCGGCGGCGATCATGACGCCTTTGGGCGTAGTGGCGAGGACGACCAGGCGGCCCTGGATGATATCCGCATCGAACTCGTAGACGATGCCGCCGAAGAGTTGCACGGGCGGTCCGGCGGGGCGCAGTTCGGCGTCCAGGGCGGCGATGTGAATGCGGCCGGGCGAGAGGAGATTGCCACGCACGGGGCCCGGCACGCGGGTCTTGCAGAGATACACGAAACCCACGCCGGTTTTAACCAGGAGGCCCTCGGCGCACTCGCCCAGGCTGTGGTAAGCGGCAGAGCCCGCGGGCGGGAAAGCCACGCAGGTGCGGTTGTCGGCGATGGCCGTGAGCCATGCCGGCGGCACGCCGGAGGGCCGGGCGAAGCGCGGGGCCGAGAAACTCTGGAGAGGATACGCCGCGGAGACGGGCTGGGTCTCGCCCGCCGCGTTGCGCAGGATGAGGGCATTGATGGCGCCGCCGGGCTTCTCGTAGACGATTTCGGGGCGGCCATCGGGACCGGCAGCCACGTCCCAGGCGGGCTGTGCCGGCACCACCTCATGCACCTGGGCGAGCACGCTCCAGGGAGCGCCGGGAGAGGCGGGCGCGAAGGCCGAGAACACGGTGTTCGCACCCAATGGCGGGGTGGGGGTGGTCCGGGAGACGACCAGCAGGACCCCGCCTTTGTCGCGCATCAAGCGCAGAGAGTCCGCCGCAGGGGCCTCGCCGGGCACCCGGGTGAACTGGATTTTTTGCATTTCAGCCATGGTACAGCCCACTCCCACGAAGAGCAGGAGAACCGTGATGCCGCGTGGAATGCCGCCCGTTCCTACTCTCACGATTGCCTCGTTTGCCGCTCATCAGATTTTCGTATTGGTGGTCAGGTTCCAGAACTCCAGGATATTGGTGTTCGCATTGAGACTCTTATCGAAGCCGGTTTGCAAGGTGGTGCCGGGCGGCGCGGCGGCGGGCGGATCGCGAAACAGACCGTCGATGGCCGCGTTTTCCCACGCTTTCTGATCGGCGAAGGGGCCGGCCCCATACGAAGGATCCCAGAACTTGCCATCCGCGCGCACGATGAAGTGATTGTAAAAGGCCGGAGGAGGAGAGGCGTTGTGCTGGCCGGGAAGCGGCACGCCGGTGCGGCACTGGGGGGGCACGAAGTGGGTGTAGGCGCTGGCGGCCGAGGCGGGCGGGTGATCGAACACCCAATGCTTGACCAGGAAACCTTCGGAACTGGCGGCGAAGGCAGCCTGGGTGCGGACGATCAGGATCTTATCCGCCGTGGTGATGCCGTGGGCTTTGTACATGTCGATCAGAAATTCGGCCCAGGAGCCGCACTGCCCGGCGCCGTTGGCGGCGGCGAGGAGCAACGCGGTGTTGGTGGCGGTGCAGGTATTGGCGGGATTCCAGTAGGTGAGATCGTGGCCGTCGCGCTTACGGGAGATGGCGCGGCCCGTGAGGCCGGAGAAACCTTTGCTGATGAGGCCGGAGACGGTGGTTTCGCCCTGGGCGGCGCGGCAGGAGACATCCAGCAGCGTCCAGTAGTTGGGGGTGCCGGAGGGGTTGTCGAGCGTGACGTAGAGGACGTTGCGGGTGGCGCCGGCGGCGGCCCATCCTTTGCTCACGGGATTCATCTGCCAGGAGATGTCACTGGCTTCGAAGATGCCCACCGCGTTGGGCAGCGGGTTATTGCTGGTCAGGGAGACGGACACTTCGGTGTCGCCGGGGTTCACGGTGACCGTGCCGGTCCATTCCAGGGACGCCGAACCGAAGGTGGCCGAGCCTTTGACCGCCACCGCCTCAGCGCGGCAGGGCGCAGTGGTCACTTTGAACTTGGCCGTGAAGGCCACGTTCTGGCCGCGCTTGTAGGAGACCGGTGCCTGATCGGCCTGCGCGCGGCCGTCCACCCATTCGGGGGAAGAGAAGTTGCCGGTGGTGTCCTTTTCGACCACGTTGTTTCCCGAGTAGGTCAGCTCCTTGATCTGAAGGACGGCATGGATCTGGCGGACGTGCAGGTCAGCGGTGGCCGTCTGGGCGGGCTGCACGGTGGCGTTGGTGGTGGCGGAGGTGAAGCAGGGATCGCTGTGAGTGATGGTGTAGGGGCCCGTAGGGATGCCGCGGAAGGAGGCCTGGCCGGAGCCATCGGTAGGGGCGCTGCTGTTCTGCGGCCCCTGGATCTGCACGGTGATACCGGTGACTTTGCTGCCGTCGCCATCGTCGATGACGGTGACGACCAGGTTGCCGGGAACCGGCGGGGGTGGCGGAGAAACCGGGGGCGCGGGGGCCGCAGAGCATTCATGCACGGGATCTCCGGCCGCGCCTTCGCCGGCGCTTTCGGCGTCGGAGGAGGCGGAGGCGAGGGCTTCCGCCGGCGCGGGCGTGGGAGTGGGGGCCGGCGCAGAGGTTGGGGCCGGAGTAGGGGCCACCGTTGGCGCCGGGGTGGGCGCAGCGGTGGGGGCAGGCGCGGGTGCGGCGGTGGGCGCTGGTGCGGGTGCGGCGGTGGGGGTAGGCGTGGGTGCAGCGGTGGGCGCTGGTGTGGGTGCCGGCGTGGGAGCGGGGGTGGGGGCCGGCGTGGGCGTGGGTGCGGGGGTGGGCGTGGGCGGCATGCCGTTACGTTTGCTTCAGGTGGTTCTGCGCTGCCTGGAGGAGCGCCCGCATACGGGCATCCGGGCTGCCGGATCCGGCAAGAATGCCGGGGGCCCAAGGAAATTTCGGGTCAGCGTCGAAATCCGGGCCGAGCACCATCATCACGTCGATGTATTTGCAAACGTCCTTTTTGGCGGTGATGCCGTAGATGGAAGCGCGCCGGACGCCATGGCGGACCCACTTGCGGAGCTGCGGCTCCCCGGCGCGGGCGCACTGGCGCGGGAAGAATCGCTGGAGGTGCGCGAGCGTCCAGTCTTCAAACTTGCGCATCTCCACCTGGGAGAGGACCGCGAGTTGTTCGGGGCGGATGCGTAACACGATGCCGATTCAGGATAGCGGAATGGGGGTTTTCGGGTCCAGGGGTCGCGTTTGGGAGTGCGCGAGGGCTTGTTGGGTGACCCAGTCGGTCCAGATGGCGGATTCTCCGCTGGAGTAGAGGTGGGTTCCGTCGAGGACGGCGGAGACGAAGTTTTCGACGCAGGGGTAGTGCAGGTTGGCGTGGCGGGGGAGGTTTTCGGCGCCTCCGGGGTAGACCAGTTCGGGGCCGCTGAGGGGCGTGAGGAGCATGGCGCCTTCGGGTCCGACGATGCGGAACTCGTCGCGGGAGACGCGGGAGTGCCAGCGCACATCCACGACGCCGCGGGCCTGGTTTTCGTATTCGATCAGCAGGGTGGCGGAGTCTTCCACGGGATTCCGGTGCACGACGTTGGAGCGGTGGCAGGAGACGGCGGTGGGGCGCCCGAACAGGAAGTTGAGGACGTCGATACGGTGGGAGGCGATGTCGTAGAGGGGGCCGCCGCCGGACTTGGTGGGGTCGAGCAGCCAGGAGCGCCGGCCGTCTTCGTCGTTGAACCAATCGTGGCAGTTGATTTCGGCCAGCACCGGGCGGCCGATCACCCCTGCGGCGAGCAGCGCGCGGGCGCGCTGGAGCTTGGGATACATGCGGCGGTAGTAAGCGATGCCCAGGGTGCGGCCGCAGGCGCGGGCGGTTTCGACCATCTCGCGGGCCTGGGCGTAATCCAACGCCACGGGCTTTTCGCAGAGCACGTGTTTTCCGGCGCGCAGCGCGGCGATGGTCTGGGGGTGGTGCAGATAGACGGGCGTGGCCACGTAGACGGCGTCAATGGCGGGGTCCTGGAGGGCCTCCTCCAGGCAGGTCCAGGTGCGCGCGGGGTAGGGCGCGGCCTTGGCGGGATCCCGCGTGACGATGCCAAATAGTTCGCTGCGAGGCTCGGCCTGGATGGCCGGGAGGACGCGTTTCGTGGTGATGTCACCGATACCGATTACGAGCCAGTGGATTCGCATATTCCGTGTCGGCTGAGCAGGGCGACGGCTTGCGGGTCGCCGTGCTGTTGAGCCGCGCGGGCGTGACGCCAGGCGGCGGGATAGTCGGCGCGCACGGCGTAGATTTCGGCCAGCGCGACGTGGGCCGGGGCGAGAGAGGCGTCCAGGCAAACGGCTTCGAGCAGCAAGGCGAGGGCTTCGTCCTGTTTCCCCTGCACCCGGTAAAGCTGCGCCAGATGGTAGTAGGGCCGGGCGTTGGCAGGCTCGCGGGCGATCCATTCCAACTGCTCGCGGATGTGCCGGGCGGTCTCGTGGTCGAGGGCGGGGTCGATGACCTCTTTGCGCCAGAAGCCCATGGGTTCCATTATGCGCGACGGGCCGGGGCGGGTCCCACCAGGACGATGCGCACATCCATGACGTTGGTGTGGGTGGGGCCGGTGAGGATGAGGTCGCCAAGAGACTGGAAGTAGTGGTAGGAATCGTTGGCGGCGAGGAAGGCGGGAGCTTCGGGGCGGCGGGCGAGGGTGCGGCCGTCGGCGATGGCCCCTGCGGCGTCGGTGGGGCCGTCGGTGCCGTCCGTGCCGGCGCTGAGGACGACGACGTCGGGCAGGCCGGCGATATCGATGGCGGCAGCCAGGACGAATTCCTGATTGCGGCCGCCCAGGCCGGAGCCGCGCAGCGTGACGGTGGTTTCGCCGCCGCTGATGAGGCAGGCAGGCGGCTTGAGGGGGCGGCCGGAAGAGCAGATTTCGCGAGCGATGGCGGCGTGCATGCGCGCGACATCGCGGGTCTCGCCCTCGATGAAGGTGGAGAGCACCAGGGTACGGAAGCCGCGTTCGCGGGCGCGGGCGGCGGCGGCGTCCACGGCCAGGCGGTTGCTGCCGACAACGTGGTTGCGGACGCGGGTGAAGACCGGGTCGGCGGGCTTGGGGGTTTCGGGAATTTCGCCGCGCAATCCCTGTTCGAGGCGGGCGCGGACGGAGGCCGGCACACGCTCGCAGAGATCGTATTTGGCCAGGATGTCCCAGGCGGAGCGGAAAGTGGAGGCGTCGGGCGCCGTGGGACCGGAGCCGATGACATCGAGGTTATCGCCGATGACATCGGAGAGCAGGAGCGACCTGACGGCGGCGGGATGCGCCAGGCGGGCAAGCTGGCCGCCCTTGATGCGGGAGATGTGCTTGCGGACGGCGTTGATCTCGTGGATGTTGGCGCCGCAGGCGAGCAGCAGGCGGGTGGTGGCCTGCTTCTCCTCGAGAATGACCGGGCCGGCGGGCAGGGGCAGGAGCGCGGAGGCGCCGCCGGAGATCAGGCAGAGGACCAGGTCGTCGTTGCCGGCCTGGGAGGCCAGGGCGGCGATGCGTTCGGCGCCGGAGACGCCGGCGGCATCCGGCACGGGGTGGCCGCACTCGTTGAGCTCGATATGGCGCAGCGGGGAGACGTGGCCGTATTTGACGTTGAGCAGCCCGGCGGTGATCCGGCGCCCGAGGACCCGCTCGACGGCGCGGGCCATGGAGGCGCCGGCCTTGCCGGCGCCCAGCACGTAGATATGGCGGAAGTGGGAGAAGTCCGCGGAACGGAGACGGCGCTCGACGGCGGAGAAGGGATCGGCGGCGCGGAGGGCGGATTGGAAGATGGCACGGGCGTGGCGGCGCAGGGCGGCTTCGTGGGAGCGGCCGCTAGAAGAGCGGGAGGCGGAGGATAGCGTTGACGGCGTCTTCGGGGTCATCGCTTTGGATCGGGATGTGGTAGTGGGCGCGGCGGTAGCCCTCCAGGCGGGCGTCGAACAGTTGCCGGAAGATTTGGGGATCGCGCGCCAGGGGCCGGTGGGTGGCTTGTTGGACGCGGCGCTCCACGATGTGGAAGGGGCAGTCCAGCCAGACGGTGATGCCGTGCTCCTGCACGAGATCAAAAATGCCGGGCTGGATGAAGGCTCCTCCGCCGAGCGCCAGCACGCTGGGGGAGCCGCGTTCAATCTGGCGCACGCGGGCGTGGATGGCCGCGGCTTCGAGGCGCCGGAATTCGGCTTCGCCGCGGCTTTCGAAGATCTCGCAGATGGCCATGTTTTCCTGGGCTTCAATGACCTCATCGAGGTCCACGAAGTCCCAGCCCAGGCGGTCGGCCAGCAGCCGGCCAATGGTGCTTTTTCCGGAACCCATGAAGCCCACCAGGTAGATGCCGGGGGTGCGCTTGAGCTTGAGAATCATACGTGCCGGTTGATGCCGGCCAATTGCGATTGCATCACGGAAGGGAAGAGGCGTGCAACGGCGATGATGATCCAGCCGTAGCGGGGTGTGACGACAGTGCGGGCATTGCGCTCGACGCCGCGCACTACGTCGGCGGCGCACTCCTCGGCGGAGATGGCGAAGTTCTTCCCTTTGACGACCTTGGCTGGGGGGCGGCTGCCCATGGCGTGTTTCTGAAAGCTGGTTTTCACGTACGCCGGGCAGACCAGCATGGCGTGGACCCCATCGGCCAGCAGCTCCATGCGGAGTCCCTCGGTGAGCGAGCCCAGAGCGTACTTGGTGACGCTATAGAGCGTGAACCAGGGGAGGGTCATTTTTCCGGCCATGGAGCCGATGTTCACGATCATGCCGCGGCGGCGCTCGCGCATGTGGGGAATGACCAGGCGGGAGAGGGCCAGAGGGGCAAAGACGTTGAGTTCGAAAAGGCGGCGGGTGTCTTCGTCGGAAGCCTGCCAGGCGGCCGTATACAGGCCCATGCCGGCGTTGTTGACCAGAATGTCGATGGCGCCGTAGTGCTCCAAGGTGCGGCGGACGACCCGTTCGCGAGTCTCCGGGAGGGTGATATCGCCGGGGGTAACGAGGGCGTCCGGGCCGCCGGCGGCTCGCAGCCTGTCTTCCGAGCGGGCGGTGAGGGAGAGGCGCGCGCCGCGCTTGCGGAAAGCCGCGGCACAGGCCGCTCCAATGCCTTCGGAGGCGCCGGTGATGAGGACAACTTGGCCTTCAATTTGCATGAGTTGGCGTGAATTGCCCGAACGGGTTTGAGACGCAATAATGGTACCATGCCGGCCGGGCTACTCCCGCTGTTTCCACTGCAGGTAGTGGTTTTTCCGCGTACGCCGCTGCCCCTGCATATTTTCGAAGAGCGCTACAAGAAGATGGTGGGGGAAGCCATCCACGACCGCTCGGAGTTCGGGATCGTTTTGGCGAAAGACGAGGGGATTGTGAACGCCGGATGCACGGTCGTGGTGGAGAAGGTTTTGAAGGAATACCCGGACGGGCGGATGGACATCCTGACGTCGGGACGGCGGCGGTTCGAGATCCTGTTCCTGAACGAGGAGCGGGAGTATCTGCGCGGGGAAGTGGAATACTTCGACGACGACGACCAGGAGCCGGTGACCGAGGAGATGCGGCGGCAGGTGCTGGAGCAATACCGGGCGCTGCTGGAGACGGGGGAGACGCCCGGGTACGGGCAGCCCGACCTGAAGGACGAACAGCTCAGTTTTCAACTGGCGCAGGGAATCCCGGACACGGATTTCCTGAACCTGCTGCTGCGGACTCGCTCGGAGGCGGAACGGCTGCGGGAGTTGCGCGAATTCCTGACGGAATTCATTCCGCGGCAGCAACAGATTGTGCGGATGAAGAAGGCCGCGCCGCAGAATGGGTTCGGCGGGAAGCGGGGGGCCACGTAAGGGCGCGATGGCGTTTACCCCCAAGCCGGCGCCGGGGCTGTCTTCGCTGGTCCTGCACGGGGCTTTGCTGGGCTGGGTGGCGTGGGGGCCTCCGCCGGGGGCGGAAGAGGCGCCGCGCTCGCTTTACGCTCAGGTCATCGCGCCCCACGAGCACAAGCTGGTGTGGTACACGTTCCGGGAGAAGCTGCCGGACGTGTCGCCGCTGGAGCGGCACGGGATTTCGCAGCCGCCGGAGGCGCGGGTAAAGGCGCGGCAGGAGGTTGTCTCGCAGGCCAAAGCGCCACGGGCGCGGCAGTTGATCTGGGAGCCGGCGCCGCGGCTGGAATTGCAGCAGGAAGTGCGGTCGCCGAACCTGCTGGCGGTGGCTCCAGCGCCTCGGGCGCCCGCGCCGCCGCCCAAACCCAAGCTGTTCGTGCCACCGCCGGAGCGGACGCCGGCCGGGGAGGCGTCGCTGACGCTGGAGGCGGCTCCGCAGATTGCGGCGGCGCGGCCGCCCGGGCCGCCGGCGCTACCGATGAAAATGGCGCGGCCCGTGCGCTCTTTCACAGCGCCGGAGGAGCAGCCGGGTCCACAGGTGAAACCCCTGGCGCTGGAGGCGGCGCCGGTCCTGCCGGGCGCCAAGCCGGGCGGGGGGGCGGTTGGGCTGCCGACGGAGATGGCGCGGCCAGTGCGGCAGTTCACAGTCCCGCAAGGTACGCCGGCCGGGGAGGCAGGTGGGGGCGGCAGCGCCCCGGCGCTGCCGGATGCCCCGGCGGTGAACGCGGCGCCGGGGAGCGGCAGCGTGCGGCTGGCGGTGGTGGGGCTGGCTCCCACCGAGCGGCTGGAGGGGCCCCTGCCGGAAGGGTCGCGGCCGGCACGGTTCTCGGCGGGACCCGAAGTGCGGAATAAAGGCGGGGACGGCGAGCCGGTGAACGGAGCGCGCATTTTCGTACCGGACCTAATGGTGCGCGGAGGCGGCCCGGCGCCGGCGAAGCCGGTGCTGGTGGCGCGCGCGGCGCCGACCTCGATTGCCAACCTGCAAGCGGCCCTGCGCACGCAGGCGCCGGTGATGCCCGGGGAAGACGGGGGGGCGGCGGCCAGCGAACCTCCTCCTGATCCTTCTTTCGCCGGCAGGGTGGTCTACCGGTTGGCGATCCAGATGCCGAATGTGAGCAGCTACTCGGGGAGCTGGACCCTGTGGTTTGCGGAGCGGGACTTGCCCGAGCGAGCCCACAGCGCCATGCGCCTGCCGGTGCCGCTGCGCAAGGTGGACCCCAAGTATTACGCCTCGGCGATGGCGGACCGGGTGGAGGGCAACGTGCGGCTGCGGGGGGTGATCGGGACCGACGGGCATGTGGCGCAAGTCGCCCTGTTGCAGAAACTGGACGACCGGCTGGACCGCAGCGCCGAGGAGGCTTTGTCCAAGTGGGAATTTGCGCCGGCGGAGCGGGCCGGCGCGCCGGTAGCAGTGGACGTGATCGTGGAGATTCCGTTCCGGCTCAAGCCGGAAAAGGCGAAGTGAAGCGGCACCACGGGGGGAGATGCACGAACGGTTCTTTTTGCTGATTGACGCGGACGATACGCTTTGGGAGAACAACATCTATTTCGAGCAGGCGTTCGCGGAGTTTTGCGACTACCTGGACCACTCGCGGCTGGGTCCGCACGAAGTGCGGGCGGTGCTGGACGAGATCGAACTGGCGAATGCGAAGATTCACGGATACGGCTCGCTGAACTTCGGGCGGAACCTCAAGCAGTGTTACGCGCGGCTGGTGGAGCGGGAGGTGCGCGAAGGGGACCTGGAAGCGGTGATGTCCTTCGCGGAGCGGATTCTGGAGCGTCCCATGGAGGTGATCGAGGGGGTGCCGGAGACGCTGGAGTACCTGGCGGGGCGGCACGAGCTGACGCTGTTCACCAAAGGGCACCCGGAGGAGCAGAGACTGAAGCTGGACCGCTCGGGGCTGGAGGGGTACTTCGCGCACACGGCCATCGTGAAAGAGAAAGACGCGGCGGCCTACCGCCGGCTGGTGGTGGAGCGGGGGCTGGACCCGGCGCGCACGTGGATGGTGGGCAACAGTCCGAAATCCGACATCAACCCGGCGCTCGAAGCGGGGCTGCGGGCGGTGTTCGTGCCGCACGCGCACACCTGGACGCTGGAGCGCCAGGAAATCCGGCGGGTGGACGGGAGGCTGCTGGAGGTAGAACGGTTCGAGGATCTGCGGAGGCATTTTTGAGCCGCCGCGCGGAACGGGATCAGCGGAAGTAGCGGAAGAAGCGGAGCAGGCCCCAAAAGACCAGGCAGAACCAGAAGTCTACGGCCAGGCCCCAGTCGATGGCGAAGGGGGTGTGGCGCGCCCCTACGGGCAGCCAGCGCTGGAGGCTGAAATAGCACAGGTTGCCCAGCAGGATGGCCAGCAGGTTGTGCCAGAAGCGCCGCACCCGGTTCAGTGAACGTGCATGACGGCGCCGAAATGCGCCAGGATCTGTTCCGAGCAGCGGCGGCAGGCCTCCTCCTCATCGGGGTCGCGGGCCTCGCAGCGGATGAGTTCCATTTGATCAAAGGCCATGGTGCGGCCGCACACCCATTCCTCGCCGTCGCGCAGGTGAATGTGATTGAATTCGGTCACGGGTTCTTTCCTCAGTGTAGTGTGGTTGCGGGGGGAACGGGGGCGCTGGTAAAATAGGAGCTTCGCACTTCCGAGGAGATTTCTGTCGCATGGCACGAGTTTGTGAAGTTTGCGGCCGCGGGCCGCAGTTTGGCCACCGCATCAGTCACGCCCATAATGTCACGAAGCGGCGCTGGAACATCAACCTGCAAACGGTGCGCGCGGTGATCGATGGAGCCACCAAGCGCCTGCGGGTGTGCACGGCGTGCATCCGTTCCGGGAAGATCCAGAAAGCCGCGTAATCCCCCTCCCTCCGGTCGCGGCCCGGTTCCATTGGCGGACCGAGCGAGTCAGATAAACATTTCCTCATCCAGCGTGGCGTGGTCCACGGAGGGACGGCGGTTTCCCTGAGCGTAGGTGAGCACGGCCGTGCGGACCCCGATCAGGATGGCGTTGACCTCGCGCAAGGGGCGGAGAACCGCGCGCTTGACGGATTCGCCGGTCTGTTCAACCTGCTCGACGGCGAGATCCACGGTCTGGTCGAGTTCCGCCAGGCGGCGGGTGGCGCGCGTGGTGGCATCCTCGACCAGCGCGTTTAAGCGGGCTGCCTGTTCGCGCGCCGAGTGGGTAACGGCGGAAATGTCCTGCACAATCTCGTTGATGCGAGGCGTGTTCTGATCCAGTGTTTGCAGTAAGTTACGAGTGGAGCTGAGGATCGGCCCGGCGTTCTCGGCGAGCGGCGCGAAGCGGTCCTGGCCTCCCTTGGTCACGCGATAGAGGGCGAGCAGGACGGCCGCCTGCACCACGAAAGCAATGCCGGCGAGGACCACGCCTGCCGCAATAACGAACCGGAACACGTCCTCAGACATGGGGAAAATTTTTCCGCGAATCGAATTATTGAGCGCTGGGTTCAACCGGGGGCTCCGGAGCCATGGCCTCCCGGTAGGCCTGTTTTCCGGCAGCCACTGCGTCGGCGAGGCTGTCCTTCTGCTTGCCGATCATGTCCTTGCCTTTCTCGACCAGATCGCCGGCCGTGTCCTTGATCTCGGTAGCCCGCTGCTTGATGAAATCCTTGCCCTCGCCGGCCTTGGATTTGATCAGCTCCCGGGTCTCGCCGCCGGACTTAGGCGCGAACAGCATGCCGATGCCGACACCGACGCCCAGCCCGAGCAGGAAGTTTGCGAAGCCATTTCTTTCCATCTCTCAATTCCTCCAGTTTCGATGACTTCCCTGAGTACCGAAGACCTTGCTTCAGTATACTCCGAGGTTCTTGTCGAGCCCTTCTTTTAAGGTACCCTATCGGCAAACTTTTATACAATCAGACAGAGGAATCCGAATCCATGCGGAAGCGAGGGCCGGCGCGGCTGGACGGCGAGGGGTTGTGGGAATACGCGCTGCGGCTGCTGGCGGGGCGGGCGCACTCGGCGGGAGAGCTGCGGGAGAAACTGCGGCGAAGAGCGGAGCGGCTGGCGGACGTGGAAGCCACGCTGGCGCGGCTGAAGGAATCCGGCTACCTGGACGACCGGAAATTCGCGGAGAGCTACGCGGTGTCGCGGCTGGAGAACCAACGTATGGGAAAAGCGCGGGTGCTGGCGGACCTGCGGCAGCGGCGGGTGGCGCCGGCGCTGGCCGAGCGCAGCGTGCGGAAGGTCTACGAAGACGTCAACGAGGAGGAACTGATCGAGGATTTTCTGCGCCGGAAGTACCGGCTGGCGCCACGGGAAGGACTGTTTCAGGAGGATAAGGACCTGGCGGCGGCGTACCGGCGGCTGGCGCGGGCAGGATTTGCTTCGGGTAACATCGTGCGGGTACTGAAGAAGTTCGCCCGGAACCCGGAACTGCTGGACGCTTTCGAGCCGCCGGAGGAGGGACCCGAGGAGGAGGCATGAGACCAAGCAGGTGGCTGTGGGTGTTGATGCTGGGGGCGGCGGCGTTCGGGCAGACGGCGCAGCAGCACCATCCGCCGCGATCGGCCGAAGAGTACGCACGGGTCTTGAACGATCCGCAGCGGGACCTTTGGCAGCTGCCGGACCAGGTGGTGGAGGCACTGCGCCTGAAGCCGGGGGACGTGGTGGCGGATATCGGCGCGGGAACGGGTTATTTTTCGCGGCGGCTGGCACGGCGGGCAGCCAAGGTGTACGCCGTGGACATCGATCCCAAACTGCTGGAGTACGCACGCCGGGACGCGCCGGCCAACCTGGAAACGGTGCTGGCAACCCCGGACGATCCGAAGCTGGCGGCCCGTTCCGTGGACCTGATCTTTATCTGCGACGTGCTGCATCACATCGAAAACCGCGCGGCGTACTACGCCAAACTGGAACGGGCGCTGAAACCGGGCGGGCGGATCGTGAACATCGATTTCTTCAAGAAGCCGACGCCAATGGGGCCTCCGCTGGAGATGCGGCTCTCCGAGGAGCAGGTGATCGGGGAGCTGGCCGCAGCCGGGTTTCGCAAGGCAGCGAGCTATGACCTGCTGCCGTATCAGTATTACCTGGTGTTCGAGCGGGCGAAGAGATAGTCTTCCACAGGGCGGCCGGCGATCAGGTGTTCCTGGATGATGCGCTCCAGGACCTGGGGGGTGGCCGAATGATACCAGACGCCCTCCGGATAGACCACGGCAATGGGGCCCTGCTCGCAGATGCGCAGGCAATTGACCTTTGTGCGGTAGACGCAGTTCTCTCCGCAGAGCAGGCCGAGCTCGGCCAAGCGCTTCTTCAGAAACTCCCAGGCTTCCAGGCCGACCTCTCTGGGACAGCACTTGGGCTTGGTCTGATCGCAGCACAAAAAGATATGCCGCCGGATGCGGCCGATGCCGAGGCCGGCGGCGATTTGCTGGAGGCGCTCCATCACTCGACGATCACGGCCGGGTTGGAGAGCTCGCCGATCTCGGGGATGCGGATGGAAACCACGTCACCCGGAGCGAGGGCCGCAGATTCAGGGACGATGATACCGGTGCCGGTGAGCAGGACCGTGCCGACGGGCACGGGGTTGGCGCGCAACAGGTATTCGATCAAGGTCTCGAAGCGGCGGTGCAACCTGGCGGTGGAGACGCTGCCGGAGAAGACGGTTTGGTCTCCGCGGGTGATGGTGCAGGTCATCTCGAGGTTGTAGGGATCGGGCAGCTCGTCGGCGGTGAGGATGACCGGCCCCAGGGAGCAGCAGGCCGAATAGACTTTGGACTGCGGGAGGTAGAGCGCATTTTCGCGCTCGATATCCCAGGCGGAGACGTCGTTGGCCAGGGTGTACCCCACGATGCGGCCCCTGCTGCCCAGCACCACGGCGAGCTCGGGCTCGGGCGCGGTGAATTTGGAATCCGCGCGGATGCCGATGGGCTGGCCGGAAGCTACGCAAACGCGCGAGGTGCCCTTGAAGAAGATCTCGGGGCGCGGCTGGCGGTAGACGTAGGCGTACATACCTTCGCGGGTACCGTGCTCGGAATCGCGAAAGGAGGCGCTCATTTCATAGGTACACCCGCAGGCCCAGACCTCGGGCGGGTGAATGGCGAGCACGGGGGTGCGGCGCTCGCCGTGGCGGCTGGCGAGCTGCGCGGCCAGCTTGCTCTCGGAAACGCCCTCGGCCTCGGCGCGATGAATCAGGTCGCAGAGCGTGTGATTGGGGATGGGCCGGGCGAGGTCGCCCTCGAAGACCGCGGCGATGACGCCGCCATTCGGTTTGATTTGTCCAAGGCGCATGAATTTCAGTACTTGATATAGACGGTTTTGTAGTCGCTGTAGAATTCCATGGCGGCGGGGCCCTGTTCCTTGGGGCCGAAGCTGGAGTCCTTGGTGCCGCCGAAGGGAAGCTGGTACTCGACGCCGGCGCTGGGCAGGTTGATGGTCAGCAGGCCCGCCTCGCTGCGGTAGACGTATTCGAAGACGCGGGAGAGATTGGTGGTCTGGATGGAAGAGGACAGGCCGAAGGGGATGTTGTTGGCGATGCGCATGGCGTCCTCGAAGTCTTTGGCGCGCATTACGGCCAGCACGGGGCCGAAGATCTCTTCCTGGGCGATGGTCATCTGCTCGGTGACTTCGGAGAAGATGGTGGGGGCGACGAAGTAGCCCTGGTCGTAGCCATCGCCGGTGAGCCGCTGGCCGCCGATCAGGGGGGCGCCGGCTTCCTTCCTGCCGATATCGATATAGCGCAGGACGGTGTTCATCTGGGCCTCATCGACGCAGGGGCCAATGTGCACGCCGGGCTGCATGCCGTCACCGACCTTGAGTTTGCGGGTGCGTTCGACCAGGGCGGCGACGAAGCGGTCGTAGATGGCGTCTTCGACGATGGCGCGGCTGGTGGCCGTGCATTTCTGGCCGGTGGAGAAGAAGGCGGCGTTGGCGACATTTTCAACCGCCAGGTTGAAATCGGCGTCGGCGAGCACGATGGTGGGGTTCTTGCCGCCCATTTCGAGCTGGATGCGCAGGCGGCGCTTGGAAGCCTCGGCGTGCAGCCAGTTGCCGATCTGGCAGGAGCCGGTGAAGGAAACCGCCTTCAGCGGCTTGGCCTGGATGAGGGCCTGGCCGAGCTCGCCGCCGGAGCCAGCCACAAAATTGACCACGCCCTTGGGCAGCCCGGCTTCGTGAAGAGCTTCGACGATGCGCCAGGCGCTGAGGGGCGCGGCGGAGGCGGGTTTCAGCACCACGGTGTTGCCGCAGATGAGCGCGGGGGCCAGCTTCCAGGCGGGGATGGCGCTGGGGAAGTTCCAGGGGGTGACCAGGCCGACCACGCCGACGGGTTTGCGCAGAGCGAACATGTGCACGCGATCGCGCTCGGAGGGCACGATCATACCGGGCATGCGGGAGCCTTCGCCCGCGAAGTAGCGAAAGATGTTGATGGAGCGGCGCACCTCACCCTTGGCTTCGGGGAGGGTTTTGCCCTCCTCGCGGGTCATTTCAGCGGAAACCTGTTCGAAGCGCTGGTCGAGGATGTCGGCAGCTTTGAAGAGGATGGCGCCGCGGGCCGGGCCGCTCAGGGCGGACCAGGCGGGCAGGGCTGCGGCCGCCGCGCCGGCGGCGTCCTCGACATCCTGGGGCGTGCCCTTCACGAAAACGCCGACCACCTCGCCGGTGTTGGCGGGATTCCGATTCTCAAACGTGGAGCCGCGCTCCACCCACTCTCCGTTGATATAGTTGCCAAACATAGAATGACCTCATGAGCGGACCGGCAAAGCGCCCGTCCCGCGGAATCAGAATGCAACCTTGGGCGCGGTACGGGCACCCGGCTCGGTTTTGAAATAGGCGTCGTTCCGGGTGAAGCCCGAAAGGGACGCCACGATATTATCCGGGAAGAGACCGATTTGGGTGTTGTACCGCTGCACCGTTTCATTGTACTTCCGGCGCTCGACGGCGATGCGGTTTTCCGTGCCGGCCAATTCGTCCTGGAGACGCAGGAAATTCTCGTTGGCGCGCAACTGGGGGTAGTTTTCGACGACCACCAGCAGGCGGGAGAGGGCGCCATCGAGCTGGGAATTGGCCTGGATTTTTTCCTGAGGCGTGCGGGCTCCGCCCAGGGCGGCGCGGGCGTCGGCCACGTCCTTGATGACGCTTTCCTCGTGCTTGGCGTAGCCCTTCACGGTTTCGACCAGGTTGGGGATGAGGTCGGCACGGCGCTGGAGGGCGACGTCCACCTGGGCCCAGGCCGCGTCGATGGCCTCCTTGTGAGTGACCAGCTCATTGCGCACCGAAATGTACTTGCTGCCGCAGGCCAGGCCGCAGAGCAGCAGAACGACGACGATGATCAGGAAGACTTTCATAGATTTTCCAGTTGGCCCTTTTCCAGCCGGTCCACGGCATCGATGACCTTGCCGATGCCTTCCAGGCAGGCGGACAGCACGCTAGCAGGCTCCAGATCGCGGGGCTTGAGGCGGCCTTCGCGGAGGTCCAGCAGTTGCTCGAAGGGCCGCGGATCGAGGCCGAAGGCCTCCCGCGCGCGGGCGATCACGTCGCGCTTGTGCATGCCGGCGTCGATGCCGTGGAGCAGCAGGGCGTGGCGAAACAGGACGCAGAAGGTGGAGACCGAATCGGCCAGGAGGCGGCGCAGGAGGTCCGGGTCCTCGAGCAGGCCGGAGGCTTTCTGGCGGAGGCGCAGGAGCTTGGCGCGGAGGTCGTGCTCCACCTGGGCACGGTAGAAGGAATCGTCGATCACCAGGGGAGTGACGACATCCTTGCCGAACAGGATGCGGTGCTGGCGCTGGATATCGTGGAACTCGATGGCGAAGCAGTCCGTGGAGGTCTGCATCTCGTGCTCGCTGAGCAGCAGGGGGGCGGGATTTTCGTGCTCGCGCCACCACTGGAAGATATCGCGGGAGAGGCGCAGCTCTTCAGGGGTGACGCGGCTGAGCACGCAGAGGATGTTGATATCGGAGAAGCGGCCGTGGTGGTTGCCGCCGGCGGCGGAACCGTAGAGCACGACGGAGACCAGGCGATCGCCGAAGGCCTTTTGCAACTTGTCCGAGAGCTGGGTGAGCAAGCGTTCCATAGGGAACTACCAATCGCTGGAGGCGCCACCTCCTCCGGAATCGCCGCCGCCGAAGCCGCCGAAGCTATCGCCGGAGTCATAGCCGCCGAAGCCACCGCTACCGCGGCCTCCCCAGGAGGAGCGGCCCATCATACCGCCGAGGATCAGGCCGGGCAAGAAGCCGCCGCCTCCGCCATACCCGGCGCCGCCGGCGCGCAGCAGCCACAAGAGCACAAAGAGGCCCCCGAGAAGCACGGGCCAGGGGATGGAATCCCGTGTGCGGGGGTGGATGCGGCGGCGAAGCGGAGCGTCGAGAGAAACGCCCTTGGCCTGCGCGATCCGCGAGCCGATCATCTGGGCCGCGGCTTTGAGGGCCTCGCCGTATTGATTCTGGCGCAGCGCGGGGCGCATTTCGCGCAGGATGCTGCCGGCCATGCCGTCCGGGATATAGGGTTCCAGGCCGTAGCCCACCTCAAGGCGGCTGCGCCGGTCGCCGGTGACCAACAGCAGCATGATCCCTTCGTTGCTCCCTTTCTGGCCGATGCCCCAGGCGCGAAAGATGGTGTTGGCCACGTCTTCGATGGGCTCGCCCTCAAGCGTCGGGATGGTCACCAGGGCGATCTGGGCACCGGTGGCGCGCTCCACGGTGGCGCAATACGTGCCTAGTTCGATTTTGCTGGCGGTATCGACCACGCCGGAGAAATCGCTGACGTAGCCCTGTGGTTGGAGCGCTTTCCAATCGACGGCGCTCGCGGCGCCCAGGCTGATCAGCAGAACGGCGCAGAGCCGCAGGAGTCTGGTCATACCTAGCGACTTACCGCTCCCTGCGGTCGCGGCTCGGTAACCAGCGAGCATACTTTCAGCAGGTCAGGTCCTCGCGGCCGATGCGGAAGCCATCGAGGTTGCCCAGCACGGTGAGGGCGATTTGCCGGGGGTCGAAGAAAGTCTGGGCGATGCGCTGCACGTCATCAGCGGTCACGGATTCGATGCTTTCCACCAGTTCGTCGAGGCTGAAGAACCGCCCGAAGTACATTTCCTGGCGAGCCAGGTTGGACATGCGGCTGGAGGTGGATTCGAGGCTCAGCATGAGGGAGCCTTTGAGGTGGTCCTTGGCGCGGCGGAGTTCTTCGGCGCTGACGCGCTCCTGCTTGAGCTGGCGGAACTCCTTCATGATGGACTCGACAACCTGGCGGGCGGATTCGATGGAGGTGCCGGCGTAAATGGCGAGGCAGCCGGTGTCGCGGTAGGGGTTGAGCTCGGAGAACACGGCGTAGGCCAGCCCCTGGCGCTCGCGGATGTCCTGGAACAGGCGGGAACTCATGCCGCCGCCGAGCAGGGTATTGAGCACGTAACAGGCGAAGCGCTGCTCGTGGGGCAGCGGATAGGAAGGCACGCCCAGGCAGAGGTGCACCTGCTCCAGGGATTTCTTGTTGCGCAGGGCGATGCGGGCGTGCGTGGTGGGGGCGGGCTCGAGGGGCATCGTGGGGACGGGGGCAAGCGGCTCGAAATGCCGGCGAGCCAGATCGACAACACCCTCGTGGGTGAGGTTGCCAGCGGCGGTGATGACCAGGTTGGCAGGGGTGTACACACCCCGGTAGTAGTTCTCGATCATGGCGCGGTCAAAGCGTTTGACGGTTTCGCGCGTGCCCAGGATGGGCTTGCCCAGGGGATGATCTTTCCAGAAGTTGGCGGTGAAGATTTCATGGACCAGGTAGTCCGGGCTGTCCGCCTCCATTTTGAGCTCTTCGAGGATGACGCCCTTTTCCCGGGCGATGTCTTCTTCACGGAAGAGGGGATGAAGCACCAGGTCGGCGAGGACGTCGAAGGCCAGGGAGAGGTGCTGATCGAGAACCTTGGTATTGAAGCAGACCAGTTCCTTGGCGGTGAAGGCGTCGAGGTTACCGCCGATGGAGTCCACCGAGCGGGCAATGTCTTCGGCGGAGCGGGACGTAGTGCCCTTGAAAAGCATGTGCTCGATGAAGTGGGAGATGCCGTTCTGCTCGGGGGTTTCCCGGCGCGACCCGGTACCTATCCAGATGCCGACGGAGACGGACCGGACATGCGGCATGGCCTCGGTGATGACGCGGACACCGTTGTCCAGCCGGGTCATTTCGATGTCGCGGACGGGGCTAAGAGATGTGAGCATTCCAGAAGAAGAGGCAGGAGTTCCTTTACATTCATTAGGATAGCGCGGCGCCTGTTAGAATAGCTATAGATGGCGCAACCCCTTCTAGGCATGGAACTTACGGAGATCCGGGAGGCCTTGGGGCCGGACTTGCCGGCGTTTCGCGCGAGGCAGCTTTACGACGCTTTGTATCGCGGGCAGGCGGAGGAACTGGTGCAGATTTCCACCTTGCCGGCGGCGCTGCGGGCGGAACTGGCAGGGCAGCACCGGGTGGGGCAACCGGAGATCGCGCGGAGGTACGAATCGGCGGACGGCACGCGGCGGTACCTGCTGCGGCTGGAAGACGGGCGCACGGTGGAGACCGTGCGGATGCCGGAAGGCGAGCGGGACACCCTCTGCATCTCAAGCCAGGTGGGCTGTCCGGTGGACTGCAAGTTCTGCATGACGGCGCTGCTGGGGCTGGAACGGAACCTGACGGCGGGCGAGATCGTGGGCCAGGTGCTGGTGGTGTGCCGCGACAACGGACTGCGGCAGGAGGGCGGGCGGCTGAACATCGTGATGATGGGCCAGGGCGAGCCGCTGCTGAACCTGGCCAACGTTTTGAAGGCCACCCGCCTGCTGAGCGACCCGGCGGGGTTCGGGCTTTCGCCGCGGAGGATCACGCTTTCGACGGCG
Organism: Solibacteraceae bacterium; assembly: GCA_021324015.1. Classification (GTDB taxonomy): domain Bacteria; phylum Acidobacteriota; class Terriglobia; order Bryobacterales; family Bryobacteraceae; genus JAJPJX01. Next base: position 63,765 of record JAJPJX010000116.1, on the reverse strand, counting down.
GGCATCATTCCCAAGATCGAGGAGATGGGCCGCGAAGCGGTGCGGCCGAAGCTGGCGATTTCCCTGAACGCTTCCACCGAGGAGATGCGGCAGGAGCTGATGCCCATCACGCGGAAGTATCACCTGAAGGACCTGCTGGCGGCGTGTAAGGCCTATCCGCTGCGGCCGTGGGAGAAGCTGACTTTCGAATATGTGCTGCTGAAAGGCGTGAACGACAGCGACGCGGACGCGCGGCGGGTGGTGCGGCTGCTGGCCAACCTCAACGCCAAGGTGAACCTGATCGCGCTAAATCCGGGGCCCGAGATTCCCTTCGACACGCCGGCGCCGGAGCGGGTGGCCAGCTTCCAGCGGATTGTGCGGCGGGCGACGCCGTGCTTCGTGCGCAAGCCGCGGGGGTTGGACATTTTCGCGGCGTGCGGGCAATTGAAGCGGAGCGGGTAGGCGTTACGGCCGCGAGTCGGGGATGCGCATGGCCCACTTCAGGGCTTCGATCCACATGGTTTGAATATCAGACCGGTCCCAGACTTCTTCGCGGTGGCCGAGGGAGGAATAGAAGACCCTGCCCTTGCCGTAGTTGTGCGTCCAGGTGACAGCGAAGTCATGGTCGGTGCGGTGGACGCGCGGGTTGTTGAGGTCCACGGTCTTGGGATCGACGCTCATGAGGATGTGCAGCTTGTCGCGGGAGTAGGGCGCCTTGAACTGGTAGATTTCGTCGTAGATGGCGAAGTAGGGGGAGAAGTGCGCGGTGGCGGGGAAGTTGCGGTCCTCGACGCGAATGCCCACGTGGACCTGGTTCCAGGGGTGCTGGTCGAAATACGCGCCGATCAGGTCGCCATATTCGGGCCACTGATAAAACGTATCGGTGGCGCTGTGGGCGCCGAGGAAGCCTTTGCCGTCGTCGCGGACGAAGGAAAGCAGGGAGGCTTTCTGCTCCGCGTCGAGATCGAGCTCGCCGGTGGTGTAAAAGAAGACGGCGTCAAAGTAGTCCAGGTTTTTGGCGTTGGCTTCGAGCTTCTTCTTGGTGATTAACTGAGAGTCTGTGCGGATGTAGGTATCCCAAAGTTCGGTCTGCCGGCCCAGCTTTTCCAGCGTGGCGAGGGCGTGGGAGACGGAGTCGTGCTGATAGCCCTTCACTTCGCCGATGGCCAGGAGTTTTTTGCGCTGGGCCGGCGCCGCGGCTACCGTGCACAGCAACAGGATTCCCAGAAGACAGGTTTTTTTCATGAGATTGCGCCTTCCGGGAAATCATACCGCGCTCAGTCGGTCCGGGGGCGCGGGGTGGAGTCGCCTTCGCTGAGCCCCATGACCCACTTCACGCTTTCGAGCATGAGCTTCTGCATGTCGGGGCGGTCGTAGATCTGGTCCTCGTGGCCGAGGGCGTTGAAGAAGACGCGGCCCTTGCCGTAGCGCTTCACCCAGACGAGGGCGAAGTCCCTGTCGGTACGGTGCACCATTTTGGCATTCAGGTCCACGGAACTGGGGTCGATGCTCATCAGCACGCGGACGTGCTCGCGGGAGTAGGGCTCCTTGAACTGGTAGATTTCGTCGGTGACTTCGATCTGAGCGGGCAGATGGCGGGTGGCCGGAAAGGCGCGGTCCTCGACATTGACCCGGACCAGCTTGTGCCAGGGATGCAGGTCGAAATAGGCGCCGATCATGTCGCCGTATTCGTGCCACTGGTAGAACGTATCCGCCGCGCTGTGGCCGCCGATAAAGCCTTTGCCCTCGTCGCGCACGAAGGAGAGCAGGGCGGCTTTTTGCTCTTCGTCCATATCCAGTTCGCCGGTCGTGTAAAAATACACGGCGTCAAAATAGTCCAGGTTTTTGGCGTTGTTGCCGAGCTTCTTTTTGGTAAGGAGCTGCGTATCGGTGCGGATAAAGGTATCCCACAGGCCAGATTCGCGGCCGAGCCTTTCATAGGTGGCCATGGCGTGGGAGATGGAGTCGTGCTGGAAGCCTTTACTGGCACCGATGGCCAGCAGGTGTTTTTTGCCGGAATGCGTTTGCGGAGAGGCCACCGCGGCGCAGAGCAGCAGGAAGAGTCCGAATCGAATGCGCGCAGGCATGACTCGATGATCGCATAATTCAGAGTTTCAAGGATGAAATACCGGAATCAGACTCGCTGGAGGCGGCGCAGGGTGAAGACCTCGGGATGCATATTTTCGTTTTCGAGGCGCTTCCAATCGTCGTTGACGTGGAGGAACTTTCCGCTGATGTGATTGGAGCGTTCGGAAGCCAGAAAGAGGGCGAGCTGGATCTGCTTTTCGGGCGGGGTGCCGCCGGTGAGTCGGATACGCTCGGCGTCCTGGATCTCCTTGGCGCCGGCGAGGGCCCCGGCGTGCAGGATCTCGTCGGTCATGTGGCTGTAGGTGCCGCCCGGGGCCATGCAGTTGACCTGCACGTTGTGGTCGCGCACTTCCTCGGCCAGGACTTCGGCGAGGCGCACGACGGCGGTTTTGGAGGCGGCGTAAGCCGTGAAATTGGGGCGGGCGTAGGCCGAACCGCCGCCGCTGAGGACCACGATCTTGCCGGAGCGCCGGGCGATCATCTGGGGGAGCACGGCGTGGCAGGCGTGCATGACGCCCACGAGGTTGGCTTGGATGGCTTCCGCCCACAGCCGGGGATCGTTCTCCCAAAGCGGGCCGATGGGACCCTGGACGGCGGCGGCGGCGATGAGCACATCCACGCCGCCGAAGGCCTGGCGGAGGCACTCGACGGCGCGGGAGACCTGCTCGTAATCGCGGACGTCGGCGCGGATGGCCAAAGCCGTACCGCCGCCGTGCTCGATTTCCAACCTGGCAAGGTCCAGTTCGGGCTGACTGCGAGCCAGCAAGCCCACACGGTAACCGGCGGAGGCGAAGCCCAAGGCGAGGCGCTTTCCGATGCCGCGGCCGGCTCCGGTGATGAGGACACACTGTTCTTTGGGGGTGCGCAAGCCTTCAGTTCTCCACCCTGGCGTCGAACACGCCAGTCTCGACGACTCCTCCGCGCTTCATCTGGATGATGATGCGGTAGTTGCCGGGCTTGGGGAAGCCGTAGGGGAAGGAGACTTCGGCCGGAAGCCCGGAGGCGGACATGGACATCTGCATGCGGTGAGCGGCGTGCGGGCCGCTCGGCTGGAGGAGGGACAGCGCGGCCATGGGCACGGAGCCGGAAGGGTGCACGTGAGCGAAGACGGTGAGATCGTCGCGAATAAAGGCAGCGTGTCCCGGCATGCCCATATAGAGTTCCATATCCGGCGCCGGTTTGCCAGCGGAGTCTTCGAGGCGGAAACGGAAGAGGACAGGGCGCCGGGCCCGGAGGGGGCCAGGATCGCGCAGCCAGACCATGCGGTAGCCATCGGGAAGCTGGGTGACGGTGCGGGCGGGATCGGCCTGAGAGAGCGGGGGGGCGGCGCCGGCCGAGTCATCGCCCGCGAGGGGGCGGCCGGGAATCTCGGGAAGGTTGACCTGGGCGACGACGGTTTCCGGGAGGCCATTCTGATGGACGATGTCGCCATAGAGCTGATAGGCGCCAGCCGGCATGGGGGGCAACTGCTGGACGAGCTCTCCGGGGCCGGCAGGTTCGGGATGCAGGTGCCAGACACGCTCCATGGCGGGCAGGCGCAGGACGTACAGGTGCATCAGGTGATTGTGGTCGGGGATCAGGTCGTCGACGCGACGCCAGCGCAGCCAGCCGGGGTCGGAGAGGCGCAGGCGCAAGGCGCCGCCGGGTTCGAGCGCGGCGGTGAGCTGGAGGGGCTTGAAGATGATGCGCCCATAGTTGCCGGCTTCGGAATTCCACCATGCGTTGCCCAGCCAGACGGCCAGGACCACGAGCAGGGCGGCCGCGCCCATCACGACCCGGGAGCGGCGGATGCGTTCGGCGGAGGGGAGCAGACCGGGTTCCAACTGGCCTTCGCGAACGGAGGCGCCTACGATGCTGACGGCGCCCACACCCAGGACCAGCAGCAGCGTGAGCAGCAGGGCGCCCAGGCCCTTCTGCATGGTCATGGTGCGGGAAGCCAGAGCGGGCACAGGCACGGAGAGTTGGCCCGAGCCTTCGGCGCCGCTGGCACGAATGCGCACCTGCCAGGAGCCGCTGGCCATCATCCAGAGAGATCCGGTGAAGAACTGGGGATCGTCTTTGGATGGTTTGGCCAGGTCCGGGGTGGGCGCGAAGCGGGCGCCGGGGCCGGTGAGCGGCAGGGGAACAATGTGTACCTGGCGGATGCCGGGGGTGGAGGAACGGATTTCAATTTCAGCCACTCCGGGCACCACGACCGGGGGGCGGATGGTCACCAGGAGCCGGTAGGGCCCGGCGCTGCCATCGAAAAAAACATCGGGGCTGCCTACGTGTGCGAAGGCGGCGGAGGCGGTGAAGAGCAGGAGCGGGAAAAGAAACCGCATGCGGCTAGCGGCGAATGCGCTGCATCCAGCCGCCCCAGGCCAAACCCAGACGGCTGGTGAGGACGGCGGCAGCGAGGGCGATCGCCATCTCCTTCCAGAAGTGTGCGGGCGCATCGGCAGGCATGAATACGTTGCGCACGATGAACCAGTTGGGGTTCGCGTTGTAGTCCAGGTACAAGGTGCCAAAGATCCGGTTGCGCGCGAGCGGGCTCATGAGGAAATCGGCGAAGGGCCACTGGACCGCCAGGAGCGAGGCCAGGAAGAGCGCGCCCGCGGCCAGCGCCTGGAGCTCGCGATTCAAGCCGGACAGAGCCGGACGCGCGAGATCCAGCAGCAGGGCCGGGACGATCAGCAAAATCGGGAACTCGGGCGGGATGAAGTGAGTGACGTGCTGATAGACCGGCCCGAGCTTGGGCTCGGCGGGAAACAGAGGCAGAATCCATTCCAGGCCGAGCAGGAACACGGTGTAGATGCCGGCAACGGTGGTGGAAGCCCACCGCCGAGGGGACGCGGCGCCGATGCCGGCCAGGACAGCGGGAACCGCGGTGCACAGGATGCGATAGAAGAACGCCTTGTGCATGGCGGCCCGGGTGGTGAACTCCATGACCAGGATCATGAGCACGACCAGGATCATGCCGCCGATGTACAGGAACAGACGGTTGAGCTTGCGCCGGAAGGCGCCTTCGGCACGATTCATGACGCCCAGGATGAGGATGAGCGCGCCGACTTCCACCGCCAGGATGCCGGTGATGAGCAGCACGTGCGGAGGGCTGACGATTTTGACGTCCAGGCCGTAGGCATTGTGCCACCAGTCGTCAAAGGGGGCGGAGGTGAGCATGGCAATGCCGCCCCAGGCGGCGACGAACGCGCCCAGCGGTCCGCAGAAGCCCCAGATGCTCACGGAAGCCGGGCGCAGCGGGGAGTCCTGGCGGAAGGTGGTGGAGAGGATCAGGTAGCCGCAGGAGATACCCGCCAAAACGCCGCACAGGTAAATAGCGATGTGCGCCGGAGTCCAGAACGTATCGCGTCCGATGGAGCGGTGCCAGGAAATATCCCAGTGGCCGCCGATCATGGCGGAAGTTACGGCCAGAACGGCGCACCAGATATACCAGGGAACCGTCCGGGGCGCGGCCGGGGGAGACGCCACGGGAGAGGTGAGTGTGGAAGTCGCTGCCATGTGCCCCTCTGCAAACAAAATTATAGACCGCTCCTTGCGGCCGCGGCTCGGTTCCATGTGCAAAAGTTGGTGTTTTCCTACCACTCGCGTTGTAATGGGCGACATGGCAGAAAGCAGCAGGAAAGCATTGCGCAGCCAGGAATGGTGGGCCCAACCGAATTACGAGAGTTTCACGCGGCGGGCGTGGATGCGGGCGGAAGGCTTCACCGCGGAGGTGTTTCAGAACCGGCCGGTGATCGGCATTTGCAACTCGTGGAGCGAGTTAAACAACTGTAACGCGCACCTGCGCACGGTGGCGGAGGCGGTGAAGCGGGGAGTGTGGGCAGCGGGCGGATTCCCGCTGGAATTTCCGACGATTTCGCTGGGCGAGGTGTTCATGCGCCCCACCACGATGCTCTACCGGAACCTGATGGCCATGGACGTGGAGGAATCCATCCGGGCGAATCCGCTGGACGGAGTGGTGTTGCTGTGCGGCTGCGACAAGACTACGCCGGCGCAGTTGATGGGAGCGGCGAGCGCGGACATCCCGGCGATCATGGTGCCGGGCGGGCCGATGCTGAGCGGGCAGTGGAAGGATCGCAAGCTGGGCTCGGGGACCGACGGGCGCAAGCTGTTCGACCTGTTCCGCACGGGGCGGCTGAGCGAGGAGGAGTGGTGCGAAATCGAGGGCGGCATTTCGCGCAGCGCGGGGCACTGCACGGTGATGGGGACGGCCTCGACCATGACCAGCCTGGCGGAAGCCATGGGCATGACGCTGACGGGCTGCGCCAACGTGCCGGCGCCGGACTCGCGCCGCCTGGCCATGGCGGAGATGAGCGGGCGGCGGATCGTGGACCTGGTCTGGGAGGACGTGCGGCCCTCGCGCATTCTGACGCGGGACGCGCTGGAGAACGCCATCACGGTGGACATGGCGATCGGCGGATCGACCAACGCGGTGGTGCACCTGCTGGCGATCGCCGGGCGGCTGGGGATCGATCTGACGCTGGACGATTTCGACCGGATTTCGCGGCGTACGCCGTATATCGCGAACGTGAAGCCGTCCGGCGAGTACCTGATGGAGGACTTCTTTTATGCCGGCGGGCTGCCCGCGGTGATGCGGGAGATTTTACCGCTGTTGCACGGCGATGCCTTGACGGTGACGGGGAAGACCGTCCGGGAGAACGTGGAGACGGCCGAGTGCCACCGCCGGGAGGTGATCCGGACAGCGGGCGAACCGCTCTACCGGGAGGGCGGGACGGTCATCCTGTACGGTAACCTGGCGCCGGACGGGGCGGTAATCAAGCAGACCGCGGCTTCACCGGAATTACTGCAACACACCGGCGCGGCGTACGTGTTTGAGAACTATGAACAGATGCGGGCGCAGATCGACAGCGAGGATCTGCCGGTGACGCGCGACACGGTGCTGGTGATGAAGAACTGCGGGCCGAAGGGAGCGCCAGGTTTTCCGGAGTGGGGGCACATTCCCATGCCCAGGGCGCTGCTGAAGCAAAACGTCAACGACATGGTGCGGATCAGCGATGCGCGCATGAGCGGCACGAGTTTCGGGACGGTGGTGCTGCACGTGGCGCCGGAGGCGGCGGTGGGCGGGCCGCTGGCGATCGTGCGCACGGGCGATCCCATCGAACTGGACGCGGCTGGAAGGGGGATCGAGCTGCGGCTTCCGGACGGAGAAATCGAGCGGCGGCTCGCGGAATTCCAGCCAGCGCCGCCGAAGTACGAGCGGGGATACGGGCGGCTGTTTCTGGAGCACGTCACCCAGGCGAACCTGGGTTGCGACTTCGATTTTTTGCGAGCGCGGCTGCCACAAGCCGGCGCTCATCATGGAGGACTGTGATGCGAAAGCTGCCGGCGACGTTTGTCTGCTTCTGCGCCGGGGCGTGGGCCGCCGGGATGGCGCCCGCGCTGGAGTGGGTGAAGACGCTGGGCGGCTCGGGCGCCAGCATGGTCATCGGCGCGGCCGTGGATGCGGGCGGAAATCTTTACATCGCCGGGCACACCACGTCGATCGACTTTCCTTCGGCCGTGCACGTTTCCGCAGCGGCTTCGCCCGGCAGCGACGTGTTCGCGGTGAAGCTGGATGCGGACGGCAACGTTGTGTACGCAACCCGTTTCGGAGGCAGCGGGGACGACACCGCGTCGGCCATGGCTGTGGGACAGGACGGCAGCGTGTACGTCGCCGGGGCGACGATGTCGGCCGATCTTCCGGTTACGCCGGTGGCGTACCTGAAAACGAAACCAGGGCCTCCCGGTGCCGCGGCGAGCTTTCTGTTGAAGCTGAACCCGGACGGGTCGCTGGGCTGGTCGACGTATTTCACGGATTTCCGCAGTTCGGTAGAGAGTATCGCCGTGGATGCAGCGGGCAACGTATACGCCGGCGGCACCAGCGCCGGGAGCTTGCCCACAACGCCGGGCGCCTACCAGCCGCAGTTCCAGCAGTCGGAGATCTGCACCGGGTTCATTGGCTGCATTCCCGGTCCGACGTCGGCGTTTGTCTCCGAGTTCAACGCGCAAGGAAGCGGGCTCGTCTACTCGACCTATGTTCCGATGGACGGCAGCAAGAACCTCGTGCAGGCGGCGCAGGCATTGCTGGTGGACTCGCAGGGGAGAGCCTGGTTCGGCGGGCAGGGCAATGTCGTCGAGATGAGCGCGGACGGTTCGGCGCTGCTAACATCCGCGGCGCAACCCGGCATCGCGATCTCCGCGCTGGCCATGGATTCCGATGGGAACGTGTACGCCACCGGAACGGCGCAATTGAGCTACAACACGGGGTCTCCGAAATCAATCTTTCCAGCCACGCCGGGCGCATTTCAATCAGCGCCGCAACCGCCCGCACCCGTCCTGCCTCTGCAGATGCCTCCCGGTGGACTGGGAGACGCGTTCGTGATCAAGTGGGACGCCGGCCTCTCGAAGATCCTGGCCGCGACGCTACTGGGCGGGGAACTTGGCGATGCCGGAGAGAGCATCCACATCGATCCCGCCGGCTACGTGCTGGTGAGCGGCCAAACCGATTCGCGGGCCTTTCCCACGCGCGCTCCGTTTCAAACTTCGTTTTCGGCCCGCTCGGGATTCGTTGCGGGGCTGAGCGCGGATCTCACGCAGCTTCTTTTCTCCACGTACCTAGGGGATGAGCGGCCGTTCGACGCGCGCGCAGCGGTACCGGACGGCAAGGGAAACGTGCTGCTGGCGGGTGCGACGCTGGGCGCCGGCTCCCTGTTCATCGGGGGCGATCCCGGGCAAGCGTTCGTCACGGGAGGCCTGGTGGCGGCCAACAAGATCGCCTTGCCGCCGGCGCCTCCGGTGCGGCTGGATTCCGTACTGCATTTCGCGAGCCGGATGGCCGCGCCTCTTGCGCCAGGAGAGCCCGTGATGGCGGCGGGGTCCGGCTTTAGGCCGGACGCGCAACTGCTGGTGGACGGCGCGCCGCTGGCGGGAGTCACGGGAACCTCCGGCAGCCTGGTGGCGGAGATGCCGGAGGATGCCAAGACCTCCGGCTCGTATGTCATCCAGGTGGCGTCCGGCGGGCAGCTTTCCAATCCGGTTTTTGTTCCCGCCGCGGCCACGTCGCCCGGCATTTACTCGACCGACGGCACAGGCTACGGACAAGGCTACATCCTGAACAGCGACGGGACGCTGAATTCCCCGGAGCATCCGGCCGCGCCCGGCTCGGCGATCACCATCTTCGCGGCCGGCGTGGGCCAGTACACGCGGGATCACGGGTACGCCGTGACAGCGCTCGCGCCCTCGGTCTTTGTGGACGGCTTCTACGCGAACGGGATCGCGGCGGTCAGCGGGCCGGTCGCCGGATTTCCGGGCAATGTATATCAGCTCGGCGTTTATGTTCCCGATCCGGCCACGCTGGCGGACAAGAATCCAAATCTTCTGAATTTCAAGTTTCCCCCGCAGGTCGGCGTGAGGCTGGTCATGGGTCCGGTGAATTCGTCAAACCCCGACAATTCCGCGATGATCAGCCAGGGCGGACTGGTGTTGAACGTGAAGTAGGGTGCAGCCGGCGCTTGTGTTTCGGAATGGTTGCAGGCGGCAAAGGGTTGTGCCAACACATCCGAATAAGCGGGCCATTTCGGAAAAAACACTTGATGTTTTCCGGATACGCGATTCATAATTGACGCAGACCGCCACAGGAAATTGCGCCGCCAACCACCAAGGTTCCAGGCTGCAGCGGTAGGTTTGTGGACGTGGCCGATCAGCGACTCGAGGGAAATACCGGATGCTACATCGCGCTTTCGGCGAGCCTTGGTTTCCAGGATTGCAGGGCGCCCCGCCTTCCGCGATTTTTCTGTTCTGCTTTCCGTACGCGGGCGGAAACGCCGGCACCTACCGGCAGTGGACACCGGCAGCGATGCCCGGCGTGCACGCCGCGGCGGCGCACCTGCCGGGACGGGCCGGGCGGATCCGGGAGGCTGCCTACCGGCGGATAGGCCCGCTCGCGGAGGCGCTGGCCGAGGCACTGGCTCCGTTCACAGAGCGGCCCTATGCGCTGTTCGGCCACAGCATGGGCGCGCTGGTGGCCTTCGAAGTGGCCCGAGCGCTGCGCCGCAGGGGAGGGCGCCTGCCGGAACGCCTGCTGGTTTCCGGGCGACGCGCTCCGCACCTGCCGAACCAGAAATCCGCGATTCACGATCTGCCGCGGGCGGAGTTTTTGAGAGAGCTGCGGGACCTGGAAGGCACGCCCGATCAATTTTTCACTGATCCGGAGCTCTTGGACCTGATGCTTCCGGCGCTGCGCGCCGATTTCGAGCTCTGCCACTCCTACCGTTTCCAGGAAGAGGAACCGCTGGACTGCGCGATTTCGGCCTTCGGGGGTGAGCAGGATTCCGGCATCAGCCGCGGGGACCTGGAGGCTTGGCGACGGCACACTCGCACAGATTTTCGCCTGCAGATGCTGCCCGGCGGGCACTTTTTCGTGGACCGTATGGGCGCGGAATTTGGCCGCCTGGTAGCCCAGGAACTGCATCCAGAGAGGCTCGATTTCGCCGAACTTGCCGGCGGACGGCAGTAGGAAATTTTCCCCATGCGCCACGAAAAACCGGTCCTATTGTTGGGAGAATCGCATGTCACGTGCGCGGACATCGCCGCCGCGGCCCGGGGGGACGTGGAGGTCCAGGTGGACCCGCGGCCGGAGGTCCGGGACAGGATCGAACGCAGCGCGCGCCGGCTCCAGGAGTGGCTGGCTGCGGGCGAGCGGATTTACGGCGTGACCACGGGCTTTGGCGAATCCTGCCTGAGCGACGTGCCGGCCGCACTGAGCCCGGCGATGGCGGTAAACCTGGTGCGGTTCCACGGGTGCGGCACAGGAGAGACATTCAGCGAAGAAGTCTCCGCGGCGGTGATGGCGGTACGGCTGGCGAGTCTGGCGCGCGGCTGGTCGGCGGTGCGCCCCGCGGTGCTGGAGAGGCTCTGCGCCCTGGTGAACCGGCGCATTCTTCCGGTGATTCCCAGCGAGGGATCGGTGGGAGCCAGTGGCGACCTGACGCCGCTTTCCTACGTGGCGGCGGCGCTCATCGGCGAGCGCGAGGTGTGCTACCGGGGGCGGGTGATGAGCGCGGCTGCGGCCCTCCAGCAGGCGGGCCTGGAGCCGCTGGAGCTGCAGCCGAAGGAAAGCCTGGCCATCATGAACGGGACATGCGTGATGGCGGCGCTGGTGTGCCTGGCGCTGGAGCGTGCGGCGCGGTTGGCCCGCCTGGCGGCGGCGCTGACGGCCATGGCGAGCGACGTGATGCGGGGCAACCCGGCGCACTTCGACGCGCGGATCTTCGCGGCCAAGCCGCACCCCGGCCAGCAGGAGGCGGCGCGGTGGATCCGGGAGGACCTGGAATACGAGCCCGGCCCGCGGCGGAACGGGAGGATTCAGGACCGCTACTCGATCCGCTGCGCGCCCCACGTGATCGGTGTGCTGGTGGACGGGATGGAGTGGATGCGCCTGTGGACGGAAACGGAAGTGAACGGCGTGAACGACAACCCGCTCATCGATCCGGAGAGCGGCGATGTGCTTTCCGGCGGGAATTTTTACGGCGGGCATGTGGGCTTCGTGGCGGATTCGCTGAAGGCCGCGGTGGCGAATGTGGCGGACCTACTGGACCGCCAGATGGCCCTGCTATGCGCGCCGGCCACCAGCGAAGGGCTGCCGGAGAACCTGGTAGGCCGCCGAGGCGCGGACCGCACGGCACATCACGGATTTAAAGCCATGCAGATTGCGGCTTCCGCCCTCACGGCGGAGGCGCTGAAGCTGACCGTGCCCGCGAGCGTGTTCAGCCGCAGCACGGAGTGCCACAACCAGGACAAGGTGAGCATGGGCACCATCGGGGCGCGGGATTGCCTGCGGGTGATCGAACTCACCGAGACGGTGGCCGCCATCTACACGCTGGCCCTGTGCCAGGCGGTGGACCTGCGCCGCGGGGAGGGCTGCCACCGGCGCGCCCTGCGGATGCGCGACACGGTGCGGCAGCGGGTGCGCTTCAACGATTTCGACCGGCGGCAGGACGGGGATATCCGCGCGGTGCTGGAAATGATGCGGGCTGGGGAACTGCCTCTGGGGGAGGCCGAGGCGCAGGAAATGGCCTCCGGGGTGGGCCAGGCGACGGCGGGAGCGGATTAGGCCGGCATGAACGTGGTGCGCCACATCGAGGACGCGCGGGAAAGGTCTCCGCGGCAAACCGCGCTGCTGTTCGAGGGCACGGCGTACAGCTACCAAGAGCTGGACACGCTGGCCGGGCAGGCGGCGGGAGTGCTGCGCGGGCTGGGAATCCAACCGGGAGACCGGGTGGCGCTGCATCTGCCGAACACGCCGGAGTGGGTTTACGCCTACCTGGCGATCCTGAAGTGCGGCGCCGTCGCCGTGTCGATGGCGCCGGCGCTGGCGAGCGCGGAGGTGCGGACGCTGGCAGCGGACTGCGGGGCCAGGGGGCTGATCACCACCGGGGAGCTAGCGGAGCGCGTGGCCCGCCGCGCGCTTCCCGGCCTGGAATGGCGCTTGATCGCGGACGGGGACGGAGAGGCTTCGCTCGGTGGGCGGATGCGGCGGCAGGCGGGGGAGTTCGCCGGAATCGAGCGGCGGGCGGAGGATCCAGCCGCGATCGTGTACACTTCCGGGACCACGGGCGCGCCGAAAGGCGCGGTGCTGACGCACGGGAACCTGGTGTTCAACGCGCGGTCGAAGGTGCGCTACCTGGGGATTCGCGCGGAGGACCGCCTGCTGCTGTTTTTGCCGCTGCACCATTGCTTCGGGCAGAACGCCGTACTCAACGCAGGGTTAGCGGCGGGAGCGACCGTGGTGTTGCACCGCAAGTTCGAGACGGGGCGCGTGCTGGATTCTATCCGCGCGGATGGGATTTCCATGTTCTTCGGGATTCCCGCAACGTACGCCATTCTGCACGGCCAGGCGCAGCCCGAGGATTTGCGCGGCGTGCGGTATTTCTTTTCCGCCGCGGCGCCGCTCGCGGGAGACGTGGAGCGGCGGTGGCAAGAGAAGTTCGGCGCTGTGATCCACCAGGGGTACGGGCTGACGGAGACCTCGCCGTTTGCCAGTTACAACCACGAGCGGCGGCACAAGCCCGGGTCGGTGGGGACGCCGATCGAAGGCGTGGCGATCCGGGTGGTGGACCCGGAGACCGGGCGGGAACTGCCGCCGGGCGCGCAGGGCGAGATCGTGATCCGCGGGCCGAACGTGATGGCCGGTTATTGGGGACGCCCGGAGGAGACCGGGCAGGCGATTCGAGACGGGTGGTTTCACAGCGGGGACATCGGATGGCTGGACGGTGACGGCTATGTGCACATTACGGACCGGCTCAAAGACATGATCAACAGCGGCGGGCTGAAGGTGTGGCCGGCCGAGGTGGAAGGCGTACTCAGCGGGCACGCGGCGGTGCTGGAGTGCGCGGTATACGGGGCGGCCGACGCGGTCATGGGCGAACAGGTGCGCGCCGCCATCGTGCGGCGGCCGGGCGCGCAGGCAAGCACCGCGGAGATCCGGGCTTACGGCCGTGAGCGCCTGGCGGACTACAAGATCCCGGCGGCGATCGAGTTCCGCGACGCGCTGCCGAAGACACCGAGCGGGAAGGTGCTGAAGCGTGTGCTGCGGGACGAGGCTGCCGCGCCCGTCAAAGGCGCGCGAGCCGAGAGCCGAGACGCCGCGGCCTGGCAGGCGTGGATCACAGATTGGCTGGCGGCGCGGCTGGGCGTACCCCGGAGCCATCTGCGGCAGAGGATGGCGTTCGCGGATCTGGGCGTTTCCTCGATCTTGGCCGTGCAGCTCGCCCGCGAGGCGGCCGAAGAATCCGGCACGCGGCTCGAAGCCACGGCGCTATGGCGACACCCAACCATCGAGTTGCTGGCGTTGGCGATCGCGCGGCTGGAAGCCGGAAGGGTACGGGCCATGGCGGCCGGGAGCGGAGAATGAGCAGCCCCGAGCGCGAACCGATCGCCATCATCGGCATGGGATGCCGGTATCCCGGCGCGCCCGGCCTGGCGCAGTTCTGGGATCTGCTGATCGAGGGGCGCGACGCGGTGAAGGAGGTCCCGCCGGAGCGCTGGGACGTCAACGCGTATTACCACCCGGACCAGAACGCGGCGGGAAAGATCAAGGCGCGCTGCGGCGGCTTTCTGGACGAAGTGGATCGCTTTGACGCCGCGTTTTTCGGGATTTCGCCGCGGGAGGCGCCGCACGTGGATCCGCGGCAACGGCTGATGCTGGAAGTGGCCTGGGAAACGCTGGAGGACGCGGGCATCCCTCCGGAGCAACTGGCGGGCAGCCGCACGGGCGTGTACATCGCCACGCTGACAAACGACTACGACCAATTGATTTCTCGCGACCTGACGCGGTTCCAGATCTACACGGGCATCGGGACGGCGAACAGCATCGTGGCGAACCGGGTCTCGTACTTCTTCGATCTGCGCGGGCCGAGCCTGGCGGTGGACACGGCCTGCTCGGGTTCGCTGGTGGCGATTCACCTGGCCTGCCTGGGGCTGCGGGCGGGCGAGACGGAGATGGCGCTGGCGGGCGGGGTGAGCCTCAACCTGCTGCCTTCCGGGGACGTGTTCTTTTCGCGCGCGGGATCCCTGGCGCCAGACGGACGCTCGAAGCCGTTCGATGCCTCGGCGAACGGCATGGTGCGCGGCGAAGGCGCGGGGCTGGTGGCGCTGAAGCGGCTTTCGCGGGCGCTCACCGACGGCGACCGCATCCACGCCGTGATTCGCGCGAGCGCGGTGAACCAGGACGGGCGCAGCAACGGGATCATGGCGCCGAACGGCGCGGCGCAGGAGGCGCTGCTTCGCGAAGCATACGCCAAAGCGGGCATTTCTCCGGCGGAAGTGCAGTACGTGGAGACGCACGGCACGGGCACGCCGCTGGGCGATCCGATCGAGGCTGGTTCGCTCGCGGCTGTGCTGGGGCAGGAACGGCCGCGGGATTTCGCCTGCGTGCTGGGATCCGTGAAATCCAACCTGGGGCATCCGGAGGCAGCCGCCGGGGTTGCGGGAGTGATCAAGACGGCTCTGGCGCTGGAACGCGGGGTGATCCCGCCGAACCTGCACTTCCGCGAGCTGAATCCGATGTTGCGGGATCTGGACTTCCCGCTGCGGATCTACACGCAACCGGGGCCTTGGCCGGCGGCGCGGCGGCGGCGCGTGGCGGGGGTCAGCGGATTCGGCTTCGGCGGGACGAATGCGCACGTGGTCCTCGAAGAGGCGCCGCCAGCGGAAACGGCGCGCATCGCGGGCGGCGAGTCCTGCGTGCTGCCGATTTCGGCGCGCAGTCCCGAAGCGCTGCGAGCGTGCGCGGCGCGCTACCGGGAGTTCCTGGCAGGGGCGGAGGGGCGCGGCTTTCATTTTCCGGAGATCTGCCGGGCGGCCAGCTTGCAGCGCACGCATCACGACTACCGGCTGACGGTGGCGGCGCGCACGGCCGAGCAGGCCGGCGCACAACTCGCGGCGTTCGCGGACGCCGGAGAAGTGGCGGCCACCACACGTTGGGGCGGACCCGCGCCGGTGGAGCGGCCCAAGCTGGTGTTCGTGTTTTCCGGGCAGGGCGCGCACTGGCTGGGGATGGGCAGCCAGCTTTGCTCCGCAGAGCCGGTGTTCCGCGAAGCACTGGAAGACTGCTCGCGGCGGCTCGCGGCGCACACCGGTTGGCCGCTTACGGACCGGCTGGGCGCGCAGGCTTCCGAGGCGCTCTGGCAGCGCATGGACGTGGCGCAGCCGATCATCTTCGCGTTTCAAGTAGGGCTGGCGGCGTTGTGGCGCTCCTGGGGCGTAACGCCGGACGCGATTATCGGGCAGAGCCTGGGCGAGGTGGCGGCCGCTTACGTGGCGGGGGCGCTGAACCTGGAAGACGCGGCCCGCGTGGTCTACGAACGCAGCCGCCTCTTGCAGACGCGCGCAGGGCTCGGGCGGACGGCGGTAGTCGGCCTGGCGCATGAGGCGGCGGAAAGGGCGATCCAGGGATACGAGAGCCGGCTGGCGGTGGCCGGGAGTACGGGGCCGGCCTCGAGCGTGATTTCGGGGGACCCCGATGCGCTTGAGGAAGTGCTGGCGAGCCTGGAGCAGCGGGGCGTGTTTTGCCGGCTGCTCGGCAACGTGGACGTGGCCGCGCACAGCCCGCAGATGGATGCGGTGGTGGAGGAACTCGCCAGACGCCTGGCGGACATCCGGCCGCGGGGAACTTCGATTCCGTTCTTCTCGACAGTGGCCGGCCGGGTGACAGCGGGCGAGGCGCTGGATGCGGCGTACTGGGCGCGCAATCTGCGGGAGCCTTTCCGCTTCGCGCAGGGCGTGGAGCGGCTGGCGGAGAGCGGGCACAGCGTGTTCCTGGAGATTAGCCCTCACGCGGTGCTGGCGGGCGCTATCCGGCAGGGACTGGCGAGCCTGGGAGTGGCAGGGGAAGCGCTGCCCTCGCTCGAGCGCGAGGCGGATGAGCAGGCCACCCTGCTCGGGTCGCTGGGAGCCCTGTATGTGCTGGGCTACCCGGTGGATTGGAAGCGCCGCTATCCGCGAGGCGGGCCGCATGTGCCGCTGCCCACGTATCCGTGGCAGCGGGAGCGCTACTGGTTCGATCAGCTTCCGGGGAGCGCGGCAGGTTCCCGGGAGGGCGTGCGGCCTCTGCTGGGCGAGCACCTGGCCTCCGCGGCGCGCCCGGGAGAGCACTTCTGGGAGTTGGACCTGAACGCCAGAACGGTGCATTACCTGGAGGATCACCGGCTGGGAGAGACGGTGCTGCTGCCGGGCGCCGCCTTCGTGGAAATGGCGCTGGCAGCGTCGGGCGAGGTGGCCGGCGGCCGGGCATGCGTCCTCGAACGCCTGGAGTTCATACGGCCGTTGGGGCTGGGCGCGGGAGAGCAGCATCGCGTGCAGGTGGTGGCATCGCCAGTCTCCGCCGGGGAGATTTCGATTCGGATCTACAGCCGGCCGGCAAATAGCGAGGCGGCTGTGCTGCACGCTTCGGGCGCGGTGGTCTTCGTGGCTGCGCGGGAGGAGCGGCGGGCGACAGGATGCGCGAGCGGCGGCGCCGAGCGGATAGAGGCGGAGGCGCACTACCAGGCCATGGAGCGGCGCGGCATCTGTTACGGACCGGCCTTCCGGGTGGTGCGCGAGGTCCGGCGTACGGACGGCGAGGCATGGGGCAGAGTCGAACTGCCGGCTTCGGCCGCCAGCGAGGTAAAGGCCTACCAGCTGCATCCCCTGCTGCTGGATGGAGCTTTTCAAGTGGTGGCCGCCACGCTGCCGCCCGGCGAGAGCAGCACGTACGTGCCACGCGCGGTGGGACGACTGGAGATCTTCGCGCGGCCGGAAGCGTGTATTTCGGTTCACGCGCGGCTCACGGGCGGAAGCCAGCCGGGAGAGGCCACGCTGGAGGCCGACCTGGAGATGATCAACGGTTCCGGCCAGGTGGCGGCCGCCGTCACCGGGCTGCGGTTGCAGCGCGTTGACGCCGCACAAGCGGATGGGTCCCGCACGGCGCGCGCGATTTTGTACGAGCCGAGATGGCGGGAGCAGCCGCTCGATAGGGATGGCGCACCGGAGGGGGAACCGCGAACGTGGATTTTGCTGGCGGATTCGCAGGGGGTAGGCGAGAGGCTGGCGGCGCGGCTGGAAAGGCTCGGGCATCGAACACTGGCAACGCGCGAGAGCGCGAATGTGGCGGGACTGTTGCGGGAAGCCGCGCACGGGGACATGCCGGCGGTTGCGGGAATTGTGCATCTCCGGGCGCTGGACAGCGCGCCCGCGGAGGAGACGTCTGCGGCATCCCTGGCGGCGGAGTTGTCGCGCGGTTGGGAGAGCGTGACACAAGTGGTGCGCGGGCTGGCCGAGGCCGTCGCTGGGGTTTATCCGCGGCTGTGGATGGTGACGCGCAAAGCTCAGGCCGTGGAGCGAACCGGCGAGCGGCTGCAAGTCAGCGCGGCGCCGTATTGGGGGCTGGGCCGGGTTGTCGCGCTGGAGCACGCGGAATTCTGGGGCGGCCTGGTGGACCTGGGGGGCGCGGATCCGGAGCGCGACGCGGAACTGCTATGCGCGGAGATTCTGCGGGCGGGCGATCCGGATGAGATCGCGTATCGGGGAGGACGCAGATACGCCCTGCGGCTGTCACGGGCCGAGGATCCGGGGCCGGGCGAGGTTCCCTTGCTCTTCCGGCCGGAGGCCTCCTATATCATTACCGGCGGCCTGATCGGGCTGGGCCTGGAGACGGCGAGATGGATGGCGCAGCGCGGGGCGCGCCGGCTGATTCTGCTGGGGCGCACCCCACTGCCGCCGCGCGCCGCGTGGAAGCACATGCCTCCCGGACATCCCGCGGCATCCCGTGTGGCGGCAATCCGGGAGCTGGAGCGGTTGGGCGCGCACGTGCAAGCGGCCGCAGTGGACGTGGGCGACGAAGGGCAACTGGCCGAGTTCCTGGCCCAGTACGAGAGCGAAGGCTGGCCGGAGATCCGGGGCATCGTGCATTCGGCGGGGCTGATCCGCGACCAGTTGCTGCTGCGCATGGACCGCGCGACGTTCGAGGCGGTGGTGCGGCCGAAGGTGTTCGGGTCGTGGGCATTGCACACGCTGACGCGGCATCTGCCGCTGGATTTCTTTGTGCTGTACTCCTCGATGACCGGCCTGCTCGGCCATTTCGGACAGGCGAACTACGCCTGCGGCAACACGTTTGCGGACGCGCTGGCGCACCACCGCCGCGCCTGCGGGCTGCCGGCGCTGGTCATCAACTGGGGGCCGTGGTCGCAGGTGGGCATCCTGGCGCGGGAAACCACGGGAGCGGATGCCACGCTGCGCGCGGTGAGACGCATCGAACCGGCGCTGGGGCTGGAAGCCCTGGAGCACCTGCTACGGGGCGGCTACACGCAAGCGGCCGTGTTCGATGCCGATTGGGGAGCGATGCAGCCGACGCCGCTTCTTTCCGAATTGACCGCTCCGGCGCAGCAGACGTCTTCCTCCGGGGAAGCCGGGGACGCGGCCCTGTTGCGCCTAATGCTCGCGGACGCCGGCGAGAGGCTGGCGGCGGCGGAGGAGTGGCTGCGCGAGGAAGCTGCCCGCGTGCTGCGCTACGATCCCGCGCGCCTCAGCGCAAACAAGACCCTCAGCGCGATGGGCATGGATTCGCTGATGGCGGTGGAACTGCGCAACCGGATTCAATCCAAGCTGCATCTCAAGGTCTCGTTGATCGATCTATTCACCTGTTCGCCGGCGCAACTGGCGGCGAGGCTGTCCGCGCAACTGGCCCCGGCCGGACAACTGGAGGGGGCTCTAGCGAAGGTGGAGCAGCTCTCCGACGCAGAGGCGCAGGCGCTGCTGGCCGCGGCATCGAGAGCGGCAGGCGCCGACTGAGGGAGCCCAGGATGAGCCACCTGACCCAGCGCATCGCGGCATTGTCTCCCGAGAAGCGGGCCCTGCTCGAACAGCAACTGCTGGCCCTGCGGAAAAACCGGGAGCCGTCGATTCCGCTCCGGCCGGAGAACACGGACACGTGCGCGGCGGCGCCGGCGCAGGAGCGCATGTGGTTCAACCATCACTGGGACCCGGAGACTCCGGTGTACACCGAAGCGGTGGTACTGCGCGTGCGCGGTCCGCTGCGGACGGATCTGCTGGGGAGAGCCTTCCAAGAAGTCGTTCACCGGCACGAAATCCTGCGGACGTGTTTCGTAAGCGAAGGCGGAGAACTGCGGCAGAAAATCGCCGCGAGGATGGAGACGCGCGTTGCGTGCCTGGAGGCCGCGGGCGCGACGCCGGAGGAGCGCGAAGCGGAGGCGCAGCGGTTGGCGGAAACCGAAGCCCGGCGCGTGTTCGCACCCGACCGGCTGCCGCTGGCGCGGCTGGCCTCCATCCGCACGGACGCCGAGAATCAACTGGTGGTGCTCACGGCGCATCACATCATTTTCGATGGCTGGTCGGCGGGGATCTTTTTCCGGGAGCTGTTCGCACTCTACGCCGGTTTCCAGACGGGACCGCCGGCGGCGCTGCCTCCGCTGACGGTGCAGTACGCCGATTATGCGGCCTGGCAACGGGCCTCGCTGGGAAACGAACAGATGGCGCGCGAACTGGCTTTTTGGAAGCAGGTTC
The DNA here is from genome assembly GCA_021324015.1 of Solibacteraceae bacterium. Classification (GTDB taxonomy): domain Bacteria; phylum Acidobacteriota; class Terriglobia; order Bryobacterales; family Bryobacteraceae; genus JAJPJX01. The sequence goes on along the minus strand of JAJPJX010000116.1, from coordinate 43,641 downwards.
TGCGGCCGCCCTTGCCCGTGCTGGATCTGCCGACCGACCGCGCCCGCCCCGCGCTGCGCACTTCCGCGGGCGCGCGTCTGCACTTCGCCGTTCCGCGGACCATCGCCGCCGGGATCGAGGAACTGGGCCGGCGGCAAGGCGCGACGCCGATGATGGTCCTGCTGGCGGCTTTCCAGGCGCTGCTATCCCGCTGGACCGGCCAGGATGATCTGCTAACCGGCGTGCCGGTCACCAACCGGGACCGGACGGAGCTGGAGCCGCTCATCGGCAATTTTGTGAACACGCTGGTGTATCGCGCGGACCTGGCGGATGACCCGACGTTCGTGGAGCTGGTGGAGCGCACGCGGCGCTTCTCGGTGGAGGCGCACGCGAACAAGCATCTGCCTTTCGAGCGATTGCTGGACGAGCTGCCGTTGCCGCGGGACGCCAGCCGCACGCCACTGTTTCAAGCGGCGTTCGATTACCAGAAGCTGCCGAGGCCCGAAACTCCATCAGGACTCCGCGTGACCTACCAGGAGGTGGAGAACGGAACCTGCAAGTTCGACCTGGGGCTTTCGATCCGCGACAGCGGGGACGGCCTGCTGGGCCAGTTGGAATATAACACGGCGTTGTTCGACCGCGCCGCCATGGAACGGCTGGCGCGGCATTACCAGACGCTGCTGCGCTCGGTTCTGGCCGAGCCGCAGGGGCGGGTGAGCCGGCTGCCGCTGCTTGCCCCCGAGGAACACCACAAACTGCTGCGGGAGTGGAACGACACGGTTGCGGATCTGCCGGAGAAGACTCTCGCGGAGTTGTTCGAAGCACAGGCGGTGCGCACACCGGACGCGCCGGCCGTGCGGTGCGGGGAGGAAGTGTGGACGTTCCGCGAACTGGACGCGCGCGCCGGCGCGGTGGCCGCGCGGCTGCGTCGGCTGGGGGTCCGCGGGGAGGAACCGGTGGGCCTGTGGGCCGACCGGTCGCTGGCGACGATGGCCGGCCTGTGGGGCATCTGGAAGGCCGGCGCGGCGTATGTGCCGCTGGACCCGGCCTATCCGCGGGCACGGCTGGAATTCGTGGCCGCGGATGCCGGCATACGGATTCTGGTGGCCGCGGGGCGGCACGGGTTCGGGGATGCAGTGGTGTGCGTCGATCCCGCCGATCCGGGGCCGGCCGACGAAAGTGGCGCAGATCCGGCGCAGCGGGCCACGCCCGGGAGCCTGGCGTACGTGCTCTACACCTCCGGGTCGACAGGCGAGCCCAAGGGCGTGATGGTGGAGCATCGCTCCGTGGTGAACCTGCTGGGCGCGCTACGGGCGAAAGTCTACGGAGACGCCCGAGGTCCGCTGCGGGTTAGCGTGAACGGCTCGCTGGCTTTCGACACGTCGATCAAACAGGTCATCCAGTTGCTTGACGGCCACGCTCTGGAACTGATTCCCGAGGAGGCGCGGATCGATCCGCAGCAGATGGCACAGTATCTGTGCGAGCGGCGGGTGGACGTGCTGGACTGCACCCCAACTCAATGGATGGGGCTGATGGACGCCGGGCTGCTAGAGGAGACACGCGGCGGTCCGCGGATCGTGCTGCTGGGCGGCGAGCCGGTTTCCGAGGCTCTCTGGGGGCGGCTCAGCCGCGCGCGGCACATGCGCTTCTACAACCTCTACGGGCCCACCGAGTGCACCGTGGATGCGACCTGCGCGCGAGTGGGAGCCGATTGCCCGGGAGCGACCATCGGTAGGCCCCTCGCGAACGTGCGGGTCTACATTCTGGACCGGTTCCAGCAGCCCGTGCCACAAGGCGTGTACGGTGAGCTGGCGATTGCGGGCGCAGGCGTGGCGCGCGGCTATTGGAAGCGGCCCAAACTCACTGCCGCGCGATTCGTGGCGGACCCGTTCGCGGACGATCCCGGAGCCCGGATGTATCGCACGGGCGATTTTGGCCGCTACCTGCCAGACGGCAGCATCGAGTTCCGCGGGCGGGCAGACGGCCAGATCAAGTGGCGGGGATTCCGCATCGCACTGGAGGAGATCGAGAGCGCGCTGAGGGGCGTGCCAGGTGTGCGGGAGGCCGCGGCGGTGCTGGCGGATGCGGGCTCGGGACACGCCAGGCTCGCTGCCCACGTGGCGCCGGACCCGGCGCGACGCGCTTCGGCCGGCGGAAGACCCCGCCGCCGGCTGCCAAACGGACTGGCGGTGGTGGAGATCAACGCCAACGAGACGGACTTCCTGTATCGCGACCTGTTCGAGAATCGCGCGTATCTGCGGCACGGCATCAGCATTGGGCCGGGGGACTGCGTCTTCGACGCGGGCGCGAACATAGGGCTGTTCACGCTGTTCGCGCACCTGTGCGCGCCGGGGGTGCGCATCTATGCCGCGGAGCCCAACCTAGCGGCTTGCGAGGCATTGCGGCTCAACGCCGAGTTGTACGGCGCGCAGGTGTGTGTGCTCGAAACCGGGCTCTCGAACCAAGCGGGGCGGCGCCGGTACACGCATTATCCGGGCTTCACGTCGCTTTCCGGCGTCTACGCGGATGTGGAGGCCGAAAAACAGGTGGTGCGCTCTTTCGTGCGCCGGCAGGAGAGCGCTCGCGGGCGCGAGGACGCGCTGGAAAGGGGCGGCACGGCAGCGTTCGAAGAACTCCTGGACAGCCGCTTTCGCAGCGAGGAACTGGAGATCGAGGTCACCACGCTTTCGCGCCTGATCGCGGAGCGCGGGATCGGGCGCATCGACTTGCTCAAGATCAACGTGGAAAAAAGCGAGCTGGATGTACTCGAGGGAATCGACGCTGGGGATTGGCCCAAGATCCGGCAGATCGCCATGGAGGTGCACGATCTGGGTGGGCGGCTGGGAACGGTGCGGGCGCTGCTGGCGGAGCGCGGCTACCAGGTGGCGGTGGAACAGGACTGGCAACTCGAAGCCGGCACGTGTACGAACTACTACGTCTACGCGGCGAGAGAGGGCGCGCGGCGGACCTCGCCGGCGGGGAGCTACGCCCAGCCGGCGCAGCTTCCCGAGCCGTTTCTCACAGCGGAGGAGGTGCGGCGGGCGCTGGCCGAGCGGCTGCCAGCCTACATGCTGCCGTCCTCCATCGTAATTCGCGAGGCGCTGCCGGTGACCCCCAACGGCAAGATCGACCGGGCGGCGCTGGCGCGCGAGAGTTGCGGCAGAGCCGAGCCGGCGGCGGGATACGTGGCGCCCCGCACGCCCGCGGAGAAGACCCTGGCCGGGGTGTGGGCCGAGGTGCTGGGAGCGGAGCGCATCGGCGTCCACGACGACTTCTTCGAACTGGGCGGCGACTCTATCTTGAGCATCCAGATCGCCGCCAAGGCGGCGCTGGCCGGCCTGCGTCTGACCACGAAAGACATCTTTCAGCACAAGACCATTGCCGGGCTGTGCGCGGAGATCGGCACAGCCCCCGCGCGCGCCGAGGGCCAGGAAGAAGACGACGGTCCGGCGCCGCTGGCCCCCATGCAGAGGCGGTTTCTGGAGGAATTCGCGGACGCATCGGGGCGCAATCACTTCAACCAGTGGATGCTGCTCGAGGTCCCGCAAGATCTGGAACTGGAAGCCGTGCGCGCCGCGCTGGCCCGCCTGACGGAGCGGCACGCGGCGCTGCGTTTGCGCTTCGAGCGCACGGCGGAGGGGTGGCGGCAGGCGGCCGCGCCGCGCGAAACAGCAGACTTGCTGAGCGTAGTGGATTCCGAAAGCGAAGAGCAATGTAACGCGGCTGCTGCGCGGCTGCACGCGGCACTGGACCTGGCGCGCGGCCCGGTGTTTCGCGCGGCTCTGGTTCGCGCTGGTTCCGGGCGGCCGGCGAGAGTGCTGTGGGTGGCGCACCACATGGTCGTGGACAGCGCATCGTGGCACATACTCCTGGAAGAGTTCAGCCTGCTTTGCCGGGGAATGCCGCTGCCCCCGGAGACCTGCGGGTTCCCCGCGTGGGCGCGGCGGTTGCAGGAATATGCTGCGGGGGAGGCCGTGCTGGCGGAGATGCCGTCCTGGCTTTCGCGAGATTGGCGAGGCGCGGCGTTTGCGGGGCGGCGGGAGTACGGGGCCGGTACGCACGAGGCCCGCATTTCGCTGGATGAGAGGCAGACCGAGTTGCTTCTGCGCTCGGCTCCGCGCGCCTGCCATGCCACGGTGGAGGAACTCCTGCTCGCGGCCCTGGCGCAGACGCTGGCGGAATGGATCGGAAATCCGCGGCTGTGGATCGAGTTAGAGTCGCAAGGCCGGGAGCATCCGCTGGAACGCGTGGACATCTCGCGCACGGTGGGCTGGTTCACGGCGATTTTTCCTCTGCTGCTCGACCTCCGGGGAGCCGACTCGCCCGCAGAACTGCTGTTGGCGGTCAAGGAGCAGCGGCGCGCCGTCCCCCAGCGCGGGTTCGGGTACGGGATTCTGCGCTACCTGCGGGAAGACACGGCGCCGCAACTGAGGGAGGCGCCTCGATCGGATCTACTGTTCAATTATCTCGGCCAGATGGACGGGCCGGCGGCGGGCGGGCTGAGCCGGGATGCGCGCCTGCCCGCAAGCCACGGCCTGCAAGTGGATGCCTGGGTGGCGGGGGGCCGGCTGGAGTGCCGGCTCACGGCGGCGGCCGGCGCGTTTTCGCCAAGCGAGGGGAACCTGCTGGCGGATCGGCTGGCGTGTTCCCTACGGGAACTGCTGCCGCGCTGGGTTTCGGCGGGGGCGGCGCTGTACACGCCCGCGGACTTTCCGGCGGCGCAATTGAGCCGCGCGAAGCTCGCACGGGTGCTGGCGGACCTGGAGTCGGAGGATTGAATTGAGCCAGAGAGAGATCGAGGACATCTATCCGCTCTCGCCCTCGCAGCAGGGCATGCTCTTCCAGAGCCTGGCTGCCGCTGAACCGGGCCTGCACCTGGAGCAGGCTTATTGGAACTGGCAAGGCGCGCTGGATTACGGCGCGTTCCAGGCAGCCTGGCGCAGGGTGCTGGAACGCCACACCGCCTTGCGAACTCGCTTCCTCTGGAAGAAGCAGGAAGAGCCCATGCAGGTGGTGCTGCGGGAGGTGGAGCTTCCGATCGAGGTGGAAGACTGGCGGGAGAAGCCGGCGGCCGCGCGGCGGGAGGCCCTGGCGGCCCGCATGGAAGCGGAACGCCGGCGGGGGATCCGGCTGGACCGCGCGCCGCTCATGCGGGCGGCGCTGTTCCGCACAAGAGAAGACGAGCACATCTTCCTGTGGACGGCGCACCACTTGCTGATGGACGGCTGGTGCCTGCCGCTGATTCTAGGGGAACTGGCGGAGTGCCACGAGGCTGTGCGCCAGGGGCGCGAGCCGCGGCTCCCACCGGCGCGCCCCTACGCGGAGTACATCGCCTGGCTGGGGCGTCGCGACCACGGCGCCGCGGAGCGATTCTGGCGCGAGCGACTGGCGGGCTTTTCGCACTTCACGGCGCTGGGCGAGGTGGAGGAAGCGAGCGAGGACGGCGCGGGGCGCGGCTGGGCCGCGGTCGAGGGGGCGCTTTCCCGCGAGGAAACCTCCGCGGTGCGGGCGGCTCTCCGGCGGAACGGGATCACCTGGAGTACGCTCCTCGAAGGCCTGTGGGCGGTGCTGCTCAGCCGGTACAGCGGCGAGCGGGACGTGGTGTTCGGCAGGACCGTCTCCGGCCGCCCGGCCGACTTGCCGGGCGTGGAGCGCATGGTGGGGCTGTTCCTCCGCACGGCGCCGGTGCGCGTCGCCGTGGAGGAGGAGCAGCGGTTGTGGCACTGGCTGCGGGAACTCCAGGCGTGCCAATTGGACCAGGCTCCGCACGAATTCGCCACGGCGGCGCAGATCCAGCAATGGATCGGGCTGCCCGCGGCGATGCCTCTGTTCGAAAGCCTGGTGGTAGTGGAGAACTATCCTTCGGCGGCGGGGGATGGGTATGGCGGAGCTCCCGGACTGGCACTACGCGAGGGCCGATTCCACGGCGCGCACACGGCGTACCCACTGACCATCCTGGCCGTGCCGGACGAGGAACTGCGCCTCCGCATTACCTACGACCGCGCGCGCACGTGGGAGCCCGAGGCGCGCAAGATTCGCCGTCATCTTGTGGCGCTGCTGCGGGCGGTTGCGCTAGACGCGGAGCCGCGGGTGGCGTCCCTCGCGGCGGTGGCGGCACCCGGTGAGACGCCGCGCATCCGCCGGCTCGCGCGTACGGCGGCAGTCACCGCGCCGCGCACGGCCACCGAGAGGATCACGGCGCAGATCTGGAGCGCCGTACTGGGAGTGGCGCCACTGGATGTGCATGCCCGGTTTTTCGAGCTCGGCGGGCATTCGCTGCTGGCCACACAGTTGATGTTCCGGCTACGCGAAGCGTTCGGCGCGGACCTGCCGCTGCACGTCTTGTTCGAGAACCCGACCATCGCCAGCCTCGCGGGTGTGATCGACCGGGGGGCGGGGACTGCGGAGCCTCAGGCGGCCGGCCTTCCCCCGGCTACGGCCGATCCGGCACGCTGGCACGAGCCTTTCCCGCTGACCGACCTGCAACAGGCCTACTGGGTGGGGCGCGGAGACGCGGTGGACATGGGCAACGTGGCCACGCACGCCTACACGGAGATCGAGAGCGAAACGCTGGACCTGGGGCGGCTGGAGCTCGGCTGGCAGAGGCTAATCAAGCGACACGACATGCTGCGCGCCGTGGCCACCGGGGACGGGCAGCAGCGGGTTCTGAAAGACGTTCCGGAGTACCGGATCGAGCTCACGGACCTGAGCGCGCAACCGCCCGAGGCGCAGACGGCGCGGTTGGAGGCGATCCGCCAGCGCATGTCCCACCAGGTGCGTCCGGCGGACCAGTGGCCCTTGTTTGAACTGCGCGCCACGCGGCTGAATGAGCGCCGGGTCCGGCTGCACATGAGCATCGACGGGTTGTTCGTGGATGGTTGGAGCTACATCCTGCTGATGTCCGAACTCGGCCGGCTTTACGAAGATCCGAACTGCCGCCTGGAGCCGGAGCGGCTGGAGTTCTCCTTCCGGGATTACGTGGCGGCGCTGGCGGAACTGGAGAGTTCGGAACTTTACCGGAAGTCGCTGGAGTACTGGCGGGAGCAGGTGGGCGCGCTGCCTCCAGCGCCGGAACTACCCATGACCAGGCATCCGGCGGGACTGAGCGCTCCGCGCTTCCGCCGCCGCACAGCGCGGTTAGAGCCGGATCTTTGGGAAAAGCTGAAAGTCCGGGCCAGGCGCGCCGGGCTGACGCCGCCCGGACTGCTTCTGGCGGCCTATGCCGAGGTGCTGGCGGCCTGGAGCAAGAGCCCGCAGTTTACGATCAACGTGCCGCTGTTCAACCGGCAGCCACTCCACCCGCAGGTGAACAGCCTCGTGGGCACCTTTACGTCGTTCACGCTGGTGGCCGCGGAGGGCGGGGGCGCCTGCTTCGAGGAGCGCGCGCGGCGGGTGCAGGAACGGTTGTGGAAGGGGCTGGAGCACCAGTACGTGAATGGCGTGCGCATTCTTCGCGAGATCTCGCAGGCCGAGGGCCGAATCGCGGGCGCGCGCATGCCAATTGTGTTCACGAGCCTGCCGTACGGGGTAGACGCGGACTCGGCAGTGCCGCTGGACGTGGTGGAGCGCAAGATCGGGAAAATCGTGCACTCCATTGGCCAGACGCCGCAGGTGTGGCTCGACAACCAGGTGATCTACGAGCAGAGCGGCGCAGTCACCTGTTACTGGGACGCGGTGGAAGATCTTTTCCCACCCGGGATGGTGGACGACATGTTCGGGGCCTATAAGGGGCTGCTGGAGCGGCTGGCGAGGGACGAGGCGACCTGGGGAGCGCGCAGCCTGCCGCTGATCCCGGCGGCGCACCTGGACCGCCGGAAGGCGCAGGCGCGCAGCACGCCGATTCCCGAGGTTACGCTGGACGGGCTGCTTGCGGCGCAGGCGCGCGAGCGCCCCGAGGCGCCGGCGGTGATTTCACCGGAGCGGACGCTGAGCTTCAGGGAACTGGGCCGCAAGGCGAACCAGACCGCCCGGCGGCTGCGCGGACTGGGCGTGGGCCGGAACGAACTGGTGGCCGTGGCCATGGAGAAGGGCTGGCAACAAGCCGTGGCGGCGTACGGAATTCTGGCGGCGGGCGCGGCTTACGTGCCGTTGGATATTCGCTCTCCGCGGGAACGCTTGTGGAAGATGCTGGCGCAGGCGGAAGCGCGCGTGGTGCTTACTCAGCCGCACCTGAGGGAGAAGGAAGAGTGGCCGGCGGGTCTGGCAATTTTATGCATCGAGGACTCCGAGATTGAGGGAGAGAGCGGCGAGCCGCTCGCGCCGGCGGCCGGCCCGGATGACCTGGCGTACGTGATTTACACCTCCGGCTCGACGGGCGCTCCCAAGGGCGTCACGATCGCGCACCGGGGGGCGGTGAACGCGGTGCTCGAGACCAACCGGCGGTTCGGCGTGGGGCCGCGGGACCGCGTGCTGGCGGTGACCGCGATGCACCACGACATGTCCGTCTACGATCTGTTCGGCGTGCCCGCGGCGGGCGGCGCGCTGGTGATCCCGGCGGCGGATCGGGCCTACGATCCGGCGCATTGGACGCAACTGCTCGAGGAGCGCGGGGTCACGATCTGGAACTCTGTGCCGGCCATGCTCGAGATGCTGCTGGATGGCTACGAATCGGGCGCGTGCGGGAGGCGGCCGGAGAGGCTGCGCCTGGTTTTCACGGGCGGCGACTGGATTCCGCTGTCCACCCCCGAACGCCTGCGGGCCCTGGCTCCGGAGGCCACGCTGGTGAGCGTAGGCGGTCCGACCGAAACCACGCTCTGGAACATCTGGTTCTCCGTGGATGTGCTGGACCGGAGCTGGAAAAGCGTCCCGTACGGCCAGCCGGTGGCGAACAACCGCTACTACATCCTCAACGACCAGTATGAAGACCGTCCCGACTGGGTGCCGGGAGAAATGTACTGCGCCGGCGCGGGGCTGGCGAGAGGGTATTGGCGGGACGAGGCCATGACCGCGGCCAGATTCGTCCACAACCCGCTGACCGGCGAGCGCCTGTACCGCACGGGCGACCTCGGCTGCTACCGGGCGGACGGGAACATCGAGTTTCTGGGACGCGCGGATTACCAGGTCAAAATCCGCGGGCACCGCATCGAGCCGGGCGAGATCGAAGCCGCACTGCGGGAACATGCGGCCGTGCGCGCGTGCGTCGTGACGGCCGCCGGCCAAGGCCAGAACAAGCGACTGGTGGCGTATGTGACGCTGAACCAGCAGGTGCTGATGGACGCGTACACGCCGCCGGGCATGCGCCGGGCGCACCTGGATCCGGTGGAGCGCATCGAGTTCAAGATGGAGCACCGCGGCATCCGCAGCCCGAAGCCCGGGGAGACCGGGACTGTGCTGGAGCGCCCGGGGTCCAGCGCCGCGCTGCGCAGATCGTATCTCCGGCGGCAGAGCTTCCGGAAGTTTCTGGACGAGGAGATGCCGCTCGCCCGGCTGGCTGCGCTTCTGAGCGCGCTGATGCCGCTGCCGCTCGACGGGTATCCGGTGGCGAAGTATCGCTACCCCTCGGCCGGGGGCCTCTACCCGGTGCAAACGTACCTCCTGGTGAAGCCCGGGCGGGTGGAGGGATTGCAGGGCGGCATCTATTACTACCATCCCGAGCGTCACCGGCTGGACCGGGTCGGAGACGCCGAGGGCGTGGACACCTCCGCCTATCTGGGTCCGAACCGCGCCATTTTCGAGCGCGCGGCCTTCTGCGTTTTTCTCATCGCGGAGATGGAAGCAATCGAGCCGATGTACGGGGAGGCATCCAGAGACTACTGCCTCATCGAAGCCGGATACATCGGCCAGTTACTGATGTCGGAAGCGCCGGAGCAGGGCTTGGGATTGTGTCCCATGGGGTATGTGCAGTTCGAGCCGCTGCGGGCGCTGTTCGGCCTTGGGTCAAGCCAGATGCTGCTGCACAGCTTTGCCGGCGGGGCCATCGCGGCCGAGCAGATGGAGCACTGGCTGGACGAGGGAAGCGGATTCGATTACCGGCAGTATGCGGCGGAAGAACTGAAAGCGCATTTGCGCGGGAAGCTGCCCGAGTACATGCTGCCCGCCGCGTACGTGTTTCTTGACATGTTGCCCATGACCGCCACGGGAAAGGTAGACCGGTGCGCGCTGCCGGCGCCCTCCGACGCGGAGGCCGGCGGGCGGGCGTTCGTGGCGCCGCGCAACGACGTGGAGGAGCAGGTCGCGGAGATCTGGCGGGAGTTGCTGAAGGCCGGGCGCGTAGGCATCCACGACAACTTCTTCGAAAGCGGCGGGGATTCGCTGGTGGCCACGCAATTGGTGAATCGCCTGCGCGCGCATTTCCGCGCGGAGATCCCGCTGCGCGAATTTTTCGAGTCGCCCACGGTGGCGGACCTGGCCGAGCATATCGAGACCTGCCGGTGGGCTGCCGGTGAAGCCCAGGAGAGCAAAGCCCTGCCTGGAGGGGTGGAGGAAGCGGTCTTTTGAAAGGCGCCGGCACAGCTCCTTTTCTTTCGCAACTGCGGCGCCTGGGCGTACAGGTGTTTGCCGAAGGTGAGAGCCTGCGCTGCCGCGCTCCGGAGGGGGTGCTGACCGGAGATTTGCGAAAGCAGATCGCCGAACGTAAGAGCGAGGTGCTGGCGTTTCTGCGCGCCGCCAACGGGCGGCCCGTGTTTGCCCCATCGCCGGAAAGCTGGGGCCTGCCGTTTTCCCTCACCGACGTCCAGCAGGCGTACCTGGTCGGCCGCAGCGAGGCGTTCGAGTTGGGCAACGTGGCCACGCACGCCTACGTGGAGGTGGATGTACGCGGCGTCTCGGTGGGGCGGCTGGAGGCGGCGTGGGGGCGGCTGATCGCGAGGCACGGGATGCTGCGGGCCGTGATTCACGAGGACGGCGCGCAGCAGATCCTGGGTACGGTCCCGGAGTATCGCATCCCGGTGGTGGACCTGCGCGGCCTCGCGCCGGTCGAGGCGAAGGAACGGCTGGCCGCCATCCGGAGCGAAATGTCGCACCAGGTGTTTCCCACCGGAGGATGGCCGTTGTTTGATCTGCGCGTGGCCCTGCTCGAGGACGGGGCGGCCCGGCTGTACTTCAGCATCGACGTGCTGATCGCGGATTCCTGGAGCATCCTCCGCCTGGTGCGCGAATGGGCGCAGCTCTATCAGGAACCGGAGTACGTGTTCGCGCCGCTCGAGATTTCGTTCCGCGACTGCGTGGAATACGAGCGGGCCATGCGGCGGACAGCGGAGTACGAGGGTTCGCGACGGTACTGGCTGGAGCGGCTCGACACGCTGCCGCCCGCGCCGGATCTGCCGCTGGCAGACCATCCGGGGGCGATCAAGCGGCCGCGCTTCGAGCGGCGCCGGTTCGAGCTTGCCGAGGAGCGCTGGCGGGAATTCGAGCGGCGCGCGCGGCGGGCCGGGGTCACGCCCTCCGGCGCGCTGCTCGCGGCCTTCGCGGAGGTGCTGGCGAAGTGGTCCAAAACGGCGAAGTTCACGCTGAATCTCACGCTGTTCAACCGCCCGCCCTTTCATCCGCAGGTCAACGAGGTGGTGGGGGATTTCACATCACTGACGCTGCTGGCGGCGGATCACACGGCGCGCGAGTCTTTCGCGGCGCGGGCCGTGCGCTTGCAGAAGCAATTGTGGCTGGACCTGGACCATCTCCATGTGGGGGGTGTGCAGGTACTGCGCGAACAGGCGCGCCGCCAGGGTGGTTCGCTACGCGCGGCCATGCCGGTGGTCTTCACCAGCGCGCTGGCGCTGGGCTCGTTCGACCGCTCCGAATTCGACCTTCTGCGCCGCGGCGAAGTGATCTACAGCCTGAGCCAGACTTCGCAGGTGTGGTTGGATCACCAAGTGGTGGAGCAGGACGGGCGTTTGGCGATCACCTGGGACTCGGTGGACGAACTGTTTCCCACCGGCATGCTCGACGACATGTTCGCGAGCTACAGCGCTTTTCTGGAGGGGTTGGCGGCGCCGGGATCGAGTTGGGAGGAGCACGCGGGGCCGGCGCTACCTGCCTGGCAGACGGCCACGCGGGCGGCCGCCAACGCGACCTGCCGGCCGCTGAGCGAAGCGCTGCTGCACGAGTTGTTCGCGGCCCAGGCGCACAGGCGCCGCGACCATCCGGCCGTCCTGACATCCCGCCGGCACATGACCTACGGCGAGTTGCAGGCTGCCGCGGCAGGGGTCGCCCGAACCTTGCGCGCGGCAGGCGCGGCGCGAAACACGCTGGTGGCGGTGGTGATGGAGAAGGGCTGGGAACAAGTGGCGGCCTGCCTGGGCATTCTGATGGCGGGCGCCGCCTATCTACCCGTGGACCCCGCGCAGCCTGCCGAGCGCATCCGCACCCTGCTGGAGCAGGGCGAGTGCGTTCTGGCGCTCACGCAAGGCGAGCACGAACCGCGCGTCGAGTGGCCGCGCGGCATTCGAAGAATCGCGGTGGAAAAAGCAGCCGCCTGCGCATCGCCGGAGGACTGGCTGGATTCCGCACAGACGTCCGAGGACCTGGCGTACGTCATCTTCACCTCCGGCTCGACCGGGACGCCGAAGGGAGTCATGATCGACCATCGCGGCGCGGTGAACACGATTCTGGACGTGAACCGGCGCTTGGGCATCGGGGAGCGGGACGTGGTGCTGGGCGTCTCGTCGCTCAGTTTCGACCTTTCGGTCTACGACATCTTCGGGACCCTGGCGGCCGGCGGTACGCTGGTTCTGCCGGACGCGGAGGCCGGTCACGACCCGGCGCACTGGCAGGCGCTGATGCGGGAACACGGCGTGACCGTCTGGAATTCCGTGCCGGCGCTCATGCAGATGCTGGTGGACGATGCCGGCGTCCGCAACTCCGCCGCGCCCTCCCCACTGCGCGTGGCCATGCTCAGCGGCGACTGGATTCCCCTGCCGCTTCCGGACCGCATCCGGCAGGTGTTTTCCGAGGCGCGGGTGATCAGCCTGGGGGGCGCCACGGAGGCATCCATCTGGTCGATTTTCTTTCCGGTGGAGGAGGTGGAGCCGGTCTGGAAAAGCATCCCCTATGGCAAGCCACTCGCCAACCAGACCTGGCACGTGCTGAACGAGCGCCTGGAGACTTGCCCGGTCTGGACGCCGGGCAATCTATATATCGGCGGCGCCGGACTGGCAAAAGGCTACTGGCGCGATGCCGAGAAGACGGCCGCGAGTTTCATTCGTCATCCGGACACGGGTGAGCGTCTGTATCGCACGGGTGATCTGGGACGCTACCTGCCGGACGGCAATATCGAGTTTCTGGGCCGGCAGGATTCGCAGGTGAAGGTGAACGGGTACCGCATCGAGCTGGGAGAAGTGGAGGCCGTGATCCAGCGTCACCCTGGAGTGCGCGAGGCGGTGGTGGCGGCGGTAGAAACGGAGGCCGGCCACAGGAGGCTGGCGGCTTACGTAGTGGCCGGAGAGGACGAGGCCGGGCTCTACCGGACCGAGAGCGCCGACCGGGCCGGGGCCGAGGCGCGGTGGGGCAACTTGACACGCGCTGTACACCGCTGCTCGGTGGAGAGTCTCCCGAGGGCGGAGGAACTGGCGCACATGACCGCCTTTCACGAGACTGCCGAGTGCCTGAGCCTGGCGGCGATCTGCGCGACGCTGCGGCAACTGGGCGTGTTTGCGCGAGCGGGCGAGACGCACATGGCGCAGAGCGTGCTGGAACGAGCGCGCGTGCGGCCACTGTATGAAAAACTGATCTCGCAGTGGCTGCGGGCTCTGTGGCGGAACGGCCTGTTGGAGCGCGGCGCGGGGGATGCCTATACGTCGCGAAGCCCGCTCGCGGCGGAGGTCGACGGGGTGCTTTGGACGCAGGTAGAACGCGCAGCGCGCCTGGCGGGGTGGGGGGACGAGGCCCGGTGGTATCTGCGGAGAAGCATCGAGCATCATGTGCCCATGCTGCGGGGCGAAGCGGATGCGCTGGAACTGTTTTTCCCTCAAGGCGACTTCGAAACCGCGGAAGCCGTATATCGCAGAAATCCGCTGGCGCGCTACTTCAATCGCCTGGTTTCGGAAGCCGTTTCGGCGGCAGCCGGTCCTTCACTCCGGGTGCTCGAAGCCGGCGCGGGCACGGGAGCGACCACCACGGCGGTGCTGCCGCGGCTCCCCGCGGAAGACACGGTCTACTATTTCACGGATGTCTCGAGCTTTTTTCTGAACCAGGCCAGGAGCCGCTTCCGCGACTTCCCGTTCGTGCGCTACGGCCTTTTCGACATCGACCGCGATCCGCTCGCGCAAGGTTTCGAGGCCCACAGCTTTGATGTAATCCTGGGCGCCAACGTGCTGCACGACGCGCGCCATCTCGGCACGGCGCTGGGCTATTTGCGCCGTCTGCTGGTTCCGGGGGGCCTGCTGATGCTGCTCGAAGCCACGCGGAACACGTTGCTGCAACTGGCAACCGTGCGTTTCATCGAAGGCTTCAGTCATTTCGAGGATCGACGGCTGGAGACCAACGAGCCGCTGCTGAGTGTGGAGGCGTGGCGGGAAGAACTGACGGCGGCGGGGTTCGAGGCCTGCGCGGCGTTTCCGGCGGAAGGATTCCCGGACGCGGTCACAGGGCAGAGCGTGATCCTCGCGCGCGGGCCTTTGAGCGTGCGCCGCTTTGATCGGGCGGGACTGCGGGAGTTCCTGGAGGCGCGGCTGCCCGAGTACATGCGGCCTTCCTACTACCTGCCGCTGGAGGCCATTCCGCTTTCCGGGAACGGCAAGCTGGATCGCCGGGCCCTGCCGGCGCCGCTGAGAACCGAGTCCGGGGCGGCGCGCGAGAGTGTGGCTCCGCGAACGCCGCTCGAGCGGCAACTCGCGGAAGTGTGGCGGCAGGTGCTGAACCTGGCGGCCGCGCCCGGCGCGCATGACAACTTTTTTGCCATCGGCGGGGACTCCCTGCTGGCCAGTCAGGTGATGACCCGCTTGCGCCAGGCGCTGCGCCTGGAACTGCCTCTGCGGTGGCTGTTCGAGCGGCCCACGGTGGCAGAACTGGCGGAGCGGATCGAGACGCACCAGGCGGCGCAAGCTATTGCCGCGCCGGCCGGCGGCTTGGGTGAGGGCGAAGAGGAGGGAGAGTTCTGACCAGCACCCGGCAATTTCTGCTTTCTCTTCACGCCCGCGGGGTACAGGTGTGGGCGGAGGGAGAGCGGCTGCGTTACCGGGCGCCCAAAGGCGCGCTCACGCCGGAACTGCGCGCCAGCGTGCAGGAGCGCAAATCGGAAATCCTGCGGGTGCTGCTCGAAGCGCGCCCGGCCGCGGGCGGGGACGGGGAGCCGATCGAACCGGCGCCGCGCTCGGGTCCGCTGCCGCTTTCGTTCGCGCAGCAGAGGATCTGGTTTCTCTCGCAACTCGAAGGCGGCGCCTCGCCGTATCACGAACAGGGGGCTCTCCGGATTTCGGGACGCCTGGACGCGGCCGCGCTGCGGCGCGCGCTGGCGCAGATCGTGGCCCGGCACGAGGCTTTGCGCACCACGTTTCCGTTCGTGGACGGCTCGGTGATCCAGAGCGTGGAACCCGCGGGAGAGCTGTGCTTCGAGGCGCGGGACCTGGCGGCGGAGGAGTCCGTGGAGCAGGCCGCGGCGGTGGAACTGGAGCAGCCATTCGACCTGGCGCGCGGGCCGCTTCTGCGCGTCCGCCTGCTGCGCACGCAGCCGGAGGTGCACGTCCTGCTGATGACGGCGCACCATATCATCTCGGACGGCTGGTCGATTGGCGTGTTCACGCGGGAACTGGCGGCGCTCTACGCGGCGTACGCACGCGGCGCCGAGCCGGACTTGGAGCCGCTGACGGCGCAATACGTCGATTTTGCCTGGTGGCAACGGCGCCGGATCAGGGGCGAGAGCCGGGCGCGGCTGCTGGCGTTTTGGAAGAGGGAACTGGAGGGAGCGCCACCGCTCATAGATCTGCCGTTCGACCGGCCGAGGCCGATTGCGCAGAGCTTCGCGGGCGGCCAAGTCCGCTTCCGCATTCCCGGCGGCCTGGCGAGGCGGGCACGCGCGCTCTGCCGCGAGACGAACTCGACGTTGTTCATGGCGCTGGCGGCCTCCTTCGCGACGCTGCTCAGCCGCTACGGGGCGGGGGACGACCTGGTGATCGGGACGCCGATCGCGAACCGTCCGCGGCCGGAGTTCGAGCGGCTTATCGGATTCTTCGCCAACACGCTCGCCTTGCGCATCCGGCTGGAGGGGGCCCCCTCCTTCCAGGAATTGCTGGGCCGCGTGCGGCGGATCGTGCTGGATGCCTGGGAGCACCAGGAATTCCCGTTCGAGCAGCTTGTGGAAGAGACACAGCCGGACCGGGACACGAGTTACAACCCCATCTTCCAAGTGATGTGCGTCCTGCAGAACGCACCCGCCGGGCGCGAGGAACTGCCGGGGTTAACGATCGAGCCGCTGAAGACCGCCAAGCGAAAAGCAAAGTTCGATTTGACGCTCGTTGCGGAGGAAGACGGCGACGGCATCGAAGCAGAGTTTGAATACAGCTCGGCGCTCTTTGATCGGGAGACCGTAGAGCGCATGCGAGACCACTACTTGTGTCTGTTGGACGGCCTGATCTCGCACCCCGAGCTGCGCGTCTCGTGCGCGCCGCTGATGAGTGCGGCGGAGCGCTCGCGCGTGCTCGCAGAGGGGAACCAGACCCGCCGGGAGTGGCCCGGCGCAGCCCCGATCCACCGCATGATTGAAGCGCAAGCCGCGCGGACGCCCGAAGCGCGGGCGGTGGTCTTCCGGGACCTCACCTGGACCTACCACGAGCTGAATGCGCGGGCGAACCAGGTAGCCCACAGGCTGGCGGCACTGGGCGCGGCACGCGACGCCATCGTGTGCGTCTACATGGAGCGATCCCTGGAGATGGTGGCCGCCCTACTCGGCGTTCTGAAGGCCGGCGCGGCGTATCTGCCGCTGGAGCCTTCTTATCCGGCCGCGCGCAAGGCCTTTGTGCTCGAGGACGCCCGCCCCGTGGCGGTGCTGACGCAGGCCCGGTTCGCAGGCGAGGTGCACGGCGGCTGGCCCGTGGTGGCGCTGGACGCGGAATGGGACGCGATCCGGCGGGAGAGCGCGGAGAACCCGGATATGCCGGTGCGCGGCGAGGACGCGGCGTACGTGATCTATACGTCGGGATCGACCGGCCAGCCCAAGGGCGTGATCAACACGCACGCAGGTCTCGCTAACCGGCTGCTATGGATGCAGGACGAGTACCTGCTGGACGCCACGGACGCCGTAGTGCAGAAGACTCCGTTCAGCTTCGATGTTTCGGTGTGGGAGTTTTTCTGGCCATTGCTGGTGGGAGCCCGGCTGGCGGTGGCAGAACCGGGCGGCCATCAGGACGCCGTCTACCTGGCCGGATTGATCCGGCGGCAACACATTACCACGATCCATTTCGTGCCCTCGATGCTGCGGGTGTTTCTGGAGGAGCCGGATTGCCGGGAGTGCAGTTCGCTACGCCGCGTGCTGGCGAGCGGCGAGACACTCACCGCAGACATCCGCGACCTGTTCTTCAAACGGTTGGGCGCCGAACTGCACAACCTGTACGGGCCGACCGAGGCTTCGATCGACGTGACGGCGTTTCCTTGCCGGCGCGACGACCGCCGCCCGGTTGTGCCCATCGGGCGCCCGATCGCCAATCTGCGTATTCACATTCTGGATGGCGAAGGAGAGCCGGCGCCGGTCGGGGTGCCGGGCGAACTGCACATTGCCGGAGTGGGCGTTGCGCGCGGCTATCTCAACCGGCCCGAGTTGACCGCGGAGCGATTCGTGCCGGATCCTTTCGACTCCACTCCGGGCGCGCGCATGTACAAAACCGGCGATCGTGCGCGCTATCTGCCCAGCGGGGAGATCGAATACCTGGGGCGGCTGGATTCACAGGTGAAGATCCGCGGGCACCGGATCGAACTCGCGGAGATTGAGGCGGCGCTCACGCGGCATCCGCTGGTGCGCGCAGCGGCGGTTACGGTTTGGGAGGACGCGCACAGCCGGCGCCTGGCCGCGCACGTGGTAGCGCCGCCCGAAGCAGCCCCCAGCGTGGCGGAGCTACGCGGCTTTCTGCGGGACACCCTGCCGGAGTACATGGTTCCGGCTGCATTCGTCTTCCTGCCGTCGCTACCGCTCAGCCACAACGGAAAGCTGGACCGGCGCGCTTTGCCCGCTCCGCCGGACCGCCCCGGCGAGGGTGAGGAGCGCGGCACTCCCCCCGCCACGCCGGTGGAAGAGCTGCTGGCCCACATCTGGGAGAGGGTGCTGGGAGTACCCGCGGTCGGGGCGCGCGACAATTTTTTCGAGCTGGGCGGCGATTCGATCCGCGCAGTGCAGGTAGTGGGGCAGGCGCGCCAGGCGGGCCTGGCGATCTCCGTGCAGCAGCTCTTCCAGACGCAGAGCATTCGCGAACTGGCGGCGGCCGCCTCTCTAAAGGAGGATCACCCGGACGCGCCGCCCGCGGCCGGGCCCTTTGCTCTGGTTCCTCCGCAGGACCGTCCCGGCTTGCCAGAGGATGCCGAGGATGCCTATCCGCTGGCGGCTTTGCAGGAGGGCATGCTGTTTCATAGCGAATACCAGCCGCAAAGCGCCGTGTACCACGACGTCTTTAGCTTTCACATGCGCGCCGCATTTGCCGAAGATCGGCTGCGGGAGACCATCCAGGCGCTGCTTCGGGCGCACGAGGCGCTGCGCACCGGCTTCGCTCTGACCGGGTATTCCGTGCCGCTCCAGATCGTCTACCGCGACGCCGTGGCGCCGCTCTCCGTGGAAGACCTGCGCGGGATGGCGGATGAGGCGCAAGACGAAGCGATCCAGACATGGATCGAGCAGGAAAAACGCAGGCCGTTCGACTGGACGCGCCCGCCGCTGCTCCGCCTCCAGGTACACCGCCGAACGGAGGAACGCTTCCAACTTACGCTCAGCTTCCACCATGCCATCGTGGACGGCTGGAGCGTGGCATCGCTGATGGAAGAATTGCTGAGCGGCTACGCCGGGCGGGTGGCGGGTCTACCGAGCGGCATTGCGCCGCCGAGGACGCGGTTTCGCGACGGTATCGCGCTGGAGCGCACCGCGGCGGCCTCGCCGGAGCAGCGCGCGTATTGGGAGCACAAGCTGCACGGCGCCGCGATGACGGTGCTGCCGCGGTGGCCGGACAAGGAAGCGGACGGCGGCGCCGGAGTGCACGAGGTGCCGGTGCCCGAAGCCGTTTCCGACGGCTTGAAGCAAGCGGCGCGGACCATTGGAGTGCCGCTCAAAAGCGTGCTCCTGGCGGTGCATCTGCGCGTGCTGGCTTTCCTGGCAAACCAGCAGGACGTCGTCACCGGCGTGGTCTCCAGCGGCAGGCCGGAGCGGCCGGAGGCCGAGCGCACGCTTGGGCTATTCCTGAACGCGCTGCCCTGCCGCATACACGTGGAGAGCGGCGCCTGGAGCGACCTGGCTCGCGCCGCGTTCCGCGAGGAACTCGAGAACCTGCCGTACCGGCGCTATCCGCTGGCCGCGATGCAACGCCGGGCGGGCGGCCCGCTGTTTGAGACGCTGTTCAACTTCGTGCACTTTCACGCCTACCGGCGGGAAGGGCCGGAAGGGCTCGAAGTCCTGGGAGCGCGGTTCTTCGAAAGGACCAACTTCACCCTCATGACGACGTTCAGCCTCGACCTGGACACCTCCGGAGTGCGGCTGTCGCTGAACTACGACGCGGCCGCACTGGGGCGCGAGCAGGTGGCGCGGATCGGCGAATATTATGGGAACGCGCTGGAGCAGATTGCGAGGGACGCGGAGGCGCGGTATGACACGCGGGACCTGCTTTCGGCCGCGGAGCGCCATCGCATCCTGTGTGAGTGGAACGAAACCACGCGGGAATTCCCGGCGGGGCTGCGGATCCACGACCTTTTCGAAGCACAGGCGCGGCGCACACCAGACGCGCCGGCGGTGATCTCGGAAGGGCGGGAGTCTACCTACGCCGAGCTGAATGCAGGCGCCGACGTGCTGGCCGCCCGGCTGCGCGGCCTGGGTGTGGGGCCGGAGGCGCTGGTGGGGGTTTGCCTGGCGCGGTCTGAGCAGATGGTGACGGCGCTCCTGGCGATCCTCAAGGCGGGTGGCGTGTACGTTCCGCTGGACCCGGCCTACCCCGAGCAGCGGCTCGCCCTGATGCTCGAAGACGCCGGGCCACGGGTGCTGCTTACCCAGAAACGATTCGCGGGCTTGTTCCCCGCTTATCGCGGCCGCGTGGTCTGCCTGGATGAACCGTGGTCCGGCGCAACGCCTGAGGCGCAGCCGGCCGAGGCGTCATCCACGAATCTGGCGTACGTGCTTTACACGTCGGGATCCACGGGCAGGCCCAAGGGGGTGGCGATCGAGCATCGCAGCGCCGTCGCGCTTCTGCACTGGGCGCGCGAGATCTACTCCGACGCGGAACTGCACCGTGTGCTGGCGGCGACATCGATCTGCTTCGATTTATCGGTGTTCGAGTTGTTTGTGCCCCTCAGTTGGGGCGGCGCCGTAGTGCTGGTGGAGAACGTGCTGCGGCTTGCCGATCTGCCCGCAGGCGCTGGCGTCACGCTGGTGAACACCGTGCCTTCCGCGATGGCCGCTCTGCTGCGGAACCACGGGCTGCCGCCTTCGGTGAAGACGGTGAACCTGGCGGGGGAACCGTTGCCGCTGCCACTCGTGCGGATGGTATACGAGACCGGAACCGTGGAGCGCATGTACAACTTGTACGGGCCGACGGAGGACACCACCTATTCGACCTTCGCGCTGGTGCCGCGGGATTCCGGGGAACCGCCGGCGATCGGGCGTCCAATCGCCAATACGCAGGCTTACATTCTCGATCGGAACCTGCTGCCGGTGCCCATGGGGACTCCGGGCGAACTCTGCCTGGGGGGCGCCGGCCTGGCCCGCGGGTACCTGGGCGACGCGGGGAAGACGCGCGAGCGATTCGTGGCCGGCCCGCACGGAGTCGCGCCGGCAGGCCGGCTGTATCGCACCGGCGACCAGGCCGCGCATCTGCCGGATGGCCAAATCCGCTACCTGGGACGGCTGGACAAGCAGGTCAAGATTCGTGGATTCCGGATCGAGCCGGGGGAGATCGAGGCCGCGCTCGCCGCGCACGATGGCGTGAGCGAGGCGGCGGTCTTCGCCTGGGCCGACGAAGAGGGAGACAAGCGGCTGGTGGCTTGCGTGGTTCTTAAGGCGCCCTCGGCGGATGGCGATATCGGCGGTATGACCAGGCAGCTTCGCAGCCATCTCGAAAGCCGGCTGCCGGCGTTCATGGTGCCCGCTCATTTTCTGTATCTCGATGCGCTGCCGCTGACGCCGAACGGGAAGATCGACTACCTAAGCCTTCCCCAACCGAAGAGCGGCGATTCGCAGCCGCACCCCGATGCGGCCCGGCCGCGCACGGCCCTGGAGGGCCAACTCGCGGTACTGTTCGCGGAGTCGCTAGGCTTAGCCGAGGCGGGCATACGCGACAACTTCTTCGAGAAAGGGGGCCATTCCCTGTTAGCCACCCGTCTGGTGGCTCGCATCCGCAAAGAGCTCGGTGTGGATCTGCCGCTGGCGGCGCTATTCGAAGCGCCAACAGTGGCGGGGCTGGCGGAACGCATCAGGCAATTACCGGCCGACGCCGCCGCAGCGCAGGCGCTCCCGGAGTGCGTGGTGCCGCTGGCGCGCGCGGGAGGCCGCCCGATTTTGTTTTGTCTGCCGCCGGCGGCGGGAAGCCCGCTTTGCTACTTGCACGTGGTGCGGCGCCTGGGAGACGGCTGGCCGGTCTACGGCCTCCAGTCGCCCGGTCTGCTGGAGGGCGGAAAGCCGCCGACCACCGTGGAGGCGATGGCGGGCGAGTATCTGCGCGCGCTGCGCGGCATACAGCCGCATGGGCCGTATTGGATCAGCGGATGGTCTTTTGGCGGGCTGGTGGCGATGGAGATGGCTCGCCAGCTTCGCGCCCAGAGCGAGGAGGTGGCGTTTCTGGGGCTCCTGGACAGCGGTGTGTTCGATTCGGCCGCGCCGGAGCGGAAAATCCGCCCGCGCGACGTCTGGGAGATGGCCCGGGGACTGGCGGCGATTGTCACGCACACAAGGTTCCCCACCTCCTACCGGGAGTTCCGCTTCCTAGCGTTGAGCCTGGGCCTGCCGTTGCCGGAGGCTCCGCGGGCCCTGTTTCGACGCGGCGCGTGGCGGGAATTGTTCTCGAGTTTCCGGCGGGCGGGCCGCGTAATTCTGGCCAGTTATCGTGCCGGGGCGAATTACGCGCCCGCTCCCTTCGAGGGCCGCGCCACGCTGTTCCGTGCCGTGCCGCGGGCGGCCGTGGATGGGGAAGACTCCCTGATTCGGGGAACCGGCCGGGTGTGCGCGGCAGGTGTGGAGGTGCGGCGGTTGAGCGGCGACCACATGTCTATCGTGATGGACGAGCAGGTGGCCGCCGGCACGGCGGCTGAGCTTCGCAGGGCTCTCGAAGACACTTTCGCGGCAAGGGGCCGCAAACCAGGGGCAGCAAACGAAGCAGACAACTAAGAAAGGACAAAGAGCATGGCTAAATTCAAGATCATGGCGATGGCCGGCGGACTGGGGACCACCCTCTCCAGCATGTTGCACGGGCTGAACAACACGCTGCACGGCACGTTGAAGGACTACATGAACCACGTGGACCTGTTTGCGGGCACGTCAGTCGGCGCGATGACGGCCCTGTTTTTCGCCAACCACGAGGACCCGAGCGAAGCGCTGAACGATTGGGACAACTTCACGCAGCAAGCCTTCCAGGACGTGATGAAGGCGGAAAATCTGCCCTCGCTGGTGGGCGCGTTCCTGGGCTTCAACTCGATATTCAACGTGCAACAACTGAGAGAATTTCTGATCCGCTATTTCGGGAAGGATCTGAGACTGGGCGAACTCAAGAAGAAAGTCCTGATCGTCAGCTTCCAGTTGGATAGCGGCCTGCCGGGTAATGCCCGGCGCTGGCAGCCGAAGGTCTTCACCAATTTCGACGGAGAGGCGGACAACGACCAACTGGTGGTGGACGTGGCGCTGCGCACCAGCGCTCTGCCGATCGGCTATCCGCTGTACCAGTCCCTGGCGGGAACAGGTCCGGGCTACGTGGATGGCTTCGTGGTGGCGAACAACCCGTCCATGATCGCGATCACACAGATGATGGACCAGGTGCCGCTGGACAACATGCTGCTGCTGGCAATCACCACGGGCGCCAACATCATCGGCAAAACCATGTACCTGGACCCGCAGTTTTCCGACGGCCTGGCGGCGTGGGGCTACCGTCAGTGGATGCTCGATCCGAGCCGCCCGCTGCTACTGCTGGACCTGATGTCACAGGCCAACGGAGAGACGGTGAGCTATCAGAGCCGGAAGCTGCTGGGGGACCGCTATCACGTGCTGAACCCGCCGCTGGTGAACGAACTGGTGCCCGACGATGCGGAGACCAAGCGGCTGCTGCAGGAGACGGCCGACTGGCTGAAGGCTTCCGGCTGGTACGATCCCGCTCTGGCGGCGTAACGGGAATCCGATGCCTCCGATCAGCACGTCCGGCGTGGAGACAGCCACCCGAAACGCCGAACCGGCGCCGCGGCCCCGCACCAACTCGCGGCTCGGCGCCGCGCGGGCGGCCCGCATGAACCGCGAACGCTCGCGGCGTGTGTGGCGCTTCTTCGCGAGGGCCGGGGCGGAGATCATCTGGTGGGACATCGTTCTCAATCGTGCGGGCCTGCGGCGCTTCCGAACCCCGCCCCTGCCCCGCTGGGGTCTTCTGGCGCGGAGATTCCGGACCTTCGCGGTGGAGATGGGCGGCGTGATGATCAAGCTGGGACAATTCCTGGCGGCGCGCGTGGACCTGCTCCCCCCGGAGATTACTGGAGAACTCAGCGGCCTGCAGGACGCAGTGCCGCCCGCACCCACCGAAGCGGTGATCGCGCAAATCGAGGAGGACTTCGGCCGCCCCATCCAAGAGGTGTTCCCGATCTTCGATCCGGTCCCCATGGGCGCCGCCTCGCTGGCACAGGCCCACGCCGCCGAACTGCCGCACGGCGAAAAAGTGGTGGTGAAAGTGCTTCGCCCGGGTATCTCCGAGATCGTGGAGACTGACCTGGCGGTGATCGGCAAGTTTCTGCGCCGGCTCAAACGCTTCAAGGCGGTTCGCCGGCAAATGGACGTGGAGTGGCTGCTGCGGGAACTGAACACGGTGACCCGCAGAGAACTGGACTGCCAGGCGGAAGGCCGCAACGCGGAGCGCTTCGCCCGCGACTTCGCCGACGACCCCCAGATCCGCGTGCCCAAGATCTATTGGAATTTCACCACCGTGCGCGAGCTCACGATGGAGAACGTGGCGTACATTCCCATCGACGATTTCCATGGAATCCGCGACGCCGGTATCCCCATTGAGCAGGTGGCGGGGAAGCTTTTCGACTGCTACCTGGAGCAGATCCTGCTGAAACATTTCGTGCACGCCGATCCGCACGCAGGCAACCTCTTCGTGAAACCGCTGCCGCATCCTGGCGAGAAGCGTGGCGAGTTTCGTCCCGGAGAGCAGGTACCCTACCATCCGGACCGCGGGTTTCAACTCGTTTTCGTGGATTTCGGAATGGCGCTGCAGATTCCGAAGCGGCTGCGGGCCGCCTTGCGGGACTACGTGATCGGCGTGGTGACCCGCGATGCGCAGATGATCGTGCAGTCCTATCTGGAGGCAGGGGTGCTTCTGCCGGACGCCGATGTGCGGCTGGTGGAGGACATGACCGCAGCCCTGCTCGAGCGTTTCGCGGGCAGCTTCCTGGCGCAAATGAAGGACGTGGACCTGGTGGATTACGCCACCCTGCTGGCGGAATACGAGGAACTCCTGTACGAAGCGCCTTTCCAGTTTCAGGCCGACCTGCTGTTCGTATTTCGCGCCCTGGGAATACTTTCCGGCATGGTTTCGCGGCTCGATCCGCAGCTCAGCCCGCTGGCGCGAGCTACGCCGCTGGCGCTGCGGCTGATCCAAAAAGACTATCAGCCCTCGGCGGAATCGCTGCTGAAGAACACCGTGGATCTGCTGCGCCTGCCTTCGGGCCTGATGGACCTGCTGGTGCGCATCCAGCGAGGCAATTACGTGAGCCAGACGGACCTGACGCCGGCCTCGCTGAAGAAGATCGAAACGCTGGCGCGGTCCGTCACCCGCCTCGCCTGGCTGGTGACCGGCGTGGGGTTGCTGCTGGCGGGGAGTGTGTGGCTGAGCGGCAGCCCCGAGATACGATTCCGGTCCGCCGCGGGACTGGCCGGGTTCGTTCTGATGGCCGCTGGCGTTGCCGCGGCGCTTTGGGGAGCCTGGAGGGGCGGCGATGCCTGAGCCGGCGCAAAGAGCACGCGTATTGTTTTTCGGCGAGGCAGCCACACTCTCCCACGTTGCCCGGCCGGCTGTTCTGGCGGCCTCGCTGCCGGCGGCGGAGTATGAAGTGCGGTTGGCCTGCCACCCCCGCTTTGGGCACCTCTTCTCCGCATTCCCGTTCTCGTGGACGCCGCTGGATTCGGCCGCCTCGGAAGCGGTTCTCGCGAACGCTCGCCAGGGCCGCTCGCTGTTCGACCTGGCCACTCTGGACCGCTATGTGCAAGAGGATTTGCGGCTCATCCGGGAATTCTCGCCGGACGTGGTGGCCGGTGATCTGCGGATGTCGCTTTCCGTGAGCTGCCGGCTGTCGGGGGTCCCTTACATCAATATCATCAACGCGCAATGGAGTCCCTACTGCGGCTGCGCGGTCGAGTTTCCCGAGAATCCGCTGCGCGACTTCCTGCCCGGTCCGGCAGCGGATTTGCTAATGGATCTGGCCCGCCCGCTGGGTTCCGCGCTGTACTGTTTCCCGCTGAACGCCGTGCGGATGAGGTATGGGCTGCCGCCCGTGAGCCACGACATCAAAGAGCAGATGTGCGACGGAGACTATGTCGTGCATCCGGACGTGCCGGAGCTGGTTCCCGCACGGGCGCTGCCGCCGCGGCACCGCTACCTAGGGCCGGTGCTGTGGTCGCCGCAGGGGGCGCCGCCGCCCTGGTGGGATGCGGTTCCGCGCGACAAACCCGTCGTGTATATCAACCTGGGCAGCTCCGGTCAGGAGGGCCTGCTGGCGACGGTGCTCCGCGCCCTGGCGGATCTCCCCGTGTTCGTGATAGCGGCCAGCGCCGCGCGCTGCCGGATCGCCAACCCGCCGAAGAACGCGTTCCTGGCGGATTACCTGCCGGGAGAGCAGGCGGTCCGCCGTGCGCAGTTGTTCGTCTCCAACGGGGGGACCATGTCGGGCCAGCAGAGTCTCTGTGCGGGGGTTCCGGTGTTGGGGTTGGTCACGCACGCCGATCAACTGGCTTTCGCTAAGGCGGTGCGGGCGGCCGGCGCCGGGGAGGTTCTGAGCGCCGCCCGGGCGGAGGCCCCGGCTATCGCACAGACGGTGCGGAGCATGCTTTCCAGAGTCTCCTATGCGCAGGCGGCGCGGCGGCTGTCAGCGGCACTCAGCCGCTATGATGCTCCGAGCCGGTTCCTTGCCTTGATCCGCGAGATTCGCCCGGGGGAAAAGCGCTATGAGGCGAGGGCAGCCTGCAACATGGCGCGGGCGTAGCCCACGTTGTAGGCAAACCCGGTATAAGAGCCGCCACCCGGGTAGTAAGGCTTGAAGCCGGGCCGCTCGCGATCCGCATCGAGCGCGCGGGGGTGCTCCGGATACAGCAGCCGCGGGTACTTCTGCCGCGCCAGTTCCTTCATCACGGCGAACATGTTGACTTCGCCTTCGTCGATGAAGACCTCCGTGTATTTCTCGTACGGCTTGCGCACGCGCACGTTGCGGAAATGCACATGGTTGATGCGGTCGCGTGAACCGAAGTAGCGGCACACCTCCACCGGATCGTGCCCCATTTCCCGGGTCACGCCGCAGTCGAACGTGATGCCGTTGGACTTGCTGGGAACGATCTCGATGAGGCGCTTCCATCCTTCGACGGCGCCCATGATCTGTCCCGAGCCACGGCTCAGCGGAGCCGGCGGGTCGTTGGGATGCAGCGCCATGCGCACGCCGGATTCTTCGGCGACCGGAATCACCGCCTTGAGGAAATAGGTGATGTTCGCCCACATTTCCTCCAGCGTGTGTGCGCCCTCTTCGGGAAGCGGCGGCAAGTCCTTCACCCGGTCATAGTCGAAGGCAGTGAGTCCAGCGCCGGCGCGGCCGATTTCCTCGTAATACCCCTCGACGATGCGATGGGCGTAAAAGTTGTATTCGATCACCGGCAGACCCGCCCGGCCGGCGGCGCGGATCGACTGGCGGACCTGCTCGATTTCTTCATCCCTCCCGGGCTTGCCATAGATGGTCTTGGGGAATCCGCCGATCATCATGTTTCCGAGGCTCAGCCCGCCGGTCTTCAGGAGATCCATGATGGACCGGATCCGGCTTTCCTCCCAGGGGATGCGCGGTCCTCCCATGAGCACATGATCCACGCCAAGCTGCTTGACGCGGCGCATCCCGGTTTCGTCCAGCGTGCCGGCAGCGAGGGCGCCGCGCCCCATTTCCAGGCAGATTTTGGGGGTGTCCTTTCCTTCGCCGCGCAATCCCGGAATGGCCGCCGGACTCGTAGGGGCGGCTACAGCCGCGGCGCCAATCGCCTGCATGACGGCTCTGCGAGACAAATCAGCATCCATGAAGTGAGGCTCCTTGGGTTTAGGCTATCACTCCTTCCGGGACGGCCTTTTTGACATTCCGGCGCCGCGGGTGTTACAAAGCGAAAGAGACTTCGCTTTCGCCCTTTTTCGGAGAATAGCCATGCCCGTGCCGGTTTCCCAAATGTGGACCGTGGCCACTTACGTCCTCAAACAGAAGCTGAAGGGCCGGAAGCAATATCCGCTCGTGCTCATGCTGGAGCCCTTGTTTCGCTGCAATCTGGCCTGCGCGGGCTGCGGCAAAATTCAGTATCCGGCACACATCTTGAAAATGAACCTTTCCCCGGAGGAGTGTTTCCGCGCTGTGGAGGAATGCGGCGTGCCCGTGGTCAGCATTCCCGGGGGCGAGCCGCTGATGCATCCGCAGATCGGGGAGATCGTGGCCGGGCTGGTGGCGCGCAAAAAGTACGTCTATCTCTGCACGAACGCGTTGCTGCTGAAGCAGAAAATCGATCAGTTCCAGCCCAGCAAATATCTGAGCTTTTCCGTACACATGGACGGGCAGAAGGAGCACCACGACTTCTCCGTGTGCAAGGAAGGCGGCTATGACCTGGCGGTGGAAGCGATCCGGGAAGCCGTGAAGCGAGGTTTTCGGGTAACCACCAACACCACGCTGTTCGACGGCGCCGATCCCAAGAGCGTGCGGGCCTTCTTCGACGAAATGATGGACCTGGGTGTGGAAGGCATGATGCTTTCGCCGGGCTACTCTTACGACAAGGCGCCCGATCAGCAGCACTTTCTAGGCCGGGCGCGCACACGGCGCCTGTTCCGGGCCATCCTGTCGAACCGCAAGCCGCGGTGGCATTTCAACATGTCCCCGCTATTTCTGGAATTCCTCATGGGCCGGCGGCAGTACCGCTGCACCCCGTGGGGCATGCCGACGTACAACCTGTTCGGCTGGCAGAAGCCCTGCTACCTGCTGCAAGACGGCTACGCCGAGACCTTCGCGGAGCTGATGGAGACGACGGCCTGGGAGCGTTACGGGACCGAGTCGGAAAATCCGAAGTGCGCCAACTGCATGGTGCATAGTGGGTACGAAGCCTCGGCGGTCGACCACACGTTCAACTCGCTGGGGGGCCTGCTGGCTACCGCCAAAGCCACCTTGTTTTCACGCTATCGCGATCCGCAAGCGTTGGCCGCTCTGGACGAGCCGGTGCGCCCGATTCAGGCACCCGGGCTGGTGCAGTTGGATGCCGGCCGGGAAGCGGCGGAAGAAGTCCGGGCTTGACCGGCATCCCGTCCGCCATGAGCGAGCCACGCGAGGCCCGGCCCGTGAACCCGGAGGAGTTCGAGGTAGCGCCGGGAGCGGCGCACGATCAGCTCGAGGGCACGATCTGGCAGGCCGCCACGGAGGAGGACCTTCGTCTGGGCCTGGAAAAGGCTTTCAACTACCGCGGAGACGTGACCATCACACGCAACGACGGAACCCGCATCGAGGGCTATGTGTTCGACCGGCAAAGCGGCCGCACGTTGGCCGATTCGTACGTGAAGGTGTACCCCAAGGACGGGAACCGCAAGGTCTCGATTTCCTACGCCGAGATTGCGGGCCTGGAATTCACCGGCCGCGACACGGCCGCAGGCAAGAGCTGGCAGGCCTGGGTGAAGAAGTATCTTGAAAAGAAGGCGGCGGGGGAGAAGAACATCGAACTGCGGCCTGAAAGCCTCGACTGACGGCCCCCGGCAGTACAATCACCTTATCCTGATGCGGCGCAAAGGCGCGACCCTCGTGGTGCTGGCGGGGGTGTTGTGTGCCGGGCAGCCGGATCCGGCCATGCTGCGCCGCCTGTTCGAAGAGGGACTGGCGCGGCGGCGGCAGCAGTACGGCGCATCGGACGCCCGCACCGCACGGGCCGCGAGCGACCTGGGGCTATTCCTGCGCGGCCAGGGCGATGCCGCGGCCGCCCGGCCGGCGCTAGCCGAGGCGCTCGCCATCGACCAGAAGGTCCTCGGTCCGTCCGCACCACGGACGCTGGAGGACGCCGCGGACCTGGCGAGCGTCTCCTCGCCCCGGGAGGCCGAGCCGTTGTGGACCAGGGCGGCGGAAAGCTCGGACGCCGCCGCGGCGGCGCGAGCCCTGGCCGCGCTGGGCGAGTTACGGGAAGCGGCGGGCGACCGCGCGGGAGCCGCGGCCTTCTATCGGCGCGCCCTCGCCAGGGAAGAGGCAGCCACTGGAAAGCAGAGCGCCGGCGTGGCAGTCCGGTTGAACGCCCTGGCGCTGGTGGCAGAGCCGCGCGAGGGCATTCCGCTGCTGGAGCGCGCGCTGGCGGTCGACCGCCGCGTCTGGGGAGAGCGGCATCCGGAGACCGCCACCGTGGAGGCCAATCTTTCGGGCTTGCTGCTGGCCGCCGGCCGTACGGCCGAAGCGATCCTCACCGGGCGAGCAGCGCTAGCCGGCTTCGAGGCGACGCTGGGGCTCGATCATCCCCGCACCGCGGCGGCCGCCAGCAACCTGGGAGATGCGCTGCGCGCCGGCGGGGACCTCAAGGGCGCGGAGCAGTGCTATCGCCGCGCGCTGGCCATCGACGAGCAGGCTTACGGACCGGATCACCCGGAGACCCTGAGCGACGTGCGCAACCTGGCGGGATTTCTGCGCGAGACGGGCCGCGCCGAAGAGGCGCAGGCACTCGAGCGGCGCCTGCCGGTCACCGCCGCGCCGCGATAGGCGACAGCGGATCGGAGGGCGCATATACGGCGATGCGGTGGTTGGCGAAGGCCAGATTGGGCTGGGGGTGCACAGCGGGCATGTGGCACGCCGCGCAGGCCTGGCGGCCCACGGAGCGTGCGTGGCGCGGCGCGGCATGGCAGCGGCGGCAGGCCGCATCATAGGCGGCGAGGTTGGTTTCGAGCGCGGCATGCGGCGAGTGGCAGGTCAGGCAACTGAGCCGCCCGCCGCTCTTGCGGAAACAAGCGCTGGCGGCCAGCAGCAGCGGCTGATGGCGCGCGTTCCAGGGGTTGTGCAGATCCGTAGCGTCCCCGGTGGCCGCCGGCATGCGGTGGCAGGCGCCGCACAGGGCATTCAGCGCATCGGCGGAGAGACGGCCCGGGTTGGCGGGTCGCACCCGCGCCGGGTCGCGCACGTGCGCGGCGGCGGGACCGTGGCAGGCCTCGCAGCGCACCCCTAATTCGTTTGGCACGATCTCCTCGCCGGCGTCGAAGCTCAGTGGCCCGGTGGAGTGGCAGGCGAAGCAGCGCAGGATGGCGGCGGAGGGGTCGAACAGGCGATAGCGCACGCCGGCGGCGTTCCGATGTCCCGGCGTCAAGGCTAGACTGCGCGCGGAACGGTACCAGGATTCTCCGTGCTCGAGGTAGTTTTCCGCATCCAGGCGGCTCACGAAGGTGATGGCCTGCGACCCTGCCCCGAAGGCCCATTGGCCCGGCTGCGGAGGTTTCGAGCGGGCCAGCGCGCCGGCGTGAGCGCTGGCGGACTGTGCGGCGAAGGTGGCCGCGTGGCACGGACGGCAGGCCGCTGCGCCCGCGTACCCCGACGCAGTCACCGCCCATGCCAGGGCCGCGGGCAGCAACACTAGAAAATGAAGCGGCCGGAAAATTGAATCTGCCGGCCGTAGGTGCCCGGTGCTTCGTCGATCACTTTGCCGAAGTTCGGGGAGGTGATGGTCAGGATCGGCGTGGCGTCCGTAAAGGCGTTCAGGACGTTGTAGCCCTCGAAGCGCAATTCGAACTTCAATCGCTCCTTAATGGCGAACTCCTTTGCCAACGTCATATCGAGATTGACGAAGCGCGGTCCGACCAAGTCGCTGTACTGCACCGGGTTCACGGATTCCGTGAAAGGCGGCAGCACCTGCACCTTGCTGGTATCGAACCAGCGGTTGCGCGTGGGGTTGGAGATGGCCGGATCGCCGGACACCAGGGCCGGGCCGAGACGCAGCGGAATACCGGAGTTGTAAGTAAACAGTCCGCTGAGGGACCAGCCCCCCAATACCCCGTCGATCCACGGGTTCACGCTGCTCATAAAGCGGCGGCCTTTGCCGAAAGGCAGTTCGTAAACCGCCGCGCCCACCAGGCGTTGATGCGCGGTCTGCGTAGGCACCCACGTGAACTGGTGCAGGAATTGGGCCAGGTTGTCGTAATACTCCTGGTCCTCCTCGTGATTGTAGTTGTAGCCCAGCATGAGGTTGAACCCGTTGGTGAAGGGGCGGCGGACGGAGATTTGCAGCGAGCGGTAATGGTCGCCGCGGCCGCCGATCAGCGCTTCGTTCAGCGCACCGTATTGTGGATAGGGCGTCAGCAACTGGCTGACCGAGACGTTTTTCTGCGTGCGCAACTGCCCCGGCATTTGGTTTGCAGGGAGCAGGTTGTAGAACGGGTTGGGGACCGACTGGTTGACCGCGTTGCCGTTCTGGTAGGCAATCCTCGGATCCATCAGGTTCAGGTTCTGGGTGTACGGCAGGTTTCGGCTGAGGTTCGTGAAGAAGGTTACGTCCGCCAGAATCCGAGCCGGCAACTGGCGCTGGAGGCTGACGTTGATGCGGTCATTTACGCCCGGCCGGAAGTCCTGGGCGAACCAAGTGGCGTTGTTTCCGAGATTGGTATACGCGCCGTTGGACTTGCCCACCGGCAGCACCAGGCCGCCGGGGAAGGGATTCGACAGCGTCTCCTGCGGAACCCCTTGCAGCAGGCCAACCGCCGTCGAGGTGGCGTCAAAGCCGGGATACGGAACGCTTCCCAGGATGTTGAGGCCGTCGGTGAGCGTGGCCGGAATGATGTAGCGGGCCCAACCCGCGCGCAGCGCGGTCTGGTCGTTGAGCCGCCAGGCCATACCGAGGCGCGGCTCGAGCAGGAGCTTCGGCGAATCCCAGGAGCCGGGATGCGCGGAGTCGGTGAAGATCCAGGAGCCGTTGTAACTGGGAGCCGACGTGCGCAGGGCTTGCGCAGCCGGCGGCAGCACCGGCGCATTGGAGCCGGAAAACTCAGGAATTGGAGCGGTCAGGTCGAGGTAGCGGCTGAGGCGATGCGTGGGATCCTTCATCGGCGAGTAATATTCGTAGCGCAACCCCAGATTCAGGGTCAGGCGGGAGGTCAGCTTGAAATCGTCCTGCACGAACGCGCCAATGAAGTTGTTGCGCGGCATCTGCAAGGGGATCGTGGCCACCGTAGAGGTGCTATCGAGCGCCCCTAGTAGAAAGGTGGCCCAGCCATCCCCGTTGAGGGCTGTGTTGGGACTGTTGAAGGTGTTGGCCGTGGTGGACGGATTGAAAATGAAGTTCATGAACTGCGGGCGCGCCGCCGTGGTGTTGTCCCGCCGGTATTCCCCGCCCACCTTGATGTAGTGCCGCCCGATATTCTTGGCGATCTTGGATTCCAGGTTGTACGAGTTGGGTGTCTGGTACCAGTAAGTGTTCGTGCCCAGCGCCGTGCCCGAACCTTGCTGCACGTTGATGCCGGGGAAGTAGATCTGCGGCAGGTTGGCGAGGTAGGGCTGATACCAGGAATTGCCCGGCCAGAGCTTTGCCAGATCGGCGGGTTTCAACTCGCCCTTGGCGTAGCCGAAGGAATCGTCGATGGAGTTGTAGGCCCCGCGGATATTGAAAACCGTGGTGGGGTTGATGGTCCACACAGCATCCGCGGAGATGCTCAGGGCGTCACGGAAGGAGCCGCTGACCGGAGTGTCCGGCGAGCCGTTGGTGTAGTCCTGCGCCGCCTCGGTGGTGTGGAACTGGTTGTATCGTCCGAAGACCTTCCACTTCTCCGAGATGTTGTAATCGACGCGGTCCATGATGTTCCAATAGCGGTACGGGTCCGCATAGACTGCGATGAAGTTATTTGTCTGCGTAGGGCCCGCGCCCGGGTTATTAGGCTGCCACAAGCCCCCCATGATCTTCTGTGAGGTGGGATCGATACGAGATGCCGGAATGACGTTGCCCGCGAAGGGCTGGCGCGTCACCGTGTTGCCGCTGACCTGGGTGGTCCAGGGGTCGTAAATGGTGCGCAGCGCGCCCTGGGTATTCAAAGCCTGGGAGAAATCGCCGGTACGCTCGGCGGCAGTGGGCAGCGTGTCGATCACCGACAGCGGACTGCTGATGGTGATGCCCTCGTATGCGAAAAAGTTGAACAGCTTGTTCTTCTTGATGGGGTTGCCCAGCGTGGCGCCCCAGGTGTTCTGCCGCGTCAGGTTCGAGGCGCGCGTGACGCGGTCCGCCAGGGCGTTCAGCGCCGGGTTGCGGCCCAGGTAGTAGGCCGTTCCGTGAAAGTCGTTGGTACCGGACTTCATCTGCATGGCCACCACGCCGCCGGCGCTGTGTCCGAACTCCGCGTCCACTGCGTTCTGCTGCAGGTTCACCTGCTCGACCGCATCCACGGGGGGCGTGTAGCTGGACTTCTGGGTCACCATGGAGGGCGAACCGTCCAGCAGGATATCGTTCTTGGTGTTGGTGTTCCCTCCGACGTCGAACTGGGAGGCCGCCCAGTGATGAAACGGCTCCTGCTGCGTGGTGGAATGGATGACCACGGCCGGGTCCAGTTCCACGAACAGGAATGGGTTGCGACTGATGAGCGGCAGGGTGTTGGCCATCTTCGTGTCCACGGTGGCGGACATGGTCGAAGTATTGAATTCGACCGCCACCGGGGCTGATTCCACCGTGACTTGCTCCTGCGTATTGCCCACCTGGAGAGCGGCGTTCACGGTAACATCGCCGCGCGCCTCCACCAGTACATTCTTCTGCACGAAGCTTCGGAAGCCGGTGAGTTCCACCGTGACGGTGTAATTTCCCGGGATGACGAAGTCGAACAGATATTGTCCGTTGCTGTTGGTCAGTTGAGCGTTGCGGACCCCAGTGCCGTTATTGATGAGGGTAACCGACGCCCCCACGACCACGGCGCCAGAAGAATCGCTGACGATGCCCTGGACCTTGCCTCTGGTATCCTGCGCGGCCAGAGAAGCCGCGAGGAAAAGCCCGAAAGTAAACGCACGCCGGGAAACAGACATCTCCACCCCCTCTGCTGTGAGATGACTCACAAAACAGTTGCAGATAGAATATCGAAACCGGGGGCAAAGTCAAGCGTGATCTGGGAAGGGTGAAAACCGGGTCGTGGAGCCCAACTTAGTTCGGGTATTGCTCGCCGGCACGCGCGATGCGAATCTGATGGTCGGTAAAGCGGGCGTGAGCGCCGGGTAATTCCACCTTCGGCATGTGGCAACTTACGCAGCCGGCCTTGGCGACCGCGCAGGTCTTGCCCTGCGCGCCGCTGGAGTGGCAGGCGGCGCATTTGCGGTCGTAGGCCGCCGGATTGGTTTCCAGCGGCCCGTGCGGATCGTGGCAGGCGGTACAGCGTATGCGCACATCGGCCGGATCGTAGCACTTGCTGTTAGTCAGCCGGTACGGCTGAAACCGGACGTTGTTGACGCCAAGGGGCCCCTGGAGTGCGATCTGCTGCCACGTCCGATGGCACCGGCCACACAGTTCGTTCATTTCTTCCGCGTCAAGAGCGCCCAGTTTCGGCAGCCCCGCGTGCGCGGCGTCTCCGGCGCGCACAGCCGCGGCGTGCTTCTCTCCGGGGCCGTGGCAGCTTTCGCAACCCACCCCTGGCACGAGGCTTTCGAGCTGCAGGGCACGGTGCGCCACGGCGCCGGTGGAATGGCAGCCAAAGCACTCTCGAGCGCCGATGGCGTCCATCCGCCGACCGGCAGCTACCTCGATGGTTCGCGGCGCGGTACCCCGGGCGCCCATCGTCAGGTCGAGCCCGTTGAGCGCACTATAGAAGCTCACGCGGCTTTCGTAAAGCGCGCCATCATGCTCGAAAACGTAGGTCTGGCCGGCTTTCCCGTTGCCAAAGGCCCACAGAAGCGGCACCGTGAGGGTCTGCCGGCCGTCGGTGACGGAAAGAATACTGCGGTCGCCTTCCCACCGGATCGAGGATCGATAGATTCCTTCAGTGAAATTGAGTTCGGGGTGGGCTCGCAAGATGTTGCATTGCGTGGCGGGAACCAGGGCTCGCGCCATGGGGCTTTCGCGCGCGCGCGCCGTCTCGGCCCGATGGCACTGCGCGCAAACCAGATCGCCGGAAGATGGCAGGGCGGTTGTTGCGGCCAGTAGCAGCATGCAAAGCACCACCCAGCCGGCCCTCATCCTCATCAGAACTAAAATCTAGCACAAGCCGGATCGCGGCCCCGAGTGTCACACAATAGACCAAGGAGGTGTTCCAATGACAATGGATCAGCCGGTCCCAGAGGTGAGCCGGCGGGGATTCCTGGAGGCCGCGGCGGCGGCCACGGCGGGCGGCGCGCTGCCGTCCGCCGCGTGGGGCCAGGTTTGTCCGGCAAAGGAGGGAACAGTTCGCGACAGGATCTGGATTTTTGCCAATCCGGTCAATGCGGACTTCAACTTTGTCCGAAAGCGTTCGGTCATGTCGCCGCTGGAAGCCGCGGTGTATATGGGCGCGCCGAATCTTCTGATGGTGAATCAGTATCCCCGCCGGGGCCAGGAGGGAATCTATCAGGCATGGGCGCCGCCGTATGAACAGTACGCTTACCCGCTGAAGGTGTTGAAGCGCGTGGTGTGGTCGATTGTGGGCGCCAGCGGCGTTACGCGGGCCGAGGAAAGGCAGCAGGTCCTGGCCATGGCGCACCGGATTCCCAATATCGTCGGCGTCTTCATGGATGATTTCTTCACGGACAACCAGCCGGGAAAGAGGGCCAGCCTGACGCTGGATCAAATCCACGATGTGCAGGCGCAGCTCAAGGGGGAGGGCAAGAAACTGGATCTCTACGTCACGCTCTACACCCGCCAGTTGGGTCCCGAGATCGTGGATTACTTGAAGTTGATTGATGTCATCACGCTCTGGACGTGGGAGACCGCGGAACTGGCGAATCTGGAGGCCAATCTGGCCAAGCTGGAGAAACTGGCGCCCAAATCCCGCAAGCTGCTGGGCTGTTACACGGCGGATTACGACCGAAACCGGACTCCGTGGTGGACCGCCATGCCGGTCGCGACGATGCAACACCAGTGCGAGACCGGCTTGCGGTGGCTCCGGCAGGGCCGGATCGAAGGCATTATCATTTACGGCACGGCGATGGATCTGGGCTGGGACTCCGTGGAGTGGGCCCGCCGGTGGATCCAGGAAATCGGGGAGACCAGGCTCTAAGAGGGATTCACGGTTGGTGATCGGACTGCGGATGAGCCGGCAGTCCGAAGCAGTACACGTTCGAGTCATGGTCCACGGCAAAGACTCTCCCGTCGGACACCGCCAATCCGGTGAAATGTACCCACCCGGTCATGGCATCGCCGCTGTTGTACAGTTCCTTGCCGGTCCAGGCATCCAGCGCTTTCAGCGCGGCCGGATGCGTGTTTAGCAGACGGCCCTTTTCGCCTCCTTTCTGCACGGCGTTCTCGCCGGTGGACAGCGCGAACAGGACTCCGTTGGCGATTACCACCGCGTCCGGGAGATCGAAATCGCCCGATATCCACGCCGGCTCGAGGACCGGGTTGTCGTTCGGGTCCGCCACTATTTTGAACGCCATCACGCTGCCGTGCGGATTCTCCCCGTTGGTGATAGGAAATTTCGGCCCACCGGCCGCGGGCGGCCCTCCCACGGGCACGTACAGCCACGTCTGGCCACTGCTGTCGCGGGCCGTCGACAGGCCGCCCCAAATGCCCAGGCCTTCGCAGCACACCGCCCGGTCGTTGCCCAGCCGGGGCGATGTATAGAGCGTCGTCTGGTGATCCTTGCCACCCAGTTTGTCCGCGTCCATCAGGTAGACGACGCTCTCCTTGGCCCCGTGCGCCAGCAGGTCGCGATTCCGCCAGCCGAAGTACACGGGGCTTGCCGATCCCAGGTCGAAGTCTTTCTTGCGCAGATACGGCCAATTGGGAGGTAGGAAGTAATCCACGAGCTCCAAATTCGGAAGCGACGCGGCCACCACGGCGTTGGAGTAGTCTCCGGCAATCGGATCGAAGTAGCCGTCGGCGGTCCCGCCATAGATCCGTCCGTTCGTGCCGATGACCGGGCCGCCTCTACCCCAAATCCCGGCTGTGTTGGTATTCGAAAGCAGCATCTGCCGCATCACCGGATGGTGTGCATCTTTGGCGTCCACGGCGTAGAAGCCGGATGTGCCGTTCCCGCAGCCCTGCGCCAGGACGGTGTAGATGGTTCCGTCCACCAGGTTGAGGCTCCAGTTTTTTGAGTAGGGCGCCACGAACTGCACCGGCCCGTAGCGCACGCGCCCGCTGCCCAGGTCGAGGCCGTAAAGCGCACCATCGCCCGCGATCACGTACAGCCGGTTAGTGCCCCTGTCAATGACCGGTGTCGCGGTGATGCCGTTGGGACACAGAAAGGTGCCCTGGTATCCGCCCTTCCCGGGCAGCACGACGTACTTGAACACGTGGGTCCACAGCTCCTCACCGGTTTCCGCATCCAGGGCAAACACGGTCCCGCCGATGCCGGCCACGTAGACCACGGGCCGCGATCCCCGCTTGGTCGAGATGTCGCTGGCGACCACCGGGGCGGTCAGCGCCGAAAGGCTATAGGGTTCGTTGTTGAGCTTGGCTTTCCATTTCAAG
Organism: Solibacteraceae bacterium; assembly: GCA_021324015.1. Lineage (GTDB taxonomy): Bacteria > Acidobacteriota > Terriglobia > Bryobacterales > Bryobacteraceae > JAJPJX01. The sequence continues at coordinate 5,564 of JAJPJX010000116.1, read as the reverse complement.
CCGAGATTCCGCACGTTGCCGGGCGCCAGCGTGTTCTCCTCGAACGCCCAGCCGGTGCGCTGCGGATCGTGGGCGAACGTGAGCCAGTCCCCGGCCATGGCTGCGCGAGCGGGAAGCAGCGCCAGGACGGTCAAGGCGCACCAAGTTCTTGAAAGATGATTCATGGCAAGACCACGAGTATAATCCCGCGGCGCGGGCACCACGGCCGGACGGCCTGCGAAGCCCGTGAAGCTGCCAGGAACTCGAGTTTCAGTTATTTCGGAAGGCGGCTATTCTCGGGTTCCATGGACCGGAATAAACCACGGCTTTAGGTTTGGCCCTCCGGAACATCGCGATGCCTTTGTCCGTGACCGCCGTGCCCTTCAGGTCCAATTCACGCAGCGCCGGGAACGTCGCCAGCACCGCCAGGGAATCGTCGTCAACCCGGCTGCAGCCCTGGAGTTGCAGACTTTCGAGCTTGCTCAGGGTTTTCATCTCTTCCAGCCAGCGCGTGGTGACGTTCACAGGGGTGATCGTCGCGAACCTGTTCCCCTCCACGCCGGCCCCGATGGAAGCGCAGCCGAGACGCAGTTCGCGAAGCTGTTTCAGCGTGAGGACCGCACTGAGCCCCGTGTCTGACATGCCGATGGTCCAGACGTTTGCATCGGTGCCTTGTCTCCCGTTCAGGTCCAGATAGGTGAGACCCGGCATCTGCCGCAACGCCTGCAACCCGGCGTCCCCCAATTTGTTGCCGCCAATCGTCAGCTCCTTCAGGTTCGTGAGGGATATGAGGCGCTCCAAACCAACGTCGGTAATCATGGCGGAACCGATGTTTAGGGATTCGAGCGTGCTGATGCCGGAAATATGCTCGAGCGTGGTGTCGCTGATTTTGGCTCCGTGAAGATTCAAGCGCCTCAGCCGTTTCCAGCCTTTGATGGCTGCCAGTCCTTCATCGGTCACGTACTCGGCATAATACAGACTCAACTCCACGATTCCGGGAAGGTTCTTGATCTCGTACATTCCCTGATCGGTGATCCGGGTCAACGACAAATCCAGATAGCTCAGATCCGGCAGAAGCAGAAGCTTTCCCAAGTCGCTATCGGTCACCCAACTGGCGCGCAGGTCCACGCCGGTGATTCTGCCAGCGGCGTCTCGGATGACCGATCCGCCGGCATCTTCGATCCACCGGATGTCTTCCGCAGGCTTGACTTCCGCCGCCTGGAGCGATGCGCCTAGCCACACCGCAAGACTCAGCATGACGCGATTCATCTGAGGGCGCTCCTTCGATTCGGCAGCGCCGAATCGCGGTCGAAAACAATCTGGCAGGAGGGCAGCGCGCTTTTCAGCTCTTGCATTCCCTTCTCCGTGACCAGAGTGTGGTACAAGTTCAAGGATTTCAGCCCGGCCATCAATTTCAACTGCGGGACCCCCTTATCCGTGATGCCGGTGGAATCCAAGCTCAACTCCCGCACTTGCGGAAGGCCGCGGAGAGCCTCCAGGGCTTTGTCGTCGACGGCGGTGTAGTCCAGCTTGATCACAGCCAGCTTGGGCAACGTCGCGATCGCCTGGATGCCGGTGTCGGTCGCCCGAGTCCGAAACATCTCGATCCGTTCCAGGTTCACGAGCGGCTTCAAGGCTGCGAGTCCTTTGTCGGTGAACCGGGTGAAGTTCAGGTACAGCTCGCGCAGTTTCGTCAGTGCCGCGATCTGCTCCAGCCCGGCGTCCCCAATATCGGACCCCGTCAGGTCCAGGACCTGAAGCTGCGCGAGTCCGGTGAGTTGCTTCATCCCCTTGTCCGTCACGTCCGTGTGGCCGAGCTTGAGACGCTCCAGGGCGGATACCCTGCCGACTTGCTCCAGGATTTCGTCAGACACGCGCGAGCCATCCAGATCCAGTTCGCGCAACCTCGTGAGGCCGCCCAGCGCAGCCGACTTACGGCCCTCGACCAGAGTTCCGGCAAGTTTGAGGCTCTCGAGCTGGGTCAATCCCCCCAACTTGGCCACGCCGGCGTCCGAAACCGTCGTCTGGCTGAGATTGAGCGCCTTAAGGTGGGTGAGTCCTGCGAGCGATGCGACCCCCAGATCGCCTACCTGCGTGATCTCGAGGTTCAGCGACTCGAGACCGGACAAACCGGACAGATACGAGAGCTGCGCGTCGCTGATGGGCGTCGTCGAGAGGTCAATCACCCGCAGATGCGCGTCCGCGAACTCCGCTTTGCCGCCCATGGACTTCACCCAGGCAGCGATCGCCTGTTCGGTGTTGCCCGCCGGACGGGCGGCTCCCGGGTTTTTCGCCCGGGTCGCCGGCGCCCCGACGAACTGCACTTTCAAATGCGGCAAGGCCGCCCGCAAGCCTTCCACGCCGTTGGAGGTAACGCGGGTATAGCGCAGATCGACGTCTGTCAGCTCTTTCAGTACCTGCAAGCGCGCCACGCCGGAATTGGTGATTTGCGTGCGGTAAAGATTCACGCTCTCGAGCCGATTCATCCCGGCCAGCACGTCCATACTGGCGTCGGTCGCGCGGGCGCCCAGCAGGTTCAACCTGCGCATGCCGGTCATCTTTCGCAGGGATTCGATGCCTTGATCAGACACGCGGGTTCCGGAGAGATCCAGCTCTTCCAGTTGCGTCAGACCGGCGATCCGCTTCAGGCCTTCGTCGGTTACCATGGTGTCGCGCAGGATCAGCCTGCGCAGCCCCTTCAGCGAAGCCACTCCTGCGAGGCCCGTGTCCGTAAAAGGAGTGAAGCCCAGATCAAGATTGCGCAAGTTGGTGAGCGGCGCCAGGCTGATGTCGGTGAGGCGGCACTGCGCGCAGCGGAAATCCCTCAATTCCGTCAGGGCAAGCAGATACTTGACTCCCGTGTCCCGAATATTGATCTGCGCGCTGAAATGCCATCCAAAATATAACCTCTCAAGATTTCTCAGAGTCGCGATCGATTTGAGAACCTCGTTGGCGTCCTCCCTGCCTCCCCCGGGATTCCAGATGGGGCCGGGAAGGTAGAGCTCGCGCAGAGTGGTGAGGCCCGTGAGCTGCTCGAGTTCGGCTGGAACCATAACGGCGCCCGTAAGATCGATGCCGACGATCTTGAAGTCGCCTTGGGGAATCTGCGCGACTTTGGTGATCGGCTGCCGGGCCCCCTCTACGAATACGCGGCCCTCCCAACGGATTACCCATTCTGCAATCTCCCGCGGCGATGCCGCGTGAGCTAAAGCAGAAGCGAGAGACAACAAAAGCAAGAGTCGGAACATGATTTCCCCGCAGGCCTCTGAATCGCGACAGACAGTATATCACCGGCTTGCTTCAGACCGGTTTCGCTCGCTCCAGTGGTGATGTTACAGACCTTTTTGCGGTTCTATTCGGCATACTTAGCCGCCGGGGTCAGCCTCCCCTTGCCCGGCTGTCGAAAAACGCATACCATGATCCGAGAGGATTCTGTGAGGGGACGTGTCTGGGTGCTGGCTCTGGTATTGAACGGCGCTCTCGTGTGCGCTCAGGAGAGGCCCTTTGGCTCGGGCCTTTACCAGGTAATGGCGAGGGCCGGATGCCGTGCCTGCCACAATCCGAACGGAGTGGCTTCGCCCACGCGGCTTCATTTTCCGGAGATCGACGCCCCACCCGGTAGGATTGAGGCCTTCGGAAAGTCGTTAGTGATCCTGGTTGACCGCGAACAGCCCGACAAGTCATTGCTGCTGAACAAACCAACCAACCGCATTCCTCATGCCGGGGGCCAGCGAATCAAGCCGGGAAGCGGCGACGAAGCCATCCTCAAGGCTTGGATTGAGAGACTGGCCCGGCTGTCGGGCGCCGAACTGGACCAGGCGTTGAAGTACCGCGAGGAAGAAGCCTCCGGGGGCGGACCGGCGGCGCACCAAGCCGCTCTCCGCCGGCTGACGCACAGCCAATACAATCACACGGTCCGCGACTTGCTCGGCGATCAAACTTCACCCGCAAACCAGTTTCCGCCCGAAGATTTCGTCAATGGCTTCCGCAATCAATCGCAGGGGCAGAATCTGTCACCACTTCTCATCGAGGCCTATAGCGCCGCTGCCGAGCGCCTGGCTCGCAATGCCTTCCGTAGCGGAGATACAGGCAACCTCATTCCCTGCCAGCCATCGCCCGCCTGTGCCGCCCGGTTTGTCCGCGAGTTCGGCCTGAAAGCTTTTCGCCGTCCGCTGGAAGTCAGCGAACAAAGGCGATACGAAGCTCTGTTGAGTTCGGAGAAAGACTTCCTCAAGGGTGCTCAGTTGGTCGTCGAGGCGATGCTCCAGTCGTCGAATTTTCTATTCCGTCTGGACGAAACCTCCGATCCTAAATGGCGGCCGTACGTAACCGCCAGCCGGCTGTCTTACGCACTCTGGGACACCATGCCGGATGCGGAGTTGTTCGCCGCGGCGGCGCGTGGCGATCTCTCCACCCCGAAGGGGGTCGAGGCTATGGCGCGGCGCATGCTCGATCATCCGCGGGCGCGTGAGGCGCTCAACGAATTCGTGAGCCAGTGGCTGCGTTTCGATCGGGTCCTGACCGCCAACAAGGACAAGCGCAAGTATGCGCAGTTTACCCATGAGACTGCCACGGCGATGACCGAAGAGGCGCGCGCATTTGTCAGCGACCTGGTGTGGAACGATCGCAACTTCATGGATCTGTTTACGGCCAATTACGGCTATCCGGACGCCGGGCTGGCGGCGATCTATGGAGTTCCGGCTCCGGCCAAGGAGTTCGATCGCGTGCTGTTTCCGGCGTCGACGGAGCGCGCCGGTCTACTCGGTCAGGGCTTGTTCCTCACGATCACGGCCAAACCCGACGACTCGTCTCCCACCGCGCGCGGCCTGTTTGTCCGGGAGCAGTTTCTTTGCCAGCACGTGCCGGATCCGCCGCCCGGCGTGAACACGAATCTCCCGCCGGTGACCGAGGCAAGGCCGCAGACCAATCGGGATCGCATGTCCGAGCACGCCACCAACCCGAGTTGCGCCACTTGTCACAAGCTGATAGACCCGATCGGATTCGGCCTCGAGAGATTCGACGGCATCGGCGCCCGGCGCGAAAAGTACCGGTTGCAGTTTCGGACCGGGCATCATGAAGACGACGGCCCTCGGCGGGCGCCGGCGCGGAACATCGACCTGGACATAGATGCGAAAGGGTATGTGGCCGGGATCCCCAACTCGGAATTTTCCTCTCCCGTGCAGCTTGGCGGGCTGCTGGCGAAGAGCCCTCAATGCCAGGAATGCGTGGTGAAGGAGTATTTTCGATATACTGCCGGCAGAATGGAAACGCCCGCGGATCGCCCGGCGATCCGCCTGATATTGGATGCCTTTCGGAACTCGCAGTTTCACTTTAGGGAGTTGATCGTCTCGACCGTTCGCTTGAGGGAATTTCCCAACTCGGGAGGGGGCAATTATGTCGCAAGTAATTACCAGGCGCGCTAGGCTGTCACGCCGGGCCCTATTGAAAGGGATAACGGCCGCCGGCTCTCGGATCGTGGTTGGCCTGCCGCCCCTGGTTTCGATGATGAATTCGCACGGCACGGCCTACGCGGCGGAGCCGGCCGCCAGGATCGCCGAAAAGCCCATCGAAAGCCGCTTCGTGCT
>JAJPJX010000159.1 GCA_021324015.1 Solibacteraceae bacterium | reverse complement strand
CTGCAAAGTAGCCAACTTTATCACCCGACTTCAGCAGCCCCTTCCCTGCGCGGCCGCCTGAAAACTCCTACTTCTACCACGGACTGCTAGCGCTGCGACGACGTCTTCACTGCGCAGCCCCCCAGCACCAGCACCGAGGAGCGGCGCAGCAACCGCCTTGACTTCTGGGTGTTCCTGAGTAAATTTCCCCACTGCGCTCCCGATGTTGGTAATCGCTTGTAGCGTCGAATCGTAGTTGACTACAGAAGCCGCGAATGCTACGAACTGCGCAATGTTCTCCGCACCCTCAAAGGGCATGAATTCCACTGTTCCTAGCCTCATCCCGACACGGGGGTGGGGAATGTTGTAATTCGCCAGACTGCGCGCGACGAATCCCGTTATCGTCCCCGCTGTCGAGCAAGGTAGCACTATCAGGTCCGAGGGTCCATCGAACAGATTTCCGAGCCGGAGCTTCACGCTGGCGCCCATAGCACATCTCCGCCGCTCGCGAAGTCCGCTCGCGGCCCATCACCGTCGATTCTAATACAGATCGACACAGAGCGGCGTCTCCTCAAGTTGCCGCACCGCGCGCGATCATCACGTGTGCATACCGGTCGCTCATCACCGCCGACACCAGCCTATGCGTCGCACGGCTCGGCGTCTCTTCGAATATTCGAGCCGTGATGAGGTCGTCACCGCCTGACCGTACGTGACGGTAACTGAGCAGCAGAAGGGCTCACCCCCCCCGGCCCTCACTGCGACAGTTCGTGGCAGGCCGTGCACTCCATCTTTGCCCCGCTGGCCTTGTGGCAGTTGACGCAGCCCATCATCTTGGGCGGCACGGCGGGCTTCGCCAGATCCACCTGCCACACCTCGCCGTGGCAGCTTTCGCATTTCACCTTGGCCGCCAGGTGCGTGGCATGGCTGAAGAACACAAAGTCCGGAATGCGATACGGCAGCGGCGCCACCGGCACGGCGGCGTCCTTCGCCAGCGCCGCCAGCCGCTGGATGGCGGGGCTCTCCTGCTTCACCGCCTGGTGGCAGATCATGCACGTTCCCGCCTTGGGCATTCCGGCGCGCGCCTTGGTCTGCGCCGTCGCGTGGCACAGCGCGCACTCCAGTTTCAGCCGCGCGTGCCCCGGGTGGCTGAACGGGATGGGCTCCTCCGCCGCGCCCCAGCCGGCTACGGCAGCGAGAAGGCAACCAGCGAGTCCGAGAAATCCTTGTTGTATTTGTTCCCTCCCCCGGCGGCGATCACGATGTATTGCTTGCCGCTCCGCTTGCCCACGAAGGTCATGGGCGAGGCGTGCGCGCTCGCCGGCAGCATGAAGGTCCACAGCTCTTTGCCATTGTCCTTATCGAAGGCCCGGAAGCGCTTGTCGTTGGTGGCGCCGATGAAGACCAGCCCACCCGCCGTCACCAGCGACCCACCGATATTGGGCGCCCCTGTGGGCGGAATGCCTTTGGCGAGCAGCGCGTCCACCACGCCCAGCACGCTGCGCCAGCGGAACTCGCCGCGGTCCAGGTCGATGGCCGTCAGGAACCCCCAGGGCGGCTTCTGGCACGGATACAGGTTCGGATCCCAGAAGCGCGAGCTGGGCGTACCCATGCCCTGCGGCCGGTAGGGGATCTGGGACCCTTCGGGGCGTTTCACCATGCGGTAGATCATGCCCACGTCCATGGAGTTCACATACAGCGTGTCAGTCTCCGGATCGAAGGACGCGCCGCCCCAGTTGGCGCCGCCGTTGGTGCCGGGAAACAGCACCGTGGGTTTCGCTCCGATGGGTGTGAAGATGCTGCCGAACACCGCGCCATCCACCAGCTTCGCGCAGAAGGCGCGCGATTCGGGCGTCACGCCGGTCAGCTCGTCGGCGCGCATCCCCTGCCGCGCGTAAGGCGGCGGCTTCACCGGGAAGGGCTGCGTCGGATAGGCCTCCTCTCCCGGAATCTCGCTGGGCGGCACTTTGCGCTCTTCAATCGGAAACAGCGGCTGCCCGCTCACGCGGTCGAACACGAAGGTGAAGCCGGTCTTGGTCACCTGCGCCACCGCCGGAATGAGCCTGCCGCCGCGGCGCACGGTCACCAGGTTCGGCTGCGCGGGCAGGTCCCAATCCCAGAGGTTGTGGTGGATGGACTGGAAGTGCCACAGCCGCTTGCCGGTGGCCGCGTCCAGCGCCACCAGCGAGTCGCCGAACAGCCCCGCCCCTTTGCGGTCGCCGCCATAGAAATCCGTCGAGGGCGAGGTCAGCGGAATGAACAGGATTCCCCGCTCCGTGTCCACGCTCAGCGGCGGCCAGGCGTTGGTCCCGCCGCGATCCTGCCAGGAATCGCCTGCCCAGGTGTCGTTGCCGAATTCGCCCTTGCGCGCCACCGTGTGGAAGGTCCACACCAACTCTCCGGTCCCGGCGTTGAAGGCGCGCACGTCGCCGCTCGGTCCCTGCGGCTCGCCGTCCGGCACCAGCGACCCCGTGATCACCAGGTTCTTGTAGATCAGGGGGGGCGAAGTCAGGCCGTAGGACTTCTCGGGGTACTTGTCGGCCACGCCCTTGCGCAGGTCGATGACGCCTTCCTTGCCGAAGCCCGGCACGGGCTTGCCGGTCTCCGCGTCCAGCGCGAACAGGCGCCCGTCGAGCGTGCCCAGGTACAGGTGTCTGGCCTTGCCGTCTGTCCAGTACGCCAGGCCGCGGTTGATGAAAAGGTTGAACACGCGGTCCGTCTGGAGCTTGGGATCGAAGGACCAGAGTTCCTTGCCGGTCTCCCCATCCAGAGCGATCACGCGGCAGAACGGAGTGGTGAAGTACAGCACGCCGCCGATCGCCAGCGGCGTGGATTCAAACGCGCTGCGGATGAAATGTTTCGTGCCGTCGCTCTCGTCGCCGGTGTGGTAGGTCCAGGCGACCTTCAGCCGGGTGACGTTCGCGCGGTTCACCTGCCGCAGCGCCGAGTGTTTGCTGCCGCCGGAATCGCCCGAAAAATAGGGCCAGTCCTGCGCCGGCGCCGCCGCGGAAAGGAGCCACACACAAGCCGCGGCGCGCAGCAGGAGGGGGAATGGTCGGGTCATGGCGAGGCGCGGCTCCGATTGTAATATCCGCCTCTCCGGCCGTGCAACCGCGTTGCACCTGTTAAATCCCTTTTGATAGACTCCAAATCACATGAGTGGGCACGGCGGGATGCTGCGCTGGTCTGTGGTGTGGTTGTGCGCACTGGCCGCGCGCGCGGCCGGCCCGGCAACGAGCGCCGCGGACTTCTTCGAGATGCGCGTGCGGCCCGTGCTGGCCAAGAATTGCTACGCCTGCCACACCGCCTCGCGCATGGGCGGCCTCCAGTTGGATTCCCGCCAGCACCTGCTGGCCGGCGGCAACGACGGTCCCGCGGTGGTGCCCGGCGATCCTGACAAGAGCCTCCTCATTCAGGCCGTGCGGCGCACCCACGAGCGCTTCAAGATGCCCCCGCAAGGTCCGCTCCCGGAAAAAGAGGTTTCCGATCTGGCCGCCTGGGTGAAGGCCGGCGCCGTGTGGCCCGATAGCGGCAACGTGCTGCCGCCGGCGAAGAACTCCGAATACGTGATCACCCCGGCGCAGCGCGCCTTCTGGTCGTTCCAGCCCGTGCGCAAGCCCGAAGTGCCTGAGGTGCGGCACAAGGATTGGCCCCAGACCGAAATCGATCGCTTCATCCTGGCCAAACTCGAGGAGCAGGGCCTGACGCCGGTCCGCCCCGCAGACAAGCGCGTGCTCCTCCGCCGCGCCACCTTCGATCTGACCGGCCTGCCGCCCACACCCGAGGAAGCGGACGCCTTCCTGAGCGACCAGTCTCCCGGCGCTTTCGCCAAGGTGGTGGACCGCCTGCTCGCCTCGCCCCACTACGGCGAGCGCTGGGGCCGCTATTGGCTGGACCTGGCGCGCTACGCCGACGGCGATCTGGGCGCCAGCAAGGACACGCCCTTCCCGAACTCCTTCCGCTACCGCGACTGGGTCGTCGAGGCTTTCAACCAGGACCTGCCTTACGATCAGTTCGTCAAAGCCCAGATCGCCGGCGACCTTCTGCCGGGCCGCGAGAAATGGCTGCCCGCCCTCGGATTCTACGCGCTCGGCCCGGGCGATGACGACCGCGTGGACGTCACCGGGCAGGTCTTCCTGGGCCTGACGGTGGGCTGCGCGCGCTGCCACGATCACAAGTACGATCCCATCCCACCCAGGACTTCTACTCCCTGCTGGGCATCTTCCGCAGCACCGAAAAGCACGAAGTCCCCCTGGCCCCCGACAACCAGGTGGCTGCCTATAAGAAGGTCAAAAAAGAAATCGACGGCCTCAAAGACGAAATCCACGACTTTCAGGAGAAGGAGAGCACCGAACTCGGCCAACTGCTGGCCGAGAAGACCTCGCGCTACGTCATGGCCGCCTGGGAAGTGCTGAGCGGCGCGGAACTGGACGACTGCGCCGTAGCCGCCCGCGAGCACCTGGACGACACCACGCTGGAGCGCTGGATTCGCTACCTGGGAAATCCCGAGCGCGACCACAAATTCCTCCAGCCTTTCGACGAGTTGCTGGCGCGGCACGCCTCCAGAGCCGAGGCGCAGAAGTTCGCCGACAGCTTCCAGCAGTTCGTTCTCGGCATCTTCAACGACAAGAAGGGCATGGACGACCGCAATTACGTCAAGCTGGGCGGCGCCAAGGGCGCCAAGGACGAGCGCACCCGCCAGTACACCAATCTCGAGTCCCTGCCCATCGAAAAGTACTACCTCTGGCGCGACCTGGCCTCCGAACCCTACAAAAAGGATTTCTTCGACTTCAAGGGGGGCGTGTACTACTACGGACCCAAACAGATTAGCCGCTACCTGGCGCCCGAGTGGCGAGAGCACCTGGAGGCACTGAACCAACGCCTGGCGCGCCTGGAGAAGGAACTGCCGCCGCAGTACGCCTTCCTGCACACCATTGAGGACAGCAGCAAGCCCGCGGATATCCGCGTGCAGATCCGCGGCGACGCCAACAACCTCGGCGACGTGGCGCCGCGCCGCTTCCTGGCCATCCTCTCGCACGGCGAGCGCCCCCTGTTCCACAGCGGCAGCGGCCGGCTGCAACTCGCCGAAGCCATCGCCAATGCGTCCAACCCGCTGTTCGCGCGCGTGATGGTGAACCGCGTCTGGCAGCACCACTTTGGACAGGGCATCGTGCGCACCCCCGGCAATTTCGGCCAGTTGGGCGAGCGTCCCACGCATCCCGAACTGCTCGACTACCTGGCCGCGGAGTTCGTCTCCCACGGCTGGTCGCTCAAGTGGCTGCACCGCCGGATTCTGCTCTCCGCCGCCTGGCAGTTGAGCACGGATTACGACGAGAAAGATTTCAACCGCGACCCCGGCAACCGCCTGATCTGGCGCGCGAACATGCAGCAGCGGCTGGATATCGAAGCCCTGCGCGATGCCATGCTTTCGGTGGCCGGCAATCTCGACCCCAAGGTCGGCGGGCCGTCCGAACCGCTCGATGACCACAACTCGCGGCGCACGCTCTACGCCCTCATCAGCCGCACCAAGCTGGATTCCACTCTCGCGCTGTTCGATTATCCCAATCCGAACAATACCAGCGATCAGCGCATGGTCACGGTGGGACCCATGCAGCGGCTGTATTTCATGAACAGCAGTTTCGTGGCCCGGGAGGCCAAGGCGCTGGCGGACCGGCTGGCGGCGGGGCAAGGCGGCGAGGCCGAGCGCATCGCGCGCGCCTACCGCCTGCTGTTCGGCCGCGCGCCCACTCCCGCGGAAGTCGATCTCGGCGCCCGGTTCCTCGCATCGCATCACGAGGACTGGCCGCAATACGCACAGGTCTTGTTTGCTTCCACCGAGTTCAGCTCGGTGAATTGATAGGGGAAGGAGGAATCCCGATGAATCGACGCGACGCTCTGCGGCTGATGGGCTCCGGCTTCGGAACACTCGGACTGATCAACCTGCTGGAGGCCGAAACAACCCGGGGCCCGATGGCGGTGCGCCCGCCGCACTTCGCGCCCAAGGCCAAGCGCGTGATCTTTCTGTTCCTCAACGGTGGCATGTCGCACGTGGATACCTTCGACCCCAAGCCCATGCTCGACAAGCACGACGGCGAGCCCATGCCCGGCCCGAAGATCCAGACCGACCGCGCGTCCGGCAACCTGATGCGCTCCCCGTTCCGCTTCCGCAAGTGCGGGCAGAGCGGCGTCGAAGTCAGCGAGATCTTCCCCAAGGTCGGCGCGCTCATCGACGATATCTGCGTCATCCGCTCCATGTACTCGGATAACGGCAACCACGGCCCGTCGCTGCTCATGATGAACTGCGGGCACGGGTTGACCGGCCGGCCGTCCATGGGTTCCTGGATCACCTACGGGCTGGGCAGCGAGAACCAGAATTTGCCCGGCTTCGTGGTGCTCTGCCCCGGCTACCCCGTGCTGGGAGCGCAGCTTTGGGATTCCGCCTTCCTGCCCTCCGTCTACCAGGGCACGTACATCCCCAGCGGCGAGCGCGAACCGGATCGCCTGGTGCAGAACATCCACAATCCGAAATACACGCTCGCGCAGCAGAAGGACCAGCTTGCGCTGCTGGACAGGCTGAACCGCTCCTACCTCGACCAGGTGGGCCGCCAGCCCGAACTGGAAGCCGGCATTCAGGCCATGGAAGTCGCCTACCGCATGCAGACCGAGGCACCCGAGGTGTTCGATATCTCCAAGGAAAGCCCGGCCACCCGCGCGCGCTACGGCGACCACGATTTCGGCCGCGGCTGTCTGATGGCCCTGCGCCTGGCCGAGCACGGCGTGCGCATGGTGCAGGTCTACTTCGGCAATTTCCAGCCCTGGGACAGCCACGACGATATCCGCGTTCACGCCAAGCTGGCGCAGGCCGCCGACGGGCCCATCGCGGCGCTGATTCAGGACCTGAAGGCCCGCGGCATGTTCCAGGACACCCTGCTGATCGTGGGCAGCGAGTTCGGGCGCACGCCCATGATCCAGAACAGCGGACTCGAAAAGGTCGGCAACGGCCGCGACCACAACGTGCACGGCTACTGCACGCTCCTCGCGGGCGGCGGCGTCAAGGGCGGCGTCACCTACGGCGAGACCGACGACTTCGGCTTCAAAGCCGCCGTCAAGCCCTGCCACGTGCACGACCTGCACGCCACCGTCCTGCACCTGATGGGCATCGATCACACCCGCCTGACCTACCGCTACAGCGGCCGCGACTTCCGCCTCACGGATGTCTACGGCAACGTGGTGAAAGACATCCTGGCCTGAGCCACGGTCTTCCGCGTGTAAACCAACTTCCCGCCCAGGTACGTCTGATCCACCTGGGTATCCTTCACCCCGTCCTCCGGGCAGGTCAGAATGTCCCGGTCCAGCACGATGAAGTCCGCCAGCTTGCCCGGCTCCAGCGACCCCTTCTCCTTCTCCTCGAAGGTGAGGTAGGCGTTGTTGATGGTGTACAGCCGGATGGCCTGCTCGCGCGTGATGCGCTGCTCCGGATGGAGCGGCTGGTCGGTCCAGCGCGGCTGGCGCGTCAAGGTGACCCACATGCCAAGGAAGGGGTTGTACTGGTTGATGGACCGCAGGCTCCCGATCTTCTGCATGTGATCCGAGCCGCCGCCCACCACCACGCCTTGCTCGAACAGCGTCTTGTACGGCTGGAAATACGCCAGGCGCGCGTCGCCGAACTGCTTCCGCAAAGTGGCGCCGTCCAGGTACAGCCAGTCCGGCTGGAGGTTCGCCACGATCCCCAGCTCCTTCATTTTCCGGATCGCCTCCGCGGTCATGAAATTGGCGTGCGTGATCGAGGGCCGCTTGTCGTGCACGGGGAAGTCTTGATTCACGCGCTCGTAGGCCTCCACGATCGCCGACACGGCCCCGTCGCCCACCGCGTGCACCGTGAACTGGAAGCCGTTTTCGAGCGCCAGCCGCGCCAGCCGGTACAGTCGCTCCGCATCGATATACCGCATGCCCCGGTAGGCCGGATCCGTAATGGAGTAGACTTTGCTGACGCCCCAGGGCTCGAGCATGTAGGCGCTGCCGGTCAGCATGCCGCCGTCCAGATATGACTTGATCCCGCGCAGCCACAGCAGGTTGTCGTATTTGTGCAGGGGATTGACGGCCGCCTGGCGAATCCGCGCTTCGATCTTTTCGAACGGGTCGTTGGCGTTGACGTGCAGCACCAGGAACGTGCGGCAGGTGAGTTGCCCGCGCGCTTTGAGCTGGCGGTAGATCTCCACCTCTTCATCGCTGGTGTCGCCGTCCACGATGCTGGTGAGCCCCACCGAGTTGTAGTCGGCCAGGAGCATCCGCATGCGCCGCAAATAATCTTCCGGCTGCGGCTGCTTCTCTTCAGACTTGTCCTTGATGTAGTGCGAGCAGTTGCGCAGAATCCCGGTGGGCTCGCCGCTCGCTGGATCGCGCTCCACCCGGCACTGGCCATCCCCGGGCTGGAAATTCCGGTCGATCCCGCTCCGCTTCAGAGCCAGCGAATTCAGGGACGCGTCTGGCCCGGTGCTGAAGACCACCGGATGCGCGGGCGCCACCCGGTCCAGTTCCTGCCGCGTGGGATAGCGCTGCTCTTTGAGCCGGGTGATGAAGACCTGCGAGAGATGGATCCACTCGCCTTTCGGCACGGCGGCGGCGCGTGCCTGGATGTAGCCGAGCACGTCCGCGATGGTCTCCATGTCGGGCACCGGATGGTCGAACTCGTACATGGCCGCGCCCACCGCGTGCAGGTGCGAATCGGTCAGCCCCGGAAGCACCGTCCGGCCTGCGAGGTCGATGCGCCGCGCGTCCGGCGCGGCCAGGGCCAGCATCTCGCTGTCGGAGCCCGTGGCCAGAATCCGGTCTCCCCGGATTGCCATGGCTTCCGCGATCCGAAAGCCCGGATCCACGGTCACGATTTTTCCGTGATGCACCACCAGGTCCGCTTGCGGCGAGCGGCGGCAGGCCAGGGAGGCTACCCCGGCGGCCAGAACCACGAGAATTCCGACGCGTTTCATCCGCCCGCAAGTGTACCTTCCGTGCGCTGCGCGATGCAATTTTCGCGAGCGTTCCGCTAGCGCGGGATTTCCCGCAGCCAGGCGCTGACGCCCCGGCTGAAGTCTTCCTCGGCCTTTTCGCTGTACGGAGACACGGACGGCTCGTAGCCGCCTTCGCGGATAGCCCGAGCCGTCGGCAGATACCCGAGCCATCCGTTCAGCAGGCCGAAGTAGTAGGTGTCGGGGAACGGAGATTCCTCGCGCACCCGCAGAGCGATCTCGCAGAACAACTCCAGCGGAGCGCCCCAAACCACCAGATCGTGATGCAGCCGGAGCGCCCGCACGGGGATGCGCACCAGTTTCCTGCCCGCATCGGCCTCGCGCGCGTAGCGGCTCAGCTCGGCGGGCCAGGCGAGCCCTTCCCTGAGCGGCGTCTCGATGAACCGCTCGCCGGTCCACAATTGCACATCCGCGATGGTAGCCGTGATCTTCCGCCGGGCTTCCAGTATCCGGTCGCCCAGCAGCACGCGGAACTCGCTGAGGTGCCCGCTCCCGGGAGTGGGGTAGACGCTGTAAATGGGGGCGATATTGCCCTCCGCGCCGTTGATAAACAGCATGGGCGCGCCGAGTTTCGCTTCCACATACTCGGCCACCACCCCGGGCGCATCCGCGCTGATCTTCAGGTTGGCCGAACCCAGCACGGTGCCGTGGATCGCGTAGTTGGCGATGAGCGCCAGCGGGGTCCCGTCCGGGCGCTCCACCAGGATCAGGCCGATTTGCCGGTCCACCGGGCCGTATGGATTCAGCCCCAGGGAAATTTTCCCGTCCGCGTCGCGCGCGCGGCGGTTGATGTTGGCTTGCGCGAACCCCAGGCCGAACCCCAGCCGCGCCGGCTCGAGCCGCGCCCGCGCCTCTTTCAAGCCCTCGATCAGTTTCTGTTCCGCCCACGCGCTGTACTCGGGATTGGACATGTGGCCGGACGCCTGCTTGTACCGCTCCGGCATGAAAATCACGGGCAGCCCCGGCGGCCCCACTTCCGGCGCCGAGTGCGTGTGCGTGAAAAGCCACCAGATCTGGCGGGGCTGGATGCCGGCGGCTTTCTCGATATCGGCGCAAACCTGGTCGTAATACCCGGGCGAGGCCAGCGCGAGATCCGAGGAAACCAGGAACAACTGGGTGTTCCCGTCGTCCAGCGCAACAATGCGGTGATGCAGCCGGTCGTGCACGCCGTCGGACTGCCGCGCCTGGTAGCCCAGCAGCCACTGCGGCGTCTCCGGCGTGATATCCACCTTGGCCACCCCGGCGCGAAACGTGCCGGCCACGCCCGCGGGAGCCAGAAACAACCAACCCGCCAGCAGCAGCCGCGCCGGCAAGCGCCGGCCGGACAAGGTCGAAACGCTCAACTGGTAATCCTTCTTTCTATTTTTCGGTGGCCCACATAGGCCAGAAGCGCATAGGCGGCGGCCATGATGCCCAGGATCGCGGCAACGATTCTCAAGTGGCCGAGAATCGCGTACACCGATGTCGACCCGTGCTTGACCGCGGCGAACGCCGTTCCAAGCAGGACCATAACGCCATAGATAGCGGCCAGTTTCACCGGCCGGATCCGGGGTACGATCACTACGCCATAGTAAAGCACCGCGCCGATAAACAGCAGCACGTTGGCCGTGAAGATCATCGCAATGTCATCGTATCCGCTGACCGGCAGCCCCAGAACGAACTCGCGGACCACGAGATCGATCCATAGCGCTGCCATCGACAGGACGTAGAGAACCGCACACACCCGTTGCACGATGGAGCGAGTGCGCTCATCCATTCCGAAACCGGGCCCTTTCATTTCGGCTCCTCCTCCCAGAACAACTGGTCCAGGGTTTTGTCCAAAGCCTTGGCGATGCGGATGCACAGGCTTAAGGACGGGTTGTAGTCGCCTTTTTCAATCAATCCGATCGTCTGCCGGGTCACTTGGGCGGCATTCGCGAGTTGCTCCTGGGAAAGTCCTTTGGCGATGCGCGCCAGCTTGACTCTCAGGTCGCCGTCCATCTTCAAACCTCGAATCTATAGTAATGTATATATGTCATTATATAAAATATAATTTGCATAATGAAATGTATAGTTTACATACCGAGCCTGCCGCAGCGAAAGCGAGGTCGCGGGGATGCGGCACGCGCGGCGCTCGCGATAACTGCACTTACGACCCCTAGCGGATCTCCTGATCGGTGCGGTACAGGGATCTGGGCACCGCTGATTCTTCGTTTGCGCGGGATGAACCGCGAGGAGTTCCTGGCGCTCGTGGGTGCTGGCCCGGCCGAAGGCGGGGCACGGCGGCTCGCCCCGCCGGAACTGCCACCCGAGCCGCTGCCTGCCGCACCCAGCCGGTTCCGGACCGCCGGCCCCCTGCCGGACGGCCTGACGGGAGACGCGCCCGCAACACCGGCCGGGGCCGCGCTGGCGCGCAGATTGGGCAAGTTCCCCTTCTGGCGCGGCGCCGCGCCCCTGCTGGACTTTCTCGAAGCTGCTTGCGATTCCGCCGCCGCGAGCGCGGCACGGACGCTGGAGAGACTGGCCAACGGGACCTGATTTGCCGAATCTATGCTATGTTGTAGGCAGGATTGCTTACGGCGATCTGCCATGCCCCGGCTCCTGCGACAGTCGGTCCGAGACGCGTTGGCCCCGGGGTACCTGCCTGTCATTGACTCTGCTCCATCCATCTCAAGCAAAAGGAGTCTGCGCCATGAATCCGGGAAAGCACAAGAAGGATTACATTCAGGAATGGCTGGAAGGCGAGGAGCAAAACCCGGCGCCCACCCGCTCACGGAGCGCCCATCTGCTGGCCTCCTATGTCAAACTCGGGCGGCCGGGGGGACGCAAGTTTCGCCCGAACCTTCCGGAGCAGCCACCGGCCAAGCCTGACCCGGCGCTCCTGCGCGAGCCCGCGCCGCCCGGCAAACCCAACGAAAAGCATTCCCAGACAGCTTCCTGGGAGCACCAGGTGAAGTTGGAGCGCCTGACGCCCCTGCGCGCGCCTTTCCCGAAGAAGGGTCAGCCGCATCCTTCTCCCGCACCGGTCGCGCGGCCCGCGGCCAAGCGCACTCCGCCGCCTCGCCAGCGTCCGCGCCGGAGTCCTTCTGCCTGAATCGTCAGGACCTCGGGATCTCAGTACCTGGATCGGAAGAATATCAGCAGCCAGATAGCCGCCAGGAAAACAGCCACGAAAACCACCTGCCACATTCCCACGCGGGTGGTTAGCATGGCGAAAAGAGGCAACAGAGAGATCATTTCGCCCTCCCGCCCGGTTCGTGCGGGCACAGGCTGTCTCGGAAATCCTTCTACTATTATTTTACGGCCTGGATCAGGGTAACAGGAACCTGATCTCTTATTTCCGCTCCCGCCCGCAACGGGCCTCCTCGCCAGGCCGTCCAATAAAAGGGACGGTCTTCCCGCGGCTGGTGCCATGCAAGAACGGAAGGAGCTGCTTCGCCAGCCGCCCGAGAACGCCGCCGGGCAGACCGTCCCTCCCTTTTCTCGATTGTCAGCCATCCCGGCCGGCGTTATGCTGGAGATGGCTGAGGAGAGACCTGCCATGAAAGCGCTGGAACAACCTGGGCCCAAACTGCACTTTGCGCCGCTGCCCGCCGCCCAATTGGAAAAGCTCGGAGTGGGCGTGCAGAACCGGTTTGATCTCCTGCTGGAGTGCCGGAAGTGCGGCGAGCAATGGTCCCCGCAATACAACGCGGACGGCACTCTGCCGCGCGGCTACTGGATGTGCCCGAACCGCTGCAACTGGTAGTACGCCCCCTTGACACCGGCCACTCCCTGGCCTATACATACATTCGGATCTGATAGTCTAATGAATCGACGAACCCTGATGGCCGGTCTGGCGGCTGTCAGCGGCCGGGGGGCGCCGGGCGCGGGGGCGCCGGCGGCATTGAAGCTCCCCGAGCCGCGGCGCTCCGGCCGCTGCTCGCTCGAAGAAGCGCTTTCCCAGCGCCGCTCTGTCCGGGAATATGCCGGCTCACCCGCCACGCTGGCGGAAGTGGCGCAGCTTCTGTGGGCGGCGCAGGGCATCACCGCGCCCGAAGGACGGCGCAGCGCCCCTTCGGCGGGCGCTCTTTATCCGCTGGAAATCTATGTCGTGAGCGGCCAGGTGGAAGGCCTGGCGCCGGGCGTCTACAAGTACCTGCCCGCCGCTCACGCGCTGCGGCAGGTGGCCGAAGGAGATCGCCGCAGAGACCTGGCACCGGCGGCGTTGGAGCAGTCCTGCGTGCGTGAAGCGCCGCTGGTGCTGGTGCTGGCGGGAGTGTATGCGCGCACCAGCGTTAAGTACGGATCGCGCGCCCCCCGCTATGTCCACATGGAGGCTGGCCACGCCGCGCAGAACGTCTGTCTCCAGGCCACCGCCCTGGCGCTCGGCAGCGTGCCCGTCGGGGCGTTTGAAGACGCCCGCGTGCGGCGCGTCGCTGGCCTCGAGGAAGGGGAGGAGCCCCTGTATCTGCTACCCGTCGGAAGGAGGTAAGGGCCTTCCAGCGTTATTGGTCGAAACGGAGCCATCGCATGCGTTATGTTCGGGCGTGCGTGGTGACCTTCCTGGCGCTCACGGGCGCCACCGCCGCCGCGGAAGGGAAGGACGGTCGCAGTTCCACGGCCCCCATCACGGTCTATACGAGCTTTGAGAACGATCCCGCGTCCCAGGTGTTTCGCGCGCTCCAGGCCGAACTCGCGGCCATCATGGAGCCGGCGGGCGTGGCCATCGACTGGCGCGAGTTGAAGGGCGTCACCGGGCACGACGTCGTCGTCGAGCTGGTGGTGGTGACCTTTAAAGGCACCTGCGCCGCCAGGGAAGCCCCCCTGCCGGTCACCAGCCGCCGCCGGCGGCTCGGCTGGACCCACCTCACCGATGGCCAGGTCCTGCCCTTCAGTGGGGTGGATTGCGACGTCGTCCAGCGCTTCATCAGCCGCGCGATGCGGGGCGCTCCGCGGGAGGAACAGGATCGCCTTCTGGGCCGTGCCCTGGCCCGCGTGGCCGCCCACGAGATGTACCACGTCTTCGCCGGCACGCAAAAGCACGCATCGTCCGGCGTGGGAACCTCCCTCTACACCGCCGCCCACCTCCTGCGCGATTCCCTGCGCTTCGGAGAGAAAGAGATCCGGGCGATGCAGAGGGGCCGCCTGCGACCCTTGTTCCGGCAAAACCCTCCCCAGGTCGCGTCCGCCGGAGGGGGTCCATAGGGGAGCGCCAGGAGAGATCAACTATGGACGGCTCCACCCGGCGCTTTTTTGACGGCATCCTGGGGGCCGGCGCCGCATTCGGCTTGTTGGGCGCCGGGACCCTCGCCACCGGTCCGCGGCGGGTCATGCTTCGCCGGCAGTGGCGCCCGGCTTACCTGGACCTGGAGAGCGCGGGAGAACTCGCGCGGCGCGCCGAATCCCTGTTCTCCATCTATCGCAGTTGCCGCCTCTGCCCCCGGCAATGCGGCGCCGACCGGCTGGCCGGCGAGAAGGGCGTGTGCCAGTCGGTTTCCCGGGCCAGAGTGGCCGCCGCCCATCCGCACTTCGGCGAGGAAGCACCCCTGGTCGGCCGGCACGGCTCCGGCACTATCTTCTTCAGCCGCTGCAATCTGTTGTGTGCGTATTGCCAGAACTGGGAGATCAGCCACCGCGGCGACGGTTCGTTCCTCAGCGACGAGGCGCTCGGCCGCCTGATGCTGCAACTCGCGGATCTGGGGTGCCATAACATCAACCTGGTCACCCCCACGCATTGTGTGCCCAACATCGTGCGGGCCCTGCGCAGCGCCATCCCGCGGGGTCTGCGCCTTCCCCTGGTTTACAATTGCGGCGGCTACGAATCGCTCGAGGCGGTGCGCCTCCTGGACGGCATCGTGGACATCTACCTGCCGGATTTCAAGTACACGGACGGCCCCACGGCCGCCAAATACTCCTCCGGCGCCGGCGACTACCCCGAAGTGGCCGCCGCGGCCATCTCCGAGATGCATCGCCAGGTGGGTGACCTGGTGGTGGACGAAGACGGCATCGCCCTGCGTGGCCTGATGATCCGGCACCTGGTGCTGCCGCGCAACCTGGCCGGCACCGGCGCCTTTGTGCACTTTGTAGCCCACAAGCTCGGCCCCGGCACGTACGTCAACCTCATGTCGCAGTACAGGCCCGCCTGGCAGGCACAGCGGTATCCGGCGCTGTCGCGCCGCATTACCCGCGAGGAATACGAGCAGGCCGTCACCTGGGCCCGGCAAGCGGGCTTGACAAACGTGCACCTCCAAGGCTGACAGCGGACTGCGGAGAGCCATTCTCGAGACCGTCGCACATCGACTCTCCGATCTTGGCGAACACGGTTGTGCCCAGCAAGACTGCCGCCACAACCCACAGGAAGAGCAGGCCGATAAACAGCCCCAGCATCAGGATCAGCAGGACCGCGCCCATTTCTGTTTCACAGCCCCATGTTCATTCTACTCCCTCACCGCAGCCACAGCCTCGCGTGGGGAATATCGAAGACCGCCTGGAAGCGCTGGAAGAAGCCTGAGCCCAGGTTGCCGCACAAGCTGGAGGGCACATCTCCGCTGACATACGCATCGCTCAGCCGCACTTCGGCATCCTGGATGCGGGCATCGCCCACCACCAGTCCGCCGAGACGGGCCATCCTGGCCTTGCGGTCACCGCCGAACGAGGTGGATTCGACGGTCCGGGTGACCCGCGCGGCCGCCGCGATCTCGCTGCGTTCGGCGCAAGGCTTCCACAGCACCGCATCCACGCCCGTGGCCCCCGTGTCCAGCGCGAAGGTCCCTTCCACCGGCGGCGCGCCCGGCGCCGGCAGGATCTTCCCGCGCACGGTGAACTGGCCGCCGGCTTCCTCCACGCGCAGAGCACGGGCGTTCGCCGGCGGGACGTAGGTCTCCGGCCGGCAGGCCCGCACCTCCTGCCCGGCATAGTCGAATTCCAGCACGAAGCTGCGGAACAGGTCCGCGCCGACGATGCCGTCCACCGGCCGCCCGATGCGTTTGGCCAGAAAATTCAGGGAATAGACCACCGTGATGGGCGCGGTAATGCGGACCGCGCCGAGTTCATACGTCACGTTCTCGGCCACGCGCACTTCGAGCGGCCCGCTCTGCGTATGCGGGCCGGAGCTGAGGGCCGCCTGGTCGATGTTGATGCCCAGTTCCCGGGCCTTTTCGAGATCCAGCGTGCAGTGCTTCGACCCCGAGTCGATAGCCAGCGACACCGTCCTGCCCCGGACCACGAAATCGGCGAACATCAGTCCCTTTTGTGCTTCGAACCGCGTCCTGGCAAGCGGCTCCTGGGCGGCTGCCGCCGTGGCGAGCAGCGCCGCCAGCAGATATCGGATGCACATATCTGAATAGACCGGGGCCGCACCAAGTTTGTTCCCGACGCCACGGAACCGGCCGTCTCCAGGGGGTGCTATCCCTGCTTTTTCTTAGGCCCTGTCTTGGGACCCCTGCTACCCTTTTGCGGTGCCGCGCCCTCTGTCTTCTTCGCCTTCTTCGCCTTCTTCGTGCCGGCTTTGGAGCCCCTTCCGGTCTTCTCCGCCGTGCCCTGGTCGGCAGTCTGCGAGCTTTGGGGCGCCGCGAAACCGGCCGGGCCGCTCAAAACCAGACCGGCCGAAATCAACAGGCCGAGAATGATTGGTGACGCCATTGCTTTCCTCCAGATCCTCTCTTCAGTGCGCTGCCGCCGGACGCCCGTTGGCCTCGCTCGCGCCCCGCAGCCGGTCCTCGATCACGCCCCAGGACTTCCCGGCGATGAACGCCGCGCTCGGGGGCCAGAGCAACATGTAACAGTTGAACAGCCGTGCCACCACCACGAAGAAGACAGCCACGAAGACGCCGGTGGCGGCCACCGCCGCCGCAATCGGCTTCCACACGGAGTCCTTCAATTTGCGAAAAATCAGTTCGATCGCGGCGAACCAGGCAGCGCTCACCAGAAGCGTCCAGTAGCCCGGCACGGGCCGGAAGTAGCTGCTGCTGAGCACCGATTCGATGTAGTTGGCGTGAAACAACCCGCCGGGGATCTTGCCCACCGGGCTGGCGAAGCTGTCCCCCACGAAGTCGCAGATGATCACAAATCTGGAAGCCAGGTCGCCCGCCACGGCCGGGTCCCGCGCCAGCACCCGGCGCGCGGGATAGGCCCGAATTTCCTTCTCCGCCAGGAAGGGAACGAAGACATCCCAGCCGGCTTTTTCCAAAGCCGCCAGTTGCGGGTCTTCGCTGCCGGGGCCGTACGCGCTGATAGCCGCTTTCGCCAGGGTGGGGAACACCTGGAACTGCTGCAAACGGTCATCCACGTAGGCCGGCCAACCCAGCGCCAGGCGCTCCACGTCGCAGCGCACACGGACCAGTCCGTACCGCACGGTGGGGCTCTCCGGCAGGGGGCGCCATTGCAGGGAGTCGAGCACGCTTTCATCGGCTTTTAGCCGGCGGGGAAAGGCGGCCTGGCGCCGTTCGTCCTCGATCTCGTCCTGGGTCAGGTCCGAGAGCCCCAGCGCCACCGGGATTCCGGCTAGCGAGGCTGAGAGCAGCGCCTTCTGCAGAAGCTGGGATTCCGGCGCCTTGTCGGCGCAGTAATCCGTGCGGTAGGTGTAGTCCAGAATGATGACCGCCGGCGGGCGCCGCAGAGCGGCCAGCACCGAGACGATGCGGGCGTGCAGAGCGCGCGCCTTGCAGGGGGTGCTGATGGCTTCCTGTCCCTCGGATTCCGGGCTGATGCTGATCACACGGGTGTTCTGGTTGTGGACCGTCGGCCGGTTCAGGCGCGTCCAGCGATGGTAATAGTAGGCCGGGCTGAGGATCGACTGGTAGTCCTCGGGGGAGCAGCCCGCCTCGCCCCCCAGCAGTTGCGGACCGGTCTCCAGCAGAAACGATCCGGCCAGGCAAATGGCCGAAAGAGTCAGCAGCCGCCAGCGGCCGCGCACCACCAGCCAGCCCCGCCGGATCCGTTGCCGCCACCGCCGCATGCAGAAGGCCACCCTATCACCGGAGCGGCGGCGAATCAAGAACTACTTGCGGGTTTCTCCGGCTAACGAAAATACCCGGTCTACCCGATAAGTACTGTGACCGGAGATTTCGCTGCCGGCTGTGAACCCACATGGAGGGAAATGCCCGACTATAGGCGTGCCTATTGGAAAGTGACGGCCGGCTGCCTGGATACCCTGCTGGCTGGCCGGCCGGCGGAGCATTTTTGTGAAGCTGGTCTGGCATTCGGGAGACTGACAGAATGCCGGTCCCAACCACATTTCGAGGGCTCGCCTGGGCGCTCGTGATGACCTGGATGATCGGTGGCGGCGTGGCGGCTAGCGTGGCAGCGCTCGTTGTCCTGATCCTGCTGCACTCCCTGTATCGGCGCCGCATGCTGCTGCCGCTGAAGGACCTGATCGGCTTCACGAAGCGAGTGGGGCAGGGCGACCTCAGCCAGTCCGCTCCCCTCCATCGCCAGGATGAAGTCGGGGAACT
The DNA here is from genome assembly GCA_021324015.1 of Solibacteraceae bacterium. GTDB lineage: Bacteria > Acidobacteriota > Terriglobia > Bryobacterales > Bryobacteraceae > JAJPJX01. The sequence goes on along the minus strand of JAJPJX010000159.1, from coordinate 238,657 downwards.
GGCGGCGGCCTTCAACCACATGGTGGGGCGGCTGCGCCAGTCGCGCGACGAACTGGTGCTCCTGCTTCACGAGGCTCAGGAAGCCAACCGCCTCAAGAGTCAGTTCCTGGCCAATATGAGCCACGAGATCCGCACGCCCATGAATGGCGTGCTGGGCTTCACCGATCTGACCCTGCAGACACAGCTTTCCGAGGAACAGAGGGACTACCTCGAAACCGTCAAGGATTCGGCCGAGTCGCTGATGCGCGTGATCGACGACATTCTGGACTTTTCCAAGATCGAGGCGGGCCGGCTCGACCTGAACAACGAACCCTTCACGCTGCGGGCCTGCGTGGAAAGCTCCACCAAGACGCTGGCCGCCGCGGCCGCCCAAAAGGGCCTGGTTGTTTCAGGCGAAGTGGATCCGGATGTTCCGGATGAGGTCGTCGGGGACGCGGTACGGCTCCGCCAGGTGCTGCTGAACCTGCTGGGCAATGCCATCAAGTTCACCAGCGCAGGCGCGGTGCGCGTGCGGGTCAGCAGGATGCCCTCGGCGGACCAGCATCTGGCCGCGCACTTCGCTGTTTCGGATACGGGCATCGGCATCCCCCCCGAAAAGCAGGCTCTGATCTTCGAGCCGTTCCGCCAGGCCGACGGCTCGACCACGCGGCTGTACGGCGGCACCGGCCTGGGGCTGGCGATCTCGACGCGGCTGGTGGAGATGATGGGCAGCCGCATCTGGGTGGAGAGCGAACCGGGGCGCGGCAGCACCTTCCACTTCACCTGCCGGTTCGGCACGACCGCCGCACTGGCCGCCGAGGCTCTTCCGGAAGCCGGTCCGCCGCCGGCAACCGGTCCTCTCTCGGTGCTGCTCGCCGAGGACAACGAGCCCAGCCGCCAACTCGTCCTGTGCCTGCTCAAAGACGCCGGCCATGCCGTGACCGTGGCGGCGACCGGCCACCAAGTGTTATCGCTCCTCGAGCGGCAGACCTTCGACCTGATTCTCATGGACATCCAGATGCCGGAAATGGACGGGCTGGAAACCACGGCGGAGGTTCGCCGGCGCGGGAGTCAGAGCGGCACGCGCATCCCGATCGTGGCGCTGACGGCGCACGCTATGCACGGAGACAGGCAGCGCTGCCTGGAAGCCGGCATGGACGGCTATGTCTCAAAGCCCATTGACGCCGCCGAACTCATGGCGGCGATCTACCGGGCCGCGGCGGCTCGCCAGCCCGTGCTCCCCACCGGATCGTAACGATGACCTCGCTTGCAGACAATCCGGTCGCCATTCGCACCCGCCTGCTGCGGGAGGTGCCTCCGTTTCGCCCGGTGGCGCTGCAACTGTTGAAGCTGATCGGGCAGCCCAATGTGCCGCTGGCCCAGATCGTGAGCCTGATGCGCACCGATGCGGTGATGACCGCGGAAATGCTGCGCCTCGCCAACTCGCCGCTGCTGGATTGCCGGAACGAAATCAAGTCCGTACTGCACGCGCTGGCGATCCTGGGCCTGAACCGGGTGAGCGCGCTGATTCTCACCACCGCCATGCGCGGCCTGGTGGATACCCGGCGCAGCGTGCTGACGCACCTATGCTGGCGGCACAGCCTGACCACGGCGCTCGTGTGCGAGCGGCTGGCGGAACATTTCGACCTGGAGAAGGAGACCGCCTATACCGCCGGCCTGATCCATGACATCGGCCGGCTGGCGCTGCTGCGCACCTTTCCTGAGTACGAGGAGGCGATGAAACTGGCGGAGGCTGAACAGCGCGGCCTCCTGGAAACCGAAAGGCAGGAATTTCACCTGGATCACGCAGAAGCGGGCCGCTGGCTGCTCGGGCAGTGGGGCTGCCCGATGGAATTGCAGAACGTCGCGGCACTGCACGAATGCCCGCCCGCCGGACCGCTGCGCGACGCCGCGCTCATCCGCCTGGTGCATGCCGGTTCCCAACTCGCGGATGCCATCGGCATGTCCCCGTTTCCCGCCTCTCCGCATCCCGAACCGCCGGAGATCGCGGCCGCGTTTCCGGCCGCGCAGGCGCTGCGCGTACTGGCGCAGTTTCCGCAGACTGCCGAGCAGGTGATCACCAAAGTGAACCAGATCGAGTTGAGCCTTTGTTAAGAACGTTTACAGAACCACAAGGAAATTTAGTAACGGTTCGCCCGCGGGACGCACCCTCCCAGTGGAAGTCCAGGAGAACGTCCATGCAAGGCATTCGACCACTCGACACCCAGGTGCTCAGCCAGGATGGATGCTACCGCCGGGAGCGTAGCTGGTACACCGGCGGGCATCCCGAACTGCTCCAGCGATACCATGGCAGCATTGTGCAGGGCTGGACGGGCACGGAAACAGTGGTCACCCGCGATCTGATCATCCCGGTGGTAACCTTCGAGATGGAAAGCGCGCAATGATTGCGAGCGGCCCAAGGGCCGCTACGCCACCAAAGCGCGCAGCACGATCCAGGACTTTTCGAGCGCGGAAAGCGAGATGCGCCGCGAGAATACGTCGTAATCGGCGCGCTCGATGCGGCCGAGGAGGCTGGCGTAGATGGAGATGAGCGCCCGGAGCGAGGCCCGGCTGCGGGGCTCCACCAGGCCGAGCAGAGGCATGGCCTCACGGTAATAGTTGCGGGCGCGCGCGGCCTCGAAACGCATGAGGTTGAGAAACGGCTCCGTCCGCCGGCCCGCCCGGAGATCCTCTGCGCTCACCCCAAACCGCGCCAGGTCCTCGGCCGGCAGATAGATGCGGCCGCGCTCGCCGTCCTCCCGGATATCCCGCAGGATATTGGTCAACTGGAACGCCACGCCGCACTTTTCGGCCAGCGGCAGGGCCTGGGGTGACTCGAAGCCGAAAATGTGGATGATGCTCAGGCCCACCACCGAGGCCACCTGGTAGCAGTAACGGTAAAGCTGCTCGAAAGTCTCGAACACACGCGGCTCCAGGTCGGAGGCCACGCCGTCGATCATCTGGTGAAAGTACTCGCGGGGGATGCGGTAACGCCGCACGGTATCGTGAAAGGCAGGCCAGGCGGGGTGGCCGTCGAAGCGGCCCTCCAGAGCCTGGTCCAACGCGGCGCGCCAGCGCTCGATGGCCGCGCGGTTGGCGCCCGGCTCGTCGCTGAGGTCGTCGCAATACCGCATGAAGGCGTAGACGGCGCACATAGCATTGCGCTGCTCGGGGGAAAGCAGGACGAAGGAGTAATAGAAATTCCGGGCGCGGCGGCGGGCCACCGCGCGGCACCAGGCGTAGGAGTCTTCGAGTCCGGCCATCACGCCGCCCGGGGGAAGGCCAGGCGCGCCAGCGAAGCGAGCAGCAACCGGGCGCGTTCCACTTTCGAAATGGCCGGACGGCGCACCAGCACGTTGTAGCCCTGGGCGGCGATCTTTTCGAGCACCCGCAGGCCGCCGCGGCTGAACAGGTCCAGGTCCAGGGCTAGGCGGCGGTCCACCAGGCCCACCAGCGGCAGCCCTTCCAGGAACAGCGCGCGCGCCCGCTCCACAACCTCCCGCATGGCCGCGGCGAAGGCCGGCGTGAAGCGGCGGGCAAACAACTCCTCCAGCGTGTAGCCGTGACGTTCCAGCACCTCCAGCGGCAGATAGACGCGGTCCTTTTCCAGGTCCACGGTGACGTCCTGCCAGAAGTTGGCGAGCTGCAGCGCCGTGCAGGTGCTGTCGGAGAGCTGCTGCCGCGCCGCGTCCCGGTAGCCGCACAGGTACAGCACGAGCCTGCCTACGGGATTGGCGGAGTTGCGGCAGTAGCCGAACAGGTCTCCCCAGGTAGCGTAGCGCGTCACGGTCTGGTCCTGCACAAAGGCGGCGATCAGGTCGGCGAACGGCTCGCGCGGGATCTCATAGCGGGCCGCGGTGCCCGCCAGCGCCACAAACACCGGATGCGCGGGCGCGCCGCCGGCGTACAGCTCATCGAGCTGCGCGCGCCACCATTCGAGCAGCCGCAGGCTTTCGGCGGGGTCGCCCATCTCGTCGCCCAGGTCGTCCGCCCAGCGGCAGTAGGCGTACACGTTATAGAAATCCTGGTGCAGGCGCTTGGGCAGCAGAAAGCTCACTACGTGGAAGTTCTCGTAGTGGTGGGTGGCCAGCCAGCGGGTGTACTGTTCGGCTTGTTCGCGGGTGTAGCGCACGGCGAGCGCTTCCGCCGAGCGGACGTACTCCCTGGGAAGCAGATACACGGCCGGCGCTCAGGGAATGATGGCGGTCTTCAGGTGCCCGTTGTGGCTCATCAGGTGCCGCATCACTTCCAGCAGGTTGGCCAGGGGCTCCTCGTTGTTCACGAAGTCCCGCGCCGTGATGTCGCCCTTGGCGATCAGGTCCAGCGCCTTGCGGATGTAGGCCGGCGTGTGATGGAAGCTGGCCTTGCAGGTGATTTCGGAGTAGTGCAGCAGGGAGGTGTCCAGGCTGACCTTGCTCTGGTTGGGGCAGCCGCCGAAGAAGTTGACGGTGCCGCCGCGGCGCACCATGTCCACGGCCCAGTGCCAGGTCTCCGGCTTACCTACGGCTTCGATGGCGATGTCGGTGCCGCGGTTTTGGGTGAGATCCCGCACCGTCTGCACGGGATTGGGGAGGTTTTCGGTGGAGATGAGCTCGTCCGCCCGCATGGCGGCGGCTCGCGCCAACTGTGTTTTGCGGCGGCCGATGGCGATGACGCGGGCGCCATAGAGTTTGGCCAGGCGCACGAACATCAGGCCGATGGGGCCCAGGCCGATAATGGTAACCGTGTCGCCGGGTCGCACGCCGGTCTCCTCCAGGCCGCGGAGCACGCAGGAAAGCGGCTCCACCAGCGCCGCGTCGTGGTAACTCACGTGGGCCGGTAGTTCGTAGGTATTGCGCTCGACAATGCGCGCGGGAATACGGATATATTCGGCGTAGGCGCCGTTATTAAATAACAGGTCCTCGCACAGATTTTCCAGGCCGCGGAGGCAGAAAAAGCACGTTTCACAAGGGGCGGAGTTGGCGGCCACCACCCGCTGCCCCACGGAGAACTTCCGGACGTCCTCACCGACGGCGACGACGTCGCCGGCCAATTCGTGCCCGAACACAGCCGGGGGAACGATCATGCGCGCGTGGTATCCGCGCCGGAAGACTTTCACGTCCGTTCCGCAAGTCAGCGCCACTTTGACGCGGACCAGGAGGTCTCCCTTCTCGATATGGGGTACCGCCACCGGCTCTACCTGCAAATGCTCCTTGCCGTAAAGCACGGCAGCCATCATCTGGCTTTTCACTATGACCACTCCTGTGGCTGAACGATAATTTTCAACGAATTAGCGCTGGGATGCAACGCCAAATCGATTCCTGAACGGATTTTAACCAACGGCAGGCGATGCGAGATGAGATCTTCGACAGGCAGGGCCCCGTTGAAGACCAGATCCGCGGATTCTTTCTGCAAGTCCACCGAGGCGCTGTAGCATCCGAACACAGTGCGCTCTCCTACACAGATGCCGGCTCCGGACATTTCGATCCGTTCGGTCTCTGAAGTCTGCGCAAACAGCAGGATACGCGCACCGGGGCGGGAATATCGGATGGCCTGATCCACAATGCCGGGCACGGAAGCTGCCAGGATTACCAGGTCGGCGCCGCGACCTTCAGTAAGCCCCCGGATCTCGGCGGCGACGTCCGTATGGCGGGGATCCCAGGCGTACGCCGCGCCCAGGCGGCGGGAAAGCTCCAGGCGGGCGGAGATGGTATCGGTGGTCACAACCGTCGCGCCGGAGCGCCGCACCAACATGGTGAACATGAGGCCGATGGGCCCCTGCCCCACCACCAGCACCAGGTCTTCGGGCGTGGGCGCGCACTGCACTACCGCCTTGAGGCAGGTATTAACCGGTTCGACGAAGGCCGCCCGCTCGAAAGGGACGCCATCCGGTATCTTCTCGACGCCGCGCTCCACGATCCAGTCCATGACCCGCACGTATTGCGAAAAGCCGCCCCCGGCGGCCTCGAAACCCGCGGTCACGCCCACGCGCTTGTACACCGGACATTGGGCATAGAGACGGCGCCGGCAATAAAAGCAATCCAGGCATGGGACATGGTGAAACACTGCCACGCGATCGCCAAGCTGGAACTGCCGCACATTTCGCCCCACCTTCGCCACCACCCCGGCAGTCTCATGGCCAAAGACGCGCGGCGGCTCCAGGAGGTTATATTGGATCTTTTTCAGATCCGTATGGCAGATTCCACAAGCCTCCACTTGCACCAGGATCTCGCCGGAACCGATCTCCGGGGTGGGGATCTCCTCGACCGAGACGAGGCTGCTTCCGCGGTAGACCGCGGCATGCATGCGAGCAGGTATGGATCCGTCAGAACCGGCAGTTGGCAATGAACTCTCCTAATGTTCGAGCGGCGGTCTGACACCTCTGGCGCAGCCGGAGTAATTCCGGCACCCGAGCCAGGGGCCTCCGAACAGTGGATGCCAATAGATCGATTGTATCGAAGTGGCCGTCGGCACGGAGCGCCGCATTGAAGTCGTTGGCGAAGGATTCCGCGGCCAGATCCGTGACCGAACGGACACAATAGAAGCCCAGGTTGCCGCGGCGGGCCTGGCCGGCCACGCCGGCGGCTTCCATTTCGACGGCGGCGGCGCCGGCCTCCCGCAGGCGCTGTTTTTCCTGCGCCGTCTGGGCCACATGGCCGATGGAGGCCAGCACGCCGGCGGCATAACCGGCGGGCGCTTCGGGGGCCAGAGCCGGGAAGCGCCCCGTGGGGGCATCGATTGTGGTGGCGACAAACACATTGCCGATTTGCAGAGCCGGGTCCAGGGCGCCGCAGAAGCCGGTCGAGACCACCGCCCGGAGCGGCGCTTCGGCCTGGGCCACTTCCACGGCCCGGGCAGCGCGCGCGGCACCCGACCCGTTGGCCACCAGCAGCACCGGACGTCCGCGCAAGCTCGCAGCGCGGGCCCAATCCACCGCCCAGGCGAGGCGGCGGACGTTCCCGCAGAAGGGGAGCAGGCCGGCGAACTCGCGGGGCTCCGCGGCCACGAATAACACGCTAGCGGGCGTAGCCATTGGCCTCGAACCATTCCACCGCCCGGCGCAGGGCTTCTTCCGCGGGACCGGGAGCATATCCCAGTTTCCGCCTGGCCTTGCCCGGGGAAACGAACATCTTTTTCTTCGCCATGCGTACGGCGTCCAGCGGCGCCTTGGGGGGCCGCCCGGTGAAGCGCGCCAGCGCCGTGGTGACCACGCCGGCGGCATAGGCCAGCGCATAGGGCAGGCGCACAGCGGGGGCCTTGCGCCCGGTAATCCGCGCCAGGGTCTCCAGAATGCGGGCCAGAGTCAGGTTCTCCGAGCCCAGGATGTAGCGTTCGCCGGGGACCCCGCGCTCGCAGGCCAGCCACTCTCCCTGGGCCACGTCCCGCACATCTACTACGTTCAGGCCGGTGTCGATGTATGCCGGCATTTGGCCGCGCAGGAAGTCCACGATGATCTTTCCCGTAGGTGTGGGTTTGACGTCGTGATCGCCCACCGGCGCGGTGGGATTGACCACCACCACCGGGAACCCGGACCGCGCGAACTCCAGGGCCACCTGCTCAGCCATAAACTTGGAGCGCTTATAGGCGCCGGCCATCTGGTCGAGCGAGACAGGGGTCTCTTCGTTCCCTTCCCCACCCTTGGGAATGCCGATGCAGCCGACCGTACTGGTGTATACCACGCGTTCTACGCCCGCCTGGCGGGCCGCCTCCAACAAATTCCGGGTGCCGTCCACATTGGAGCGGTACAACTCGTCCGGGTCCGGAGCCCACAGCCGGTAATCCGCCGCCACGTGAAATACCAGCGCGCAGCCGGCCACCGCGCGCGCGAGCGACGCCGCGTCGCGGAGGTCGCCCGCCACCAGCTCGACGTCCAAATCCCGCACGCGGCTTTGCGGGCGGACCAAAGCCTTCACCTGGTGCCCGCGCTCGCCGAGCAAGCGGGCCACGTGCCATCCGACGAACCCGGAGGCGCCGGTAACCAGCGTTGGTTTCACGCCGCTGTCAAACCGTTGCTCTTCACGAAAGCCGCCAGAGCCAGCAGAGGGAAATTGAGCCGGTAGAGGTGGTAATTCAGGTAAAACACCTTAGGAAATCCGGTGCCGGTGGCCAGATCCTCGTTCCAACTCCCGTCGGGCAACTGGGTTTCCACGAGATACTCGATGCCATGCTGCACGCTGCGGCTGTTCGTATCGCCGCCGGCGATGAGTCCGAGAATCGCCCAGGCGGTTTGCGAAGGGGTGCTATGGGCCGGCGTGAAGGTGCGGTGGTCGTAGCTGGCGCAGCTTTCCCCCCAGCCTCCGTCGGCATTTTGGATGGAGCGGAGCCATTCCCCGGCGCGCAGGACGTGGGCCTCCCGGTCACTCTCGCCGGAAGCTGCCAACCCGCGCAAGGCGAAACAAGTCCCGTAGATGTACGCCACGCCCCAACGCCCGTACCAGCTTCCATCGGCTTCCTGCGCGCGCACCAGGTACGCGACGCCGCGGCGCACGGCGGGGTGCCTCGAATCGAGGCCCTGAGCCGCCAGCGCCTCGAGCACCCTCCCGGTGATATCCGGGCAGGTGGGGTCGAGCATGGCGTTGTGATCGGCGAAGGGCACCTGGCTGAGGAACTGCCAGTTGTTGTCGGCATCAAAGGCGGCCCAGCCGCCGTCGGCTGATTGCATGGCCAGGAGCCAGTTGAGGGCACGGTGCTGGCACGCATTCAGGGCCGCGGCGTCGGAGGAGCGCGCTTGGCTCAGGGCCAGAAGCACCATGGCGGTGTCATCGATATCGGGATAAAACTCGTTATTGAACTCAAAGGCCCAGCCGGAGGGTTCGGTGCGGGGCCGCTTCACAGCCCAATCGCCACGGCGCCGGACCTCCTTGGAAAGCATCCAGCCGGCGGCGCGCCGCAGGGCTTCCGCCGCACCGGCCTGGGGACCGAGCTTTTGGGCTTCGCCCAGAGCGTAGGCGGCGATACTGGTGTCCCAGATCGGCGAGAAGCAGGGCTGGAAGTAGAAGCGGCGGCCGTCGTCGGTGAGCAGGTGAAAGAACTGGCGCAGCGCCTCCACCCGCAGGGGATGGTCCTGCGGGTAGCCAAGCACATCCAGCGCCATCACAGCGTACATCATGGGCGGATAAATCGCGCCCAGCCCGTCGGAGCCATCGAAACGCTGGATCATCCACTTTTCGGCCGCGCGGACCGCTTTCCGGCGGAGGCGGCGGGAGCCGTGCTTTTCCCAGAACTTGAGCAGGCGGTCTACCGAGAGGAAGAAATTGCGCCAGGTGAGCCAGCGGTCATCCCAGCGGAAGGCGGGGCTGACGCCGGGCAGAAACAATTCCTGGAGGTCAAAGCCGGCGGGCACCGGGCGATGCGGATTGGCGGCGTGCACGATGGCCAGCGAGATGACGATGGCGCGCGTCCAGGACGACATCTGGTAGATGAAGTCGAAGGGCAAAAGCATCAGCTCGGGGGGAATGCTGGGACAGTGCTCGCGGGGGTAGAGATCGAAGAGGCTGAGATTGATTTTGACGTAGCTATTGGCGGCCTGGATGCCACCCAGCGCCAGGATCCGCTCGCGGGCCTTGCGCATGCGGGTGTCCTCGGCGGGCACGCCAGCCACCTTTAGCGCGAAGTAGGCCTTGACGGTGGCGCTGATTTCCGAGGGGCCCTGGGCGTAGATGTTGAACCCGCCATCGGGCAACTGCCGCTCGAGGATGGATCGAACGGCGCGCTCGATGCGCGGGCGGGTGGGCGGATCCCAGACGCCGTTGACGGGCGGATGCACCCACAGCTCAAAGAGGATGTAGTCGGACTCCAGGGTAGAATCGGCGGTGAGATCCGCGCACCAGTAGCCCGGCTCCTGTTGCAGAGCCACGAGGCATTCGGCTGCCCGCCGCGCGCTTTGGGCCGCGGCGGAGAGCAGCGTATCCTGCGTTTGCAGCGTCGGGCTTTTCATCGGAGGGAGGAGATGGTGGTCAGTCCGCCGGCGACGCGGGCCAGCTCCGGGGGAAGTGAAAAGCGGACATCCTCCTCCACCAGTTCCACTTCCTCAAGATGGCGGAAGTCCTGGGCTTGCAGGAAGGCGATGAGCTCTTCGACCAGATGCTCGGGCGCCGAGGCGCCAGCGGTAACGGCCACGCTGCGCACGCCACCCAGCCAGCGGACATCCACCTCGGTGCAGTCGTTGACCAGGTAGGCGCGGACGCCGTTGTTCTCGCCTACCTCGACCAGGCGCTTGGAGTTCGAGCTGTTCTGGGAGCCGACCACCAGCAGGAGGTCGCAGAAGCCGGCCACGCCCTTGACGGCCATCTGGCGGTTTTCCGTGGCGTAGCAGATATCTTGGGCGGGGGGACCCTGGATGCTGGGGAAGCGCTCCTTGAGGCGGAGGACGATATCGCGGGTTTCATCCAGGCTGAGGGTGGTCTGGGTGAGGTAGCGGACCCGCTCGGGGTCGGGCAGCACCAGCCGGTCCACGTCCTCGACGGTCTCCACCAGGAAGGTCCGGTGGGGGACCTCGCCGAGCGTGCCGATGACTTCGTCGTGGTCCTTGTGGCCGATCAGCACGATGCTGTAGCCTTCCTTAGCGAAGCGCACGGCCTCCAGGTGCACTTTGGTGACCAGGGGGCAGGTGGCGTCAATCAGCTCCAGGCTGCGCTCCTCGGCCTGGCGGCGAACGTCGGGGGCCACTCCGTGGGCGCTGAAGATGGTGCGCGCACCCGCAGGCACTTCGTCCAACTCCTCGACGAAGATCGCGCCGGCCTGGCGGAGCTCATCGACGACGTGCTTGTTGTGCACGATCTCCTTGCGCACGTAGACGGGCGGGCCATACAGATCGAGGGCTATTTTCACGACATCGATGGCCCGAACGACGCCGGCGCAAAATCCTCGGGGTTTCAGGAGGTAGATCTTCTTACCGTCGCCGTTCGTCGGAGCAATAGGCTTCAGGGGCATATACGGGCGGTTTGAATGGCTAAGACCCTCAAATTATAACAGGTTGGGGGGAAAATGGCACTGAGAAGGTGGGACACACCTGTGAATGGGCGGCACAGGGACACTACGACTGTACCAGGGTGGAAAAAAGCAAATGCCGGGGATCCGGCGAGGCCGGGCGTGGAGCCGGCCTCGGATGGGAAAGAACCAAAGAACCTGCTAACTTCCTGCTGTTTTTGCCTGCGGGAGGGATCGATCCCTTCTCCTGCGAGCTTGTTCAAGGCTCCAGGAGACGGCAGCAACGCCTGGGACGTTGAATGGGTTTGACCAGGACTTTCGAGCCCCCTAGGTTGGGCGCCTGACCCATTACCGCCGGTTGCCTCTCGGCGAGCGAGCAACTCTTTCATCCACACAGTAGCGCGGGGGCCCGGGGCGGCCGTCCGGGAGCTTCTGTAATTGACTGAGAAAAAGCCAAATAAAGTTTTGAAAAATCGGTCACCGGATTTGCGAAACTGCTGGCATGCGGGAGTGGACGGAAATCGAGCCGGCGGCCGGGCTGCGGGTGCGGATCACCGCCGGCGGGGCGGGCATTCAGTACGTAGACCTGGATCCGGGAGCAGCGCCCGCCTACCCGCGCAACGACGCCAACTGGCTGCTGCGGGAGGCCGCGCGGCAGTTGCAGGCCTATTTTGACGGGCGGCTGGCGGTGTTCAACCTGCCGCTGGAGATGGAGGGGACGCCCTTTCAGCGGCGGGTGTGGGCGGAGCTGGTGGAGATACCGTATGGAGAGACACGCAGCTACGCGGAAGTGGCGGCGGCCATCGGGGCGCCCCGGGCGGTGCGCGCCGTGGGGGCGGCCAACGGGCGCAACCCGGCGCCGATCGTGGTGCCCTGCCACCGGGTGATCGGGGCGGGCGGGAAGCTGGTGGGCTACGGCGGCGGGCTGGCGCTCAAGCGGCGGCTGCTGGATCTGGAGGCGGAGCATGTTGAGCGATTCCGAGAAGCGGCAACTCGATGAGCAGGGTTACCTGGTGCTGCCGGATCTGATGGGGCCGGCGCTGCTGGCGGAGGTGCGCGCGCGGGTCGAGGAGTTGTTCGCGAAAGAAGGCGAGAAAGCCGGCGCGGAGTTCAAGCAGGAGCCCGGCGCGCGGCGCCTGGCGAACCTGGTGGACAAAGGCGAGGTGTTCGAGCGCGTAATCCTGACGCCGCGGGTACTGGAGGCGATGGCGCACGTGCTGGGGAAGGAATTCAAGCTGAGCAGTCTGAACGTGCGCGCGGCGAATCCTCATGGGGACTGCGCGCAGCCGCTGCACGCCGACAGCGGGGCGCTGGCGGACGAGCGCGGCTACTGGGTGTGCAACTCGGTGTGGATGCTGGACGATTTCACGGAGGAAAATGGCGCCACGCGCATGATTCCGGGCTCGCACCGCTGGCGGCGGCTGCCTCCGCCCGACTGTTACGATCCGCAGCCGGGCGAACAACTGGTGACCGGCAAGGCGGGGACGGTGGTGGTGATGAACGCGCACATGTGGCACGGGGCGAGCGCCAACCGCACCGGGCGCCCGCGGCGCGCGATGCACGTGTACTACACGCGGTGGGACAAGCCGCAGCAGCAGTACCAAAAGGCGCTCGTGCGGGAGGAGGTGCAGCGGCGGCTCTCGCCCGAGGCGCGACGCCTGCTGGCGCTCGACGACGCAGCCAACGACGAAGTGAGCTCACGGCTCAGCGGAATGAGCGGGTTCATGAAGTGACGCATTTTTGAAATTTTTATTTTGCTTATTTCTCAGCGACTTAAGGGAGACCAGAGGTTCAGGACCGGATATCTGGATTGTATGGTAGGGGCGTAAGAGGGAATCCGGTCCGCAAGTTGTTTCCTGAATTGACCCCGGAACATCCTACCTATTAAACCCCGCCCGCTCCCACCGTGGAGCGTTCCGCCCGAATGCCGGATTCCCTCATACCCACTACATCCTGATAGACCTCCATGAGCTTGCGGATGTCCTCGATATCGCGCGCGGTGCAGTTGTGGAGCGGCGGGCGCACGGGGCCCGCGGGAATGCCGAGGATTTCCATGGCCGCTTTCATGACGGAGACCTCGTAGCCTTTGGAGCGCTCGCGCAGGGCATAGAGCGGATGCACGTACTTGCGCATGAGCGCATCCAGGCGGATGAAGTCGCGGCGCAAGCCGGCCTCGGCCAGGGCCAGGGAGAGGCGCGGCGCGATGTTGGAGATGCTGGAGGTGAAGGCCTGCACGCCGATGGCGAAGTAAGCGGGCACACAGTCATCCCCGAGGCCGCCGAGCCAGGCCAGGCGGTCGCCGCAGGTGTGCATGATGCGCTGGTATTTGCGGGCGTCGCCCTGGCCGTCCTTCCAGAAAGCCAGGGTGGGCACGTGGTCGGCGAGGCGGGCCACCTGGTGAGGATGGAAGACGGCCCAGTCGCGGCTATAGAGCATCAAGGGGAGACCGCTGGCGTTGCCAATGGCGGCGTAGTAGTCGAACAGGCCGACTTCGGGGGCGTGGGTGTAGTAGGGCGGCAGAACCAGAAGGCACTCAGCGCCGGCGTCCTCGGCGCGACGGGCGATCTCCGCGCCCAGGGCGGCGTTGAAACCCGTGCCGGCCACCACCGGCATGCGCCCGGCGGCAGCGTCGACGGTGATGCGCACCACTTCCACGATTTCGTTGGCGGTCAGGGAGTACATCTCGCCGGTGCCGCCGGCGGCCACGAGGGCGCAGAAGGGATGACAGGACATTTCGTCCACGTTGCGCGCCAGGGCGTCCAGGTCCAGGGTGAGATCTTTGCGGAACGGGGTGACGGGGAAGCCGAACACACCACGGAACCGCTCTCTGAGTGCAGATGCAAACATGCTGTCACGTTATCACACCCGGCACGGGCGGGCCGAGCGCGCCGCGGCTACTGCCGCCAGAGAGGCGCATCTAGTGTGTTTACGGGATGGACGGACGCATCCCGGGGAGGTTTGATAAAGACCGGGAGGGGAAGGCGATGCGTTTGGGTCTTTCCATACTGATGGCCTTGTGCAGCGTGGCAATGTTCGCGGACACTCCAGCCGATCGGGCAAAGCTGCCGGGCACCTGGCAACGCGAGGATGGAAGCGGCAAGGGGACCAACTCCGTCTGGGTTCTGGAAGCCAAAGGGGACGCTTTTCACATCACGCACTCCGAAGCCGGCCAGAAGGTCAGCGAGTACGAGTGCAACACCATGGGGCGGGAGTGCAAGCTGAAGGACGCCGGCAAACAGGCCAAGGTGTCGATGTGGTTCAACGGCTCGAAGCTGGTAGAGATCGAGACCCGGGGATCGGACGTGGTGAAGCGCCGTTTCGGTGTGGGGACGGACGACACGCTGGAAGTCGAAGTCATCCCCATTGTGCCGAACGGCAAGCCGGAAGTGGAACATTACAAACGGGCGCCGCTCGCGGCGGCGAGCCATTAGGGCGGGGACACCGCTCCCTCCCGGTCGCGACTCGGTAGGCTCAGTGCTCTGTTGCCAAGCTGTTTATGGGTGTGGCTTGGTTCACGGCGCGATGATCTGGAGGCGGAGATTGCGGAAGGTGATTTCGTGGCCTTCAGCCTCCAGGCCGAGGTAGCCGCGCCGCAGCGCGTAGCCGGAGACTTCGCTGACCACGGCGGCGTTCACCGAGAGCGTGATGCGGTCGCCCTCGGCGCGGACCTGGTAGTGGTTCCATTCGCCGGCCGGCTTGACGCGGTTCTCCTTCATCTGTTTGCTGAGGTTGAAGCGCTGGATGGCGCCATCAACCAGGTTGTCGCCGAACAGGTAGCCGCCGGAGAGCCCGGTTTGCGCCTGGGCCCACAGCTCTCCGTACTGAGACAACCGCACGCCGATACCGCTGTTGTACTTTACATTCCCTTTGGGCGTGAAGCGCCAATCCACGTCCAGGACGAAATCGCCGAGCAGCTTATCGTAGCGCAGCCATTCGTGCTGCCCGCGGCCGGAGCAGAGCAGTTCCCGGTGGGCGGAGTCCACGCGCCACTGTAGTTCCGGCTTCAGGCCGTCCACGGGAGGGATGGGGATGCGCGTCCAGCCGCGCAGGGATTCTTCCGGGAGGATATCCGCAGACTGGGCCGCGAGCACGCCGGCCGCGGCCGCCAGGAGAGCGGCGAGGAGAGGGAAGCGGAAGAGGCTCATGTTTCCAGCTTAGACGGCTCGCGCGCGTATAATCACAGGCATGGCCTGCCGGAAACTGTTCACTACGTCGAACAAGGTAGGGTATGGCGTCCGATACGTCCCCGGAATGACGCAGATCTCTTCGCAACACATGGGCGGCGTCTGCCTGGCCATGGTGCTGACCTGGGTGAAGGAGGCGCTGCGCTACGAGGCCTCCGGGAAAAGCATCGCGTTGACCGAACACGACATCACAGGCGGCAGTCTGAACCGGATTGCCATGCTGCATCATTCCCTCAAATTCCGGATGCGCTACGCCCGGGAACACGGCCTGGCGCAAGAGGTCCTGGACGAGATCAAGGCGGATTACCTATACGCCTTCGGTCTTCAGGAAGTGGACCAAGGCTATGCCCCCGGAGGGGATATTTCCAGCGTGGCGCAGGAGCTGCTCATGCTGGCGGAGGGGTATCACTTGATGGTGATCTGTTCGGCAGACAGCTCGCGGGAGCACGCCTTCGGATTCCGGGCGGACTCGAGCGGGGGCAAGAGCTACTTTCTGGACCCCAACGCCGGTTTGTGGGAGTACGACGACGACTTCGAGATGTTCCGGCTGGCCGGCTTCTTCATCAAGACCAACTACGGCGACAAGCAATACCTGGGCGGCGTCTTCGGGACCTCGAAGCTGGAAGCGCGTTAATTAAGGCCGCGCGCGCAGGAGATCTTCGATCAGGCGGACGGCACGGGCGGGGCCTCCCTGGCGCGCCAGGGCAGCGCGCATGGCGGCGGCCCGTTCGCGAAAGGCCGGCTCTTCGAGCACCCGCTGGACGGCTTGGCGCATACGCGGCGGGGTGCAGGTCCAGGAGGCCAGGCGGAGACCCACACCGGACTCCTGAACGCGCCAGGCCAGCTCGGCCTGATCCCAGATGGATGGCAGCACGACCAGGGGAAGGCCGGCTTGGAGAGCCGCCAGCACGGGCTCGGTATTGCCGTTGGCGATCAGAGCCTGCGCCCGCGGGAGCAGGCCGCTCAGGGGCGCATGCGGACGCAGCGTGACGTTGGAGGCCAAGGGGCCCAGATCCAGCGCCGAGGGATCGCGGCCCCGTCCGGCCAACAGAACCACCGAGAGGGGGAGATCCGCGAGGGCGCGGGCAGCCATCCGCAGCAGGCGCGGCTCACGGGTATACAAGGCGCCCTCATCGACGAGCACGCAGGGACGGCCGGCGGGGATCTCCCCGACCCAGGCGGGCGGCGGCTGGTCCGGGGGCCCATCCCACAGGCAAGGTCCCACGTAGCGCACCGACGGCGGGAGATCCGGGCGGCCGTGATCCAGTTCCGGCGCGCCGGGAACCAAGTAAAGGGGCAGCGTACCGGTGAACGCCGTCACGCTGACGTTCAGGGCCGGCAGGCCGAACCGGCGGCGCAGGGCGTTGGCTTTCCGGAGGGAGCGCGCCGTGACCAGCGCAGCGGCGCGCGCGGCGATCGCGGCCGCCAGGTCGCGCAGCGCATGGCGGGCGCGGGGCAAGGCAATGCCGGGAATGGGGCCAGCCGAGCCAGGCAGAATGCAACTGGCCACGTGAGAGAAGGGAACCACGGGGATGCCGCGCCGTTCGTGGAGGACGAGCATGGGAGCCCACATGACGATGTCGCAGATCAAGGCGTCGGCCGGCCACTCCGCCAGAGCGGCTTCCAGGTCCCGAACCTGGGCGGGAACGGTTTCCACCAGGAAACTGGCCCACAGGCGGCGGATGCGGAAGAGGCGGCGGCGCCGGGCGATCAAGTGGTCGATGGTGCGCGCCACGGTATCCCAATCCACGTCTTGAAAAGGGAGGCAGCGGAATCCCTCCCCGGCCATCAGAGATAAGCCCTCGCCGCCCGTATAGAAAGCCACCTCATGGCCGCGTGCACGCGCCTCCAGGGCCAGCGCCAGGAAGGGATGCAGGTGGGTCGGATAGGGCCAGACCGTGAAGAGCAGCCGGGCCATGCTAATTCAGGATGTAAATGGCGGCCCGGGCGAAATCCAGGTGGCGCTCCTCGATGGAGGCGAAGCCGGCGGCGCGGAACAACTGCGTCCAGGTCGCCGCATCCACGGGCTTCTGCTGTGTGAGGTCGTGATAAAGGAAGTAGTAAATGGCAATGCCGGGATTGCGGCGCAGCTCCTCGGCGGGCGGGCGGACGGCCTCGAACGCGATGAGGGGACGGCCGGGGAAGAGGCGGCGGAAACTCTTCAGGAAATCCAGCAGCACGTCCTCGCCGAAATAGAGGAGTTCGTGCAGGACGAAGAACACGGTGGCCGCTTCAATCTCCTGCAGGTCGCTCGACACCTGGTCGATTTTGGAGATATCCAGGGCGCGCAGGCTGATGCGGTTCTGGAGGCCCGCCTCGCGGAGAGCGCGGTTGCCTTCTTCGACGGCCGCGGGAGCCAGGTCGATGCCAAAACAGCGGATGTCCGGATTTTGCGCGCAGAGATGGCGCAGGAAGGTGCCGTCGCCGCAGCCGAGATCGAGGACGCAGCGGAAACCCCTGGCGGAGAGGATGTCATTGACCATGGGGAAGAACAACTGCTGCTCCATCTCGCCGCTTCCGCGGGCCACATAATCGGGGCGGCGGTACAGGTCGCGCCCGTAGACCATCTGCTTGCGCAAAAGGGGCTCCAGGGAATGAAAGACCTCGCTGTATCCGTAACAGACGTCCAGCCAGCCGCGCAGGACCTCGGCGACATTCCGGCCTTTCTCAGACAGCGAATAGGCGGCGCCGTCCCGCTCGAACAGCCCGAGGGAATAAAAAGCCTCGCACAGCGGCTGGAGCACTTTGATCTCGAGGTTGGCGCGGGCGGCGAACTCTCCGATATCCACGCGGGGCTGCTTCTGCATCTCGTCGATGAGGCCGACATTTAGCAGCGCGTGCATGGTGGAGGTCTCGAGGTGCCCGCGGATCATCTCGTCCCAGCCGGCACGATAGGTCTTTTGCAGGCGCAGCATGTAGGGAAGGCCGAAGCGGCGCACAGTTCTGGCTAATTCAAACAAAGGTAATCTCCTCCGAATCTCTCTAAGTATACCAGCGGCTCGAGGCGGGCAGTGTTCAGCGGCCAGGGACAGGGGAGTCCTGGTACAGCCGGCAGCCGAGCAATGTGCCCAGGGACACCTGGACCAGGCAGCAGATCCAGTAAACCAGCAGGGGATGGAGAGCCGGGGTGCCCAGGCGCGCCATGGCAATGACGAACACCGCGCCGATCACGGAGCCAAAGATCCAGACGGCCAGGCCGGCGATAAGAGCCGTGCGGGCACCGGCGCCGTAGCGGGGCAGGATGGCGGCATACAGCCAGATGGCGAAGAAACCCGACAGGAAGCCCAGAACCAAGAAAGCCGCCACCTGCGAGGAGGTGTAGTTCCACTCCCGGCGGTACACTACCGCGTTGATGGCAAGCTGACAGGCGTTGATGACGGCGCCGGCCAGCAGCCCGCCCAGGCCTACCCGTTTCCAATTGATGGCGCGCATGCCGTCTTCCAAGAGTGCTGATTTTACGATGCGGCACGGGCCGGAACAAGCCGGCTGCAACGCGGCACCGCGCGAGTACACTAAATCAGAAAAGGCGGATACGGCGTGTCCGAAGCGTGGAGCGCGGTCAAAGTCGCCCTGGGGGCAGCCTTCGTGCTGACCCTGGGGACGTGGATCTTCTTCTATCAGGCGGTACCGGCGGCGCCGCCGTTGGGGCCGCCGGGGACCACGGTGGTCTTCGGGGCCTGGTTTGTGGCGGCGTACGGGGCCTGCCGGCTGTGGCGCCGCGTGGCCAAAGGCCGCCAGACACCCGGGAAAGGAGGATAACGATGTCCCGGCAAATGAGGCTGGTGCTGGTGGCGCTCGGGATCGCGTGGGCGGCGGCGAGGGCGGTACCCATCGCCGTGGCGCCGCTTTCCGGCGTGGTGCGGGTGGAGGGCACGGCGGCGGCCGGCGCGGAGGTCACGGCCACCAACCAGGAGAGCGGGCAGCAGTTCACCGCGCACACGGACGCGGAGGGGCGCTACGTTTTTCCCTCGCTGCCGCCGGGCACCTACGACGTCCGGGTGGCGATCAGCGGGTTCATGACCATACGGCGCACGGGCGTTTCCATCGAGGCGGGCAAGGCGGCATCGGTGGATATCGACCTGAGCGCCGGGATGGAGCAGGAAAAGCGAAAGAAGGCGAAAAAGGCGAGGCCGCCGATGGCGGAGGCGCCGACCGCGGAGGCCCCGGCTCCGCCGCCGATGCCGGCCCCGCCCCCGCCACCGGTTGGCGCCGGGCCGGGCGGCGAGGCGCGGCTAACGGGGCGGGCGTTCCTGCTCCAGGCGAAGCCGGAGACGCCGGGATACGGCTTGTACAGCTACATCCTGCTGGGCGCGGGGCCCAGCGAGGCCACCCGCGCGCGGTACCTGGCGACTTTCCAGGCTTGCCTGGAAGTGATCAGCGACGTGCGGGATTTCGAGGCGGCAAACATTCCGAGGGCCAGACTCAACATCACGTATCTGCCGGTGAAGCAGTCTCCCCCACAAAGCGTGCCGGCGGCGGCGTGGGTGCTGGGTCACTATGACCTGGCGCGTTCCGAGGGACTCCTGCTGAACGTTCCGGGCGGGCCGCACAACGCCGGGCCTTATATCGTCTCCACGCTGGGGCCACTTTCGTCAGCGCGGCCGGACAAGTACCTGTACCAGGATCTTTCGGCGGTGCCGGAGGCGTTGATTCCGGCATGGATCCAGCAGTTTCTGGCGCAAGCGGGCCAGGCGCAGTACTGGCAGCCGCGCGCGCTCTCGCAGATGGTGCTGACGCTGCGGACCAAGATCGAGGTGGCGGGGCTGGCGCTGCCCAACGTGGTGAAGAGCAGCCAGGATTTCCGGTCGCTGCTGGCGACGTGGATTTCGGAAAAGTAGGGGGACCGCTGCACTGATAGCATACGGGGGTATGGTTGGCCTTCTCGGGTTGGCGGCGCTGGCGGCAGGCATTCAGGTTTCCAGCAATTTTGAGGGCGGCAGGGTGGGCGGGGTGGAGCAGGTTTCGGCCACGCACCTGCGCTGCGCGGTGGCGGGGCAGAGGGACCAGGACGGGCGGAACCGGCAGGCGAACTGGTATTACTTCCGGCTGGACGGACTGCCGCGCCAGCAGGTCCAGATTGACCTGGTGGACCTGGCGGGGGAATACAACTATCACGGGCCGGTGTATGCGGTGACGGCGGGCACGCGGCCGGTCTACAGCTACGACGGGCGAAGCTGGCGGCATTTCCGCGACGACCAGGTGGAGTGGGACGCGCGGGAGCCGCGGCTGCGGCTGCGCTTTACGCCGGAGCGCGAGCGCATGTGGATCGCGCACGTGCCGCCATACACCAACCAGGACCTGGCGAAGCTGCTGGAGACATTCCGGGGGAGCCCCTACCTGGTGCGGCGGGTGGTGGGCCGCACGGTGGAAGGCCGGGAGATGCCGCTGGTCACGATCACTGACCCAAAGGCTCCGGAAGCCCGCAAGAAAGTGATCTGGCTGATGTTCCGGCAGCACGCGTGGGAAGCGGGCTCCTCCTGGGCGTGCGAGGGCGCGATGCGCTTTCTGCTTTCGGGCGACGAGCGCGCGGCGCGTCTGCGAGACACGGTGGTCTACCAGATCTTCCCGATGGCCGATCCGGACGGGGTGGCCGACGGCGGGGTACGGTTCAATCGGAACGGCTACGACCTCAACCGGAACTGGGACACGATCGATGCGCGGAAGATGCCGGAGATTGCGGCGCAACACCGGGCGATCCTGGGCTGGGTGGACGGGGGTCACCGGGTGGACCTGTTCCTTTCGTTGCACAATACGGAGCACACCGAATACCTGGAAGCACCGGCGGCTTTCCGGAAACTGGGGGAGCGGGTGCTCGCGCGGCTGGCGGCGAGCACCTCGTTTCACGCTACCGGGCCGCTGCGGGAGTCCGGCGCGACCACCACGCCGGGCAAGCCAGGCCGCATGACGGTCGCGCAGGGACTGTTCGCCGACCGCCGGCTGCCGGCCATGATCATGGAACAAATGATCGAGCACAACCCGGGGTTGGGCCGCTGCCCCACGGCGGAGGACCGCATGGCCTTCGGCGCGGGGCTGGTGCGGGCGCTGGCCGAGGCCGTGGCGGGCGAGTAGGGGCGAGAGCGGAGTACCGGTACAGACTACCCCCAGGGGGGTTTACCTCGCCGCCATGTTTCAGTGATATGTTCATAATTACGACAAACAGGCCGGAAATGCTGGAAATTTATGACACGCACATGGACGATACTAGCCGGGTGGCTGGGAGCGGGCCTGGCGGTTTTCGCACAGGCTCCCACGATTCAGTCGGGCGGCATCCAGGACGCCGCGAGTTATACGGCAAACATCGCGCAGGGCAGCATCTTCGTGGTGAAAGGGTCGAATCTCAGCGCACCGGGCTTCACGCAGGCGACGCTGCCGCTGGGCACCACGCTGGGCGGCTCGGGGATCACGTTCACGCCAGCGGCCGGAGGCGCGGCGGTGAACGCGTACATGGTGTACACGTACAACCAGAGCGGGGTGAACCAACTGGCGGGCATTCTGCCTTCCACAGCGGCGCCGGGCACCTACAACGTGACGGTGAGCTACAACGGGACGAGCGCGCCCGTGCAGGCCACAGTGGTGGCGCGGAAATACGGCAGCATCACAGCGAACGGCTCGGGGACGGGGCGCGCGGTGGTGCAGATTTACATTTCGCAGACGCAGCTCGACATCAACCGCTTCACGACGGGGACGGTGGGAGGCTTCACGATGTCGCCGGCGCATCCCGGGCAGACGCTGATCGCCTGGGGAACGGGCCTGGGCGCGATTCAAAAGGCGGACAACGACGCGCCGGGAGCCATCGATCTGCGCAGCCAGGTGGACGTGAAGGTGATCGTGGGCAACAGCCAGATCACTCCGGGTTACGCCGGGCGGTCGCCCTCGCTGCCGGGCGCGGACCAGATCAACTTCCAGCTTCCGAGTGACGTGCAAACCGGCTGCAACGTGCCTCTCCAGGTGAGCGTGGGCGGGCAATTGAGCAACCTGGCGACGATCTCGATCGCACCCGCGGGCGCGGACGCCTGCGTGAGCCCGATGTTCAGCAAGACGGCCCTGGCGCGGCTGGACCAGGGGCTGAGCGGGGCGGCGGGCAATATCGTCATGTCGAGCCTGGCGAGCACCATGAACGTGCCGGGGTTTGGCTCGGTGAACGCGAAGACGGAGGGCGTGAGCGGGAGCTTTTTCAAGTTCTCGGCGGACCAGTTGGGGGACGCTTCCGGATATCTCAGCGCCTTCGGCGCTTGCCAGGTATACCGCCGCACGGGCACCCAGAACACATTACTTTTCGGCATTTCGGCGACGGGGCTGGACGCCGGGGCGGCGCTCACCCTGACGGGGCCAAGCGGGCTGAACAAGCAGGTGCCGCGGGGCGCCGGGAACCTGTATTCGTTGAGCCTGGGCACCTCGATGTCGGGGCTGCCGAGCGGGATTCCCGGGCTGCCGGGTTCGAGCGGGCCGGTGATCGTGCAGGGGAGCTACCAGTTGGTTGGCCCGGGCGGAGCCGACGTGGGGCCGTTCCAGGCAAGCCTGACGGTGAATGCGCCGCTCACGCTGACGAACCCGCTGCCCGATACGGTGGTGCGCAGCCAAAACCTGGCGCTCAGTTGGAGCGGCGGCGGCAACGACCTGGTGGCGATCATCGGGGCTTCCGGCACCATGACAGGCGGCGACACGAACAATCCGATTTACGACGCCGGGGTGTTCGTGTGCACAACCACGGCGGACAAGCTGGCGTTCACCGTGCCGTCCTCGGTGCTCTCACAGTTGCCGGCTACGCCGGCGGCGACCACGGGGATCGGCGGCGGGTTCGGCATGCTGATGGTGACCTCGACGACGCAAACTTCCGGGGGCAATGGAGTCTTCAGCGCGCCCTTGACGGCGGGAGGAACGATTGACAACGGACTGTTCACCTCGTCGATGGGGACGATGAAGACGACCAGCTATCAGTAGGCGGCGCGGCGGGTTCCGGCATTGCGGTAGGCTGAAAGTATCGCCTCTCCCATGCCGGAAGACCTGCGTCTCGCAAAACCAGAAGTGATGAGTCCGGCCGGGTACTGGCCGCAACTGGAGGCGGCCATCGAAGCCGGCGCGGACGCTGTGTATTTCGGCCTGAAGCATTTCACCGCGCGGGCGAAGACGGGCTTTCCATTGGGGGAACTCGCGGCGGCGCTGCGCCGGCTGCACGAACGCGGCGTGAAGGGCTACGTCACTTTCAACACGCTGATCTTCCAGCACGAGCTCGAGGAGGCGGCGCGCACGGTCGCGGCGATCGCCGAAGCCGGGGCAGACGCCATCATCGTGCAGGACGTGGGGATGCTGAAGCTGGCGCCGCAAGTGGCGCCGGGGCTGGAGATCCACGCCAGCACGCAGATGAGCATCACCAATGCGGAAGGTGTGCGGCTGGCCGAGCGGCTGGGGGCGCGCCGGGTGACGCTGGCGCGGGAGCTTTCGCTGGAGGAGATCCGGGCGATCCGGGCGGCGACCGAGGCGGAGCTGGAGATTTTCGTGCACGGGGCGCTGTGCGTGGCGTACTCGGGGCAGTGCTTCTCCTCGGAAGCCTGGGGCGGGCGGAGCGCCAACCGGGGCCAGTGCGCGCAAGCCTGCCGGCTGCCCTACGACCTGATCGTGGACGGCGAGCGGCGCCCGCTGGGGGATGCGCGGTACCTCCTCTCTCCAGGGGATTTGTACGCGCTGCGCCAGATTCCGGAGATCGTGCGGGCAGGCGTGGCGGCGCTGAAGATCGAGGGGCGGTACAAGGACGCGGATTACGTGGCGCTGGCCACGCGCGCGTACCGGCAGGCAGTGGACGAGGCGTGGGCGGGCGCAGAGTCGCGCTTCAGCGACGGCGAGGAACTGCAACTGGAGCAGGTATACTCGCGCGGGCTGGGCGCTTATTTCCTGACGGGCACGAATCACCAGGCAGTCGTGCGGGGGCGGGCGCCGCGGCATCGCGGCGTGCAGATGGGGCGGGTGGCGCGCGTGGAGTCCAAAGCCGTGGTGGTGGAGCCGGGGAGGGTGCATCAGCTCGCGCCACTCAAACCGGGCGACGGGGTGGTGTTCGACGCAGCCGACTGGCGCAGCCCCGAGGAACCCGAGGAAGGCGGACGGGTATATGCCGCGCGGGCCCGGCGCGACGGCCGGCTGGAGGTGGAGTTCGCCAACGGCGCGGTGAATTTCGGGCGCATCCGGCCGGGGGACCTGGTGTGGCGGACGCACGATCCGGAGGTGGAGCGGGCGGCGCGGCCGTACACGCAGGCCAGCGCACCGATGCGCCGGCAGGCGGCCGCGGTGCGGGTGAGGGCACGGGAGGGCGCTCCGCTCGAAGCCGAATGGAGGCTGTGCAGGCGGCCGGAGGTGCGCGTGACGGTGGAATCGGCAGCGGCGCTCGACCGAGCCGAGCAGCGGGCGATTACCGAAGAGTTGCTGCGCGAGCAGTTCGGCCGGCTGGGCGGGACCCCGTACGAACTGGCGGGCTTGGAACTAGAGATCGAGGGAGCGCCGTTCGCTCCGAGCTCGGTGCTGAACCAGATGCGGCGGCAGGCGGAGGAGGCGCTGCGGGAACGGCAGGGGCAGGCACCGAGGGCGGAGATTCACGCGCCGGAGGCGGTAGTGGCAGCCGCGCTGGCCCGGATTCGCCCGGCGGCGGCGGACGGCGGAGCGGAGCTGCATCTGCTGGTGCGCACGCGGGAGCAACTGGATGCCGCGCTGGAACTGGCGCCGGCGAGCATCACGCTGGATTACCTGGATCTCTATGGCCTGCTTCCGTCCGTGGAGCGGGTGAGGGCCGCCGGGCTGGCAGTGCGAGTGGCCAGCCCGCGGGTGCTCAAGCCGGGGGAGGAGCGGATCGCGGAGTTTTTGCGGAGGCTGGAGTGCCCGCTGGTGGTGCGGGCGGCAGGCCTCGTCGAGGCGCTGGGCGCGAGGCCGCATGCGGTGCTGATCGGAGATTTCAGCCTGAACGCGGCCAATTCGGCGAGCGCGGCGCTGCTGCTGGAGATGGGCCTGGAGCGCATCACGCCGACGCACGACCTGAACGCGGAGCAGGTGGCCGACCTGGCGCGGGCGGTGGGCGCGGAGAAGATCGAGGCGGTGGCCTACCAGCACCTGCCGGTGTTCCACACCGAGCACTGCGTGTTCTGCCGCTTTCTCTCGACGGGGACCTCGTACAAGGATTGCGGACGCCCGTGCGAACGACATCGGGTGGCGCTGCGGGATGTGAACGGGCGAGCGCACCCGGTGCTGGCGGACGTGGGCTGCCGCAACACGGTCTTCGGCGCGGAGGCGCAGGAGGCGAGCGCGCACCTGGAGGCGTGGCGGCGCGCGGACATCCGGCACTTCCGGCTGGAGTTCGCGCACGAATCGGCGGAGCAGGTGACCCGCGTGACGCGCGCTTTCCGAAGCAAGACCGGGACGGCGCTGCGAGACGAATTACGGCGGATTTCGCCCGAGGGGACCACCGAAGGGAGCCTGTTTGTCCCGGCGGGTTACCTGACGCTGCCCGTGCTCGAATAAGTCATCGCGCCCGCTGCCGTCAGAAGATCAGTTTGGCGACGAACGTGGCCACAAACTGCCCGCCCAGGCAGCACCATCCGCCCTGCGTACCGGTGAGTTTGCCGAACAATCCGGGGCTGCTCAGGTTGACCACCGAATTGGGATTGATGAAGTTCGGGTTCTTGAAGACATTGTTGATGTCGTAGCGGAGTTCGAGCGTAGCCAGTTCCTTGAAGTGAATCTCTTTGGCCGCCGAAGCCTGGGACCACACCAGGTGCGGGCCGTTGAGGACGTTGCGCCCCAATGTACCCGAGGTGAACGCCGCCGGATTGGCGAAAGAGTTGATGTTCCAGATGGGGTTTTCAATCTTGGTGTTGAAGCGATCACCGATGGTCCAGTTCGAGACGGGGATCTGGCCGGCGGGGACGGTTGCGTTCGGGCGGAGGACGCCGTTGCCCGGCAGGTAGTTGTAGGGACTGCCCGCCAGGGTAAAGGTCACCGGGAGACCCGTCTGGTAGGTTTGGGCCCAGGTGATATTCCAGCCGCCGAAGATGTAGTCGAGAACGCCGCCGTGGTTCATGAAACGGCGGCCGCGTCCGATCGGGAGAGCATACGTGACGTAGGTGACCGAACGATTGGTGACGTCGAATCCCGCGCGGCCTTTTTCCAGGCTGCGGTTGTAGAAGGTTTCGCCGGTGCAAACCTGGTCGTTATCGCAGTCGTCGATGGCTTTGGAGCGGGTGAAGAAAGAAGTGAAGGTAATCCCGCTCGAGAGCCGCTTCTCAATTTTGACCGTGCCCGAATGATACGTGGAATGGCCGAAGTTGCCCCACTGGTCGATTTCTCCGAAATTCGGGTAAGGTCTGAAGTTCTGGTAGTTCTGAAAGATGTTCTGCAGAACGGAAGGGTTGGTGGAGACGTTCAGAGGAACGGTGTTGATGTTCCAGGCCTCGAACAGGCCAACGCCGTTGGAGCCCTGATAGCTGAGTTCGAGGAGCCAGGAAGGAGCGAACTGCCACTGATAGGTGGCGTTCCAATTCATGGCGTAGGGATTGCGCAGGGCGGGGTCGTAGCGCTCGGCGGTGCGCGCGCTGTAGTTAGTTCCCACGAAAGGAGCGGTGCCGTTGGCAAGAACGTTGAAATTGATATTCCCGGGCCCTTTGTTGAGATAAAAGGCCGGGGTGGGGATGCCGGGCGCGTTCTGCACGGTCACGTTGCTGGTGTATTCCTGGAAATTCTGCGAACTGAGGGTGGTGGAGAAAAGGTCGATGGTGGTGAGACCGAAGCCGCCGCGCAGGACCATATTGTCCTTGAGCCGGTATGCGACGCCGATCCGCGGCTGGAAATGCTTGTAGTCGCTGTTGCCGAGAGGACCCGGGTTGTGGACGATCGCGCCGGGCAACCCGGTGAGCGGATCCGTGGCGGTGGGATCGAACTGGCTCTGCTGGCCGTACTTGGTGCGCATCGGCGTTTCATAGGACCAGCGCAGGCCCAGATTGAGCGTCAGGCGGCGGCTAGCGGTCCAGTCGTCCTGAAAGTAAAGGGCGTGACTCCACCATTGCGGGAGCCAGTTAGCCAGGGTTGTGGAGAAGGTCGCCCGGGTAACCGAGCCCAACAATAGTGCGGCAAAATCGTTGCCGGTGTTGGGCGTGAACGGATAACCGGTCCCGCCAAAGTAGTAAGTGCCGCCGGGCAGGCTGGGCAGCAGGAAGTCTTCCGTGGTCTTCTGGATCTCGTATCCCATCCGCAGACTGTGCGGCCCGATGACCCGTGTGACGTTGTCTTGCACGATGTAGCCCTGGCTCACCTGGCTGAGGCCACCGCCGGGAAATTGCGTGTTGAAGAAGTAGCCGCCGTTGGAATCCAGGAAGGTGGGGAAGGTCAAGCCGCTGACGCCCGGGATCCCCAACTGACCCGCCCAATTCTGGTTGTAACCCGGCGGGGTACGGGACTGATGCCAGCGGTTAAAGCCCACGCGGACTTCGTTCAGGAAAGTGGGGCTGAACATGTGCGTGTCGGAGATGACCGAATTTTCCTGGTTAATCGGCTGCAAAACGGCGGACCCGTCGAGCAACTTCCAGTTGATGCCGATCTGGTCGCCGACGGCGCGGTTGACGATCTCCGAGAAGCGCCCGAAGATGCGGTTCTGATCGCTGAAATTGTGATCGATCTTGATGTCGTAACGGGTGCGATAGGAAAAATAGGTGCTGGTGGCGCCGTAGTTCTGCTGCGGTCCGGTGGCGGTCAGAAGCCCGGAGCCACCCAGGTTGTTCGGCGGCGCCCATGGCTGGTGGTTGAGAAAATTGACGACCGCGGGATCAAAGCGGCTTTTGGGGATGACATTGCCGGCAAAAGGAGTGCTGACCCACTTGCCGTTGACCTGCTGCGTGGTGGTCGGGTCATAGACGGGGTAGCCCAGCCCGCCGAAATTGAAGTTGCCGTTCAACTCGTCCAGCGTGGGCACGGTGGAGAACACCGACTGGTTATACTTTTCGTGGTGCATGGACCACCCGAACAGGAAGAAGGTCTTGTTCTTGCCGTTGTAAATTTTGGGGAAGTACACCGGACCGCTGGCCAGCCCGGCAAGCTCGTGGTAACCGAACGGCGCATTGCCCAGATTGAAATAGGCGCGGTGCAGCATCGCGTTGTTGACGTAGCGGTCTTCGCCCTCGAAGTGCAGCCGGTTGGTGCCGGACTTATAGGTGGCGCTCAGCATGCCGCCGGCGGAGTGGCCGTACTCGGCGGGCAACACGGTAGAACTCAGCTTGACTTCCTCGATGGCGTTGGCGGTGGTGGAGACGATGCGCGGGGTCGATACGCCTCCCACAGCGGGCTGCGTGCCGGGGATGCCGTCGAGCGTGTACCCGATGCCACGGTCGCGCTCGCCCGCGATGTGGAATCCGTTCATGCTGGTGACGCCCGGCATCACGTACATGCTCATCCAGGTGTAGCGCTGCATGATCGGGAGGGCATTCATTTCCTTGCCCGGGAGGATCGTGCCGGTCGTCGAAGTAGCGGCTTCCACGAGCGGCGCTTCGGCCTGCACTTCCAGTTTCTGCACCACATTGCCGACCGATAACTGGACATCGACCGTGGGCGTCTCGTTCGACCGCAAGAGGATGTCGGGGCGCTCCACGGAATTAAAGCCGACGTGCTGGAAAGTCAACCGGTAGGTGGCTGGAGCAAGGTAAAAGAAGCGGAAGATCCCTTGCTCATCAGTTACAGTCTTAAAAGTAAGACCCTTTTCGGCGTTGATTGCGGAGACTTCGGCCCCGGCCACCGCTGCGCCAGTGGCATCCGTGACATGGCCGATGATGTTGCCCGTGGCGGACTGCGCGAAGAGAGCGGACGCAGATCCAACTAAAAGCGCGATAGCTAGTACACAACGCATGGTGCGACCCCCTGACTAAAAAGATGGATCGATTCTATCCTCGAAGGGAACACCTGTCAAGGAACTTTTACAGGGACTTTTTCGGTGTTTTCTCAGGCGTGGCAGCGTTGCGGCGGACGTCTACCAGCGCGGGAGGATGCGTTTCCAGTTGGGGTCAACGTGCTGGCGCATTTCAGCTTCGTCGTCGCGCTTGCGGTAGGGGATCTTCTGATAGCGCTCACGGCCGCGGGCGAGCTGATCGTAATCCAGTTCCACTCCCAAGCCGGGTTTGTCGGGGATGCGTACGGAACCGTCCACAATGGGAACCCGGCCGCCGGTCACGACTTCGTCTTTGGCGGTCTGCCAGGGGTAATGGGTGTCGCAGGCGAAAGTCAGGTTAGGGCAGGCGGCGGCCACGTGGGTCATGGCCATCAGGCTGACCCCCAGGTGACTGTTGGAGTGCATAGAGAGGCCCATGCCGAGCACGCCGGCTAAGTGCGAGAGATACTGCACCTGACGCATGCCGCCCCAGTAATGCGGGTCGGAGAGGACGATCTGCACCGCGTCCAAGCGGGCGGCCTGAGGGACGTCGGCGAAGGAGGTCACGGCGACATTGCTGGCCTGGGGGGTGTGAATGCCTTCGGCGATCAGGCGCCGGCGCACCTCCCCCATGCCTTCGAGAGTCGCGCAGGGATCCTCGAGGTATCCGCCGCCGGATAGCTCTTCGCGCAGTTCGCGGCCCACGCGGACGGAGGTTTCGACCGACCAGGCGCAATTGGGGTCAATGCGCAGGGGGTAGGAGGGGCCGAACTCCCGGCGCAGGGCACGGATGGTCGCAATTTCGATATCCGGATCCAGCACGCCGCCTTTCAGCTTGATCTCGCGGAAGCCGTATTTGGCGATCATCTGGCGGCATTCGCGGACGGCCGCCTCAGGAGAGAGCACTTCGCCATATTCGTCCTCGCGGGCGTCGCCGCCCACTCCCCCGCCCCCGGCGTGCTTGTAGAAAAGATAGGCGGAGAACGGGACGGCATCGCGCACGCGGCCACCGATGACGTCGCAGGCGGGCTTGCCGACAGCCTTGCCGATCAAGTCCAGGCAGGCGATCTCGATGGCGGCATGCGTGCGGGCGTGGCGGTCCAAGGGGTTCTCGCCGGGAACCAGGTAAGTCTGACTGCGTCCGCCGGGAGCCGCCTGTGTATCTTTTTCCACGTCCGCGGCGAGATCCCGGTAGAGGCCGGCCAGTTGGAAGGGGTCCATGCCGAGGACGCGGGAGCGTGCGGCTTCAAGCGCCGCCAGGGGGCCGTCGCCGCCATAGGTTTCGCTGATTCCCCTTAGGCCATCATCCGTTTGGAGTTCGACGACAGTGCGGAGAGCGAAGGGCGCATGCAGCCCGTAGGAACTGCGCAAGGGCGGGTCAGCGATGGCGATCGGATGAAGCTCGATTCCGGTGATTCGCATGGCAGGTCACGTGCATCTAAGTAAAGCGGGAGTGGAGCAATGGAATCTCTGGTGATAGGCGCCGCGCTGGCGGGGAGCTTCGGGATGGCGTTTGTACTGCAAAAGGCCGCGCTCGCGGCGCTGCTGCGGGCCATCGAGGCAGAGCGGCGCACGGTCCGGCATTAAATCGGTTACTTCCGCGCGCCGCGCTGCGGGTTCTTGAGCTTGCTCTGGCGCGCCTTGGCGGCTTTCCGCTTGGGCTTGCTGATCACGAACGTTCCGCTGCCCACGTACTCCGCTTTGTACAGTTTATCGTCAGCCAAAGTAACAAATCTCCTGTCGTTTGTAGAAAATGTGATCGGGTGAGTTCCATTGTATCCTGAAAAGGACGATGGCGGTCCCCACCCCCGGGAAGCACAACAACGAGCCATCGCTGATCCTGCAGGAACTCTCCACGCAAGCGGATTTGTCGTCTTCGGCGGGCCTTCCGCCGGAAGGCATCCGCCACAGCTTGCGGCTCACGTTTCGGGCATTGCGGCACCGCAATTTCCGGCTTTTTGTCGCGGGGCAGATCGTGTCACTGATCGGGACGTGGATGCAGAACGTGGCGCAAAGCTGGCTGGTTTACCGCATGACGCACTCGGAACTGCTGCTGGGCACAGCGTGGTTCTGCACGCAGATTCCGGTATTCGCGCTGGGGCCGCTGGGAGGGCTGGCGGCGGACCGGTTTTCGCGGCACAAGCTGGTGATCCTGACGCAGACCCTCTCGATGCTGCAAGCCTTTGCGCTGGCGGCGCTGACCTTGAGCGGGAAAGTGCAGGTGTGGCACATCCTGGCGCTGGCGGCGGTGCTGGGCACGATCAATGCGTTCGACATGCCAGGGCGGCAGTCGCTGATCGTCCACATGGCCAGCAAGGAAGATCTGCTGAACGCCATTTCGCTGAATTCGGCGATTTTCAATTCGGCGCGGGTGGTGGGGCCAGGGATCGCCGGTGTGCTGGTGGCGCTGGTCGGCGAAGGAAGCTGTTTTCTGCTGAACGGGATCAGTTTTCTGGCGGTGATCGGCTGCCTGCTGGCGATGCGCCTGCCGAAGTTCCGGCGGGAGCGGCAGGATTCGCCCTGGGGACACCTGGTGGCGGGGTTCCGCTACGCGTACCACCACGTGCCGGTGCGGCGGATCCTGATGATGATGGCGGCAGTCACCATCGCGGGCATGCCGGCGGTGGTGCTGATGCCATTTTTCGCGGGCGAGATTTTCCAGCGGGGTTCGCAGGGGCTGGGCTATCTGCTAGGCGCTATGGGTGTGGGAGCGGTAGTGGGGACGCTGGTGCTGGCGGGGCGCACGCGCGTGGAGGAACTGACGCACGTGCTGGTGCTGAGCGCGGCCACGGCGGGGGCGGGCTTTGTGGCGTTCGCGCTTTCGCCTTACTTCGCGCTTTCGCTGGCGATCATGCCGGTGATCGGATACAACGTGATGCGGCAGATGTGCTCGGCCAACACGCTCATCCAAAGCCTGATTCCGGACGAATACAGGGGCCGGACCATGGCGCTGTACTCGATGACAGTAGTGGGGCTGGGGCCGTTCGGCAGCTTGGCGGCGGGGGCGCTGGCGCGCGTCTGGGGGGCGCGCGCGACTGTTATGCTGGGAGGAGCGCTGGCGATCGCGGCCAGCGTGATTTTCCGCATGAAGGCTCCCGCCATCGCCTCACAACCGGAGACCCACTAAGTGATCGCGGCGCCGCTTGCTCGCGGCCTGCGGCGCGCGGCCCGAATGGCCTGCGCCATGGCGCTGGTGTGTTTGGCGGCGGGGTTGGCGCCGGCGCAGGAAACCCGCGACGAATCGCGGCAGATCTTCCATGCCATTGGCGAGGTGCTGGGGGAGCTCACCAAGATTTCCGGCATGAAGATGCGGCACCCGGTGCCCTACGACCTGATCAGCCGCGACAAGGTGAAGGAGTTCCTGCAGAAGCGGGTGAAGGAAGTGACCTCGCCGGAGGAACTGCGGGCCGAAGAACTCACGCTCAAAAAGTTCGGGCTGGTGCCGGCGGATTTCGATTTGAAGAAAAACACCGTGGACCTGCTCACGGAGCAGGCGGCGGCCTTTTACGACTACAACAAGAAGCGCCTCTACATCACGGACTGGACTCCTTCGGACACACGCGAGGCGGCGCTGGTGCACGAACTGGCGCACGCGCTGGCGGACCAGAATTATCACCTGGACAAATACATCAAGCAGGGGCAGAAGAGCGACGACGGGGCCACCGCGCGCATGGCGGTGATGGAGGGCCAGGCGACGTGGCTGATGTCGGAGTACCTGGCGCGGCAGATGGGGCAGTCGCTGGCGACCTCGCCCACACTGTTGGAGATGATGAGCCGGTCGATGGATCCGGCGGGGGGGCAGTTCCCGATATTTGAAAACTCGCCGTTGTACCTGCGTGAGACGCTGATTTTTCCGTATACCAAGGGGATGCTGTTCCAGCAGGCAGTCTACGTGAAAGACGGGAAGGCGGCGTTCGGGGAGGTGTTCCACCGGCCGCCGGAATCCACGCAGCAGATTCTGCACGTGGACAAGTACTTCAGCGGGGTGAAGCCGACCGAGCCGGCGCTGCCCGTGCCCCCGCAGCGGAAGGGATTCAAGGACCTGATCGAGGGCTCCATCGGGGAACTGGACCACCGCATCCTGCTGGAGCAGTACTTGGGCAAGGAAATGTCGCGGGAGGTGGCGCCGCACTGGCGCGGCGGGCGCTACCGGCTGCTGGAGCGGAAGTCGCCGGAGCGGGTGATCCTGAGCTACGTCTCGGAGTGGGACGAAGCAGCGGCGGCGCGGAAGTACTTCCAGCTCTACCGGCGCCTGCTGGCAAAGAAGTGGAAGAAGATGACGGTAGCCCGGGAGACGGAGGACGCGGTGGCCGGTGAGGGCGACGACGGCTACTTCCTGCTGCGTCTGGAGGGGACGGTGGTGAGCAGCCTGGAAGGGCTGGAGAGCCCAGCCCCGGCGGTGAGGTAAACTGTCAGCATGCTGACCCGTCGCGTTCTCAGTGTGGCGGCTGGCGCGTGGCTGCTGTGGGGCGCCGCGCAGGCCGCCGAAGTGCCGCGCCACTCCCCCGAATTTGCCATCAACATGAACAGCGGGAGACCGCTGCTGCTGAGCCAGTATCGGGGCAAAGTAGTGGCCCTGGTGTTCATTCTGACCTACTGCCCGCACTGCCAGAAAACCGTGGGCATCCTGACCAAGATGCAAAATGAATTCGGCCCGCACGGCCTGCAAGTGCTGTCCTGCGCCATTGAGGACATGGCCTCAATGAACGTGCCGGATTTCATCAAGCGCTTCCAGCCCACGTTTCCGGTGGGGTTTAGCGACCGGAACTCGGTGATCGAATACCTGCAGCACCCGGCGATGTTCAAGCTGCTGATGCCGCAGATCGTGTTTGTGGACCGGCAGGGGACCATTCGGGCGCAGTACTCCGGGGAAGAGCCGTTCTTCGCGGGCGACCAGGAAAAGAACATTCGGGATGAGATCGAGAACCTGCTGAAGGAGAATGCGGGAGTGCGGCGGCACACCACCACGAGCGGCCCGCGAGTGGCCCGGAAGACACCGTAAGCATCCGGCCGGTGAGTGCCTCAAGTTTCTTTTGAAGTAGTGGCGGAGTGCCCGGCGACGCGCGCCCGGGCAGGGTTGCTGCACACGGCCCACGGGACGGTGGAGACACCGGTCTTCATGCCCGTGGGCACGCAGGCCACCGTGAAGGGCCTGACGCAGCGGGACCTGACGGAGGAACTGGACGCGCGTATCCTGCTGGCGAACACCTACCACCTGTACGTGCGCCCCGGCCCCGACGTGATCCGGCAGATGGGCGGGCTGCACCGGTTCATGTCCTGGCCGCGGGCGATCCTGACGGATTCGGGCGGCTTCCAGGTCTTCAGCCTGAGCGGGCTGCGGCGGATCACCGAAGAGGGGGTGATCTTCCGGTCGCACCTGAACGGCGACCTGCACACCTTCACGCCGGAAGGCACGGTGGACGCGCAACTGGCCTACGGCAGCGACATCCTGATGGCGCTGGACGAGTGCCCGGGGTATCCGGCCAGCCACGAATACGCGCGCCAGGCCATGCAGCGCACGGTGCGCTGGGCAGGGGAGGCCTACCGGCACTACGCGCGCAGGCTGCACGAGGTCGAAACGCGGCACGCGCTGTTTCCGATCGTGCAGGGCTCCACGTTCGCGGACTTGCGGCGGGAATGCGCAGAGCGGCTGGTGGAACTGGACGCGGACGGCTACGCGGTCGGCGGGCTATCGGTGGGCGAGCCGCGGCCGCTGAGCCTGGAGATGGCGGAGATTTCAGCGGAACTGCTGCCGCGAGCCCGGCCCCGCTACGCCATGGGAGTGGGGATGCCGGAGGAACTGGCGGAATACGTGGCCCGGGGGGTGGACCTGATGGACTGCGTGCTGCCCTCGCGGAATGCGCGCAACGGCTGCCTGTTCACGGCGGCGGGACGGGTGATCATCAAGCAGGCGCGCTATCGGGATGACGCCCGGCCGCCCGACGAGAGCTGTTCCTGCTACACCTGCCGGGAGTACTCCCGGGCCTATCTGCGGCACCTGTACCAGGCGGGCGAAATCCTGTATGCCGTGCTGGCTACGCTGCATAACGTCAAGCGGTACCTTGACATCATGCGGGAGATCAGGCAGGCTATATTATTGGGAAAATTCCCTGAATACCTGAGCGCGTGGCGCTCAAGACCGGTCGAAGCCGAATAACCCCCTGTGGTTCCAACGTGGTCCTAAGCCTACTGCTCCAATCTACGTCCCCGAACTCCCTTGTGGGGTTCCTGCCCATCCTTCTCATCTTCGCGATCTTTTACTTTCTGCTGTTTCTTCCCATGCAGCGGCAGAAGAAGCAGCAGAAGCAAATGCTGGCCTCCCTGGAAAACGGAAACGTGGTGTTGACCTCCGGCGGCATCGTGGGAACCATCGTGTCCATCGGCGAAGACGATACCCTGGTGCTGCGGGTGAAGCCCGACAACATCAAGCTGCAGGTGGCGCGCAGTGCGGTTTCCAATTTGATTTCCAAAGAAACCAAGAAGTAAGTTTGTAGACGAGTTTACGCATCCATGCAGAAAAATCTGACGACCAAGACGGTGGTGATCGTCGCCACGATTCTGTTGTGCATTTTCGGCGTGATCGGCTTTCCCAAGTCCAAGCAGGAACTGCTGGACAACGTGCGGCGGAACATCCGGCTGGGCCTGGACCTGAAGGGCGGCAGCCACCTGGTGCTGCAGGTGCAGGTGCAGGACGCGCTGAAGGCGGAAGCGGACCAGGCCATCGAGCGGATGAAAGAAGACCTGCGCAAGCAGAACATCGACTACGCGGCCATCGACCGCAACGATCCCAGCCGGGTGGAAGACGCGGACAAGATCGAGATTGACATCAAAGGAGTGCCGGCGCAGAAAACCGGCGCGTTGCGCGGCCTGATTTCGGACCAGTTCGGACAGTGGGTGCTGACGCCGGTGAACTCCACGGATTACCGGCTGAACATGCGGCCGTCGGAGCTGATGGCCATCAAGCGGGACACGGTGGAGCGTTCCATTCAAACCATCGGCAACCGCATCAACGAACTGGGGCTGACCGAGCCGGTGGTGCAGCAATACGGGAGTTCGGGGGATCAATACCAGATCCTGGTGCAGCTTCCGGGGGTGGACGATCCGGCGCGCGTGAAGGAGATCATGCAGACCACCGCGCAACTGGAGATCGACGACGTCAAGGACGGCCCCTTCCCCAGCCGGGAGGCCGCGCTGGCGCAGCACGGCGGGGTGCTGCCGCTGAACACCAAGCTGGTGAAGATGGCGCCGCGGGGGGAGAACAGCGATAGCTGGTACCTGGTAAGCCGCATCCCCGTGGTACGGGGCACGGACCTGCGCAACGCGCGGCCGGGGCAGGACGAATACCGCAAGTGGGAAGCGAATTTCACGCTGACGCAGGACGCGGGCAAGCGGTTCGGGCGGTACACTGAGGCAAATATCGGCAACCGGCTGGCGGTGGTGCTGGACAACCAGATCCGCAGCGTGGCGACCATCCAGAGCCGGATCGAAGACAGCGGGCGGATTACCGGGCTGGGCGGCGAGCAGGAAGCGTCGGACCTGGCCCTGGTGCTGCGGGCGGGCGCTCTGCCGGCGGGCATTCAGTTCCTGGAAGAGCGCTCCATCGGCCCATCGCTGGGCGCGGACTCGATTCACGAAGGGATCGTGGCGGGATTGGCGGGCCTGGCGGCGGTGATCGTGGCCATGCTGATTTACTACAAGCGTTCCGGGGTGAACGCGGTGCTGGCGCTGGTGCTGAACACAATCATCCTGATGGCCGCGCTGGCCTACTTCCATGCCGTGCTGACCCTGCCCGGCATCGCCGGCATCATCCTGACGATCGGCATGGCGGTGGACAGCAACGTCCTGATCTTCGAGCGCATCCGGGAGGAACTCCGGGCCGGCAAGGCAATCATTTCGGCGGTGGACGCGGGATTCTCGAAAGCCTGGTGGACGATTTTCGACACCCATGTGACCACCATCGTCTCCTGCGCGTTTTTGTTCATCTTCGGCGAGGGTCCGGTGCGCGGGTTTGCCGTGACGCTGGTGATCGGCCTGATGGCCAACCTGTTTACCGCGGTGTTCGTGTCGAAGGTGATTTTCGATTATGAGCTCTCGGGGCGGCGGCAGGTGGCGGAGCTGAGTATTTAACGGACCCGAGCCGCGACCGTCCCGGAGCGGCCGGATCGCCGGCCGGGAGTGGCGGCGGCGCGGAAACCGTTTGGTTGGATACAATCGGGAACAATTGGAACGGAGCCGGTGTCCAAAAAAAAGTAGCACCGGCAGGCATGCTTCGATGGAAATATTCAGAAACACGAACTACGATTTCCTGGGCAAGAAATGGCCCTTCATCATTGCCTCGCTGGTGCTGACGGTAGCCGGTTTGGGAAGCATCGCGGTCAAGGGCGGTCTGCGGTACGGCATCGACTTCAAAGGGGGGGCCCTGATGACCGTCAAATGGGCCACCAATCCTCCAGAGGACAAGATCCGGACAGCGCTTTCGCGCAAGATCAGCGGCGAGGTGTCGGTGCAGCCCTTCACGGACATTTCCGAGAAGAACGAGGTGGTCATCGGCACGGAGCTCAAAGAGGAGCGGGAGCTGAACGCCAACCGGCGGGCCATGCAGGAAGTGCTGGAGCAGACCTTCGGGCAGCCGCAGAGCAGCAAGCTGGACTTTAACAACGCGGGCACCGAGGAACTGGTGAGCCGGCTGCGCGATCCGCTGCAGCAGGCGGGGGCGCAGCTTTCCGACCAGCAACTCCGCAAGCTGGCGGCGGATATGCTGGAATTCCGCGACACACCGCCGCGTTCGGGGCTGCTCACCAGCTTCGACCAGCTCTCCGGCGTTCCGGGTGTGAATTCTGTTATTATCAACACTCTCAAGCAGCAGTGCTATCTCTCGCCGTTCGCCATCCGGCAGGTGGAAATGGTTGGGCCGAAGGTGGGGGCGGAGTTGCGGAAGAAAGCAGTGCTCGCGACCCTTTACGCGCTGGGGGGAATGCTGGTATATATAGCCTTTCGCTTCGAGTGGATCTATGGCGTGGCGGCGGTGATCGCAGTCTTCCACGATACGATCATCACGATCGGTTTGTTCTCCCTGTTCAACAAGGAGATCTCGCTGACGGTGATTGCGGCGCTGCTGACCCTGGTAGGCTACTCGATGAATGATACGATTGTGATCTTCGACCGGATCCGGGAGAACCTGAAGATCCTGCGGAGGGAGCCACTGGAGTCGCTGATTAACAAGAGCGTGAACCAGACGTTGAGCCGGACGGTCATGACCTCGGGGCTGACGTTTCTGACGGTGATCGCGCTGTTCCTGTTCGGCGGTCCGGTGCTGCACGGTTTTTCGTTCGCGCTCGTGGTAGGGATTATCATCGGCACGTATTCGTCGGTGTTCGTGGCCAGTCCGATCGTTCTGTTCTGGCAGAACTACGTAGACAGCCGGAGGAAGACGGCGCCGGCGCCGGTTCCGGCGGCCAAGCCGCAGCCGGCGCGGAAGAGCCCGACGAGGGCAGCCAAGTAAGACGCGGCGGGCGGCCCCGGGGCACCGGGACGCGCATCCGCAAGGAGTGAAGGGGACAGATTATGTTTGAGCAGACATTCGTTGAGGGTGTGGGCAAGACGAACAAGACCTGGACGGTGATGGTATCGTTCGTCGGGCAGATCATCTTGATCATCATTGCGGTGATCATCCCGATGATCTACTTCGACGCCTTGCCCAAAAGCCAGTTAACCAGCTTCCTGGTGGCGCCGCCTCCGCCGCCTCCGCCGCCTCCCCCGCCGGCCGCGCAGCCGGTCAAGGTGGTCAAGGTGATTCCGCGGCAGTTCGACGCCGGGCGCCTGATGGCCCCCAAGGTGGTGCCCAAGGAAGTGGCCATGATTAAGGAAGAGGAGCTGCCGCCTCCGAGCGCCGGCGTAGCGGGCGTAGTAGGCGGCGTGCCCGGCGGTGTAGCAGGCGGAACGGCAGGCGGGGTGATCGGCGGCATCATCGGTTCGATTCCCACCGCGGCGCCTCCCCCGCCGCCGCCCCCGGTGAAGCAGGAAGTCAAGCCGGCCACTCCGCAGCGCATCCGCGTTGGCGGCAACGTGCAGCAGGCCAAGCTGATCCGGCAGCCCAAGCCGATCTATCCGCCGCTGGCCAAGCAGGCCCGCATTCAGGGCGTGGTCAAGCTGAATGCGATTATCGGCCGGGACGGCACGATCCAGAATCTGACGGTGGTCAGCGGGCATCCCCTGCTGGTGCCGTCCGCCCTGGAGGCGGTGAAACAGTGGGTGTACGCGCCGACGCTCCTGAACGGAGAGCCGGTGGAGGTGGTGACTCAGATCGACGTGAACTTCACGTTGAGCCAGTAAGATCGCGGGAGGGGCGGAACCGCCGTTCCTACCGGGTATAAATTCAACTCGCAGGAGAAAAAAGACAATGTTTTTGCAATTGCAAGTATGGGCGTTCTTATTGCTACAGGAAGGCGGGGCCATCGGTTGGGATCCCCGCTCCCTGTGGCTACAGATGGGCGTACCGGCCAAACTGGTCGTGATCGGCCTGTTCCTGATGTCGGCGTATTCGATCGGCGTCATGATCGACCGGCTGCTGGCCTATAGCGCGGCGCGGAAGCAATCCCGGGCGTTTGCCCCGGCGGTGGCGGGCGCGCTGCGGGAGGGCAAGCTGGACGAGGCCGTGAAGATTGCGGACCGGTACAAGAAGAGCCACCTGGCAAAGGTGGTGGTGGCGGGCCTGCAAGAGTTTCAGGCGCACCAGATGAGCTCCGACATTCCGGGCGAAGAGATCGAAGCGTCGCGGCGGGCCCTGGAGCGCGCCGAGGCCATCGTGCACGCCGAGCTGAAGCGCGGCACTTCAGGCCTGGCGACCATCGGTTCGACGGCCCCCTTCGTGGGTCTGTTCGGCACGGTTGTGGGCATCATCAACGCGTTCAAGGGCATTTCGACCGAGAAGTCCACCGGTCTGGGCGCTGTGGCGGGCGGTATTTCCGAAGCCCTGGTGACCACGGCTATCGGCTTGTTCGTGGCCATCCCGGCGGTCTGGATGTTCAACTACTTCACCGGGAAGATCGAGGCCTTCGACGTGGAGATGGGCAACTCCAGCTCCGAGTTGATCGACTACTTCCTGAAGCGGTCGCAGAAGGGCGCGGGCGCGCGCAAGTAGGCCGGAGAGGACCAACGTAACGAATCCGGCGAGTTGAAGGGGGGCCCCGGTAGGGGCTCCCTCCCCGGAGGAGTTCGAAAGGGAGACTGACACATGAAACTAGCCAAAGCTCCGCCGCCGGTCGCCGACATCAACGTCACTCCCATGGTGGACGTGATGCTGGTGTTGCTCATCATTTTCATGGTCATCACGCCGATGTTGTCGAAGGGTGTCAGCGTGGACCTGGTAAAGACCAAGAATCCGATCCCCATGCAAGCGGCCGATAAAAGCGACGCGATCGTCGTAGCCGTGACGCGGGATGGAAAGACATATTTGAACACCACCCAACTGCCCCCGGATCAGTTGCCGCCCAAAGTGAAGGATCTGCTGACAAACAAGCTGGACAAGACGGTGTTTGTGAAGGCGGATTCGCGCGCGCGGTACGAGCGGGTGGTGGACGTGGTGGACAACCTGCGGGCCGCGGGAGTGGACCAGTTGGGTCTGTTGACCGAGCAGGTCCAGGAGAAGAAGGGCGGCGCCGGAAGCACGGGCACGACGGCGGCAGCTCCTTCGGGCCAGTAAGTAGTTGGAATTTCAAGCGAGGCAGCGTTAAAGGAGCAATTTTATGGGAATGGCAGTCGGCGGACCCGCCGGTGGTCCGAAAGCTGACATCAATATGACGCCGATGATCGACGTGCTGCTGGTGCTGATCATCATCTTCATGGTGATTACCCCGCTCACGCCCAAGGGGCTGGAGGCATTGGTCCCGCAGCCACCGCCGCCCAATCAACAGCCGCAGCAGTCGGACCAGCGCACCGTGGTGATTGTCATCAACAAGGACAAGTCGCTGATGATCAACCAGGAGCCGACCGACGAGGCGAAGCTGGGATCGCGCCTGGAAGAAATCTTCAAGACGCGCGCCGAGCGAGTGGTGTTCGTGAAGGGCGATCCGGACCTGGAGTTCCAGAGCGTGGCGCGGGCCATTGACATCGCACACGGCGCAGGGATCGACAAAGTAGGACTGATGACCGCCAAAGTGGAGGCCGGACAGTAATGAAGAAGCTGATTGTGGTGCTGGCCGTGGCTGGAGCGGCCCTCACGGCCACAAGCTGCCGCCAGCTCAAGGCGCGCGACCAGCTCAACAAAGGCGTTCAGTCTTACAAGAACGCGCAGTATCCAGAAGCGGTGGAGCACTTCAAGACCGCCGTGGAACTGGATCCGAACTTCCCCACAGCGCGCCTGTATCTAGCCACCGCTTACATGAGCCAGTACATCCCTGGTGCGGATTCGCCGGAGAACCTGCAAATGGCGCAGGCGGCGCACGACCAGTTCCAGAAAGTTTTGGATCAGGATCCGAAGAACGAGGTGGCCATCGCTTCGATCGCGTCGCTGTTCTTCAACCAGAAGAAGCTGGATGAGGCCAAGCAGTGGTACGAACGGCTGATCTCCGTGAATCCGCAGAACAAGGAGGCGTATTACACCCTGGGTGTGATTGCGTGGACCAAGACGTTCCAGCCGCGCATGGAAGCCCGCGCCAAGATGGGCATGAAACCGGAAGATCCGGGACCGCTGAAGGACAAGAAGGTCCGGGATGAGCTCCGCGCCAAGAACCTGCCGATCGTGGAGGACGGGATCAAAGACCTGGAGAAGGCGCTCCAGATCGATCCGGAGTACGACGACGCCATGGCCTATGTCAACCTCCTCTACCGCGAGAAGGCGGACCTGGAGGAGAACGCCGAAGACTACAAGAAAGACACCGACATGGCGGATAGCTTTGTACAGAAGGCTCTGCAAACCAAGAAGATCAAGGCGGAGCGCAAGCCCGCTGGCGGCGGCATCACCACCGAAGGCGAAAAGTAGTCCGCAAGTTC
Organism: Solibacteraceae bacterium; assembly: GCA_021324015.1. Lineage (GTDB taxonomy): Bacteria > Acidobacteriota > Terriglobia > Bryobacterales > Bryobacteraceae > JAJPJX01. The sequence continues at coordinate 196,708 of JAJPJX010000159.1, read as the reverse complement.
CGCGAGAGGCCGGCTGCCAGTTCAGGCCGGCCTCTTGTATCCATCAGGTACAATTTAGGTAGTGCTCCCCGACACGACGAAAGTCGAGCCTGTCTCTTCCCTTCCCCCGACCCCTGCCCCAGACCTAGATCCCACGGAGCAGCTTTTTCAGGACCTGGAAGCCAAGATCCGGGAGTACCGTCCCCGCGAAGATCTGACGCCGGTGGAGAAGGCCTACCAGTTGGCCGCCAGCGTGCACCACAGCCAGGTCCGCGATTCCGGCGAACCTTACCTGGTGCATCCCCTGATGGTGTCGCACATCCTGGCGGACATGCGGATGGACCAGGTGACCATCACCACGGGTCTGCTGCACGACGTTGTAGAGGACGGGGGCGTTAAGCCGGAGGATCTGAAAAGGGACTTCGGCGAGGAAGTGGCACGCTGCGTGGACGGGGTCACCAAGCTGACCAAGCTGGACTTTTTCTCGGCGGAGGAACGCCAGGCCGAAAGCTTCCGCAAAATGCTGCTGGCCATGGTGGAAGACATCCGCGTGATCATCGTCAAGCTGGCGGACCGGCTGCACAACATGCGGACCCTGGTATACCTGAACCAGGAGCGCCGGGAGCGCATCGCGCGGGAGACCATCGAGATCTATGCGGCCATCGCGCACCGGCTGGGAATGGGGAAAGTGCGCGGCGAACTGGAAGACCTGGCGTTCCGCTATCTGGACCCGCAGGCGCACGAAGAAATCTCGGCGGCGATCGAGAGCAAGCGGCACTCCACCGAGGAGTATCTGGCCGAGATCCGGCAGGTAGTGGAGGAGGAACTGCGCAAGGAGAGCATTCCGGCGCGGGTGGAAGGGCGGATCAAGCGTCCCTACTCGGTCTACCAGAAGATGAAGCGGCAAAAGATCGGCATCGAGCAGGTGTACGACCTGATGGCCCTGCGCATCATCACGGATTCGGTGAAGAACTGCTACGCCGCGCTGGGGGTGATTCACAACGAATGGCGGCCGATCCCGGGACGCATCAAGGATTTCATCGCCATTCCCCGCCCCAACCTGTACCAGTCGCTGCACACCTCCGTGGTAGGACCGCACGGACAGCACTTCGAGGTGCAGATCTGCACCGAAGAGATGCACCGGATCGCCGAGGAAGGCATTGCAGCGCACTGGAAATACAAAGAGGGGAAGAAGGGCGCCGAGCCGGACGACCAGCGCATCGCGTGGCTGCGGCACCTGGTGGAGTGGCAGCGGGACATGCAGGATCCGGGGGAATTCATGTCCACGCTGAAGGTAGACCTGTACCCCGAAGAGGTGTACACGTTTACGCCGCGGGGCAAGGTGATCGTGCTGCCGCGGGGCGCCTCGCCCATCGACTTCGCCTACGCGATTCACTCCGATGTGGGAAACACGTGCGTGGGCGCCAAGGTAAACGGGCGGATCGTTTCGCTGCGCTACACGCTGCGCAACGGCGACAGCGTGGAGATCATGCGGCAGCCGGGCCACCAGCCGAGCAAAGACTGGCTGGCGCTGGTGAAGACCGCGCGGGCGCGCAACAAGATCAAGCATGTCATCAACGCCAACGAGCGGCTGAAGGCCATCGAAATCGGAGAGAAATACTTCGACAAGGAAGCCCGGCGGCTGGGCGTGGCGCTGAACAGGGTCGGCAAAAGCGACCTGGAGCGTGTGGCGCAGGAGTACGGCTACGGCAAAGCGGAGGACCTCTACGCCGCCCTGGGCTACGGGAAGTATTCCGCGCGGCAGGTGCTCCAGAAGGTCGTTCCCGGTCAGTTCAAGGAGGAGGTTGCCGAACCGGCCAAGACCGTCCCGGCCATGCCGGAGAGCGGCACCGTAGCGGCGGCGCCGGCGGCGCATCAACGCGCGGGCGATGACGACGTCATCAAGGTGAAGGGGCTGGACGATCTCCTGGTCTACCGCGCCAAGTGCTGCAATCCGATTCGCGGGGAGGCGATTGTCGGCTACGTGACGCGAGGCAAGGGCGTGGCGGTGCACGCCAAGATGTGCCCCAACGTGCAGAGCCTGATGTACGATGTGGAGCGGAAGATCGAAGGGGAGTGGGCGCGGAGTGCGGAAGACGCGTTTCCGGTGCGGGTGGTGGTGCACACCGACGACCGGCCGGGCCTGCTGGCGCAATTGACCTCCGTGCTCTCCGGCGAGAACGCCAATATCCGCAGCCTGGAAGCCAAGACGGAACTGGATCACGACGGCGCGCTGGTGGAAATGACCGTGGACGTGAAGGACAAGAAACAACTGGAGAAGCTGGTGGCGGCCATGCGGCGCATTTCCGGGGTGCGGGACGTGGAGCGGCAGTACAACTGATGATGACGACTCTCGAAACCGATCCCGAGCACATTGCGATTTCGAAATCGAAAGGCATCAAGATCGACTGGAAGGACGGCCATCGCAGCGAATACGGCCTGACCTACCTGCGCGACAAGTGTCCCTGCGCGACCTGCACCGGCGCGCACGGCACGCCGCCGCGCCAACCGGAATCCGGCAACCCGTTTCCGATGTACAAGCCGGTACTGAAGATCGTGAGCGTGGGGCCGGTAGGGAATTACGCCCTACAGATCCACTGGAGCGACGGCCACAGTTCCGGCATTTACTCCTGGGAGCACTTCCGCCACATCTGCCCCTGCGAAGAGTGCCAGGGGGGATAAGCGCGACGGGGAGTAGAGGGGGCGTCTATAGCAAGCGGAAGTTGACTTCGATGGTCGCTGCGACGGTGACGGGGTGGCCGTCCTTATAGCCGGGGCGGAAGCGCCACTTGTTCACCGCCTCGATGGCTTTCTCGTCTAAGCCCAGGCCCAGGCTGCGGACCACCCGCAGGTTGCGCGGCTTTCCGTTGGGATCCACTTCCACGTAGAGGACCACCGTGCCCTGATATTTGGCCTTGCGGGCCTCCTCGGAGTATTCGGGCTCGACCTTGAACAACAGGACCGGAGCGGTGACGCCGCCGCCGACGCGGAAGACTCCCCCGCCGACGCCGCCGCCCTCACCCGGACCATAACCGCCGCCCCTGCCGGGGCCCACGCCACCGCCGGAGCCCGACCCGATGCCGCCGCCCGAACCGGGACCGTTGGAGGGCGGGCCAATTTTCGCCAAGGGGTCGCCATACTGCGGTAGATTGACCTGGGGCAGGGCCACATCCGGGGGAGCGATGATCGTCGGCTCCATGGGCAGCTTGGGATTCAGGTTGTTCAACACCGCCATGGGTGGCGTGAACTGCTTCAAGGAAGGACGAGGCAGACGGCCCTTGCTGGCCGGCAGGGGCGACCGGTCGCCGCCGCCGCCGCCACCGCCCATGGTCTGCTTCTGGGGGGCTGCCTTGGGCATGTAGGGCGCCAAATCGACTGGTTCGATGAGCGTGGTCACTTCCTTCATCTTGTTCTGCACGGCTTTACTGGAAAGCACCGTGAACAGCAAAGTGATGACTGCCACATGAACCGATAAGGAATACAGGTTGGAGCGCTTGTCCTTCCCGTAAAGGCCCCAGATGTCTTTGACGGCGACGGGCTTGGACGTAACCTCCAGCGGCGGCAACTGCGGAGGATGGATCAGCTCCCGGACACTCTGGACGAGCGAACGATACCAGGGAATTTCCAGTTCGGGAGCCAACAAACGGTTTAGATTGAAGTCACCAGGGCTTTGTGTTAGGTCAGCCATTTTTGATCCGGAGGCCCTCCGACCAGTCCAGAGCCAGCGCTCATAGGCTTCGACGCATCTTCTAGACGCATCGTTACATCTTTTGGAAACGCGCTTCCGATAGTCTCCCTTTTAGCTTACCACATCTTCCCGATTTTCAAGCCTATAGAGCATATGGCGGGTGGAATTGTCACAAGTGTTGGGCGAGCCGGGGATTCCATTTTTGGAATCGTTGAATAAGTCAGCAACGCTTCGGCTTGGCGGCCATCAACTCCTCGATGTTCACGAGTTCCGTGGGGTAGTCACCGGTGTAGCAGGCATAACAATACTCGTGGCGCTCGTCATCGCCGACTGCCTGCCGGAGCGCGGCCAGAGAGAGATAACCCAGGGAATCGGCCTCCACGAAGCGGCGGATCTCTTCCACGGTGTTGTGGGAGGCAATCAACTCGTTGCGGGTAGGGGTATCCACCCCATAGAAACAGGGGGATATGGTCGGCGGACAGGAGATGCGCAGGTGCACGGCGCGCGCCCCCGCCTGACGCACCATGCGGATCAGTTTGCGGCTGGTGGTGCCGCGGACGATGGAATCGTCCACCAGCACGACGCTTTTGCCCTCCAGAAGGTGGCGGACGGGATTGAGCTTGAGTTTGACCCCGAAGTCCCGAATGGCTTGGGATGGCTCGATGAAGGTGCGGCCGACGTAGTGATTGCGGATGAGGCCGTAGCGGAACGGGAGCCCGGATTCGGCGGCGTAGCCGATGGCGGCGGTGACACCGGAATCGGGCACGGGGACCACCAGATCGGCATCGGCGGGACATTCCCGGGCCAGGAGGCGGCCCAGCATCTCCCGGGATTCCTGGACCGGGCGGCCGAAGACGATCGAATCGGGCCGGGAGAAGTACACGTGTTCGAACACGCACTGGGCCAGGGGCTGGGCGGGAGCGTACTGCTCACGGGTGATGCCTTCCGGGCCGACGATCATCATTTCGCCGGGATTGACGTCGTCCAGGTAGACAGCGCCGATGAGGTCAAAGGCGCAGGTTTCCGAGGCGAAGACGGAGCAAACGCGGCCGCCGGAAAACTCCATCTGGCCGGCGGCCAGGGGCCGGAAGCCGTTGGGGTCGCGGGCCACGATCACGCGATCCCCGGCCAGGCAGACCAGCGAGAAAGCGCCTTCGAGCTGCAGCAGGGCATCGCGCAGGGCGCCGGCCAGAGTGCGCTCGGAGGAATGCGCGATCAGGTGCAGAATGACCTCGGTGTCGCTGGATGCCTGGAAGATGGAGCCGCGGCGTTCGAGCTCCTGGCGCAATTCGGCGGCGTTAGTAATGTTGCCGTTGTGGGCGATGGCGATGCGCCCTTTGTTGCAGGCCACGGAAAAGGGCTGGGCGTTCAGCAGAACCGTGTCGCCAGCCGTGGAATAGCGCGTGTGGCCGATGGCCAGGTGGCCGGGCAGGCCGCTGAGCACAGGGTTGGTGAAAATATCGGCCACGTGTCCCATGGCCTTGTGACAATAGGTTTCCTGGCCGTCGCTGGTAGCCACTCCAGCGCTTTCCTGCCCCCGGTGTTGGAGGGCATACAAGCCGAGGTAAGCCATTTTGGAAGCTTCCGGATGCCCGTAAATGGCGAACACGCCGCACTCTTCATGGAGCTTGTCGAACATAGTTCAGGCCCGCAGATTCCTTTCAAAGGCTTCCGCATGCGCGGCGCGGAGCCGCGCGATCTCCCAGGAGATCAGCTCCGCGTCGCGGTTCCGGACGTCGATCCGGCCCTCGACGGTAGCGCCCACGCGCGGGGCCGGCACCCCATGGCGGGCGGCGATGGCGGCCGCCTCCCCAGGGTGCGCGGTCGAGAGCAGAATCCGGGAAGGACCTTCGTGGAAGAGCAGAAATTCCGGGCGAAGGTCGGAGTCAAGATCCAAGGTTGCGCCGATGCCGGCGGGGTTGAAAGAGCACTCGGCGAGGGCCACGGCCAAACCGCCGTCACTGAGGTCGTGGGCGGACTCGGCCAGGCCGGCGGCCACAATTTCGCGGATGGAGGCCTGCACGCGCTTCTCGAGTTCCAGGTCCAGCGCGGGGGGCAGGCCCCAGAGATCCCCCAGGACCACTTTGGCGTATTCGGTGCCGCCGAAGCGGATCTCGTCGCAGGTTCCCAGGCCGCCCAGCAACAGAACCGCGCGGCCCGGGTTGCGGAAGCCGGGGGTGACGGGCTGCGCGGTCTTCAGGATGCCGACGATGCCGATCACTGGGGTGGGGTAGATGCCTTCCCCCAGGGTTTCGTTGTAGAGGCTGACATTGCCGCCGGTGATGGGAGTCTCGAAGAAGCGGCAAGCCTCGGCCATGCCCTCGATGGCTTCCACCAACTGGGCCATGATCTCGGGGCGCTCGGGATTGCCGAAATTCAGGCAGTTGGTGGCGGCCACGGGCAGCGCGCCCACGGTGGACAGGTTGCGGCAGCACTCGGCCACGTTGAGGACGGCGCCCTCGCGCGGCGAGAGATAACAGTAGCGCCCGTTGCCGTCGAGCGAGATAGCGAGCGAGTGCCCGGTCTCCTTGATGCGCAGGATCGCCGCGTCGCCGCCGGGGCCGGAGACGGTATTGGTGCGCACCATGTAGTCGTATTGTTCCCAAATCCAGCGCTTGGAGCAGATATCGGCGGAGGTGAGGAGGGCCAGGAGGGCGCCGTTAAGATCCGAGCCGGCGGGGATGACAGGACCTTCGAGAGGCGCGCGGCGGTGGGCGGGCGTGTGATGGGGACGGTCGTAGAGCGGGGCTTCGTCGGCCAGTTCGCGCGCGGGGATTTCCGCCACGACCTTCCCGTGCTGGCGCACGCGGAGTAAGCCGTCGCCGGTGACCTGCCCGATGGTGACGGCATCCAGGCCCCACTTGCGGAAGACCTGGAAGACCTCCTCTTCCCTGCCCCCGGCGGCCACCAACAGCATACGCTCCTGGGATTCGGAGAGCATGGTCTCGTAGGGGGTCATACCGGTTTCGCGCTGCGGCACGCGGTCCAGCTCGATTTCAATGCCGGTGCCGCCGCGGCTGCCCATTTCGCAGGTGGAGCAGGTGAGGCCGGCGGCGCCCATATCCTGAATGCCCACGATGGCGCCGGTGCGCATGGCTTCCAGGCAGGCCTCCAGCAGCAGCTTTTCCAGAAAGGGATCGCCCACCTGCACGTTCGGCCGCTTCTGCTTGGATTCTTCGGTGAATTCAGCCGAGGCCATGGAGGCGCCGTGGATGCCGTCGCGGCCGGTCTTGGCGCCGACATAGATCACCGGGTTGCCGATGCCGGCGGCTTTCGCATAGAAGATCTCGTCCTTGCGGGCGACGCCCAGGGCGAAGACGTTGACCAGCGGATTACCGTTGTAGCAGGGCTCGAAGAGGCATTCGCCGCCCACGGTGGGCACGCCAAAACAGTTGCCGTAATGCGCGATGCCGGAGACTACGCCTTCCACGATGCGGCGGTTGCGCGGGCCGGCGACGGGGTCATCGAGGGGCCCGAAACGCAGGGAATCCAGCACGGCGATGGGGCGCGCGCCCATGGTGAAGATGTCGCGCAGGATGCCGCCCACGCCGGTGGCGGCGCCCTGAAAAGGCTCGATGAAGCTGGGGTGGTTGTGGGATTCGATCTTGAAGGCCGCCACCCAGCCATCGCCGATATCGATGATGCCGGCGTTCTCGCCCGGCCCCTGCACGACCAGCCTGCCGCGGGTGGGCAGCTTCTTGAGGTGCAGGCGGGAACTCTTGTAGGAGCAGTGTTCGCTCCACATCACGCTGAAGATGCCCAGCTCGGTGAAGGTGGGCTCCCGGCCGAGAATGGAGACGATCTTCCGGTACTCGGATTCGGTGAGCTGGTGCTGGGCGATCAGGTCCGGCGTGATCGCGCTCATGATTGCAGCGCAGGGGCCAGAGCCAAGGCCACGGATTGAAAGACGAGCAGGCCGTCCTGGGAACCCATCAGCGGTTCGGTGGCGCGCTCGGGGTGGGGCATCATGCCGAGCACATTGCGCTCGCGATTCAGGATGCCGGCGATGTCGCGGAGCGAGCCGTTGGGGTTGTGCACGTAGCGGAACAGGACGCGATCCTCGGCTTCGAGCTCATCGAGCGTGCGTTCGTCGGCGACGTAGCAGCCCTCCCCATGGGCGATGGGCATGCGCACGATCTGCCCCTGCCGCGCAGCGCTGGTGAACGGCGAGCGAGTGGTCTCCACGCGGAGGGCCACTTCGCGGCAAATAAATTTGAGATTGCGGTTGCGCATCAGCGCGCCGGGCAACAAGCCGCATTCCACCAGAATCTGGATGCCGTTGCAAATGCCCAGGACCAGGCCGCCATCGGCGGCGAAGCGGCGCACCGCGCCCATGACGGGAGAAAACTTGGCGATGGCCCCGCAGCGCAGGTAATCGCCGTAAGAGAAGCCGCCGGGAAGCACCACTGCATCCACGTCCCCGAGGCTCGCCGAGTCATGCCAGATGAACTCCGCAGCATGGCCGAGGTTGTGGTTGATGGCGTACCAGGCGTCGTGATCGCAATTGCTGCCAGGGAAGACGATTACGCCAAATTTCATGAGTTTCGTGTCACGGGGAGGTTACATTCCATTCTAGCAGAGGCAGGGTAAAAACAAGCCGCGAATCGCAGGGCAAACGCGTTCAGACATGGTATTTTTGCAGGGTTTTCTCGTTGAGCTCGATGCCCAGGCCGGGGCGGGCGGAGAGCACGATGTGGCCGCGGTCCAGGGCTTCGGGCGGATCGATAACTTCGGCTCTCCAGGGCACCTCGCCGTAGGAGAATTCCAGGATATGAAAGTTGGGGAGGGTGGCGCAGACGTGCGCAGCGGCCACGTTTCCGACGGGACTGGCGGGGCCATGCGGGGCGACGGGAATGCCGGCGCCCTGCGCCAGGGCGGCGATCTTTTTCAGTTCCAGGACGCCGCCGCAATATTTCACGTCGGGCATGATGATATCCACGGCTCCGGCCTTGATATATGGGTAGAAGCCCTCCACGCCGTAGCGGGACTCGCCCCCAGCAGTGGGCATAGCGGCGGCCTGATTGATGGCGGCGAGGTCATCCAGGGGCTCGGCGGGGGTGACTTCTTCCAGCCAGAAGAGATTGAGCGGCTCGAAGCGGCGCGCCAGCTCCAGGCCGTGCTGCCGGTCGAAATGGCTGTGCACATCGATGAGCAGATCGCGGTTGGGTCCGATCACGCGGCGAAACGGCGGCGGCGCAATCCAGGCCAAGCTGCATGAAGTCCTGGATGCGGGCGGGATCCTGAAGTCCCTTGGGCATGCCATCGAAGGGGGCCAGTTTCACGGCGTCGAAACCCGCCCGGACGGCTTTTTCGGCCATGGCAGCGAAGCCCGCGGGGGTGCGGTCATCGGTGGAGCGATTGATGTTGGCGTAATTGCGGATGCGGGTGCGGAGGGCTCCGCCTAGCAGGTCGTACAAGGGCACGCCGAAGAGCTTGCCGCGAATATCCCAGAGACACTGTTCGAGGGCGCTGAGGGCCACGGCGGCAGGACGCCCGCGGCGGGCGATTTCCGGCTGCACTTCGCGGCGCAGCCATTCGAGATCGAAGATGCGGCGGCCATGCAGGCGGGCAAAGAACTGGCCCAGGAGCGCCACTTCGTCGTCATCCGGGCCGCCCTGCGAGGCATCGCCGATGCCGGTGACGCCGGCGCTCGAGCGCACGCGTACGAGCACCCAGTTGCCGCGGCGGTTCACTTTCAGCTTAAAGATCTCGAGATCCGTGACGATGACGCGCGCGAACTCCGGGGCGGCCCATGCCGCCGGAGCCAGAGCCAGCGACTGGAGCAGGCGGCGGCGATGCATGCCCTGCATTGTACTAAAGAGGTGACTGGCTCCTAGCCGGCCGGTGACGTGGGTTTGCGCGGGCGGACGGGTTGGACTAGGCTTGGGGTATCGCCATGCGAAATAAGTGTTTTGCTTTTGTAATACTTGCCGCCGCCGCGGCGTTGGCAGCACGCGAGACCGCCATCTTCTCAGTGCTGAAAAGCACCACGCCCCTGGGTAAGCAGGCGGGCGGCTATTACTTACTGCCAACGAACCAGTTGTTGCGGCCGTGGGGCGAGCAGGCGGTGATCCCTGGCCGGCCGGTGGATATGACGTTCGATTCGGGCAAGCGGCTGCTGGCGGTGCTGAACTGGCACAGCGTGCTTTTGCTGGACGGCTCGAACGGCAGCAAGGTCGCGGAGATTCCTTCGCGCGCGACCTCCTACACGGGCATCGCCTTCCGGCCGGGCGACCGGGAAGTGTGGGCCAGCGAGACAGCGCGCAACGGGCCGGACAGCATCCTGGTGGCGCAGTTGAGCGATACGGGCATGCCGGGCGAGGTGGCGCGAATCCCGCTGGAAGGGCATCCGGTGCCGGCGGGGATCGCGTTTTCGAGTGATGGGAAGACAGCCTACGTGGCGCTGAGCCGCAACAACACGCTGGCGGTGATCGACGCTGGGACGCGGCGCATGCGGCGGGAGGTGGAGGTGGGCGTGGCGCCGTTCGGCGTCGCGGTTTCGAAGAGCGGCGGGAAGGTCTATGTATCCAATCGCGGCGGGCGGCGCCCCCGGCCGGGCGACAGCGTGGCGCCCTCGAGCGGCACCGAAGTGGTGACCGACCCGGTGACGGGTTCGAGCACCAGCGGAACGGTGAGCATAGTGGACGCCGAGACGCTGGCGGTGCGGGAGGTCCCGGTGGGGCGGGCGCCCTCGGGGCTAGCGCTGGGGCCAGATGAGAAGACGTTAGCGGTGGCCAACGGGCACTCGGATTCGATCTCGCTGGTGGATGCAGCTAGCCTGAAGCACAGCGAGGTGAAGATCCCGACCTGGCCGGAAGGAACGGTGGGCAGCCAACCGGTAGGCGTGGCTTTCGCCGCGGATGGCAAGACCATCTATGTGGCCTGCGGCGGCAACAACGCGGTAGCGGTGGTGAAGGCAGGAGGAGCGAAAGGCTGGCAGGTGGCGGGCGCGGTGCCCACGGGATGGTTCCCGTCGGCGCTGGCAATCGACCGCGAAGGGGCTCTCCGCGTGCTGAATATCAAGGGCGTGGGGAACACCGCGCGGGGAGACGGCACCTACAAATCCACGCACTATGAGGGCTCGCTGGTGACGATGCCCGCGCCCGCTCCGGCGCAGGTGGCGGCGGGGACGCGCGAAGTGGCGGCGGCCAACGCGCCGGTGTTCGAGCCGGCGGGCGGGGTGGCGAACCTGTCGTCGCTGGGAATCCGGCACGTGTTCTTCATCATCAAGGAGAACCGCACCTACGACCAGGTGTTCGGCGACATCGCCAAGGGCAACGGCGATCCGAAGCTGGTGATGTACGGGCGGGAGATCACGCCGAATCATCACGCGCTGGCGGAGCGATACGTGCTGCTGGACAACTTTTACACGGGCGGGGCTATCAGCTTCGACGGGCACCAGTGGCTGATGCAGGCCTTCGTCAGCGATTACGTGGAGCGGGCGTTCGCGGCCTCGCCGCGGGGCTACGCATGGAACATGAGCGACGCGCTGACAGTCTCGCCGGCGGGCTTCTTCTGGCAGGGAGCGCCGCGTTTGGTGAGCGTGCGGATTTACGGAGAGTTCCAGTTGCCGGCGCGGTGGGACCCGGCCACGCAGACCGCCCGCGACATGAACGAGCGCGACCTGATGAGTTGGAGCCAGTACTGGAGGCTTTACCAAGAGGGCCGGTGGCAAAGCGCAGTAGGGTCGCGCAGCGGCGTGCCGGCACTGGCCAGGATCAGCAGCCAGCGGTATCCGAACAATTCCACCAGTATTCCGGACCAGATCCGCGCCGCGGAGTTTTTGCGGGAACTGGGCGAGCGGGAGAAAAGCGGCGAGATGCCGGACATCAGCGTGATCACGCTGAACAACGACCACACGAACGGCACGCGGCCGGGGTCGCCCACGCCGCGGGCCATGGTGGCGGACAACGACCTGGCGCTCGGCCGCATGGTGGAGGGGATTTCCAGGAGCCGCTTCTGGGCGCACAGCCTGATCCTGGTGGTGGAGGACGACGCGCAGGACGGGCTGGACCACGTGGACGGGCACCGCACGGTGGCGCTGGCCATCGGGCCCTTCATCCGCCGCGGCGTGGTGGACTCGAACCACTACACGCACACCAGCATGGTGCGCACGATCCAGGAGATCTTCCGCATTCCGCCGCGCACCCGCTTTTTGAAGAGTGCCCGGGCCATGACCAGCATGTTTACCGCGCAGGCGGATACAGCGCCGTACGAGTGCCTGACGCCGCAAGTGGCGCTGGACGAGATGAACCCGCCGCTCAAGGCGTTGGACGGGCGGAGGCTGTGGGCCGCGCGGCAATCGCTGGCCATGAACTGGAACGAGCCGGACGATGTGCCGGAGGGGGTGCTGAACCGGATTCTGTGGTGGGACGCCAAAGGGTACGACCGGGAGTATCCTAAAGGGCGGCCGCGGTACAACGCGGCCATGCACCGGTAGGGGAGACATGCAGAGGCGAAGCTTCCTGGCGGGGATGGCAGGCGCGCCGGCACTAGCGCAGCGCCGGGCTCCGCGGCTCAATATTCTCTATATTCATTCGCACGACACGGGGCGGTATTTGCAGCCGTATGGGCACGCGGTGCCCGCGCCTCACATTCAGCGGCTGGCGGAGCAGGGTGTGCTGTTCCGGCGGGCGTTCAACGCGGCGCCCACCTGCTCGCCAAGCCGGGCCAGCCTGCTGACCGGGATGTGCCCGCACCGGAACGGCATGCTGGGGCTGGCCCACCGCGGTTTCCGGCTGAACGATTACAACCAGCACATCGTGCACACGCTCCGCCAGGCCGGATATTACTCGGCGCTGGTGGGGCTACAGCACATTGCCAAAGACCCGGAAGTGATCGGGTACGACCGGGTGGTGCGCTGCGGGAACAACCACGTGGAGCAGGTGGCGCCGCGCGCGGTGGAGTTTCTGAACAGCCGGCCCAAACAGCCGTTCTGGCTCACCGTGGGTTTCTTCGAGACGCACCGGGAATACCGGCAGCCGGGGCCGGCGGAAGATCCACGGTTCACCATCCCGCCGCATCCTATTCCGGATACGCCGCAGGCGCGATACGACATGGCGGCGTTCAAGGCCAGCGCGCGGGTGCTGGACGAGGGCGTGGGAGCGGTGCTCGCGGCGCTCGAAGCCAGCGGTCTGGCCGGGAACACCCTGGTGATCTCCACCACCGATCACGGCATCGCGTTCCCGGACATGAAGTGCAACCTGACGGATTTCGGCATGGGGGTGTCGCTGATCCTGCGCGGGCCGGGAGAGTTTTCTGGAGGCAAGGTGTGCGACGCCATGGTCTCGCACCTGGATCTGTTCCCGACCCTTTGCGACCTGCTCGAAATCGAGCGTCCGGGTCGGCTGGAGGGCACCTCTCTCCTGCCGGCGCTGCGCGGAGAAAAGAAGGAGACCCGGGAGGAACTGTTTGCCGAAGTCAACTACCACGCCGCTTACGAGCCCATGCGCGCGGTGCGGACCCAGCGGTGGAAGTACATCAAGCGCTTCGACGGGCGGACGCTTCCGGTGCTGCCGAATTGCGACGACGGACCGAGTAAGAGCCTGTGGCTGGAGTACGGCTGGCGCAACCGTCCGGTGGTCACGGAGCAGCTTTTCGATCTGATATTCGACCCCAACGAAAGGCGGAACCTCGCGGCGGAAGCATCCTACCACGCCGTGCTGGAGGAGATGCGCGGGCGAATGAGCCGGTGGATGCGCGACACCGAAGGTCCGCTACTGCATGGTCCAGTGAAGGCCCCGGCAGGGGCGCTGGTGAACGATCCGGACGGGGTATCTCCGAAGGAGCCGCCCAAGCCGGCTTGAGGGGAACCGGCCGCGCCCCGGAAAACTACGCGCCAATCAAGAGGGCTCGGCGAATTAGCGGATAAAAAGTCCTAAAATACCTGTATTTCGATTTATAATCGATTGACCGGGTACTGATCCCGGCTGCTCAAAATCAAATCGGGGAGGTGTGTGATGAAGAGAGTGATTGTAGTCTCAGTAATCGCAGTGTCTCTCTGTGGAGCTCAGTCGAGCACTGCTCCGTCCGCCAATTTGCAGGCATCGTCAGCATCACGGAACGATTCCGTGGTTCCCCGCCTGGTTCAATTCGGCGGAGTGGTAAAGGACTCCGGGGGCAAGCCGGCAACAGGCCCGGTTACCCTTACTTTTTTGTTCTACGAGGCCTCCGAGGGTGGAAGAGCGCTGTGGGCTGAGACGCAAACCGTGACAGCCGACCTGCAAGGGCGCTATACGGTGCTGCTGGGCGCGAACTCGCGAGACGGTCTCCCGCTGGACCTGTTCACCAACGGCACGGCGCGCTGGCTGGGAGTGCAGCCGGCGCTGCCGGGCGCCGGCGAGCAGCCGCGCGTGCTGCTCGTAGGCGTGCCCTATGCGTTGAAGGCGGCCGACGCGGACACCGTGGGCGGATTACCTGCCAGCGCCTTCGTGCAGGCCAGGCAAGCCGCGGCCGGTGCAACGGTGACGCTGATACCGGAGAGTGCCGGCGGAGCGGACGCAGCCAGCCCGGCAAGTTCGACCGGAAAGGCCGGCCCGGCTGCCTCCTCCAGTCCCGCCGCCATCTGTTCCGTCATCACCAGCGCGGCCGGAGGCACGGCCAATGCGGTGGCGAAGTTCGATGGGGCTTGTGACCTCGCGAATTCGGCCATCACCGAAGCGAACGGGCGGGTGGGCATTGGCACGACGACTCCGGCTGCCGCGCTGGATGTCAAGGGCGCCACGATCGTGCGCGGGATTTTGCAGTCACCCGCCATCGGCGCCGCCACGGCCAGCAGGGGATTCAACTCGCAGCCGGCCGACTTGGTGAGCTCCTCTTTCCAAAGCACCACGAGCACTGCCGTCAGCCAACGCTTCCGCTGGCAGGCGGAGCCGGCAGGCAACAACACCAGTTCGCCCTCGGGTAGCTTGAATCTGCTGTTCGCTTCCGGCACAGGCATACCGGGGGAGACGGGGCTTTCCATCACGAACACAGGGATCATCAACTTCGCGCCGGGGCAAACGATCCCGACGGTGAGTGGTGACGAAACCGTCACAGGCAAGCTGACAGCCACCCAGTTGATCTCCACCGTACCTACCGGAACGGCACCGATGGCAGTAAGCTCCGCCACCCAGGTTCCCAACCTGAATGCCAGCCTGCTGGCTGGTTTGCCGGCCAGCGCCTTTCAGCCGGCAGGGGCTTACGCCACGCTGGGCGCAAACACGTTTGCCGCGGCCCAGATCGTCGGCAGCGGCGACTTGTCGGTCGCCAGCGGCGATATCAACTTGCCGGCGACCACAGGCGCTACGGCCGGTGCGGTCAACCTGGGCGGAGCGCCTTTTATGCACGCCTGTTGTCCGAACTCTACCCACAACACATTCGTAGGACCGGGTGCGGGTAATTTCACCGCCGGCAACTTACCGAGTGGGCTGGGCGAGAACACTGCGGTGGGTTACCAAACTCTGCAGGCACTCTCCGCTGGAGTCGACAATACCGCCTTGGGGGCGCATGCCCTCCAAAGTAATGCTCTAGGGTGGGAAAACACCGCCATCGGGGTTTCTGCCCTGCTCAGCAATACCCAGGGTTACTACAACACCGCCAGCGGGGTGGGATCCCTCCGAGGCAACACCACGGGGTCGGGAAACACCGCCAGCGGGGCGTATGCCCTAAGCAACGTGACTAATGGCACTTCGAACACCGCCAGCGGGGCGTATGCCCTCCAAGCGGCGACGTCGGGCGACTACAACACGGTTGTCGGGGCTGGTGCCGGCGGAGGCTTGAGAAGCGGAAGCGGAAACATTCTGCTCGGATATAACGCCGGCGTGAATCTTTCCTCGAACGAAAACAGTAACATTGCGATCGGCAATTGGGGTGTCGCGGGAGACACGGGGGTGATCCGGATTGGCAACACTCCGGTCCAGATGAAGACCTACATTGCCGGGGTCTATGCCGTGACCACGGGCTTTAGCGGCGCTGTCCCGGTTCTGATCGACAGCGCCGGCCAGCTCGGAACTGCGTCCTCCTCACGGCGATACAAAGAAGACATCCACGAAATGGGTGTGGCCAGCGAGGGTTTGCTGCGCCTGCGTCCAGTGACTTTCCGGTACAAGCATGCTTACGCCGACGGCTCGAAGCCCATTCAGTACGGGCTGATCGCCGAGGAGGTGGCGGAGGTCTACCCGGACCTGGTGGTTCGCAATCAGGTGGGCCAGGTCGAGAGCGTGCAGTACTATAAGCTCGATGCAATGCTGCTGAACGAGGTGCAGAAGCTGGCGAAGGCGCACGCCGCCGACCAGGAGCACATCGTGAAGCTCCAGTCCCAGATCACAGAACAGCGGAAACAAATCGAGGCGCGAGACCAGAATACGCAGTCCGAGATGGCACGGCTTCGGGCAGAAGTGGGTCGCTTGGCAGCGATGGTGGGGGCTAAGGGAAACCTCGCCGCAACGGCCGTTGGAAGCGGTGACCGTTAGCGAGCCACTGCTGCGAGGCCGGGCGTCAGTTTTCGAACAGGGTGGCTTGGGTGAACCGGCTGAGGTCGTCGGGGTTCACCAGAAGCTGCGCGCCGCGCTGGCCGGCGCTGATGGAGATTTTCGCCCAGTTTCCGGCGCTGAGATCCAGGTAGACGGGATACGGCTTTTTCGTGCCGAGGGGCGAGACGCCCCCTCGTACGTAGCCGGTCAGTGAGAGCACTTCTTTCAGCGGAACCAGCTCCACTTTTTTGTTGCCGCTGGCGGCAGCCAGCGCTTTGAGATTCAACTCGGCGCTCGCGGGGAGGAGTGCCAGCAGGACTCCCGAGCGATCGCCGCGCGCCACCAGGGTCTTGAAGACCTGGCCGGGCGGCAGGCCGATCTCGCCAGCCAAGCGGGTGGCGCTCAGATCGCTCTCATCCACCTGGTACTCGCGGAGTTCAAAAGCGATGCCCGCGGCCTCCAGCAGGCGCGCGGCGTTGGTCTTTTTCATCGGATGCCGGGATCCGGGGCGGTGAACTTCTCGATGCGGCCCTGCTCGGTTTCCGTGATGTAGAGGGTGCGGCCTCCGCCGCCTTTGCCGCAGAAGGTCAGGTTGGTGGGGCTCTTTCCGTGGAGCTGGATGTAGCGGTCGTCGAGCTTGCCGTCCGGGT
The DNA here is from genome assembly GCA_021324015.1 of Solibacteraceae bacterium. Classification (GTDB taxonomy): domain Bacteria; phylum Acidobacteriota; class Terriglobia; order Bryobacterales; family Bryobacteraceae; genus JAJPJX01. The sequence goes on along the minus strand of JAJPJX010000159.1, from coordinate 179,939 downwards.
GCACGAGCAGGATCCTGCCGAGGCCGAAGATGGCCACCCAGAGGTTGCCCTTCACGTCGCAGCGGATGCCATCGGGCACGCCGCCCTCGGGTAGCCGGGCCAGGACGCGCTTGTTGCGCAGAGTGCCGTCGGGATTGCGGTCGTACACCAGAATGTTGTGGGCCTCGCTCTGACCGACGTAGACGTGCTTCTCATCCGGCGAGACAGTGATGCCGTTGGGCGTGGTGAGGCCCTTTTCGAGCAGTACGGTGCGGCGGTGGGGCGGCGCGGCGATCATATAGATAGCTCCGCCGCGATCCTTCCAATCCGGGTCGCTGAAATAGATGGTGTCGTCGGCGGCGATGGCCACGTCGTTGGGCTGATAGAACTCGGGGCCTTTCCAATCGCGGGTGAGGTTCTCGAGAAATTTTCCCGTTTTGGTATCAAGGAGGTAGACCCGGTGGCGGAAATAGTCGGCGACGATCAGATTGCCATGGCTGTCGAGGCGCAGGCCGTTGGCCCTACCGGCATCGGGCATTTCGACGAAGAGGGAGGCCTGGCCCTGCGGGGTGACTTTGCCGATGGTGCTTTCACGCTGGTAGCTGACGGCGTAGAGGTTGCCGTCGCGGTCGCAGGCCGGACCTTCGACACCCGAGGTGAAGCTGTGGGCCGGAGTGAAAGGCTGGGCGGTCCAACCAGTATCCGCGGCGCAGCCCGCCGCCGCGCAGATGCATGCCAGAAAAGCGATTCGGGTGTACATTCTGAAGAACAGACTACACCATGCACGGTCCGAAACAGAAGTATCGCTATGACCACTACACGTGGCCGGAAATGCGGGAGGCGATCGCGCGGCAGCCGGTGTGCATCCTGCCCATTGGCTCGGTGGAGGACCACGGGCCGCACCTGCCGCTGGACGTGGACAACTACCTGATCACCACCATGTGCGAAGCCGTGGCGGAGCGGATTCCGGAGGAGGTGCTGCTGCTGCCCACCATTCCGTATGGGTTCGAGGACCACCACATGAGCTTCCCGGGCACTATCACGATCCGGGCGGAGCACCTGGAGGCTTTCGTCCTGGACATCACGTTGAGCCTGGCGCACCATGGATTCCGCAAGATTCTGATCGCCGACGGGCACGGCAGCAACATGCCCATCGTGGATCTGGCGGCGCGCAAGACCATCATCCAGTCCGATGCCTTGTGCGCCTGCTTCATCTGGCCCTCCCTGATCGGCGACCTGATCAGGAAAACCCGCGAGAGCCGGTTCCCCGGGGGCATGTCGCATGCCTGCGAACTGGAGACTTCGGTCTACCTGTACCTGAATGAATCGGCCGTCGAAATGAACCTGGCCCGGAAGGAGATCGGCTTCCACCCCTCGAAATATTACTGGCACGACCTGGGCGGCGGGCCCCCGGTGCGCATGGTGGAGTGGTGGACGCGGATTTCCGCGAGCGGCGTGGTGGGCGATCCGACGCTGGCCACGCGGGAGAAAGGGAAGCTGTGGTACGACGCCACAGTGAACAACCTGATCGAGTTCATCCGCGAGTTTCGCGCGTTCGAGGTGCGGCCGAAGACGGACCTGCACGGATGAGCGGAGGGAGGCAGGGCATGGCGGCCAGCCTGGCGGACCTGCACATGCATACCACGGCCAGCGACGGGACCATGTCGCCGCAGGCGGTGGTCAATGCGGTGCTGCTGGCGCAGATGCAGATGCCCGAGCCGAAACTGCGGGTGATCGCGGTAACGGATCACGACACTCTGGTGGGGGCTTGGACGGCGCTGGAGTTTTTCGCGTCGCATCACGACGATGGGGAACTGGAGATCATCGCCGGGGCGGAGATCAGCTCGGCGGACGGGCATATTGTGGCGCTGAACATTCGCCGGGAGGTGCCCAAGGGCATGCCGGCCCGCGAAACCATCGAGGCCATTCATGCGCAGGGCGGGCTGGCGGTCGCCGCGCATCCCTACGCGTATCTGCCATTCTTGAAGGAGCTGAAAGGGATCAAAGGGCTGATCGCCGATCCGGTGGTGGGGCGGCTGGTAGATGCCGTGGAAGTGCGCAACGCCAATCCCACCGAGACGCTGAACAACTTCCTGACCCAGTGGGTGAACCGGCGTCACCTGCGGCGGCCGGAGGTGGGCGGCAGCGATTCGCATTTCCATTCGGCGGTGGGGCGGGCGGCCACGCTTTTTCCGGGCAAAAGCGCAGCGGACCTGCTGCAGGCGATCCGGGAGGGGACCACGCGCACGGTCGGCTCGGTGTACGGTCCTCTGGCGCTCTACCAATACGTCCGCGACCGGTTGGCGTGGAAGCGATTCTGCGAGCAGGATCCGCTGGTGCGAGTGTTTCACGACTGGTAGGGCGGCGGAAAAGACTCAGATGTCTGCGACCGCGGTCCGGCAACAGGGCCTCTGGCCTACAGGTCGCTGAGGGCGGCGACCAGGGCGCCTTTGGCGGTGGTGACCAGCGGCTCGGCGGCCAGGCGGATCTCCGAAAGGGGCACGGGGAAGCCGGACTCGTTGAGGATTTTTTCGAAACGGTCCCTGAAACCCTTGGGGAGCGCGCTGCCGCCGCTAAGCACCAGGGGAATGGGACGCGGCAGCTTGGGCATGTTGCGGGCCTGCTCGAAGGCCTCTTTCATGCCCTGCACCAGGGCGCGAATCATATCGTCGTAGTAGAGCCCGAGCACGTGCTGGAGTTTGCCGGGGTAGTGGCCGTTGAGGAAAAACGATTCTTCCTTGAGCAGGCGCAGGCGGTTGGCGCGCTCGCCGGTGACAGCGGCGGCACTGGAGTCGATATAGTCGCCGGCCTTAGGGATGGCGAAGGTGAGAATGGGCACGGAGAGATAAGCCATACAGACGTTGCACAATCCGCCGCCGCAACTGATGCCAATGCCGGTATAGTTGGTGGCCTCGAGTTCCCCGTAGACCACGGCCAAGCCTTCGTTGATACTGTGGGCCTCGAAGCCCATGTCGTCCAACATCTGCTTGAGGCTGGCTTCGTGATAGATCAGGTTTTCCCCGGCGCCGGCTGGAGCGGCGGGGACGGAGAACCAGACCTTTTGCTTTTTGTCGACCTTGCCGGCGAGCAGGCGGGTGATGGCCTCGATGAGCTTGACGCTTTCCGGCTCGCCGGGATTGAGGAAGCCGCGGGTCATGGGCCGGCGGATCTCGGCGTTTAGCAGGTCGGCGAAGCGGGCCGACTCGTTGCCGTGCACAAACAGTTCGGCGCCGGCAGCGACGTACGGCACGCCTTGCTCCCGCAGAACCTTCTCCGTCATGCGCGAGAAGGGCACGCTGATGAACGCGTTCAACTGGCTCTCGAATTGCGGCGCCGGATCGCCCGGGCGGGCCGCGACGATCCGGCTGGTGCCGAAGTCAAGGCCGATCGCCGGTATCTGATGATTCTCCGTTGGCTTCATTCCAGATCTCCTTGGAGGCGCTTCCATTACGAAGCGCCGTGGTCATTTCTCGGTACCGTTTTTGCAGCACCTGGCGGTAGGCCGGGACCGAGAAGCCTTCCGTCAGGGCGGTGTCGTGCAGAATTCCTTCGGCAAGGGCGATGCCCTCGCCTAGGGGCGCGCCGGCCCGCTGGCGAAACGACGCATCGCAGAGAAATCCAAACAGGCGCACGCTGGGCAGCGGGCGCCAATAGTTGTCGGGCAGGCCAAATTCACGGAACGGAAACGCGCGCGCCCAGTCCATGTGGTAGCCCGCGCGCATGTTGCCGGGATTCACGGAGACCTGGGCGTGGGTGACGCAGTTTTCCTCCGGGATCCGGTAGCGCGAACGGAGCATTTCGGTGAGCATGCGGCCGGCGTACACTTGCGCCGGATTGATCACCGGGCCCCCTTCCGGGGTTTGCGACTGGGCTTCGAAGGCCACCCCGAAAAAGCTTTCGTTCAGGTTGATGTAGGCGCGCCTGCCGGAAGCCCACACGGAGTGGCCGGCGTGATTGGCGGCATCGGTCTCGGCGACGACCCGGTAGACGCGGCCGAAGCGGTCGATCACGAAGTGATAGGCGCGCTTCTGGCGGACATACTCCAGGAGCGCTTCGCCGATTAGTTTCAAGGCGCGGTTGCGGCCAGGCTCGAGGGGCAACTGGAAGCTCTCGGTGGTGTGAAAAACAATCCCGGCGGACTCGCCCCGTGGGCGGTTCCGCACGGTGAAACGGTTCTCGAGGCGCAAGCCGTTGGAGAAGATGGCGTAGCCCTGCGTCTCTTCGACCTGCCAGACATTGGGGGGCGGGGCGGAAGAAAGAAGCCGGAAGACGCGCGGATAACCATGAGTGGAGGCATCCGAGACCACGCAGGGGATCCAGGCAAGAGCCAGGAGCAGGGGAACCGTACCCGCGCGGAGGGGACGGCACCGCATCCTCACCCAGGGGCGCCGGGATGCGGTGCCTGTGGCGCGGCGCAGGTAGCGCAGGCGGGCGACGGGGTCGAGGAATAATCTGGCCCGCCACTCCAGCCCGGGATTCGCCTCAAAGCCTTTTAGCCGACCTCCCATACCTGTCGTTCCAAGTAGGGAGATCGGCAAAACGCCGGGGAGACCTTAGGGGCGAGGAAAGAAAAATTAAGGTGAAAGCAAGGGGTAATTTCGTCCTGGGCTCACTTGGTCAGGCGATCGTAGACGAAGCCGGCGGCTCCCCCGGCGAGGGCTCCGATACCGGCGCCGCGGCCGCCGCCCGCCAGCGCGCCGATGGCCGCTCCGGCTCCGGCGCTTCCTCCCACAATCGCCGCGGAGTGGCTAAAAGGCCGGGAGCGGTGTACCCGCGTAGTTCTGGCGGGAGCAGGCTCTTGCGCCGGAGCGGGGGCAGAAGCCGGCTCCGCTGCGGGCGCGGGTTGTGAATGGACGGCGTTCTGGGGCGCGGGCGTGTAATTTTGCGCCGGGAGCTGCTGGGCGTACGGCTCCGAGGGTACCGCGGGAGGGGCATTCACGGATGTCTGGTTCCAGTCCGGCGCCGGTGGCGCGCTGCTATGTCTCGTCCAACCCATTAGCGCCACGACGGATAACAGAGCAAAACCGGTGATGATTAATTTCTTTTGCATGGTCCAGATCCCTCCACATCCGTTACTTATTTACCTTCCACAACCACTTCCGGCCATAAACGTGCAATTCGCGTGCCACGGACACCGCCTGCGGTAGACTGACGGATGACGTGATGGCGAAAAGCGCAGGCACGGCGGCTGCCAAGAAAGAGGTTCCCGACGCCTCCAGGAAGGCGAAGGCGGCTCGCGCGGCACCCGCCAAGAAGCCGGGGGACCTGGCGGCTTTGCGCGATCCCCACCTGTACATCAACCGGGAACTGAGCCTGCTGGCATTCCAGCGGCGCGTGCTGGAGGAGGCGCGGGACGAGCGGAATCCGCTGCTCGAGAGGGTCAAGTTTCTGGCCATCCTGGGCTCGAACCTGGACGAATTTTTCATGGTGCGGGTGGCGGGCCTGATCGCCCAGGTAGACGCGGGGATCCTGGAAGTCGGGCCGGATGGGATGAGCCCCAGCGCACAATTGCTGGCGATCCGGCGGGAAGTGAAACGGCTGACCGGCGAGGCGCACCGGTGCCTGCGGCAGGAGATCCGCCCCGCCCTGGAAGAGGCGGGAATCCAGATACTTGAGTACAGTGAGCTGAACCCGAAGCAACTGGCCACGGTGAACGCGTACTTCAACGAAACTGTGTTCCCGGTGCTCACGCCGCTGGCCTTCGACCCGGGGCGCCCCTTTCCGCACATCTCCAACCTGAGTCTGAACCTCGCGGTGCTGATTCGGGATGAGCACGGCGTGGAGCTCTTTGCGCGGGTGAAGATTCCGGATTCGCTGCCGCAACTGGTGCCGGTCCGGCGGCCGCGGCAGCGCCCGGGCAAGCATCGCCGCCCGGCGCAGAAGGAAGCCTACGTGTGGCTGGAACAGGTGATCGCGGCGAACCTGGCGGCGCTGTTCCGGAGCATGCGCGTGGTGGAGGCGCACCCCTTCCACGTGACGCGGGACGCGGAGATGGCCATCAAGGAACTGGAGGCGGAGGATCTGCTGGAGACGATCGAAGAGGGCGTGCGGCAGCGGCGTTTCGGATCGGTGGTGCGGCTTCAGGTGGGCGACGACATGCCGAAACACATCCTGGACATCCTGGTGAGCAACCTGGAGCTGGACGCCAGCCAGGTCTACCGGGTGAAAGGGCAGCCCCCGCTCAGCCGGCTGATGCACCTGTACGCCCTGGACCGTCCCGACCTGAAGGACGTTCCGTTCGTGCCGGCCATTCCGCGGCCGCTGGTTCCGGCATCGGAAGAGGACGATCTCTTCACCCTGATCCGCCGGCAGAACATTCTGCTGCACCATCCGTTCGAATCATTCCAGCCGGTGATCGACTTTCTGAGCAAGGCGGCCCGCGACCCGAGCGTGCTGGCGATCAAAATGGTGCTGTACCGGGTGGGGCGCAATTCCCCGATCGTGGAGGCGCTGCTGGACGCCAACGAAAACGGCAAGCAGGTAGCCGTGCTGGTGGAGTTGAAGGCGCGTTTCGACGAGGAAAGCAATATTGAGTGGGCCAAGGCGCTGGAGCGCGAAGGAGTGCACGTGGTCTACGGCCTGCTGGGGCTGAAAACGCACTGCAAGGTCGCCATGGTGGTGCGGCGGGAAGGTGAGACGATCCGTCGATACATCCACCTGGCCACGGGCAATTACAACGCGGTGACCGCGCACCTGTACACGGACATCGGCCTGTTGACCTGCAACGAGGCCCTGGGCGACGAGGTGACCGACCTGTTCAACTACCTGACGGGTTATTCCGCCAAGAAAGACTACCAGAAGTTGCTGGTTTCACCGGTGAACATGCGGGAGCGCTTCGAGGCGCTGGTGCGGCGCGAGATCGACCACCAGGTGCATGGGCGCGGCGGACACCTGGTCTTCAAGATGAACGCACTGGTGGATCCGCAGATTATCCGGCTGCTGTATGTGGCATCCCAGGCCGGCGTGAAAGTGGAACTGCTGGTGCGGGGCATCTGCTGTTTGCGGCCGGGGATCGCGGGGATCAGCGAGAACATCCAGGTGACCAGCATCGTGGGGCGATTCCTGGAACACAGCCGCATCTACTATTTCCGCAACGGGGGCGACGAAGAGATCTACCTGGGAAGCGCGGACCTGATGCCGCGAAACATCGACCGTCGGGTGGAGGCGCTATTCCCGCTGGAGGGCAAAGAACTGATCCGTTCGGTGAAAGAGCGGATCCTGGCCATCTACCTGGCGGACACGGTGAAGGCAAGGCACATGCAGAGCGATGGCACGTACACGCGGCGGCGCCCCGCCCCGCGCGCGCGTGCATTGGACAGCCAGGCATGGCTGATCGAGCAGGCGCGGGAGGCCAGCAAGGCGGCGGGGTAGAGGGCGCCCGCGATCCTCACAGAACAGCCCGCTTCAGGCGCGCGGTTGGTTTGAACGCGACGGCATCAGCGAATCTGACCGGCATCCGTCACCCGCGTGAAGTCGACCCGCAGGATGAGGTCTTCATCAGAACACTGCATTTCGAGGTACATGGCGTCAGCATTGACGCGGCGGAAAATCTGCCTGCAGTTGACTCCCTGCCATTCGAGCGCGAGCGTATGATCATCGGAAAGGCGGCCATTGGCCTGCAAGAACGTTCCGGAACTCTCGAACCAGAAGTATCGATACCGTCCGGCTTTCTTGTCCCAGGCGATAATCGCGTGGGCCTCTCCGATCTTCTCTCGTGTCTCCCTCTGCCGCATTTGATAGTCGAACGTAACGTAAGCAGTGTCGAAGAGGCGCCGGATTGATCCTGTTCCGCAGATCGCGTGTGTCGTGCTGCCGTGTTGCATGACTGTGTAATCAAGTTCCCACTCGCCGATCATGAAACCCAGTGCAGGTATGCCTGGGGCTGTGTCGTCCGGACCCACCAGGGGTTCTGCTTGGTCGCTGTTCATCTGGCCTCACTCCCGATCACAATTGATTCTGATCCTTTCTATTCCCGGCCACCAGTCGCTGGAAGGACACGCCCCTTGGCTGCAACGGTGACGTCTCAGATCCCCGCACGCAACACACTGCGGCGATCCGGCCTTCGGAGGCCCAGCGCAGAACGGCCCGTCTTGGCGAGGCCAATGCCGCGGCTACTGATTGGGCGGCGTATCGGGGTCGTTTTCGCGCATTTCCCGGCCGTGGATCATCCAAAAGGCCACGCGTTCCGCGAGCGCGCTGATGGTGTAAGAGGGGTTAGTGGCCAGGGCGGTGGGGATGAGAGAGGCGTCCGCCACGAAAAGGCCCGGTTCGCCGTGGACCTCGCCGCGCGGGTTGGTGACGCCGGTGGCGGGAGCATCGGACATCACGCAGCCTCCCAGGGGATGCGCGGTGATCAAACCGAAGCCGGTGGCGGCGTCATAGAGCTCGTGCTGGTAGTCGCCGCCGAGTTGTTGGCTCATCTCACGCAGGCAGGCGGTGATCTGGCGATAAAGCGGCATGCTTTGCGCAGGATCCCAGTACACGCAAACGCGGCCGAAGTGCATGCGCAGGACGCCGTTGGCCGCATCGGTGCCCATCCCCAAGTAGGCCAATTGATGAGGGAAGAGCGAAACGGCGGTTTCCTTGCGCGTGCCAATCACCGCTTCCAGGAAGGGAATCACGCCGAGTTCTTCGATGAAGATCTTATGCTCCGGCGTGCTGAAGTCGGCTCCGACGGTGATAGAGGGGCCGCTTTTGGGCTGAAGGTCCTGGGGTGTGTTGATCGTCTTGGGGATGAGGAAGTCGCCGTTGCCGGAGAAGGACATGCCCAGGGCTGGGCTCAAGCCGGTGAGGGCGCCGGCATCGCGGGATTTGAGCAGGATCTCGGCGGTGCCGAGCGTACCGGCGGCCAGCACCACCTGTTTGGCGCGCACTGTACCCTTGTGCGCGAACAGGCCCCCGTCGCCGAGGGAGACATCCACTTCGAACCCGTCCGCGCCCCGGCGGATCAGGCCCACGTGATGCTGCGGGAAGATGACGGCGTTGCCGGTGCGGCGGGCGACGGCGAGGTAGTTGAGCGTGAGCAGCGCCCGGGCGTTGACGTTGCCCTCGAAGCTTTCCGAGGGCGGGCAGCCGATGAGGCATTCGCCGCAGTAGACGCAGCGCGTTTGGGGGACGCCGGCAGGCGTGGGTACCTCGCCGGGGCCCGTATGCACGGCGATGGGCACGTACAGCGGCTCGCCTGTGCGCCGGCGGCAGGCCTTTGCGGCAGCCAGGAAAGCCTGGCTTTTGGCCGGCAGGCCCAGCACCGGACTGGGCTGTACGGGTTCGGCGTGCACCATGCCGCCGGAGAGATCGTAGTAGGGATCGAGCACTTCGCGGGTGACCGAAGCAGGCCAGCGGGGATCTTCAAAGATTTCCGGGCGGGCGCGCAGGCGCACACCGAAGTAGTGCAGGGAGCCGCCGCCCACGCCGACGCCGCGGATGACGTTCATGCCTTTGCCAATATCCACCATGAAGTGCCCGTGGCGGATAGTGTCCGTGCCATGGCCGGTGGCGGTGATCTCACCGCGCCCGGTCGGGTATTCCTTGCCCTGCTCGAGCACGGCCACGGAGCGGCCCGCCTGCGCCAGGCGGCAGGCCACCGCTGCGCCGCCGAAACCAGAACCGATGACCACCACATCAAACGCCTGGCCGATTGCGGATTCGCTCGCCATACGATCCTCCCGCGGCTTGCGCCGTGGGGTACAGTCTACCGCTCTTCGGGCTCTTTCGGCTCTTTTTTCTTAGGCTGCGGTTTAGGCAGGGGCTTGCGCGGCAGCATTTCGGAGCGCGTGGCGGCGTCGTAGACGATCGAGGCCATGATGGCAGAGGCCTGCATCAGGTCGCCGGGTTGCAGGCGGTCGTAGACATCCATGTTGGAGTGATGCGTGCGGGTGGCATACTCGACGGGATCCTGAATGAACTGGAAGCCGGGCAGGCCGACGGCATCGAAGGAGAGGTGGTCGGTGCCGCCGGTGTTGCGGATGGTGATGGTGGACGCCCCGAGGTCGCGAAAGGGTTCGAGCCAGGCTTCGAAGATGGGCCGCATCATGTCGTTGCCCTGAAGGTAGACGCCGCGGATCTTGCCGGTGCCGTTGTCCAGGTTGAAGTAGCCGGAGAGCTTGGCGTGCTCCGGCCGCAGGGTCATGCTTTCGGGGTCGCCGAAATGCGCCTTGACGTAGGCCTTGGAGCCCAGCAGACCCTCCTCCTCGCCGGTCCACAGCGCCAGCCGGACGGTGCGCGGCATATTGAGATGCAGAGACTTGAGGATACGCACGACTTCGAGGGCGACGGCGCAGCCCGCGGCGTTATCGGTGGCGCCCGTGCCGCCGGTCCAGGAATCCAGATGCCCGCCCAGCATGACGAGATCATCCGGTTTGCCGGCGCCCGGAATCTCGCCGACGACGGTGAAGGAATCCGGATGCTGTTCGTAGAAGCGGTTCTGGATATCAAACTCCAGGGTGACCGGGATCTTGCGGTCCAGCAGCCGGGCGATGCGATTGTAGTGTTCGGCGGTCAGAGCGACAGAAGGCGGCGGCAGCGGGTCCTTGGGGTCGCGCGAGCCGGCGGCCGTGGCGAACACCGTGCCGCCATTCATGCGGGGACTGGGGATCAGGGTGAGCAGGACGCCTTCTTCGGTGAGGAACCGGTTGAGCTGGTTGCGGAAGCGCTCGCGGGCCTCGCGGCTGACGGGAGGGGCGCCGGGCAGCGGGGGCGGAATCGGAAAGGCGAAAGGAGAGGCCGGCGAAGGATCCGAAGCAAGGGCCTCCTGCGCCAGCTCGGCGTCCGTAAAGCGGCGGGTCAAGAGCTCCGTTTCCGGGCGCAGCGGGCGCGGCTGTTCCAGCAGCACGATCTTTCCCTTGAGCTTCCCTTTGAACTTTGCCATGTCCGCTGCGGTGCGGATGACCGCCAGGACGGGCTGGCCGGAGACTGCACCGTTGGTGCCGGGCGACCAGGGGCGGGCGAACCCGATGAGCGGAGCATACTCCGGCTCTTTCAAGTGAGCACTGAAGCGCTGGCACGACCAGCCGCGGCCGAATGGTCCCCAGGGTTCGAGGTTGGTGTGCACCAAGCCCCAAGCCTGCATCCGCTTGACCGCCCATTCGGCGGCGGCCTGGAGCCCCGGCGAACCGGTAAGGCGGGGGCCGTAGACGTCGGTCAGGTAGAAGGCATTCTCCATGACGCGGGAATTCTGAAAGGCCTCCGCACGGATGCGCTGGACCACCGACAAATCCGGCTTCTCCTGGGCGGCTAGCCAGATCGGAAACAAAAGGCAAAGGACAAAGCGAGCAGAGCGCATTGGCTCTATCTTATCGCGGGGGATTTGCGGGCCTGCCGGACTGTAAGCCGGTTTCTGTACCCTTGCGGGCGGCAGCCATTCCTCTAGGCCGGACATTACTGCCCGGCTCGAGCGACCTACCCGGGAGTCAAACGGAACGAGCCGCTCCTCCTCCCCTATTTGGTCTTGCTCCGCGTGGGGTTTACCCTGCCAGCCGGATCGCTCCGGCCGCGGTGCGCTCTTACCGCACCTTTTCACCCTTACCCGTCACCGGGCGGTATCTTTTCTGTGGCACTTTCCGTAGAAACCCGTTTGACAGGTTCCTCCCGGCCGTTAGCCGGCACGCTGCCCTACGGAGACCGGACTTTCCTCCCGTTACCGGGCGGCTGCCCGTCCGGCAGGCCCACTCATGATTCTCGCATTTCTCAAGGCCGCCCGAGGGACCACTTTTTTGCGCGCGAACATCACCTTGACGCGAGCGCACTCGTCTCCAAAAAAAGAGGCGTGCAGCGGTGCCTCGCACATTTTCATCTATTGTCTCTTTTGTCTGTTTTTGCTGTTCCCAGGTTTGGCGCTCCCGGATTGCTCGACTTTCTCGACGACACGCGCGTTCAGGACTCTGGATTTGACCGCCGGAACCTACTCCTTGCAGATCCTGGCCGGGGGCGCCGCGAGCCAGGCGGCCGCGCTGCCGGTCGCAAGATAGCCGCTGCGCTTACCTCCGTCGCTCGCTCGAAGGCGGCACGATACCCTTCAGGCGCATGTAGGTCACCAGGTTGCCATAGTGCTCGTAGACATGGCTGGTGTTGAACGACAGCACGCCCAGCCGGGCACGGTCGGCCCCAAACAACTTCACGGGATCCCCAGCGTTGGCGTCGGTGAGCGCGGCATAGGCTTTGTCGCAGTAGGAAAAGGCTTCCTGGAGCGCTGCGGAGAGGTCGGCCTTGGAGGTCTTGCTCTTCTCAACTCCCGGGGATGGATTCTTCTCTCCCATGGCGGCGGAGCAGAAGGCGTACTGGGCGTCGGCGATGTGGCCCAGAATCTGGCCGAAGGAGCGCACCTCGGGGGTGGGCTTGAACGAGTAATCCGCTTCCGGGACCTTTTCGGCCGAGCGCAGCACCACGTTCTTGACCTGGTTTTGCAGCGCCCGCGCGTGGCCGCTGATGGTCTTCAGGTCGGGAGCCTGCGCGCAGGCGGCGGACACGAGCAGTATCGCGAGTAGGGGTGTTTTCAAGACGTCCTCCATGCTGAAATGGCTCCTCGAAAGGTAGCACATTTTGCGCGGAAGGGGCCGCTCAGGTGCGGGCGGCGCGCTGCCGGTCAAGCCAGAAAACCAGGGCGCTGAAGGCCAGCGGCGCTAAGATCCAACTGAGAATCAAGCCGCGGGCTCCGGGCACGGCCGTGGAGGTCGCCTGGCCGCCCACCAGCAGGACGGTAAGAAACGCCACGCAAACCGGCATGCCGTAGCGGCCTAGGCGCCCGGAAGGCCGCGTACCCTGGAAATACAGGAGCAGCGCGGCCACAGCCATCAGGACTTCCAGGGCCAGCGCGACACCCAGGTGGTTCCACAACGCCAGGCCGATCTTGTAGGACCCCCGGCCTGACACCGGCAAACCCCGCACGTGCACTAGCGCGTCCAGAAAAAAGTGTGAAGCGAGAGCGATGGCGGCCACCAGCGCCGCCCTTTTGCGGCCGGAGATCCACAGCGCCACCAGGGCGGCGGCCAGCGACCACAGCATACACGCCAGCAGGCCGTGCGAGTAGGGGAAATCAAACATCAGGTAATGCCGCGAGGCGTAATCCGGGGGAACCTGCCAGGTCTCCCAACCGAGGGCCGCGAAGACGCCGAGCAGCACGTCGCAAAGGAAGGCGGCCAGCACCAGCCAGCCGGCGCTGATCTGCGGCGCCGCGCGTTTCAGTCCCAGGCCGACGGCCAGATGTCCGATTCCCATGCAGGTTGCCGGACCATGGTAGCGCAGCGAGATTCCTATAATCAGAGGCGATGGCGAACATGTACTTCCTCGGGGTGACCACGGCCCAGTCTTCGGTGCACCGGATCTTCCCGCGATGGGCGGAACTGGCGGGCGCAGCGGGCACGAAGCTGATCGGTGTGGATCTTCCCGTGGAAGCCGAGCCGCAAGTGTACCGCGCTGCCGTAGAGCGCATCCGCAGCGATGCAGAGAGCCGCGGCGGTCTGGTGACCACGCACAAAGTGCAGGTTTACCGGCATGCGGGGGACCTGTTCGCCGGGTTCGAGCCGGACGCGCGTCTGCTCGCGGAGGTGAGCTGCATCGTGCAGCGCGGCGGGTCGTTGACGGGCATCGCCGTGGACACCGTGACCAGCGGGATGGCGCTGCGGGCCTTTCTGCCGGAGTGGCCGTTTCGAGGCAGCGCGCTGATCCTGGGCGCCGGCGGAGCGGCGGCGGCGCTGGCCGTGCAACTCTACCGCGCGCACCAGCCGGAGCAGGTCATCCTGACGGACGTTTCCGCGGAGCGCTTGCAACAGGTGCGGGGTCTCACACCGGCCCGCTGTGAACTGGTGCACGGGCCCGAGGATCACGACCGCCTGCTCAGCCGGATGCCGCCGGGGTCGCTGGTCGTCAACGCCACCGGCATGGGTAAGGACCGGGCGGGAGCGCCTATCACGGCGGCCGCGCGCTTTCCTGAGGGCGCCGTGGCCTGGGACTTCAACTATCGCGGCGACCTGCGGTTTCTGGAACACGCGCGGGCGCAAGGGCGGCACGCCGAGGACGGCTGGCAATACTTCTTACACGGCTGGAGCCAGATCATGGCGCGCGTGCTGGGTTTTGCCCTCACGGCTGGCCTGTTCGCGGCTCTGCGCGCGTCGGCCGAGCCCTTCCGGCCGCCATCTTCTTACCGTAAGGACCACACGGTAAGCTAACCTCTCCTCACTCCTTGCGGCAGCCCCTGCGGCTTCAGGCTGTAGACATGTACCAGACGCGATGCAGCTTGCTCATACTCGTGGGCTTGTCTCTGGCAGCGCAGCAATCGGGCTGGAGACAAAACCTGGAAACCGGCGCACGGCTCAAAAAGGAGGGAAAGTACCGCGAGGCCGAAGCAGCCCTGATGGCCGCGCGCGACCAGCTCGAAGCCGCCAAACCGGGTAGCGCGGATCTGGGGGCTTGCCTGAACTATCTGGGCCTGGTTCGCCAACTGCTGGGCCGCTACGCGCAGGCGGAGGCTGACCTGCACCGCGCCCTTGCGATCTGGAAGGCGGCCTATGGAGCCCAGAGCGTGGAGGCGGCCACGGCGTTGAACAACCTGGCGGAACTGGACCGTTCCACAGGCCGGGACGACGAAGCCCGCCCGCTGCTGGAAGAGGCGCTGGCCATCTGGGAACGGAAACTGGGGCCGGACGATCCCAAGGTGGCCGCCGCGCTCAATAACCTGGCGCAGTGCTACCGGGCGCGGAAGACGCGCGATCCCGAGCCGTTGTACCGCCGGGCAATGGCGATCTGGGAGAAAAGCGCCGGGCCGGAGAGCCCCCAGGTGGCGGCGGTGTTAAACAACCTCGGGGCCTACGCCAGTGAGAGAGGGCGCATCGACGAAGCCATGGCGCTTCACGAGCGAGCCCTGGCCATCCGCGAACGGACCCTGGGTTCCGAACATCCGGACGTGGCCCAGAGTTTCAACAACCTGGCGGATATCTACCGGGAAAAGGGTTGGTACGGCAAGGCGGAGGCCCTCGACCGGCGGGCGGCCGAGGTATTAGAGAAATCCCTCGGCGAGGACAGCCCGCGTCTGCTGCCCACGCTGGACAACCTGGCGTACGTCTATCGCCTGGAGGGGCGCAACGAAGATGCGGAAGCACTCTACCGGCGGTCGCTGGCCATCGCGGCGCGGGCCTGGGGGCAGGAGGACGGCCGGGTTGCCGAACGGGTACGCGGCCTGGCGACGCTCTACCGCGCCGAGGGACGCCGCACGGCGGCGCGCAAGCTGGAGAATGCCTTCCGCGCGGGCGGGCAGGTAGACTGATTTGCAGTTTGGACGTATCGACAGGAGACTGGAGAGATGGACGAATTGCGATACCCGATCGGCAAGTTGGAATACGCAGGGCCGGGCAGCAGCGAACAGCGGGCGCGGTGGATCGCCGAGATTGCGGAGGCGCCCGCGAGGCTGCGCGCCGCTGTCACGGGCCTCACGGCGGCGCAGTTGGACACTCCCTACCGGCCGGGCGGCTGGACCGTGCGGCAGGTGGTGCATCATCTGCCCGACAGCCACGTCAACAGCTATGTGCGCTTCCGGCTGGCGCTTACCGAGGACGAGCCCGCCATCAAGACCTACCACGAGAACCTGTGGGCCGAACTAAGTGACGCGCGGACGGCGCCGGTCGAAACCTCGCTGGCGCTGCTGGAGGCCCTGCACGAACGCTGGGTGCTCCTGCTGCGGTCCCTGGGGCCGGGCGATTTCGCGCGCCGGTTCAAACATCCGGAGATGGGGGTGATGGACCTGGACCGCACCACGGCCGTGTACGCATGGCACGGCCGGCACCACGTCGCCCAGATCAATTCACTGCGGCAGCGGATGGGCTGGCGCTGATGCCCGCGGAGGCGCCGGCAGCCGCGCCGGCCTGCGGCAGCCCGATGCGCCGCAGAAGCACCTGGTAGCGCGGGTCGGAGCGCAGGGCATCGTAGGTGGGATAGGCGGCCAGCCACAGAACGGGGCTTTCCCGGTCCGCAACCGCCTTTTCCAGAAGCTCAAAGGCGCGGTCCAGCTCACCCAGCCCCAGGGCGATCAGGGCCAAACTGGTGGACTGCACGTAACGCCACCTGGAAATGCGCACCAGTTCGCGGCGCAGTTGTTCCGCCTCGGTGCGGAGGCCCGCCAGAGCGTAGGCATGGGCCAGAACCGCGGTCACATACGGCAGGCCGCCGCTAAGCACGCGCGCCCGTTGGAAGGTCTCGATCGCGGCGCCATACATGCCCTTCTGGGTGTAGGCGCGCCCCAAACCCATGTAGGTCTTATAGTAGTCCGGATCCAGGTCCAGCATCCGGCGGCACTGTTCGATGGCCTGGTCGTAGTCGCGCCGGCTGATCAGCAGCGTCACGTAGTGGTAGCTGGTCACCAGCGAAAGCGGATCCATCTCCAGGGCTTTGTGGATCTGCGCGAAGGCCTCGTCGAGCCGGCCCAATTGCGCCAGAAAATCGCAAGCGTAGAAACAGCGGGCCTCGGCGTAGCCGGGATTCAGTTCCAGGGCGCGGCGATAGTGGCTCTCGGCTTCCTCCCAGTTGTACTCATAGACCGCACACACAGCGGCCAGCGGCAGGTGCGCTTCAGCGAGTGTGGGATCCAGTTGCAGGGCGCGCCAGGCGCTCGCGCGGCATTTCTCCTTGACCTCGTTGGGGGGGATGACCCCATAGGTCCCCAGGGCCTCCATCGACAGGGCAATGCCCGCGTAGGCACGCGCGAACTCGGGATCGACATCGATGGCCCGCCGGTAGAAGTCGATGCTGCGGTGCATGCCCTCTTCCGTACGCAGATTGTACTGCTGCCGGCCTTTCAGATACAGGTTGTAGGCCTCCAGGTTTTGGCCGGACGGCCGGACCAGCGGGCGGCTCGGCCCGCCCACTAACTGGACCCGCAGCGCGGCGACGATGGCGCGCGCAATCTCCTCCTGGATGGCGAACAGGTCCTGCATTTCGCGGTCGTACGTTTCCGTCCACAGATAGCGCCCGTCGGCGGCGTGGATGAGCTGCACGGTGATACGCACGCGGCTGCCGGCCTTGCGTACGCTGCCCTCCAGCACGGAGCACACCTTCAGGCGCTCGCCGATCTGGCGGATATCGTACGGCTTGCCTTTGAACTGCATCACCGAGGAGGCGGCCACCACACGCAGGCGTTCCACCTTGGTCAGGGCGTGGATCAACTCTTCGGTCAGCCCGTCGCTGAAGTATTCGTTTTCGGGGTCCGAGCTCAGATTGGCAAACGGCAGCACCACAATGGTGGCCGGATCCGGCGAGGGGGCCGGCGCCTCCACCGGAGGCGGCTCGCCGCCGTGGTGGAAACGCGGCACATAAGCGCCCGTGGGAAACTCGATGCGCAGCCTGTCGCCGCGGCCATCGGTTTCATAGTAGCGGCACAGCTTCGCCCGCAGGCGGCGGGCCTCCACCCGGACAATGGGGTCGATGCGGGGATCGTATGTGGCGGAACGGTCAAAGACCTCCACCCCGATCACGTACTCCTTGAGCTGATCCTCGCGCCCGGCCAGGGCCTGCTCCACGGCAAAGCGCAGAAAACGGCTGAGGCGATCAGACTTTACGAAAGCTTTGCTCGCCAGGATTTTCGTGAGGTGTTCCAGGACGGCCGCTTGCACCGGTTTCTACTATCTTAAACCGGAACCGGCCGGACCGTTGTAAAAAAGTGAAAGTGAGGCGAAAGTAGGGCGATGCTCACGGCTCTCGTCCCGGCTAACCGGGCACGTACTGATTCAGATAGCGCTTGGCCATGCGGAAACCGGTTTTGAAGTCCTCCGAGAAGTCCGCTCCGCGGCTGGGCGAGCCGTACAGGGGGTCCTCGTGCTCGATACTCATGGCGCCGTCATAGCCGTGGTCCTGCAAGACCGTGAAGAAGGCGGCCCAGTCGATGGATCCCAGGCCGGGCAGGCGGTAGCGCCACCACTGCTGCCTGTCGGGTGGGTTGATGCCGCAGCGGCGCAGCACGTGCCACATCACTTCCGTGTCCTTCAAGTGCACGTCGAAGATTTTGTCGGCAAAGTCTCGCGCGGCCTGGATGGGATCCATCATCTGCCAGACCATGTGAGAGGGATCGTACTGCAAGCCCACGTGGGGCGAATTGCCGAATCCTTTGAACAGCGCTTCGAAGCCTACCGGACCGGTGGCCAGGTTGGGCCCGCCCGGCCAGGGCTCCCAGAGGATCCGCACGTTATGTTTCTCGCAGGCCGGGAAGTATTTCTCGGTGTACACCCGTACGATTTCGTCCACCTGTTCCTGGAACGGCCGGTTGGAATCCTTGCCCGATGCCGTGCCGATGTTCCGGACGCCCAGTTTGCCCGCCAGTTCGATGGCTTTGACGAAATAATCGGTCTCGCGTTTGCGCTGGTCCGCATCCGGGGCGATGTGATTCTGAGTGGCCTGGAAGGCGGAAACGTGCATGCCCGCCTCCCGGAGGTACGCCTGGATGCGGGCAGCCTGCCCGTCGGTGACGGTGTTGGCATCCAGCGTGGAACGCGGCGTGGCGCTCAGGATCATGTTGGTGAAGCCTTCCTGGCGCGCGAAAGCCACGTTCGCCTCGGTGTAGTTGCCCAGGACGCCAAGTTTGGGCTTCCATTCCCGGGGCTCGCGGCGCTGGGCTTGTAGGGCCGCCGCCGCGGAAAGTCCTCCCAGCACGGCGCGCCGGCTGAGTGACACGCTTTCAGTTCGATTTGGCACGAGGCTATTGTAATCCTTCCTCTTCGCCGCAGAACCGGGCCGGCGGAGCGCGACGCTCATTCACCCGCAGGCGGAAGACGTCCGGCCGGGCGTAGTGGCCGGCCACGTCCAGATCGAACTTGCCTTCCGCGATCTCGCCGGGGTCGAGTTCCACCCGCAGAATGCATTCGCTGCCGTAATGTGGCCCGGCCAGGATGCGCCCCAGCGGGCTGACGATCACGCTGCCGCCGCGGATCAGGGGCGCGTCCGGCGCCGCGCCGGGCACGAACTGGCAGGCGGAGAGCACGAAGCAGCGCCCTTCCAGCGCGATGTGGCGCATACTGGGAATCCAGGTTTCGCGGTCGTCCACGGTGGGAGCGCAATAGATTTGGATGCCCTTGGCGTACATCGCCATGCGCAGCAGCGGCATGTAGTTTTCCCAACAGATCACGGCGCCGATCTTGCCCAGCGGGGTGGTCAGCACCGGCAGCGTGGAGCCGTCCCCGCAGCCCCAGATGAGCCGCTCCACGCCGGTGGGCATGAGCTTGCGGTGCTTGCCGAGCAATGCGCCGTCCGGACCGAAGAACAGAACAGTGCAGTAGAGCGTGCCGATTTCGCGCTCGATGACGCCGATCACCAGGTAAACGCCGTGCGCACGCGCCGCGGCGCCCAATTGCGCGGTGGCGGTTCCGGGCACTTCCACGGCGCTTTCGAAATAGCGGCGGAATTCGCGGCGCCCCTCGGGCGAACGCATGCCCACGCGGGCGCCGAAATCCGCGCCCTTGGGGTAGCCCGATACGAAGGCCTCCGGAAAGACCACCAGGCGCGCGCCGCTGCCGGCGGCTTCGGCCAGCAGCTCTACGGCCTTCTCCAGGCTTCGCTCGCGGTCGCAAAACACCGCGCTGGCCTGCACTACGGCGACGGGGACAGGATCCATGGAAATCCAGCATAGCGTAGCGGCAAATCGTGTGAAGATGAGGGAGAGGCGGATCGCCGATGCAGAAGATCAAGGTGGCAGCCATTACCATGAACGGCCTGCTGGGGCAGGCGGAGCAGAACCTGGCACGCATCGAGCAGTGGGCCCGGTGCGCGCGGGATGCCGGCGCGGAACTGGCGCTGTTTCCCGAGCTGGTGGTGCACGGGCACTGCGATCCGGACACCTGGTTCAATGCCGAGCCGGTGCCCGGGGGCCCTGCCACCCAGCGCCTCTGCCGCCTGGCAAGAGAGCTGGGCTTGTTCCTGTGCGTGGGCTTGAGCGAAAAAGACCGGGACCTGGTCTACAACACCCAGGTGCTGGCCGGCCCGCAGGGGTTCATCGGCGCGCAGCGTAAAATCCATCTCTCGCGTGACGAAGTGATTTATTACAAGGGCGGCATGGAGATGCCTGTGTTCGACATCGGCAAAGCCCGAATCGGTATCTCGATCTGCTACGACAACTGGCTTCCGGAGGTGTGCCGGATCCTGGCGCTGAAGGGCGCCGATGTGCTCCTGATGCCGCACGCCATGCGCATGAAGATGTGGGAGGACACGCCGGAATCCGAGCGCGCGGCGGCCGTCTGCTCCCGTCAGTTCTGGTTGACCACCTACCCCATGCGCGCCGTCGAAAACGCCTGTTACGCGGTGATCTGCGACCAGGCCGGCAGGGCGGGCTACGTGGCTACCTACCCCAAGGACAGTCCGAGCCAGCCGCACCACGCGGGCGGCTGCGTGGTGATCGATCCCAACGGCGAGATCGCGGGCGAGACGCAGTGCGAGCGCATCCAGGAGGACATGCTGGTGGTAGACCTGCTGCCCGAAAAGCTGTGGGAGGCGCGCAGCAAGCCGAACTACACGCTACGCACGCGGCGGCCGGAGTTGTTCGGCCTGCTCTCGGCTTGAGGCCCAACCGGCTCAGATCGCCGCGGCGATGCGGTCGCCCATCTCGCGGGTTCCCAGCGCGCCGCCCAGGTCGCGCGTGCGCCAGCGGCCATCGCTGCACACGGCTTCCACGGCATGGCGCACCAGGACGGCGCCCCGCACGGTCTCCGGGTGGCGCAGCCACTCCAGCATCATGGCCATCGAGAGGATGGCGGCCACCGGATTGGCGATTCCCTGCCCCGCGATATCCGGCGCCGATCCGTGCGAGGGCTGAAAAACGGCATGCCGGTCTCCGATATCGCCGGAGGGCGCCATGCCCATGCCTCCGACTAATCCCGCCGCCAGGTCCGAGAGAATATCGCCGAACAGGTTTTCCGTCACGATCACGTCGAAGGTGTGCGGCCGCTGGACGAGATAGAGCGCCGCCGCGTCCACGTAGATGCGTTCCGCGCGCACCTGTGGGAATTCGGCCGCGATTTCATCGAAGATCCGCCGGAAGAACGCCATCGACGGCAGCACGTTGGATTTGTCCACCAGCGTCACCAGGCCGCGGCGGCGGGCCGCCTCCCGGAACGCCGCGCGGAACAGGCGCTCCGACCCCCGCCGCGAAATGCGGATGGTGTCGCAGACCGGGTCTTCGGAGGGCGTGTGCGGCGCGCTCCGCGAGGCAAACATGCCCTCGGTGTTTTCACGGAACATCACGAAATCGATCTCGCCCGCGGCGTAGCGCTTCAGGGGCGAATGCTCCGCGTGGTACAGGCGGATGGGCCGCACGCCGGCATAGAGTTCGAGTTGCTCGCGCAGGTCGAGCTGCGGAGCGATTTCCGTGCCGCCCGGACGCCGCACATCCGGCAGGCCCATGGCGCCCAGCAGAATGGCATCGCACGCACGGCAGCGGGCGAAGACCTCGGGCGGCATGGGGTCGCCGCAGCGCAGGTATTCGCCGGCGCCCGCGGAGAGTTCCTCCAGGCGGAAGCGCACCTCACGCAGCCGGCATTCGACGGCGCGCAACACCTTGACAGCTTCCGCGATGACTTCCGGCCCGATGCCATCGCCGGGGAGCACCACGATGTGAAAGGTCTGCATCCGGACTCCCCATTGTCTCCCGAACCATACCGCCTTCCGGCGGAATTGACCTTGCAAAGGCCGCGGCCTTGTGATATCGCTTTTCTGCACGGAGGCATCGCGATGAAGTTACTGGCAACCCGCTGGAGAGGCGTTTGCGCCGCCTTGGGGACAATGGTGATATTGTGCTCCTGCTCCAGCACGAGCAACGCGCCGCAGCCCGGCACGCCGGCGTTCTACTGGTCCGCCGCGAAGGAGACCTGGGGGCTGGGCGACTACGCAAAGGCCATCGACAACCTGGACAAGCTGTCGTCCGACAGCGAATATGCAGGACGGGCGCAGCCCTGGCTGCTGATTGTCACCTCCGGGCTTTCGCAAGGCTACACGGACCTCGCCGAGAGCTACGAAAGCGGCGCACGAATCAACAAAGCCGAGCCGCTGACCTTCCGCCGGCAGGCAAACAATTATCGCAATGCGGCCAGCCGCCTGGCCCTGCATTTCGCGGAAGTCTATCAGGATTTCCAAAAGGGCAAAGAAGATTCCGTCACGCTGGCGTTGCCCTATCCGAGCGGGAGCCCCAACCCGGTAGTCACGCTCGCACGGGTGGGGAACGGCATCCTGCCGCCGGCCAACGAGATGGAAATGGCCCAGAAGCGGTCCCTGGAGCGCGCCGTGCTGCTGGAGGCCTGCCGCGCGGCGGGCGCGCCGGACGATCCGGCCAAGACCCAGGAACTGCTGAAATCCGGGGATGCCAAAGTGCCGCGGGCGGTCTTCGTGACGGCCATGGCGCGCGCCCTCTACGAAGCCTCCCAGATGTACACGTCGCGCAAGTTGGATGACCCGGAAAAACTGAAGATTTTCTGCAGTCGCGCGCAGGAGGCTCTGAAAACCGTGCCCGAATCCAAAGAAACCAAGGACCTGAATTCGAAAATCGCGGCAGCGCTCAAGCAGGCCAAGGCCGGTTAGAGGACTTCCTACAGCAGGCGCTCCATCAGAGACACCAGATATTCGTCGTCGAACACCCCCGTGCGGTAGGTGCGGGCGTCAAAGAAGCGCCACATGGGGTGCGTGCGCTCCAGGCAGTAGAACAGCAGGTGCTCTTCAATCAACTGCTGGTCCAGCAACTGCTGGTTGAAGCAGCGGGTGGCGCCGTGCAGCACGTACGGGACCCGGAACTCCTCCGTGGAGATGAGTTCGGGGGTGGCCTCGAAGGTCACCTGAAGAATCCGCCCGCGCACGTGGATTTGCAGCAGGTTGACGCCATCGTCGTGGAAGGCCTCGGGGGCGTAAGTCTCCGGATCGAGGCGCACCTCCGGGGAGGGCAGCAGGGCGTTGACTTCGCGCACGAAGCCCACGCAGACGCCGTACAACTGCCCGGCGGCCTTCTGGCGCAGCGCGGCGATCTCCCGCGTTTTCTGCAGCAGCAGATCGTCTTTGGCGGAGAGGGCGTTGATGCTCTCGGCCAGTCTTTTCAGTCGTTCGCGGTGCAATCCCTGTCGGCTCCACCTCGCGGCGGCGTGCGCCGCTCTGCTTTCAGGATATGCTGCGCGCCGCCGGCTATCAATGGCCGCTCAGGGGTGCGAGTCGATCCTTTCTCTCTCGAACAGATCCAGCAAGTCGAGGTCCAGGTGTTCCAGAACGAGGTCGGCGACGTCCGGCGTTAGGGTCCGTATGCCTTTTAGAATGTTATGGATATGCGGTTGGGACACGCCTGTGAGGCGGGCCAGCCGCCGCTCGGTCAACTGCCCGCTGTGCACCAGGTGGTTGATCCTTTCCACCAGCCGCAGGCGGGCCGTGCGGAAGTCCAGAGGTTGAGTGGCGCTCATATTTCTCTGTGAAATAGGTACCCCCAAAAGCGCCTCCCTCTCAAGAGATAGTCCTTTTTTGTCAAAAAGAGGGATATCAAGAAAAAAGGGTAATAAAGTCTTTATTTCTGTAAAATAGGTGAGCAATTCTGCGGAAATCTGCCTCACCCGACTTCCGCACCGGGAAAAAACACCTTGACGTTTCCGTGTGAAGCGATACAGTTGGAGCAGTTTTACATTCGTGGTGCAGCCCCCGCGGGTCGAGGGCCACCGGGAGGACATTCAGCTAATGGATTGGGATCGATCAGAGACTATCGCGCTTGCCAAGTCATCTTGCACGCACTGCCATGGATATGGACTGCGCACGGGGAAACGCGGCAAGGAGCGCCCCTGCAATTGCGTCTTCCGGGCGATTTTCCGCATTTGCTACGAGCGCTTCCGGGAGTACGCGGCCCAGGAAGCCTACATGGGCCGGGTGAGCCTGGAATTCTGCCGGGGCAAAGACCGGCGCCGGACGTACGGCCGCAAGCGGGAAGAGTACATGGCAGACTTCTGCCTGGTAAGCCGGCGCTATCTCGACACCTTCGAGTACAAAATTTTCTGTTTCCACTTCCTGCTGGGGGCTGACTGGAAGCTCTGCTGCCGGCAGATGGGGATCGATCGGGGAACTTTCTTTCACGCCGTGTACCGGATCGAACAGCGGCTGGGGCGGGTCTTCCGGGAATTGGAGCCGTACAGCCTGTACCCGCTGGACGAATATTTCGGAGGACGCATCCAAAAAGAGGGCTTGCGCCCGACGCTGGGGACGGGGATTTTTCCGGCGCTGATTCCGCAGGTTGCGCCCGCCGCCGTTCTGGAGTACGCCTGAAGTACTCGGGGGGCGGGCCGGGAGTCGTGATACAATCCTCTCGGTTCGTCCCTTCCGAGGAGCAAGCATGCGATTCCGGACTTCCGTCATCGTGGCCGGGAGTGCCCTGGCCGCGGCTGTGTTGACGTTCACGCTGGCGCGCACCGGCGCCGCCGAGGAGCCCTCCTGGGCCCCCAAGCCGGTTCAACTAACCCCATACGCGCCGCCCCACAAACCGGTGACGCGCCTGGCCGAACTGCGGGCGCGGCACCAGGGCCAGGGGGATTGGCGGTATGTCGTCGTGGACGACGATCACATTCATGGCGAGTGGATCTCCTCGGCGCCGGGGACCAAGGTGTCGCGGCGCTTTCATCCGGACACGGTCGCCTGGTGGATCGTGATGGACGGGCAGATCAAGTTCGAGATCGAAGGGCAGGATCCCTTCGTGGCCACCAAGGGCACCATGGTGCAGGTGCCCATGCAGACCATCTTCGCGATGGAGACAGTGGGGGACAAGCCGGCGCTGCGCTTCGAAGCCAACATCGCGCACGCCAAGACGCTTTATCCGCAGGACGTCCAGCCGCCCGAACTGCCCGGATTCACATGGATGAAGGTGACGCTGCACCGCACCCCGGCGCCGCTCGACCCGGGGACGCGCTGGCACGTACAACTGGACGAACTGGCCAGAGAGCCGCAGTACAAGGGGGGCAACTTCATGTATCGTTTCGTGAATAATGCCCGCGCGGCGGCCAACGTGATTTACGGCTACGAGAAGAACCTGCCGCCGCTCAATCCCAATGACAAAGGCCACTACCATCCGGAGTGCGCGGAATTCTGGCTGATCATGGCGGGGCAGATCCGCTATCCCATCGAGGGACAGGGGGTGATCATCGCCAACGAGGGGGACATCGTGTATGTTCCGCCCTTCACCTTCCACGCGCCGCGGTTTTACGGCGCGGGGCCATCGTGCCGGCTAGCCATGAACGGATACCCGAATATCGCGCACCTGTTTGCGGCGCGGGCGGAGTAGCAAGCCGCCGGCCCGCACCGATGGATCCGCTAACCCACACGGCCACCGGCTGGTTTCTGAGCCGGGCGGGACTGCGGCGCTTCACACCCCAGGCAACCTGGGTTCTGCTGCTGGCGGCTAACGCTCCGGACGTCGACATAGTCACGGCGGCCCGGGGTTCGCTGAGCTATCTGAACGGCCACCGGCATCTCACGCACGCGCTGGCGGCCTGGCCGGTGATGGCGTTGCTGCCGGTGCTGCTCGTGGGAGGGATCTCGCGGCGGCCGATCCGCTGGCGGGCGGCCTATCTGCTGTCGCTGGCGGGGGTGGGGTCGCACTTGGCGCTGGATTCCACGAATATTTACGGCGTGCGGCTGTTGCTGCCGTTTTCGGCGCGGTGGTTTCACCTGGACATCACCTCCGTAGTGGACCTGTGGATCTGGGCAGTGCTGCTGATCGCGCTTGTAGGCCCGCTGTTGGCGCGCCTGGTGAGCCAGGAAATCGGCGCGCCTGCTGCGCGCGGTATTCCGGGGCGGGGCTTCGCCTGGTTTGCCCTGGCGTTTGTGGCGCTGTACGACGGGGGGCGGGTGATCTTGCACCAGCGCGCGGTGGAGACCCTGGAGGCGCGCCTGTACGGCGGCGCCACCCCGCTGCGCGTGGCCGCCCTGCCGGATCCGTTCAACCCGTTCCGGTGGCGCGGTTTGGTGGAGACCTCCGGCTTCTACGCCGTGGCGGCGTGCAACCTGCTGGGCGAGTTCGACCCGGAGGAAGCAGACGTACTGTACAAACCGGAAGCCCAGCCGGCCCTGGCCGCCGCCGCGCGCTCCCCCGCCATCCGGGACTTTCTGCGTTTCGCGCGGTGGCCCTACTGGCAAGTGCTGCCGGCCCCAGAGCCGGAAGGCGCATGGTGGGTAGAAGTGACGGATTTACGCTTCGGGTCGCCGCGGCAGCCGAGTTTTGTGGCGCGGGCGCTGGTCTCCAACCGCCTGGAAGTGCTGGAGTCTTCTTTTCGCTTCGGGAACGCCCGGCCCCGCTAAGGCCCCCGCACGGCCCGGCCTGGGGCCTTTCGCACCGTGGCTTTGAGGTTTCCTCTGGATGGCTGCGTATTGGGCGGGCGCGGCACAATCAAACTGTGCCACACCGCTCACCGATGGTTCTGGATCGCCAGCAGCTTCGGGATCTCACTCTGGGCAACGAGGCGCTCATGCGCGAAGTGATGGACGTGCTGCTCGAGGACACGCGCAAGCAGGAGCCCCTGCTGGAGCGGGCGATCCTGCGGGAGGACGGGCAGGAAGTGCGGCGCCTGGCCCACTATTGCAGAGGCGCCTGCGATGGGGTAGGGGCCCGGTCCTCAGCGGACCTGCTACACGAGATGGAACGGCACGCCGAGCGCGGAGAATTCACCGCCTGCCGTCAGCTGCTGGCAGCTCTGGAGGTGGAACTCGACAGGCTCGAGGAGGAAGCCGCGCTCACTCGGCCCGTGTGACCCGCAGCAGGGCGCGCACCCCGTCCCGGCAGAGTTGGGCCGCATGCCGGGACTCAGCCGACAATCCTCCGACCGCCTGATCGATCACGGCCGGCTGAAAGGCGGCCAACTCCCGGCGGGTCTTTCCAGCTATCCACTCGGTAAGCGCCGAGCCGGCGGCGATCGAGGCGGTGCAGCCGCGGGTCTTGTAACGCACTTCTACGGCAGTATCTCCCTCAAAACGCACCGAGAGACGCAGGATGTCCCCGCAGATTGGATTGGACACTTCCACGGTGACAGCGGGAGCTTCCAGCTCGCCTACGTTTCTGGGGTTTTGGAAGTGATCCAGCAGACGCGCCGAATACATTTGTGTTCCAATAAGCTTACATGCCCGTACGGCAGTACCTTGCGCTGGTGAAGGACCGGGCGCGTGAGGCGGAGTTCGACTCGCTGTTCCTGTTCGTGACCTCGCGTTGCAACTCGCTATGCCGCACCTGCTTCTATTTTGACAAACTCAACAGCAAAGACGACCTGACCTTCTCCCAGATCGAGCGGCTGGCCGCCACGGCGCCTCCTTTTCGGAAGCTCTGGATCTCCGGCGGCGAACCGTCACTACGTGAGGAACTGGGTGAAATTGTGGCCCTGTTTGCCGGGCGCTGCGGCGTGCGCAACGTCAATCTGCCCACCAACGGCCTGTTGCCCGAAAGGCTGTTCCGCAGCGTAGACCGCATGCTGGCGCGGTGTCCGGACACAGCCATCGACCTGAACTTCTCGCTGGACGGGCTGGCGAATACGCACGACGCTATCCGCGGGGTGCCGAACAACTTCGCGCGCACGCTGGAGACCATCCGGGAGGCCGAAAGGCGCTACCGCGGCAACCGGAGGCTGAGGCGCAACGTGGTGACGGTGATCACCCGCGAAAACTACGAAGAGATCGTGCGGCTCGGCTTGTACCTCATGGAGCACACGGAACTGGACGGGCAATACTTCGAGGTCGTGCGGGGCCAGGCGCCGGATCCGTCGCTCATGAGCCTGAGCCGTGAGGCGCTTTCCGCGCTGCACGCGCGCCTGATGCCATTCCACCGGCACTATGCCGACAAGCTGTTCGCGCACCTGCCGGCGGGGGTGCGGCACATCGCCCGGATGTACTACCTGGGGAACCTGCGCTTCCACTTCGATCTACATGAAGCCTGCCTGGAAGGTCCGCAGCCCTGGCCGATGCCCTGCACCGCTGGCCAGACCTCCCTGGTGGTGGACCACAACGGCCGTTTCCGGGCCTGCGAGATGCGCGGCATCCTGGGAGACCTGGCAGAGTTTGATTTCGACCTGCGGCGCGCGCTGGCATCGCCGGCCATGCAGGCGGAACGAGCCGACATCCCCCAAGCCAATTGCTGGTGTACGCATAGCTGTTTCATCCAAGACAGCTCCAAGTTCGAGCCCCGTGTGCAGGTTTTCCACATCCCGTGGGCATGGTTCCGGCAAAGGCTCCACCGCCTGCCGGAGATGCCGGCCGACGAGCTTCGCCGTTTCAAAGCCCTGGAGCTGGCGGGTTGACGACGGTCGCCGCGGCCCTAATTCAGCAGGACGGCCGGCTGCTGATCTGCCGGCGCAAGCAAGGGGAGGCGCACGCCCTCAAGTGGGAGTTCCCCGGAGGCAAAGTGGAAGTGGGGGAGACGCCCGGGGAGGCGCTGCGGCGGGAGTTGGAAGAAGAGCTAGGCATTCGGGCGGCGATCGGGCCGGAGGTGGAGCGCTACGAGTATCAGTATCCGGGCAAGCTGCCGATCCTGCTGGTTTTCTTCCAGGTCACGCAGTTTTCCGGTACGCCGCAGAACCGGGTGTTCGACGAGATCCGCTGGGATCGGGCCGCAAATCTCCCCAGCTATGATTTCCTGGAAGGGGATGTTGAATTCGTACGCCGCTTAGCCCTATAAGCGAAGGTCGATGCCGCGTTCCTTGTTCAGGCGCTCGGTGAGATTTTTATCTACCAGCGAGAGAGAAGCCTGATTGTGCACGTTGCCGGAGGTGAAGTAGTGTAGCGTGTCGCCTTCCACCCAATACGCCACCGCCGAATAGATGGAGTGATCTTTAAAGGCAATCAGATAGTAGCTGCCGGTATCGGACGCCGGAGCGGCCGTACTTTCCGGCGCGGCGGTGCCACCCTGCGGCGACTCAGGCGGCACAAGCGTCTGCTGGGAAGAAACCGGCGCAGGGAGCTGATTGATGATGGTGACCGGTGCGGATTGCGGCGGATAAATAACCGTGACGTTGGGCTGCTGCGGTGCGGAAGGATCGTAGCCATTCCCGGGATACATGCCGTAGCCCGCATATGGATCTCCGCCGTAGACTGGATACGCATAAGGCACGTACACATAAGCCTGTCCCCGATTCCCGCCATAGGAGCCATAGGGAGCCCCACTCACAGTGCGCCCGAGGCGGGCGGCAAAGCTGGGATCTGTGATGGAAAAGGCGTTATACGCGTTGTTGATGGCCGGAGAATGGCCGAACGCCGGGAAGGCGACATTCCCAAAACCGCTGTTATACAGACTGGCAGGGCGCGAACCGGTGGCCGGGAAGGCCACGCTGCCGAAGCCGCCGTTGAAGCCACGAACGTTTCCGCCGGACCTGGGGCCCACGTGCTGGGCAAACGCAGAAACCCCCGCCACAAGCATAACCGCCACACCTGCCGCTCGTTTCATACGGGCCTCACTTCTCCCTAGCTTACCGCCAAACTACCAAGGACTGGAAGCTGCCGTTATGGCAGACGCGGCCGTCCCTCGGGGCGTTACACCAAACCGCGGTGGTGCGGCATCACTTCTTCGGGGGGCCGACCCGCGCCGGAGCAGCCGTAGCCGCGGGGGCGGCCGGCGGTTTGCTCGGCAGCGTAGTCATGGGCGATGCCGGGGCATTCCTGTCGTAAAGACTGATGATGTCGTTGGTGATATCGATCTCGTTGGCCGCGTAGAGCACCGGCGTCTGGGGGGAACTGACGTCCAGAATCAGGCTGAAGCCGTTGTCCTTGGCGTACTTGGTGATGACGGCCATCATGCGCTGGCCCAGCTCCTGCATGATCTTTCCCTGCTCCTGGTCCAGTTCCGCCTGTGCATCCTCGGTCTCGCGGTTGAGCGATTTGGTGTTCTGATCGATATCGCGCATGAGCTTCTGTTTGGCGTCGTCGCTCATGGTGTTGCTGCCCTTGCGGAGCTGGTCCTGGAGCTGGGCGATGTCGTTCTGTTTCTTCTCGATCTCCGCCTTCTTAGGAGCGAAACGGGATTGCAGTTCGGTGGCCGCCTTCTGTCCGTCCTTCGTGCTGATGATGGCGTTCTGGATGTGAATGATGCCGATCTTGCCGGGCGCGGCGGCCTTCGTCTGCGCCTGAGCACACAGACAGGCAGCCAGCGCCAAACCAGGGAAAACGAGAAGATTTTTCTTCAAAGCTAAACTCCTTGCGTGTGATTCGATACTAGCATGACTTCGCGTGCCTCAGAAGGTGCGCCCGATGGTGAACCGGAAAGTCCTGCGGTCCTCCCAGAAGGGGGAGGCTTGCCCAAACTGCGCGATGGCCGCGTTGAACGTCTGGCTGTTCGGAAAGAACGACCGGTCCGCCACGATGGGCGGCTGCAGGAAGGTCCGGACAATCAGCGGATTGTAGGCCCAATAGAAGCGGAAAGGGGCATTGACGACCGGCAACAGCACCTGCAACTCCAGCCCGGTGGACATGCGCGGGCGCTGGGTGCCAGGGGCTATCCGCGCCTTGCCTTCGAAACCCGCCTGCGGGAACTCGCCATTGAGGGTGTCAATGCGGCTGGGGTCCATCACCAACTGGTCGGAGCGCAGGATCTTGTTGACGCCGGCATCGAGGAAGGCTGCCAGCGTCACCGGTCCGACGATGGGAATGCGGTACTCGAAATTTCCGATCAGTTGGGTGTCGCCGCCCGGGAAGATCATCTGGTAGATCGGAATATTCATGGTCACCGGGGTCAACTGCGGTACGCCGTTGACCAGAATGCGCTGCTGGCGAGCGCTGCCATCCGCGTTGAGCACGTTGATGGTGGCGCTGGAGGGGACATACGCGATCGGGCTGATACCCCAGATTTCGAACCCACGAATGTCCTGTTCGCCGCCGATGTAAGTACGTGAGAAGGGCGGCGCCTGCTTGCCGCCGTAACCCGTGAGCATGGAGCCCATGGCGTGAAACGCCAGAATATGGGTGCGGTGCCACGGCGCGGGCTTGAAGTACTTCGCGTCGATGGTCGGGCGGACGGTGTTGACGTTGCCGCCCAGGACGCTGCCGGCCACCTGGGCGGAGATGAACAGGCTGCGGCCTCCGGTGGGGTTGATGGGGTGGTTGACGGTGTTGTAGCTGTAGGACGGGGTAATGGCGCTGGTCTTGATGCCGGTGAGCGAGTTGGGGCCCGCGATGCCACTGAAGTTGATGTACTCGAAATACGTGGACGCCGCGTCGCTGAGCACCTTGATGTTGGACACGTCGTAGCCGTAGGTAATGCCCAGGCGGGAGAAGCTGCGGCGCAGCGGATAACTCAACGAAACCGAGAAGCCGTGCCCGTTCTGGATGTAGTTGATCAGGTTGTTCTGGCCGAGCGAGTTAAACAAGGGGATGAGGTCCTGCCCGGCCAGGATGGAGTACTCGCGGCCCTGATCGAAGTTGAAGCGGGTGATGTGCACCTCGAAGCCGGCCTGCAAGGGGCGGTCCAGGAAATACGGTTCCGTGAAGCCGAACGACACGCTGCTCATGCGGGTGCCTAACTGCGCGTCCAGCGAAAGGGTCTCGCCCAGGCCCAGGAAGTTGTTGGTGGAGTAATTGAACCCCATGAAACTGCCGGCGATACCGGAGACGCCGCCGTTGAGTCCGATGGAGTTCTTCCCGCGCTCCTTGACCTTCAGGGTGATGTCCACCGTGTTGTTCTGCGTATTGCGCTTGATGTCCGCCGCTTCACCTTCCTTGAGGACCTCGAAATAGCCGAGCTGGTTGAGGCGCAGGATGCTGAGGTCCCAAAGCCGGGAGTTGAACATATCGCCTTCATCCAGCAGCAGCTCGCGGCGAATCACTTTGTCGCGGGTGGTGGTGTTGCCGGAGAAATCAATACGCCGGACGAAGAATTGCTTCCCCTCGTCGGCGGTAAGGGTCAGGTCGATTTTGTCCGAGTTGGGGATGATGTCAAACGAGGGCTCCGGCACGAAGTCGATATAGCCGAACTCGCCGTACAGCTTGCGCATGTTTTCGAGGCCCTTGCGCAGCTTGGCGGTAGAGAAGATGTCTCCTTCCGACATCTGGAACAGCGGTTTCATCAGCGTCTCCGGGGTGCGGAACAGCTTGACCCCGGAGAAGGTGATCTTGTTGAGGTGATACTGCCGGCCTTCCTCGACCGGGATGATGATATCGGCGCTTTTGCCGGGCTTGTTGGGCTTGATCAGGGGGAGTCGGAAGCCCTTGCCGCCGGTGTCATGAATGGTGACCTTCTGGTCCAGCACCTTGGCCGTGAAATAGCCTTGTTGCTGGTAGGCGTCGCGGATGCGGTCCTTGTCTTCTTCCAGTTTCGCGGAATCGTACGTCTTGGCGAAGAGGTTCTCAAAAAGGATGGAGTACGGGATGCCGATGGGGTGGGAGTTCTTCATGGCCCGAACGACGAACCTCTTGCCAAAGGCGCTGTTGCCCGTCACCGTGATCTCCCCGACCTTGACCTTGGGACCTTCGTTGACGTTAAAAGTGACTTCCAGGGAGGAGGGCGGAATCTGGCGAATTTCGGGGGTAACGGTGGCGAACTGCCGGCCGCGCTCAGCCTCGTACTCCTTCAGAACCACCGCGGCGCGCTGCGCCTTATTGGGATCGTATTGCGATTCGACAGACAGGCCTACCTTGCGTTCCTTGAACCGGTCGAGAATTTCCGACACGGTGATGGACTTCATGCCGTCGTACTTGATGCTGCGCACCACGCGCCGCTCTGTGAGCACAAAGCGCACGATGACACCGGCCGGTCCGGGCTCGGTTTCCAGGCGAATGTCGTCAAAGCGGCCCGTATTCCACAGGGCCATGAAGTCGCGGTGCAGGGCGTCCTCATTGTAGAGATCACCCTTCTTGCTGAAAATAAGGGCGCGCAGAGTGTCTTGGGGGACGCGGCGCGCGCCTCGAAATTCGATGGATTCGATGATGGGGCCGGCCGCAGGCTTGGGCGCTTCCACAGCTTTGGGGGCCTCCAGGCCGGGCTTCTGGCCGGGCGGGGGCTGCGCCGGCTGGGGCTTGGGGGCCTCAGGCTGCGCCTCGGGCACGTTTTCGAAGGGATTCGGGGGCTTCGGCGGCTGCGGCTTCGGGGCTTGCGTCTGCGGAGACGACTGGGCCGGCGGCTGCGTGGGGCGCTGGGCCGGCGGCGTCTGCGACCGCGCCGGCAAGACGCTGAGCGCGCAGAGACACATCCAGGCGCTGTTCAGGCGGTGGCGCCTGCGGAAACTCATGAACGCATACCTTTCCACTCTGCGCTTTTACGGAGACGTAGACTCACGGGAAACAGTTTCACTCCGTACAGCCGGATCGCAGGTGATAAAGCAACATTTTACCGGATACCGCCAGCGTCAACAACGAGCCAGCAAAGATACAGGTGTGACTCGGCGGCACAGGGCTCCAGACCTGTCCCCTGCCGGGTCGGCTATGGAAGTTCCGGATATTCGGAGATGTTTTGCGGACCCGCGGACGATGCCTCACCAGCGGGGAGCGCGGCGGGCTCCGGCGGAGAAGCCAGAGCCTGGAGATAGCGCGGGAAGCGTCCCAGCAAAGCGCCGTAGAGCACGTGTCCCACCAGCATGGGTCCGTCGTGGGTGTAGAGAGGAATGAGAGGATCCAGGCGCTCCCAGACGAAACCGAAGAGCAGGTAATAACAGCCGACACCCCAGAGGATGCCCAGCAAGGCTGGGCGCAGGCGGAGCAGGCGACCAGACACGGCAGCAGCGAACAGGGCCCCCAGGGCGCTATACAGGCCCAGATACACCGCCAGGCCGAACAGGCTCCCGCGTCCGAACCCGGGGCGCAGGGCCGACTCCCCGTAAACGGCGGAACCCAGCAGGTTGGCCACGCTCCAGATGGAGCGGTGGTACCAGAGAGACGCAAAGGAGAGCCAACCCAGCATGACCAGGACCGCGCCCATCCCGGCCTGGAGGCCGGCCAGCAGGGCGATGCCTGATCGAGCGCGCGGCGGGCCTCCGGCATCCATGGCATCAGCCTAACGTGAGGAACCCCAAAAACGCAAAGCCGGGCGAGGGCTGCTGTATACTGACGGGTAAATGAATCGCAGGGTGGTCATCACCGGTATCGGCGCCGTAAGCCCCAATGGCATAGGGCGAGAGGCCTTTTGGGACGCGACGAAGAACGGCCTGAGCGGCGTCCGCCGCATCAGCCGGTTTGATCCTTCGCACCTGCCGGTGCAAGTGGCGGGCGAGGTGGTGGGGTTAGATGAAAGTCAATACGTCCAGTCCAAAGACCGGCCGCACGTCTCGCGGGTGGTGCCGCTGGGAGCGGCGGCGGTGGCCGAAGCACTGGCGGACGCGGGCGTAGACTATCGCGGTATGACCCGGGACCAGCTCCGCGAGGTCGGGGTCATCGTCGGCTCGGGCGGAGGCAGCCAGGAGTTCACCGAGCATCAGTATCGCCTGTACTACACGGGCAAAGAAAAGCAGTGCAGCGTGTACACCATCCCCACCTCGACCATCGGCACGCTGGCCAGCGAAATCTCGATGCGGTTCGGCTTCCGCGGAATGAGCCACATCATATCCACAGGCTGCACTTCCTCGACGGATGCGCTGGGTTACGCCTACCGCAACATCCGCGCCGGCGTCCTGGACATGATGGTCGCGGGCGGGGTGGATGCGCCGATCGCCCCGCTGATCCTGCGCGGGTTCATCGTGATGCGCATCATGAGCACAGCCTGGAACGCGGAGCCGGAGCGGGCCTCGCGGCCGTTCTCGCGCGATCGGGACGGCTTCGTGATCGCCGAGGGCGCCTGGTTCTTCGTGGTGGAGGATATGGAACACGCCCGCGCGCGGGGAGCGCGGATTTACGGGGAGGTGGCGGGCTACGGTTCCACCTGCGAAGCCTACCATCGTGTGCGCCTGGAGGAATGCGGTGAGGAGCCGGCGCGCACCATGCTGCTGGCCATTCAGGAAGGCGGCATAGCCCCGGAGGACGTACAGTACATCAACTATCACGGCACCGGCACGGAATTGAACGACCGCATCGAAACGCGCGCCGTCAAGCTGGCCTTCAATGGGCACGCCTATAAACTGGCGGGTTCCTCGGTAAAGAGCCTGATCGGACATCCCCAGGGAGCTTGCGGCGCGGCCGGCGTGGCGTGCACGCTGCTGGCCATGCGTGACGGCGTAGCGCCGCCGACCATCAACGTGGACGAGCCCGATCCGGAGTGCGACCTGGATTACATCCCCGAGACTGGCCGCCGCATGGACATCGAGCACGCCGTGGCCAATTGCATCGCTTTCGGCAGCAAGAATTCCGCGCTGCTGCTGCGCCGAGTCTAAAATCCTATGTCCCGTATCACCAAGATCCTGCTGCCGCTGGCCGGAGCGGCAATCGCGGCCACGGTGGGTGGCTATTTCTATGCGCCCGTGCGGCTGTTTGCCATCGCGGCCGCGGGGCGCAGCCCGGTGTGTCCCCTGGAGAATGCCTTGAAGGCGGACGAGAATCTGAAGCTCCAGATCCGCTACAAAGACGAGATCCTGGGCGCCAGCCGCCTGATCGAGAAGGACCCCGCCGGCTTCCATCTATGGGACACGCCGCGGGGGCGCTGGTGGATTCCGGAGGGCGACGACTGGGTGCTGCCCTTCAACCTGGCAGAGCAGCAGCGCCAGATCTACGGCACCGGCGAACGCGCCGTCAAGGCGGGCGATACCGTGCTGGATTGCGGCGCCAACGTGGGCGTTTACACGCGCGTGGCTCTGGACGCCGGCGCGAAGACAGTGGTGGCCATCGAACCGGCTCCCGAGAACCTCGAAGCACTGCGGCGCAATTTCTCTTCCGAAATCGCCGCGGGACGGGTAATCATCATGCCCAAGGGGGTTTGGGACAAGGACGACATGCTGACTTTGAGCATCGACCCGCATAACACCGCGGCCGACAGCTTCGTGATGAACCAGAAGCCCACCAACAAGACCATCCAGGTGCCGCTGGTCACAATCGACGAATTGGTGGCGGAGTTGAAACTGGAGCGCGTCGACTACATCAAGATGGACATCGAAGGCGCCGAGACGCACGCGCTCGCGGGGGCGCAGCAAACGCTGGCGAAATTCCATCCGCGCCTGTCTCTGGCGTCCTACCACGTGCCCACGGACCCCGAGAGGATTCCGCAGTTGGTGCGGCAAGCGTGGCCGGGCTACCAGATGGAGTGCGGCCCCTGCGCCGAAGCCAACGGGCGCGTCCGGCCGGACGTTTTGTATTTTTACTAGTCTCGCCCGGTTGCCGGGCAAGAGGGAATTTACAAATTCTTACAAAAAAGGGCCGGCGGACACTCGGAGGAGCATGTCCACCGGCCGGCTCCACAAAAGTAGGGTTGCGGAGCCAACTGAAGAAAAGGGACTTGCTACCTCATGGGACGTGCCCGTGGGGGTATCGGTTGCGGGGTTCACTTCTGGGTGACGGTTAGTGCGTAGTTGCCCTGCGAGGCGTAGTCGGCGTAGGGTTTTGCAACAACGAAGTAGGTGCCGGCATCCAGCGTGCGACTGATGCGCGCGTTGCTGGTCCCGCCGCCGTTGTCGTCCTCGAACAGGATGTTGCCCTTGGCGTCCAGGATTTGCAGATAGGCATCGAAGTCGGTGGAAGTCATATCTATCTGGAGGGTCGTGGAAGCCGCCAGGGTGAGCTGATACAAATCCGCAAAGGTGTCGTCGGGATACTGGCAGGAGGTATAGGAAAGCTGTGCCGTAACCGAGTCGCCCGGAGCGACGGAGCGCAAAGGACCGCAACCCGCCGGGCGAGGGCCCGAGGCAACGCGCAGGTCCAACTCATACAGACCGCCTCCACTGTTTTCGGCAGCCCGGGCGCTGATGCGGTAGGTTCCGGCAGGCAGGAATTGCACGAGCATGGCGTCCTGCTGGCCGTAGCTGTTATCGTCCCAGCGGAGCAGATTACCTTGGGAATCTTGAAGCGCGAGGAAACTGTCCAGGTTCTGAGAGGTCATCACGGCGGCGATGGTGGCATCCGCATCGGTGGTGAACTGATACCAGTCGACGGGCTGGCCGTTGGGGCCCGGACAACTAGCGGCGCCTCCCAGCAGGCCGATGTAGCCCGGCGGCTGCAGGGTCGCAGGAGCCCCGCAGGCAGCCAGAGCATGCCCGGTCAACTGGTAGCCGAGGTTATAGCCGCCCTGTCCGCCAATCGTGCCGGCCACAATCGCGTAGGTGCCCGCCGGCAGATCCGCCTGTATGCTGGATCCGGCTCCGTAATAGGCCCCGGCATCCGCCACCACACGGTTGTCTTTTTCATCCCACAACTCCAGGTAGGGATAAAAGTCGCCGGAAGTCATGGCAATGCTCAAAGTCCCCGCTGAAGAGGTCGTAAAGCGATAGACATCTGCGATGCCCGTGGCGGTGCGGCAGGTGGAGGTCACATCCAACTTGCCAGTGACGGCAGTGCCGGGTTGAATCTGAAGCACCGGACAGCTCGCCGGGGGCCCGGGGAAAAGGGAGTATTGCAGGCTATACGCGCCGCCGGTGGTCTGGGTGCTGAACGCCAGTACGGTGTAGGTTCCCGCAACAAGCTGCTGCCGGATCACCGAGAGGCCTTTACCGCCTGTCTCGGCATCGGCGGCGATCACGTTGCCGGAGGGATCGATCAGCCAAAGCACCGGATCGAAAGCCTGGGAGGAGAGCCGCAGATCGGCCAGGCCGGCGGCGGCCACCTGAATGGAATACCAGTTAAACGGAACCTGCTGGCCGCTCGCAGGGTCGGTATAGAGGCAGCCTTTGGACGTGACGGTCCCCTGGTCCTGATCTCCCGGATTCAAGGATTTCACCGGCTGGCAGGGATCCCCGCTGGCTGAGGCAAAACTCAGCGTGAGATGATACCCGCCGGTGCCGCCGTCCCCGCTGCTGGCGGCAATGGTGTACATCTGGTTTCCCAGCAGCGCGTAGGAAATCTGGGCAGTGTTTCCGGCGCCGCCGGCATCGCCCGAAGCCAGGAGGTGGCCGTCGGCGGAGCGCAGGATCAGGTAGGCATCGAAACCGTCGGCCTGCAAGGCGATTTGCAGGGTGCCCGGACCGTACGTGGTTACGGTGTAGCCATCGAAGGGCGAACCGTCCGGAAGCAGGCAGCCGCCGGACGAAAGATTGCCGGTGAGCGCCTGATTCAGGCCGATCGAGGGGAAGTCCCGGCAGAGCGTTCCCGGCTCCAGCGTAAAGTTGCTTTTCAGGGTGAAGGCGCCGGTCTGGCCGGAGGCGCCCGCATCCACGCGCACGGAGTATCGCCCCCGCTCGAGCGGGCGGCGGATGCTCGTCCCGGAATCGATTTTGTGCCCGCTCTCGTCCCGCAGAATGAGGGTCAGGGGGAAATCGTTGGAGGCCCCCTCGAGCTGGATCTGGCCGCGGGTGGATAGTGTGAGCGAGTATTCCGCGTAAGAGGACCCATCGGAGAGCTCGCAACTCGTGACGTCGATCGTTCCGCTCACCGAATCAACGGGTTGCAGGCGGGCTGCCGGCGCACAGGTCTGGGCGCACAACGCCGGCAACAGCACCAGGGCAGCCAGCAGAAATCTCATTCTTAAGCATAATACCGGGCGTTGGACAAAAGTTGCTGAAGGCGCCGCAGAGGCTCAGCCCGGCGCGTTCTTTAAATCCGCGGCCGCCGGGTATCCGGGGATTCCCTTGGCGTGGAGGATCGCGGAGACCACGGCCTGAGCCATGACGTCGGCCGCCAGCGCGCCGATCAGCCCAAGGTGGCTCTCCGCGAGGGACAGGCGGCCGGTTCCCAGGGCAAAGATGGTGTCTCCATCGGAGGGTAGGTGGCCCGGCCGGATGGCGCGTGCAAAGCCGTCCTGGGCCATCTGGGCAACTTTGGTAGCCTGCGCTTTGGACCATGCCACGTTGGCAGCAACCACTCCAATGGTGGTGTGCCGCCCGGGCGCGGGTTCGGCAAGGCTGGCGCCTCTGCGAAACTCGGCCATCGTATCAGCCAGAGCCTTGCCATCGGGCGTGCGCAGCCCGGCGAGAATTTGTCCGGTTTCGGGATCGACCACATCGCCGACCGCGTTTACAGCGACCAGGGCGCCGATTACCAGGCCATTGGGCAGGCGCCAGGAAGCCGTGCCCAGACCGCCCTTCATGGCCCTCCCCAGCCCGTGGATCTTGCCTACCGTGGCGCCGGCGCCGGCGCCCACATTGCCCTGCGCGGGGGGGCCGGCCGCCGCATTCCGGGCGGCGCGGTAGCCGGATTCCGCGGTGGGCCGCACGTGTGGGTCGCCCACTTGCAGATCGAACAGGATGGCAGCGGGCACGATGGGCACACGCAGCGGTCCGACGGGATAGCCGATGCCGCGCTCCTCCAGCCACCGCACGACGCCGTCGGCTGCCGCCAGGCCAAAGGCGCTGCCGCCGGAGAGCAAAATGGCGTGCACCTGCTGAACGGTGTTCACCGGGTTCAGTAGATCGGTTTCGCGCGTGCCGGGAGCGCCGCCGCGCACGTCCACGCCGGCCACCGCGCCGCCTTCGGTCAGCACTACGGTACAGCCGGTAGGCCGGCGGGCGTCCGTGTCATGCCCGACTTTGAGGCCGTCCACATCGCAGATCGATCCGCGCGGAACGGTGCGCGGAGCGGCATCCAACGCGGGCGCAGCCAGCCCCGCGCCCGCCGACGCGCGCAGAAATGCTCGGCGTGACTCCTGCCAGTTCACGGAACTTATTATCGAACACCAGGCAAGGGCGGAAGGAATTAGAATCAATTCGTGCACCGCTGGATCACAGGGATGCTGGCGGCCGCGGCCGCCTGGGGCGCTGGTTCGAACGGGCCACACGCCTGGTGGTCCGGCCCGCAGGTCACCCTGCTGGGCTCGCCTTCGCGCGACGGGCGCCGGCTTTCGTTCGCGGATCCGGCAACGGGCGCGCTGGGGGTGCGGAACCTGGCGAGCGGCTCCTGGCAGGCCGTCGCCGAACGGCCCGCAGGTTCGCGCGAGTTCGCTTACTTTTCGGTTTTTTCACCCGACAGCCGCAAAATCGCTTATGCCTGGTTCAACAGCCAGGGCTTCTACGATCTGCGTGTGACGGCGGCAGAGGCAGGCGCACAGCCTGCGGTGCTGTACCGCAACGAGGAGGCCGGCTTCGTGCAGCCGTGCGCATGGACTCCGGATGGGAAGTTCGTGCTCACGCTGCTGTTCCGGCGCGATAACATCAGCCAGATCGCGCTCGTCCCTGCCGGCGGCGGAGCGCCGCGCGTGCTTCGCTCGCTGAACTGGGTCTACCCCAAGAAGATGGACGTTTCGCCCGACGGGCGCTGGATTGTCTACGACAACTTCGCCGCGGAGGGCAAGCCGGAGCGCACCATTTTTCTGCTTTCCACCGACGGCAGCGAGGAGCGGCGCCTGGTGGACATGCCCGGCAATTACCTGTTCCCCTTGTGGGCGCCGGACGGGAAAGGGGTGTTTTTCGCGGGCGACAACGGCGGGCCCGAGGAGTTCTGGTGCGTCCGTGTGGAGCAGGGCCGGGCTCAGGGGCCGCCGCGGCGGGTGTCGGGAGCGCTGGGGCGCTTTCTGCCGCTGGGGATCACGGATGCGGGAATCCTGTTTTACGGCGTGCGCACCGGCTCGCCGGATGTGTACCTGGCGCCGCTGGACAATCTGACCTCCGGCGTGCAGCCGATTTCCACGCGCTTTCCGGGGCGCAACGGCGCGCCGGCGTGGTCACCCGACGGGCGGCGGCTGGCGTATCTTTCGCGGCGCGGCACGGAGAATTTCGGCCAGGACGCGCGGGTGATCGTGGTGCTGGATCTGTCCTCCGGCCAGGAGCAGGAGGTGCCCGCCGCCATGGCTCACCTGGAGCGCCTGGCATGGTCCCCGGATGGCGCGTCCCTCCTGGTTTCGGGCAGCGATGGCAAAGGCCGCGGCGGCCTGTTCCTGGTGCACATGCCGGACGGCGCCACGCGGCTGGCGGCCGCCGAACACGACGCCCCGTTTCGCGGCTATGAAGCGGCGTGGGCGGCCGACGGGAAACGTTTCTATTACCTGCATGGCGGAGAAGAACTCCGCTCCCACCGGCTGGCGGACGGCGCCGAAACCACCTTACTCAGGGCGCAGGTCATGGAGCACCTCGCCATCAGCCCGGCGGGGGATCTGCTGGCTGTAGGAATCGGCGGGAATGCGATCCGGCTCACGCCGCTGATCTCCGGGAACACGGCGCGGCTGCTTCCCTTCCCGGGGCTGACGGAACTGGCATGGGGCCGCGAACTTTACGCGGGGCGCGGCGCCGAGCTATGGGCCGTGCCTCTGGACGGGACGGCGCCGCGGAGGCTGGGCATGCCGCCGGACCGCCAACCCGGAATCAGCATCCGGAGCGACGGCCGCACTATCGCTCTCACCGCGGGGCGCGAACAATCCGAAGTGCGCTCCATCGAACTACCTCGGCCATGAAACTTTGGGCCTGGTTGCTTGTGCCGGCGCTGGCGGCCGTGGCTGGGACCTTGCCGGTGCCGCTGGGGCTGGATGCCTACATGCCTGTGCCGGAGGCCAACCCGCTGACGCGGGAAAAAGTGGCGCTGGGCCGCCGCCTGTTTTTCGATAAGCGCCTCTCGAGCGACGGTACGGTCTCCTGCGGTACGTGCCACGAGCCGGAGCGGGCCTTCGCCGACGCGCGGCCGGTGGCGGTGGGCATCGGCGGGCAGATAGGAACGCGGCGGGTGCCACGGCTGGTGAATCGGGGGTATGGCAGGGCATTCTTCTGGGACGGCCGGGCAGCCAGCCTGGAGCAGCAGGTGGTGCAGCCCCTGGCGAATCCCAAAGAGATGGGCGATTCGGCCGCGGCCGCCGCGCGGCGCGTGGGCGTGGCCGAAGACGCGCTCCGAGACGCCCTGGCGAGCTACGTGCGTACCATCCTCTCCGGTGACTCCCGCTTCGACCGCTTCATGGCCGGCGATGCCGCCGCTCTGAACGACGCCGAACGGCTGGGCATGCGACTGTTCACGGGTAAGGCCGGATGTTCGACCTGCCACCTGGGACCAAACTTCACCGACGAGAAGTTTCACAACACCGGCGCTGGCCGGGGCACGGACCCCGGGCGTGCGGCGGTGACCGGACGCGCGGAGGATCGCGGGGCGTTCAAAACGCCCAGCCTGCGGGAAGCCGCGCGCACGCCTCCGTACATGCACGACGGCAGCCTCGCTACGCTCGAAGAAGTGATCGATTTTTACGACAAGGGCGGCAAAGCCAACCCGCAACTGGACCCGGAAATCCGGCCGCTGCACTTGACTGCGGAAGAGAAGGCCGCGCTGGCCGCCTTTCTGCGAGCCCTCGACGGCAAGGTGCGGGAAGCGTGGGCAAACTAGTCAAGGACTTCGCCTTTGATGTCCCTTCGGGATGTGGAAGTCAGGAGTCAGGAGTCAGGAGCCAGGAGTCAGGAGTCAGAATCGGTTCGCTCAGACGGCGCTATAGTCGAAGTGCATGCGACGGAACAGCCTGGTTGTGCTCGGTGCGCTGGTATGTTTCCTGCCGCCTGGTAGACGGCTTCGATACCGAGGGCTTGGCCAGGCAACTGGAATCTACCGGCGCCGGATACCTGATCCTCACCATCGGCCAGAACAGCGGCCACTACCTGGCGCCCAACAAGACGTACGATGCGCTGGTGGGAATTCACCCCAGCAAATGCTCGCGCCGCGATCTCATCGCGGATATGCAGCGGGCGCTCGCACCGCGCGGCATGCGGCTGATGGCGTATCTTCCCGCCGGCGCTCCGGATCAGGACAAAGTGGCGATGCAGAGGCTCGAGTGG
Organism: Solibacteraceae bacterium; assembly: GCA_021324015.1. Lineage (GTDB taxonomy): Bacteria > Acidobacteriota > Terriglobia > Bryobacterales > Bryobacteraceae > JAJPJX01. Next base: position 137,283 of record JAJPJX010000159.1, on the reverse strand, counting down.
ACTCGAGGCGCCCATCCTAACCGGGAATTTCAGAGCAAGTGGGAGCGGGTGATTCAGGAATGGTCCTCGCGCTGGGGTGCCAAGGTGTCCGGCTGGTGGTTCGACGGGTGCTACTGGCCGAATACCATGTACCGGTCGCCGCAGCCGCCCAATTTCGCCAGCTTCGCCGCCAGCGCGAGAAAAGGGAACCCGGGCAGCATCGTGGCATTCAATCGAGGCGTGCTTGTTCCCATCGTGTCGATCACCGAGCAGGAGGACTACACGGCTGGCGAAACCGACGAACCGCAGAGGATTCGCTACAGCGAATTCTGGCAGGACGGCGCGCAGTTTCACATGCTGAGCTACCTGGGACACCGCTGGAGCGGGGGACCGCCGCGGTTCACCGCCGCACAGGCGGCCGAATGGACCGGGCGGATCGTCGGCCAGGGCGGAGTGGTGTCGTGGGATGTGCCCACGGATCCGCGCGGACTGATTCCGGCGGAGTTCCTGGAGCAGCTCCGCGAGATCGGGAAGACGGTCAAAGCTTCGCGCCAGAGATAACACTGCCGGCGCCTCCTCGCCGGGGTCTCTTCGCTACCATCGAAGAGATGCGAACGTTATTGAACCTCACGGCTGAGATCGCAGCCCGGTATCTGGAGAACCTGGAGGACCGGAGCGTGGCGCCTTCCGCGGAGGCGCTGGCCGGGCTGGCCGAGTTGGACGAGCCTTTCCCCAAGCAGCCGATGGAAGCCGGATGCGTACTCGAGGCCCTGGATCGCATCGGTTCGCCGGCGACCATGGGAATGGCCGGGCGGCGGTACTTCGGGTTCGTGATCGGCGGCTCGCTGCCAGCCGCGCTGGCGGCGAACTGGTTGGCCGGCGCCTGGGACCAGTGCCCGGGCCTGTTCGTGGCATCGCCGATCGGCACCGTCCTGGAAGAAGTTGCCCTGGGCTGGCTGCTGGATGTTCTCAATCTTCCGGCCGATTGCGGCGGAGCCTTCGTGACCGGCGCCACTGTGGCCAACTTCACGGCGCTGGCCGCGGCCCGGCACGCGGTGCTGGCGCGGGCTGGTTGGGATGTCGAGGCCGACGGACTCTTCGGCGCGCCTCCGATTACGGTGGTGGCCGGCGACGAAGCGCATCCCTCGGTGATCAAAGCGCTGGGCATGCTCGGCATGGGACGTTCGCGGTTGGCGCGCGTTCCGGTGGATGGGCAAGGCCGTATGCTTGCGCATCAAATGCCTCCCTTGAGCGGACCGGCGATCGTCTGCCTGCAGGCGGGAAATGTGAACACGGGGTCCTTCGATCCGGCAGCCGAGATCTGCGCGCGGGCTCGCGCGGCCGGAGCGTGGGTACACGTCGATGGCGCTTTCGGGCTTTGGGCGGCCTCGAGTCCGAAATACGCGCACCTGGTGGCAGGCGTCGCGGATGCGGATTCCTGGGCCACTGACGCTCACAAGTGGCTGAACGTGCCGTACGACAGCGGTCTGGCGTTCGTCAGGGATGCGGCGGCGCTGAAAAGCGCGATGTCGGTGACGGCGGCATATCTGCCGCAGGGCGGGCACCGCGAGCCTTCGCAGTATACGCCGGAGCTTTCCCGGCGGGCGCGCGGCGCAGAGATTTGGGCGGCGCTGAAGTCCCTGGGGCGCGTCGGTCTGGCGGAACTGATCGAGCGGAATTGCGGATTTGCCCGCCGTTTCGCCGAACTGCTGCGGCAGGGCGGCTGCGACATTCTGAATGACGTAGTGCTCAACCAGGTCCTGGTTTCATTCGGCGATGCCGCCCGCACCCGGCAGGTGATTGAACGGGTACAGCGCGACGGAACCTGCTGGTGCGGTCCGACCGAATGGCAGGGCCGCACCGCGATGCGCATCAGCGTGTCGTCATGGGCGACGCGGAATGAGGATGTAGAGCGCAGCGTGGCCGCGATCTTGCGGGCGGCAGCCGTTTAGTCCGTTGCTGCATAGGATTGCCCCCGGCTAATTTCAGGCGTTAACATCTGATTTGGGGCGCTCGCCATGATTGGGCGGTCCATTTTGCACTATGAAATCCTCGAAAAGCTGGGCGCCGGCGGCATGGGTGTCGTCTATAAGGCCCGTGATACCCACCTCGACCGCTATGCCGCCATTAAGGTGCTCCCTCCCGAAGCGGTAGCCGACCCGGAACGTCAGCGCCGCTTCGTTCAGGAGGCTCGCGCCGCTTCCGCTCTGGATCACCCCAACATCATCACCATCTATGACATCGGCCACCAGGACGGGTTCGAGTTCATCGCCATGGAATATGTGGCCGGCCGCACGCTCGAAGATCTGATCCGCAGGAAGGGCCTCCGCTTGAGCGATTTTCTGAGCATCGCCGTGCAGATTGCGGACGCCTTGGCCCGCGCGCACGCGGCCGGCATCGTCCACCGCGATCTGAAGCCTTCCAACATCATGGTGGACGAGCACGATCTCGTCAAAGTGCTGGACTTCGGCCTCGCCAAGCTGGTGCCCGCTCCCGAGCCGCCGGAACTGGCGGAGACCCGCACTCTCGGCTCTCCGAGCACCGCCCACACCGACGAGGCCGTCATCGTCGGCACGGCCGGCTACATGTCGCCCGAACAGGCCCAGGGGATGAAACTGGACGCCCGCTCCGATATTTTTTCCCTCGGCGCGGTCCTCTATGAGATGATCACCGGCCAGCACGCCTTTCAAGGGGATACGCGCCTGTCCATCCTGACCGCTGTCTTGCGCGAGGAGCCCAAGCCCATCCACGAACTCAATCCGTCGGTTCCCGCCGAGTTGGAGCGCATCATCTCCCGTTGCTTGCGAAAAGACCCGCAGTGGCGGTTCCAGCATATGGAGGACTTGAAAGTCGCTCTCGCCGAACTCAAACAGGAGTCCGATTCCGGAAAATTGGCCCGCAGTTTGCCTGCCGCGCCGGTCCGCCTCAGGCGCCGCTGGCGGTGGAGCGCCGCCGGCGTCCTGGCCCTGGTCATCCTGGCGGGATTGGTTTACTGGCTCGGCCGTGCCGCCAACCCCCTGCAAGAGATCCGGCTGTCCCAACTCACCTGGGACTCCGGTCTCACCACGCAACCAGCCATTTCCCCGGACGGCAAATTAGTCGCCTACGCCAGCGACCGCAGCGGCAAGGGCAACCTGGAAATCTGGATTCAACAAATGGGCGGCGAGCCGGTCCGCCTCACCAGTGGAGACGCTGATGATCACGAGCCCTCGTTCTCGCCCGATGGAACCCGCATCGCCTTTCGCTCCGAGCGCGCGGGGGGCGGCGTGTATGTAGTTCCCAGCCTGGGCGGAGAACCGCGGCTCGTCGCCCGCCAGGGGCGCCGCCCCAGGTTCTCGCCCGATGGCCGGTGGATCGCCTACTATGTGTCTTCCAGCCCCTCCCGTACTTTCGCCGGTCCCGCGCACCCGTCGGCGATCTACGTGGTCTCCTCCACCGGAGGGAATCCCTGGCGGCTCCAGCCGTCCTTCCCCTCCGCACACGATCCGGTCTGGACCCCCGATGGCCGAATTATTTTCACCGGCATGAATCAGGGGCGCAGCGCGAATCAGTTGGATCTATGGATCACACCGTGGAATCCCGCCGATCCCCTCCAGACCAGCCAGGCCATCCAGACAGGCGCCGCCGAGTTGCTTGTCCGCCGGCGTTTGTTTATCAGCCAGGTGGGTGACTGGGCAGGCGATCGGGTGGTTTTGTCAGCAAGGTTTGCGGGGGCCGTCAATTTGTGGGAATTACGGATCAACCGTCGGAGCGGGAAGGTCCGTGACCGGATTAGCAGGCTGACCGCCGGCAGCAGCATCGAGGATGAACCCTCCCTGGCTGCCACGGGCCAAATGGTGTTTTCGAGCCTCGCCACCATGCCGGACATCTGGAGCATTCCGCTCCGCGCCAGCGGCGGCGAGGTTGCCGGGGCGCCGGAGCGCCTGACCGGGGATCCGGCCATGGAAATGCTCCCCACGCTCTCCGCGGACGGCCGCAAGCTGGCATTCATCTCCAACCGGATGGGCAATACCGAGGTCTGGCTCCGGGATCTTGAAACCGGCAAGGAGCAGGCTCTCACCGCCAGCCCGCAACCGAAATTCTCCGCCGTGATCTCGCGGGATGGCTCCCGTGTGGCCTACGGGGCCATCGACAACCGCACCTCAAAAATTTACGTGATCTCCACCTCGGGAGGAGTTCCGGAGGTGGTCTGCAACGCGTGCGGCCCCCCGGAGGACTGGTCCGCCGACGGAGCCAGACTGCTCTTTCAGATCTTCCGGAGCGATACCGGGATCTTTACTGTCGGGCTCCTCGATCTCACGGACGGTCAGCGGATGGAACTGCTGGAGTACCCCGGACACTCCCTCTTCCGCGCCCACTTTTCTCTTGATGGCCACTGGATTGCCGTGCATGCCGATAATCCGCAGGGAGTCACCCAGGAGATGATCATACCCTTCCGGCCACCATCTAAGCCCGCCGCCGGCGATTGGATCCCGGTTACCGACGGCGCCACCTTCGACGATACACCGCGCTGGTCTCCGGACGGAAAGCTGCTCTATTACCTGTCCGATCGGGATGGCTTCCGGTGCGTCTGGGCGCAGCGACTCCACCCGCAGACCATGCATCCTCTGGGCGCGCCCTTCCCGGTCCAGCACTTCCACACCATGAGGTCGTCCCCCCGAAACGTCGATCTCAGCGCCCTGGATATCTTCGTCGCGGAAGACAAGATGGTGATCAACCTCGGCGAAACCAGGGGAAACATCTGGCTCGCCAATCCCTGAGGAACATCGCCGCACGCCGTTAGCACGGCTTAGCCTCACCTCAGGCCTTCGGCCAAGCGGAGCGTCCGTATTCTCCTACTCTGGCTGTAGAGGAGGGTTTTGCCGTCCGCGGAAGCCAGCACCTGGCTGATTTCTACCACCCCTAATGGATTCGGATCGGAGAGTTCCTGCACAGGCGCCCGGACGCCGGTGGTGATATCGACTTCATCCAGGCGCGCGGCGCCGCGCGACCCCGTCACGACGATCAGTTTGTTGCCCTCGCCGGTCCAGCGTACCGGCCGGTCGCCTGGCAACAGGCCCGGAATCTCGCGTACCTGGCCGCCGGCAGTGGGATACAGCCGCAGGGCTCCGTCGGGCGAGCGCGCCACCACCGCGGATCCATCCGGAGCCAGGCCCGCGCCCTCCAGCGAGACGCCTTCCGGCGTAATCGCCTGCGGCTTACCCATAGGAATTTCCTGCAGCCAGATGCGAGTTCCGCGCCCTGCCTCGTTGGCTTCAAAGATGATTCGCCGTGAGTCGGGAAACCATTGGCCGGCCGGTTGATACTCGAGGCCCGGACCGGCAAGGACTTGAGGCGAGTCTACGTGATACTGGAGCACGGCCAGCCTCTCTGGTTCGGACTCCTGGAGAGCTAACGCGTAGGCGGCGTTGGGCGAAAGAGCCAGGGCGTCCCCATCCCCCAAACGAACTGGGGGTGCTTCGGCCAATTTCCGTATGTATACGCCGTAGCGGCTTCCGGCCGCCTGGCCGTATCGGGAGAATAGAAGCAGCTTCCCGTCATCGGACAGGTCGGCCGGGTACCCGGACCCGAGCCAATCCAGATACTGCTCCCTTTCGGAACCGGCCTGCCGGACCCGAGATTCGTAACTGTCACTGTCGAAGGTGCTGAAGAGCAAGCGGCCATTGCGGTCAAGATCCTCGAGTTTCATGCTCACCGGAAAACGAGCGACCAAGCGCAGTTCCCCGGAGCCCGGAGCGATGGCGTAAACGCTGTCTGCGTAGTCCGAATGGGCAGCGGCAAACCAGATTTCCCGTCCGTCCCTGCTCCAGGCGAGGCCCTCAATGGACTCCCAGTTGCCGGACACCCGTTGGACTTTGCCATCCAGATCGACCACGACAACGCGGCCGGTATCGTAATTCCGCTTCCGATGATCAGAAAATGCGATTTGGCCGCCAAGAGGAGAAAATCGCAAATCGCCAATCCAGCCCGCGCTCCGGTACAGCACTTTGCCGGGCGGGTACTCCAGCCGGCACCATCCCTCCGCGTTGCGTACGATGGCCAGTTGTTTGCCGGCCGGATCCCAGTCAGCTTCCGACACGCCCGGCATTACAGTCCGAGGCGCGCCGCCATACAGAGGCGCCACGGCCAACGTACCGACCTGGCTGTTGTCGCCGATGTACCGGCAATCGAGGGCAACGGCGAGTTCGTTCCTGACCGAGATGGAGAAGAGGCGGGCGTTTCGCATCCCCAGACCGCGCGACTCCGGCGAAGCGACACCAGTCAGGAAAACATCACTCGATTCAGCATCGGGGAACAGGCTGTATACAATCTCATCCCCCTTCTGCCCGAAGCGTCCCGCTGAAACGAATCCCCGCTGGAATGTCACCTGACGGAACGACGGGGGATTCCGGCGAAAAAGCAGATAGCCCGCGAATACCCCAAGCGCGCCGGCAACACCCGTTAGCGCGCCGGTCAAGACGAACCGGCGGGTAGGCGCCTTCCGTGGCGGCGGCTCCACAACCGGCGCGGCGGATTGCGATGCCGCAGCCATCGCGCTCAAGCTCAGCCCAAGATCCTGAGCAGACTGGAAGCGGGCTTCCGGAGCCTTCTCCAGACATCGCAGGACCACAAAGGCCAGCGCGGGCGGGACCTGCGGCGGAAGTGGCGGTGGGTCATCTTTGAGGATGGCGCTCATCACCTCGGCTCCGGATTCACTCTCGAAAACCTTCCGTCCGGTCAGCATCTCGTGCAGCACGAGGCCCAGGCTGAAGATATCCGAGCGATGATCCACCGCGCTTCCCCGCACCTGCTCCGGCGACATATACGAAAGGGTGCCGATGACCATGCCCGGCTGGGTCAGGGCCACAGGTCCGTCCGGTGCGGCAGCCGCGGCGATGGGTTTTGCCAAACCGAAATCCAGGATCTTTACGCGGCCCTGGGCGGTGAGCATGATGTTTTCCGGCTTGATGTCGCGATGCACGATGCCCATGGCATGCGCGGCGGCCAGGCCGGCCGCGGCTTGCGCTCCGATCTCCAGAATCTGCCGGATCGGCGGGCTGGCGATCTTCCGCAGCGTCACTCCCTCGACATACTCGGAAACGATGTAGTCCTCACCGACGTCGTACACGGCCACGGTGTTCGGATGGCTCAGACGCGCGGCCGCCTGAGCTTCGTGTGCCAGGCGCATGCGAAACGATGCGTCCTCGACCAGGTGCGGCGCCAGCACCTTAATGGCAACATCGCGGCCCAGGCGCACATCCTTGGCGCGGTACACCTCGCCCATGCCGCCCGCGCCCAGGACGGCGACGATCTGGTACGGCCCAAGCCTCTCTCCCGGTTGAAACCGCATGGCGATTGGCTAGCAGGGGACAGCGCCGCAATCGTTCGGAGCACCGGAACGGCGCGGTTCACCCGGCTATAGGATACTTCACAAGATGCCGGGGCCGTGCGTAGCCAATGCAACGGTTTTCTCCAGTTCCGGGTCCGGATATACTGCGCAAAGGGTGACTGGCAATGAGGACCCGGATTCGCGCGCTCTTCGCGGCCCTGGTTGTGGCGCCGCTCGTTTGGCCGGCCGGCATCGATATCGCCGTGCGCCGGACCGCCTGGACCGAGAATTGGCACTTTTTCAAGGGGGATGCGCCTGGCGCCGAGCAGCCGGGCTACGACGACTCCGCCTGGCGCGTCGTGGACGTGCCCCACGATTGGGCCATCGAAGGCCCGTTTGACTCCCGGTACGACAACAACGAAGGCGGTTTGCCCTGCTCCGGCACCGGCTGGTATCGCCGCCGCTTCACCGTGCCGCCGGCTGCACGGGGCAAACAGATCAGTGTGGAATTCGACGGCGTCATGTCGAACTCTCGCGTCTTTCTGAACGGCCGGGACCTCGGCGGACGCCCCTACGGCTACAGCAGCTTCGCCATTGACCTGACCCCCGCCATCCGCTACGGGCAGGAAAACGTGCTGGCGGTGAAGGTCACGCCCGAGGAGAAATCCTCGCGCTGGTACTCCGGCGCCGGACTCTACCGCAACGTCTGGCTGGTGGTGACCGGACCCGTGCACGTGGCTCATTGGGGCACTTACCTCACGGCACCCGAAGTATCCGCCGCACGCGCCACGGTCGCCATCCGCACGACGGTGGAAAACCGCGGCCCCGCCGGCGCCGCGATAGAAGTGGAAACCTCGATTCTCGATGCGCAAGCCCGCCGCGTCGCCCGCGCCGACTCGGCGGCCACCGTTGCCGCCGGCGGATCCGGGAGCATCGAGGCAAAGCTCGAAGTGGCGAATCCGCAACTATGGGACATCGAGCGCCCCTACCTCTATTCCGCAGTCACGGTGATCCGGAGCGGCAAGACGGTGCTGGACCGCTACACGACTCCGTTCGGCGTCCGCACCATCGCATGCCATCCACAGCGCGGCTTCCTGCTGAACGGGCGGCACGTCCGGCTGCAGGGCGTCTGCAATCATCACGATCTCGGCGCCCTCGGAGCCGCGGTCAACCGCCGCGCCGTCGAGCGTCAATTGGAGATCCTGAAGAGCATGGGTGTGAATGCGCTGCGCACCAGCCACAACCCGCCTGCTCCGGAGGTGCTGGAGGCCTGCGACCGCCTGGGCATCCTGGTCATGGATGAGGCCTTCGACATGTGGCGCATCCCGAAGGTGCCGAACGGCTATGCCAAGTACTTCGATCAGTGGGGCGAAACCGACCTGCGCGACCTGATCCGCCGCGACCGGAACCACCCCAGCGTGATCCTCTGGAGTATCGGCAACGAGGTCCCCGAGCAGAACCGTCCCGATGGCTGGAAACTCGCCAAGCGCCTCAGCGACATCTGCCACCAGGAGGACCCCAGCCGGCCCACGACGGCTGCCTTCGATCAGGACGCGAACGCGATCAAGAACGGACTCGCCGCGCAGGTGGATGTGCCCGGTCTCAACTACAAGCCCACGCACTACGCCGGCATTCTGAAGGATCACCCGAACTGGGTCATTTTGGGGTCGGAGACAGCTTCCACGGTCAGTTCCCGCGGCGTGTATCACCTGCCGCTCGAGTTCTACGAGCGGCATCCCTCGCTCCAGGTCACCAGCTACGACATCATCGCCCCGCCTTGGGCCGACCTGCCCGACGTGGAGTTCGACGCCCAGGAGAAGAACCCCACCGTGTTGGGAGAATTCGTCTGGACCGGGTTTGACTACCTGGGGGAACCCACTCCGTACGGCGGGGCAAAGTACTGGCCGGCGCGCAGCTCCTATTTCGGCATCGTGGATCTTTGCGGTTTCCCCAAGGACCGCTACTACCTCTACCAGGCCCATTGGACTCAGGGCAATGTGCTGCACCTGCTGCCGCACTGGAACTGGACAGGCCGCGAAGGACAGGCGATCCCGGTGATGGTTTACTCGAACGCCGAGGAAGTCGAACTGTTCCTCAACGATCGCTCTCTGGGCCGTAAGAAGGTTCTGCACGATCCGGTCGCGCTGCCGGTGCGCAAGGGCGGCGTGGCCAGCACGTTCCTCAGCAAGTACCGCTTGCTCTGGCAGGTTCCTTATCAGCCGGGGACGTTGCGCGCGGCCGCTTACAGGGGCGGCCGGCAAATCGCGGCCGAGGAGGTCCGCACCGCGGGCGCGCCCGCCCGCATCGTGCTGCGGCCCGATCGAACGCGTATCGCCGCCGATGGCCAGGACCTGTCGTTTATTACCGTGCGCATCGAGGATGACCGCGGCAACCTGTGCCCGCTGGCCGGCAACCTCGTGCGTTTCCACGTCGAAGGAGCGGGCCGCATCGCCGCCGTGGATAACGGCAATGCCGCCACCATCGAACCGTTCCAGGCGCACCAGCGCAAAGCATTTAACGGCCTGTGCCTGCTGATTGTCCGCTCGAGCCGGGGACGGCCTGGGACGGTCCGCGTCTCCGCCGCCGCCGACGGCTTGCGAGCCGCCGAAGCGAGGCTCGAGACCGTGGTCTCTCCGCGCCCCTAAAACCGCCGGGCAAAATCCAACGCATTGCGCCATGGCCCGGGCATCACATACCACACGAGACTTTTCGAAGCGATGCCATCGAGCGCCTCGCTCGACGACAGGTGGAAGTTGCGGTTCCGCCACATGTAATCGCTGTTGAACACGCCGCCGACCCGGCCGTTCGGAAAGTTCCTCCCCGGCATCGCCACCGCCAGCCCGCTTGTGCGCTCCTGGTCGCGGTACCATCCTCCCGCCACGAACTTCGTGGTGGCAGCCGGACACGGGCAGTTCTCCGGGCTCACGGCGCGCACGCGGAATTCCCAGGGCATGTAGGCAGCGAAGTCGTACCCGAAGGCTCCGATCTTCTCGTCGGCCACGTGCGTAAAGCGCTCCTCCAGTTGCAGGTAGTACTTCGGCTCACCGGCCGGGTTCGGCATCCATCTGGCGCGCGTCTCGAGCGTGTACGGAGCGAAGTAGCTGAGCGGGACCATATCGTTCATCCGCCCGCCCCAGACCGCGATGAGAGGCTTCTCGTAGAACCCGTTGTTGTGGTTGAAGTCAAGCATCATCGTCAGGATGGTGACGCCGCTCGTACCTTCGCAGGCGATCCCGGTCACCAGCGACATCGCCGAGCCGTCGCCTGCCTGGGTTGGGTTGTAGTCGCCGCGCCACGCGCCCCGGCTCATGCCGTTATGAAAGGCCATTTGCAGCAGGCCCCCGCCGTTGTAACCCCAGATGTGTTCCTGGCCCCGGTAGCGCAGCGATACGATGGCGCCGCCCTCGGTGGTATCGAACAGGACGCTCTGCTCGCCCGCCGGGTCGCGCAGCACGACGGCGCGGTCCGGCTGGTTCGGCTGCATCTTGAATTCCGTCACCTGGCAGGCCACGCGCACGGCTGCCTCGTCGGGCGGCGTTGCCGCGGCCGGCGGTGGCGAAGCGAGAGGCGGACTGGAATCCTCCGGCTGTTGCGCGGCGAATGCGCGCGCCTGCTCCCACGCTCCGGCGCACACGTACCAGGTGAAGTGGAACGCGCCCACGCCGTCGAGCGCACGCTCCAGCACTGCCGCAAACGTCCGCCGCGGCGCGGCCCACACCGCGCCGTAGAGCAGCACGACGTACTCGGCGTTCTCGCGGGTGAACGCCTTCTCCGTGCGCCAGCCGCGCGTGGGAACCACGGTGGCGAATCCCGCCGTGCGGGCCGCGTCCTCGTAGCGCCCGGCAGCCAGGGCCACGGTGTTCGCGCTGGTGCACGGCGCTTGCTCCGTGCAGTTCTCCGGGTAGGCGGCGTAGGAAGAAAAGTCCCATGGCGCCGCGCCCGTCAGAAACCACTCCAGCGAGCCGGACGCGCCCGGCCGCACGTTCACCACGCTCTGCTCCAGCCGCAGATAGTAGCGCGGCGAGCGGCCCGGGTTCTCCACCCAGCCCGCCTGCGTCTCGATCACGTACGGACTCGAATACCCGGGCGGAAAATTGTCGCTGATGCGGCCCTGCCACACCCCCAGCAGCGGGTCTTTCTGGAACGAATTGTTCACGCCGCGGTCAATCATCATCGCAAAGGCCCGCATCGACGCCTGGCCGCCGCACGCCACGCCCGCGGTGATCGCCGGCACACCCATGCTCGTGCCGCCCTGGTCCGGATTGTATGCCGACCAATAGGGCTGCATGCCCCGCAGATCCGCCTCCCCGCCGCGCCGCGTGGCGAACATGGCGACGCTCGCGCCCGCGCTCTGGCCGTACAGCAACTCTTTGCCGCGGTATCGCAGCGAGATGAGGGTGGCGCCATGCAGCAGGTCGAAGCGCGCCTCCTGCTCGCCGGCCGGATCGCGCAGCACGACCACCTGCACTTTCTCCACCACCTGCGGGAACTGCCAGGCAACCACCGACTTCATCGGATAGTCCTCGACCTGGCAGCGCACGTCGGGAATTTTCTGCGCGCCGGCCGGCGCCAGCGCGCAGTTAACGGCAATAAAAGCCACCACCAGCTTCATGACGTGCAACGATGCCACATCTCGGAGCCGGCTGCAATCCGGCGAACATCGGTAACGCCCGGCGGGCAGCCGCGCTCACCCCGCCTGGCGGATCAGCCGCAGCCCTTCACCCTCCGGATCGTTCCGGACTTCGCAAGGAGTGTTGAAAACCATCGTTGCCCGGGTTTTGCCGGTGTACTCGGGCCAGGGGGGAAGACCGCCGTGTCCCGGCTTGCCGTGGCGCGCGAATCCGGCCCAGGCCTCGCCCATTTTCGTAGAGAGCGCCAACGCGTCGGGACCACCGCCGGAGTAGTGCGTGCACAGGCTGGCGTTGTCGAACGCGAAGGTGATCTCGCTGCTGTGGAAGGTGCCGATCTGGCCGCCCAGCATGGGCGTGTTCCAGGCGTACAGATACATATACGCGGGAGCCGCCCCCTGCGCCGCTTTGCGTTCCGCCTGCGTGATCGCATTCCGCCGCATTCCGGCGGCCGAGATCGCTCCCCACACCACGAACGGCGACGCCTTGGGATATTCCTTGCGGTAGGCGGCAACGATATCGCCGCCCTTCTCCCTGTACCGCGCGTTGACCCGCTTCAATAGCTCGCTCTCCGTGAGTGTCTCGCGCTCCGGATTGTCGGTGCCATTCACCATTTCGTTCAGACAAGTCCCGATGAGCATGGGAACGTTGGCGGAAATCGCCGGGGCCACGGGATCGAAGGGGTGCGCGGGAATGATCTTTCCGTCCAGGATGGGACCCCAGCCGCCCAATCCGCCGGCAGCCGGGCGGCCAGGTCCCGCCAGGCGGCGTTGCACCACGGGTTGCACGGCTTGCAGCGCGCTGGTCGGCAACGTGTGGATCTTCTCCAACTGCGTCTTCGAGATACCGAGTTCTTCCAGCACCACCGCGGCCCTCCGGGCGGCGGTTTCCGCATCCCCGGACCGCAAGCCCGAGCCGCTCTGCACCACGGCGCGGTGAAACAAGCCTTGGGCCGCGGGCATCGCCATCAAGGTGCTGACCTTTCCGCCGCCGCCGGATTGCCCATAGATCAGTACGTTGCCCGGATCGCCGCCGAAGTTCGCGATATTGTCCCGCACCCATTCCAGCACCGCGACGATATCCAGCATCCCCACGTTGCCAGATGAGGCGTAGCGTTCCCCGCCGATTTCGCTCAGGTTGAGGTATCCGAAAAGATTCAGCCGGTGGTTGTGGGTCACGACCACCACATCGTGATTGCGGGCCAGGTTTTCTCCGTCGTAGCAGAGCAGGTCGTTGCCGCTGCCGCCCACGTACCCGCCGCCATGCATGTAGACCATGACCGGACGCTTGCGGCCGGAGGAGGGCGCGGATGGCGTCCAGACGTTCACTCGCAGGCAATCCTCCCCCCGAATCCAGCCGTTGGTGCGGTAGAGCAGAAAGGCGTCCTCGTCGGTGTTCCGCCCGCCTCGATCGTTCTCGATGACTCCGGTGCCGGCTTGTGGGCAGGCATGCCCGTAGCTGAGGCAGTTGCGTACGCCGGCCCACGGTTCCGGCTTGGCCGGCGGCATGAACCGATTGGGCCCCGTCGTGGAAGCACCGTAAGGAATGCCCCGGAAAACCTCGACGCCGCGGCTCGTGAATCCGCGGACTTTGCCCGCCGTGGTCTCGACTACCGGGTTCGCCGGCGCGGAGGCGTGCGGGATCGACTTGGCCGGCCGGGCGGCGCTGCCGATTAAGGGCGTGAGACCCGCTGCCCCCATCGCGGTCCGAATTACGGAGCGGCGGTTTATCGCATGCGGACGGTTCGTATCTGGCATTTCTTTCCCTCCTGTGCCATCCCCTGTTGCCGTTACAGCGGGCCGGCCGAGGGACGGTCGCGGACCATGCGGCGCTCGTCCCTGTCCGGGTCGTTGACTACTTCGCTTTTGGGCCCGTCAAAGATCATCGTTGCGCGCTCGGCCAAGGTATAAGCAGGCCACGCAAGCCCTTTCTGGCTGGGATTCCCGGTCCGGGCGAAGGCGGCCCAGGCGCCGGCGAGTTGCCGGGAAAGCTGTTCGGATTCGGGGAACCGGACCAGGCGCATGGTAAGCGGCAGATCGCACGTGTGGAAGGACTTGATTTTGAACTTCCCTTGGCCCAACGGCGTGTTCCACTGGCAGTACCACATGTAGACGTTGGCCCTGCCCTGTTCCGCCTTCCGTTCGGCCTGCCGGATGGCATTGCGGCGCGCGCCCCGGTCGGTGGAAATTCGGAAATACAGGTCCGTGGGACTATCCGCGGGATGGTCGCGGCGATAGAGCGCCAGCAGCGAATCGAGATCGCCTTCGGCGGTACCCGCTTTGACCAGGCTCGCGCGGAGGCCGGCATCGTCCAGGCTGAAGAGGGCCTCGTTTTTCAGGGAAAACAGGGTGGATTCGTCCTTATCGTTCCCAACCAGCAGGGGAACCGTGGCCGAGACCTCCGGCGCCGTGGGATCCCAGGTCTGCTGCGGAATCGAATGGCCGTCTACCACCATTGTGCCGCCCAGACCAGCGGCTCGCGCCGCAGCGAACAGCTTGTCCGCCGGGATCTTCGGTAATTCGTCCACCTGACTCTCGTGGAGACCCAGATTGGCAAGCAGCTTCCGGGCCAATTCGGTGCCGGCTTCGGCCGTGCCTACCCGCAGGGCTGATCCGCTCTGCACGGAAGCTCTGTGGAACAGCCCTTTGGTCGCGGGCATCGCCATCAGCGCGCTGACCTTGGCGCCCCCGCCTGATTCACCAAAAATCATGACGTTCGCCGGATCGCCCCCGAAGCGCGCGATGTTCTCGCGGACCCATTGGAGGGCGGCAACCAGGTCCAGTTGTCCGGCGTTGCCGGCGGCATACTTCGAGCTCAGGCCGCCCAGGTAGGTGTAGCCGAACACATTCAACCGGTGATTGACGCCCACCAGCACCACATCCTGCTCGCGCACCAATCCATCGCCCAGGAGCGTCAGCACGCTTGATCCGCCGGACAGGCCGCCGCCGTGAATATAGAACATGACCGGGCGCTTGCCGCGCAGCCCGGGAGTGAGGACATTCAGGACCAGGCAGTTTTCGGAATCGTCCTGCCGGGAGATCTCCACGCGGTCGGGCCGCCCGCCGCCGAAGTACTCGCCGATGAGCGGCGAGAGCAGGATATTGCCGGGCCCCTGGACGCACCGCGGCCCCGTGACCTTCGCGTCGCGGACGCCGGCCCACTTCGCGGGTTTCGCGGGAGGCAGGAAGCGGCGCCCGCCTTCCGCCGGCCCGCCGTAGGGGATTCCGCGAAAGATATGCACACCCCGCAACGAAACGCCGCGCACACGTCCATAGGCCGTCTCGGCCACCGGAGACGGCTCGGCCGTTCGGGCGCACATAGAATTGCCGGCGAGCAGTACGCCGCAGCCGATGGACGGCCAGACCTCCCGCCGCGTCATGCCGGCCTGCAATGCCGGCAGGAGCGGATTCGTTCTCTTCGACATGCGGCCCACAGTTCCTGATTCAGAGGTCCACCCGGCCGGTGCTGTCTCCGAAGGTCTCCACTTCGATCCCGGCGCCGTTGAGGAGCGTGACGAAGAGGTTCGCCGCCGGCGTTTTCTCCGGCAGGCGGATGTGGCGGCCCGGCGCACCCGCCACCAGGAGCGGCAAATTCACGTTCGAGTGCGAGTTGCCGTCGCTGAGGGCTCCTCCATAGAGGATCGCGGAATGATCCAGCAGCGTGCCGTCGCCATCGGAGGTGGCTCGCAGCTTTCCGACGAAATGGGCGAAGATCTGCACGTGGAAGCAGTTGATCTTCGTCACGTTCTCGATGAAGTCGGGGTGGCCGCGGTGATGGGTGAGCGGGTGGTGCGGGTCGGGGACCTCGATCTCGGGGTAGCTCCGGACGCTGCCCTCCCGGCCGAGCATCATGGTGGTCACGCGCGAAAGGTCGGCCTGAAAAGCGATGGCTTGCAGGTCGAACATCAGCTTCACGTATTCGGCGTAGTCGAAGGGGATGCCCGACGGTTTCTCGATCGGCGGAATGCGAGGGTCCTTTTCTGCCGCGGCAGTGCGTTCTTCGACTTCCCGGACGGAGGTGAGGTATTCGTCCATGCGGCGGCGATCGGCGGGTCCCAGATCGAGTTCGAGCCTGCGGGCGCTCTCGCGCGTAAGGTCGAGGATGCTGCGGCGGTATAGGGCGCGGCGGGCGCGGGTTTTCGGATCCAGGCTGGGGTCCGCGGCGCCGAACAGGCGCTCGAAAAGAGATCGCGGATTGGTTTCGACGGCCAACGGCGAATCGGGATCTTTCCACGAAAGGCTGTTGGTGTAGGCGCAACTGGAACCCGTGTCGCAGTTGCCGACCATGCGGGAATCCTCGCAGCCGATCTGTAGAGAAGGTACGCGCGTCTCAGACGCCCATCTCTTCGCGGCGATCTGATCGAAGGTGGTTCCGGCGTGAACGTCGGCTCCGGCGGTGAGTTTCGGCGGACAGGCGGAAAGAAAACTGCCCGAGGCCTTGGCGTGCCCTCCACCCTGCGCCTTGTTGGCGGCATTGTTGCACAGGCCCGAGATCACCGCGATCTGCTCCCGGTACGGTTCGAGCGGCTTGAGGATGCGTGGGTACACGAAGTCCCGCCCGGTCTCGGCGGGTGTCCACTGGTTCATGATCACGCCGTTCGGAACATAGACCACACCGATGCGCCGCACCGGCCTGGCGGATCCGCCGAACGCGGGAACCATCGCGTCCAGCAACGGCAGCGCCACGGCCGCGCCGGTTCCCCGCAGCACGGCGCGGCGGGAGATGTGTTTTCGGGCGACAAAACTCATCTGGAAGGTCCTCCGATGCGCGCGGAAACCTGCTGTGTTTCGCGCGCGCGTTTCATCTGGAAGGGCAGACTGTTCACTACCTCGAGGATCAGTTGCGAGAAGCGGTACTCGTGGCCCGCGACACCGGCTTCGATGGATGCCAGCGCGGGACGGTCAGAGCGCTCCAGGCCGCGGCCCAGCGCATAGGTGAGGATCTTCTCGCTCATACACGCGACAAACGCGTCGCGCCGCTGGAGTAACAGAGTTTTCAATTCCTTGGGACCCTGGAAGGCCTGGCCGCCGGGGAGGATCCCCGCCGCATCCACGGGGAACTTGCCATCCACGTCGCGCCAAGCGCCGATGGCGTTAAAGTTTTCCAGGCCGAAGCCCAGCGGGTCCATCTTCGCATGGCAGGAGGCGCAGGCGGCGTTGGCGCGATGCGCTTCCATCTGCTGCCGCAGGGATGCCGACTGGCCGGTTTTCGAGTCATCCAGCGCAGGCACGGAGGCAGGCGGTGGCGGTGGCGGCGCATTGAGAAGGTTTTCGAGAATCCATTTGCCGCGCAGGACCGGGGAGGTCCGCGTGGAGTAGGACGAAATGGTCAGGATGCTGCCCTGGGCGAGGAGGCCCCCGCCACGGGGGGTGGCGGTCATGTCCACGCGCCGGAATTCAGGACCCGTCACGCCGGCCACGCCGTAGAAGCGCGCCAGGCGCTCGTCGAGAAAGCTGTAATTGGCATCCAGCAGGTCGAGGATGCTGCCGTCGTGGCGGATGATGTTTTCCAAGAAGAGCGCGGTTTCGCGGCGCATGGAACCGCGCAGGCTCTCATCGAACTCGGGGAAGCGCTGGCTGTCGGGACGAACCACGTCGATATTGCGGAGCTGGAGCCACTGGCCGGCGAAGTTTTCCACGAGGGCATCCGATTTCTCGTCGTCCAGCATGCGGCGCACCTGCGCTTCGAGAACAGCGGGCTGGCGCAGGCGGCGTTCGGAGGCCAGGCGCATGAGTTCCTCATCCGGCATGCTGCTCCAGAGGAAGTACGAGAGGCGCGAAGCCATCTCGATATCGCTCACCGGGATCTCCGTCTGTCCCGCCTTGAGGGGCCGGTCCTCTTCGATGCGATAAATAAACGCCGGCGAGACCATGACCCCTTCGAGCGCCGCGGCGATGCCTTCTTCGAACGAATCCCCCTGTTTGCGCACAAGCGCGTAGAGCTTCAGGTACGGATCGGCTTCCCGCGGCTGCAACGGACGGCGAAAGGCGCGCCGGGCGAAGTTGGCGATAATGGCGCGGGCACACCCTTCGGCGTGCTGCGGGCAGACGAAGATGCGCCGCAGGCTTTCTTGGGACGGGCCGGTGGCCTGATCGAACGGGCCGCCGATGTCGATCGATTCGAACCGGTTGTCGATGCGGGTTTCGATGGCGTCCGTCTTGATCGTGGTGCCTAACCGGCGGAGTGTCTCGATATCTTTTTCGGTCAGTTTGCCGCGGGCGCTGATCAGAGGGACGGGCGGACGCGTGGAGGGTTCCGGGCCGCCATAGCTGGGCGGAAGCCCGTGGTACTCCTTCAGGTAGGAAGCCGAAACCAGGTGCTCGCCGGCCCGAACATGCGCGCGGAACTGGCGGACCTGGCCCTCCAGATCGGTCGCATCAACCTCGAGTTCGTGAATCATCTTGCCGTCGATCCAGACGGCGGCGTGCACCGGCATCGACTGGTTCGGGCGATGTCCGTTGAAGACCAGGCGGAAGCTGTAGGTGGCGTCCACCGGAAACCGATGGAGCACGTGCGAGGCGTGCAGGGAACTGAGGCCGGTGAGGTCGTAGTGGGCCGCGTCCGGGATTCGCTGCTGGGTTCCGCGCGAGTAGTTGAGACGCACCGGGAAGGGATAGTGCGTGGCGGAGGGCTTGAGCTTTTCCGGGCCAAAGATGGCCGTGCGGACTGCTCGCTCTGCCGCGTCGGCGTATTTTTCCAGAAGCGCGGGGTTTACATTCAGCGCATCGGCGATATCGTCAAACCCGAAGGCGGCCTGGTCCTGCGGGAAACCGTCGGCCGGCCGGAGATCGACGCCAAGCAGGTCGCGGACCGTGTTGTTGTATTCGGCGCGGCTGAGGCGGCGAGCGAAGACACGGCCGGGCTCGGGCTTGAGAGCAGCGTCCTGGCGGGTAAATTCGGCCTCGATCCGCGCTGTGACTGCGGCGGTATCCGCGGCGGGAGGCTGCGGCGCCCCGCGCGGCGGCATTTCGCCTGTTTTGAGCTTCGCGAGGACGCGTTCCCAGACAGCCCGATCCGAGACGAAGGTCTGGGGATCAGAAAAAGCGGAGAAGTCAATTCCGCCGGAGGCTACCTTCGCGTTGTGGCAGGCGCTGCAGTGGGCGTGGAGGAAAGGCAGGACATCGTCCGCAGCCGCTGTAGCAGTGACAGCCAGGGCCAGCGCCGCGGTAAAGGTGCCCCAGACACGAAACATTGGGTACATTGTAATCCGCCATGGAACCGAATGGGCGCGAGGCGTGCCGGCGTACTATACTCTCCGCTATGCGGCGCACGATTTTGTGTTTTTGCCTGATGCTGGGAGCACTGGAGGCGCAGAACAACCTGACCACCACGGCCACCCAGCGGTATTTCAACGTGGTGCGGCGGAACCTGGAGTCCAGCGCGGACGTGATGCCCGCGGACAAGTACCAGTTTCGGCTCACCAGCGGTCAGATGACCTTCGCCGAGTGGCTCATCCACTCCGCGCAAAGAAACTTCACTGACTGTGCGACGCTTCGTTCGGAAACCGCTCCGCAGTCCCCGGAGCACCTGGCCGGCCTGAAGGAGAAAGCCGACGTCAGCAAAGCCCTGAAGGACTCGTTTGCCTATTGTGCCGCAGCGCTGGAGGCCACTGACGACCAGAAAGTCTCGTCTTCCCCCCAGATGAGTTACGCGTTCCTGCACATTCTGGTGCACAACAACGAGATTTACGGCAATATCGCCGGCTATCTGCGAGCCAACGGCATCGTTCCGCCCTCCACGGCGGCGCGGGCCGCTCAGAGAGGCAAGAAGAACTGAACGTCCGGGCTCCCTCTGCTGGGCGCCACAACGCTCATTCGCGGCCGGCCGGATGAAACGGCTCAGGCATATCCGGCCCGGGCTCCGGGCTTTCAATATCCAGATTGATCACCACAGGTTCCTGCCCGCTGCGCACCACGACCGCCTCCACAGGGACGTCGCGCCTCGCGTTGATCTCCTGGTGCGGCACGAAGGGCGGCACGTAAATGAAATCCCCCGGCCCTGCCTCGTCAACAAACTCCAGGTGATCGCCCCAACGGAAACGGGCGCGGCCCTTGACGATGTACAGCACCGTCTCGAGTTCCCCGTGGTGATGTGCTCCGGTCTTGACATCAGGCTCCACCACCACCGTTCCCGCCCAGAGGCGGTTCGCGCCGGCGCTCGCGTGAGTGATGGCGGCCGCTCGGGTCATGCCGGGCGTCTGGGGAGTGTTCCGGTCCAACTGCCCCGCACGAACGATGCGAATGCCGTGCGCCCTCCAGTCTGTCTGCGTGGACTCCATCGCGGTCATGCTATCACGGGTGACGCTCCGGGCACCCCCTGGCCGCCGCCGGACCAGCCGGCTCTCCGCTTTTGGGCAGGTTTGGTATATAATCCCTGCACAGCGCTCAGTCAGGGGTCAGGAGGAGCCGAATTCCTGCCTGATTCAAAAATATTCCAAAGCGCGGGAGGAGCCATGACGCTTCAAAGCAAACGTCCACGTAAG
This sequence comes from Solibacteraceae bacterium, assembly GCA_021324015.1. Taxonomy (GTDB): domain Bacteria; phylum Acidobacteriota; class Terriglobia; order Bryobacterales; family Bryobacteraceae; genus JAJPJX01. The sequence goes on along the minus strand of JAJPJX010000159.1, from coordinate 116,885 downwards.
AAACAATGCGCAAGAGCAGCCCTGGTGGCGCTCTTGCTGGTCCTGTTAGCGCCTGCCATTGCGCCCGGGCAGACATTTCAGGCATCCGTCTCCGGCATCGTGAGCGACCCTACCGGTGCCGTCGTGCCCAAGGTCAAGGTGACGGTGACCGACACGCAGCGCGGCGTGGCGTTTACGGCGCTCACCAACCAGGATGGCGTCTACCTGATCAACAATTTGATTCCGAGCACGTACAAAGTCACCGCGGAGGCCGCCGGATTTCAGATTTACCAGTTGAACTCGTTTCCGTTGACGGCGAAGCAGGAAGCAGTTCTCAACATCGTCCTGCAACTCGGCGCGACCAATCAGACCGTGGAGGTCTCCAGCCAGGTCCAGATGGTCGATCCTTCCAACGCGACGCTGGGCGGAGTGGTGAACAACAAGTCGATTGTCGATCTCCCGCTGGTCAATCGGAACATCCTCACGCTGATGGCCATTGAGCCGGGAGTCGCTCCCTCCACGCCCAACAATTACCAGAGCAACTTCTTCACCAGCGCCATCCGGTATTCCTTCAACGGCGGGCTGGAATCCACTTCCGATTTTCAACTGGATGGAGTCTCCATCCTGAACCAGAGCGATATCCCGGGCATCATGGGCCTGACCATGCTGCCGTCGGTGGACGCCGTGGATGAAATGCGCGTGCAGACCAACAGCTACTCGGCTGTGTATGGCCGCAGCGGCGGCGGCATCACCACCATGGTCACCAAGTCCGGAACGAACAGTTTGCATGGCAACGTCTTCGAGTTCCTGCGCAACAACGCGCTGAACGCCAACAACTTCTTCTCCAACCGCTCCGGCGCGAAGATCGCCCCCCTGCACATGGATCAATACGGCGGATCCGTCGGCGGGCCGATTATCAAGAACAAGACGTTCTTCTTCGGGCTGTTCGAGAGAGATGTCAACAACGCGGGCGCATTCAGCCTCTTCAGCGTGCCTACCGCGGCCATGCGCGCGGGGGACTTTTCCCAGGACCTCAATCAGGCAGGCCAATTGAGGACTATTTACAATCCGTTCAGCACGACTCCGGACCCCTCCCACGCGGGGCAATTCCTCCGCACGCCCTTCCCCGGCAATATCATCCCCAAAAGCCTGATGGACCCGGCAGGGGCGGCGTCGGCCTCCTACTGGCCCGCGCCGAACCTGCCGGGCCAAGCGGTGCCGGGCGGCGGGTATACGGCGCTGAACAACCTGGCCGCCACCGCCGTCAGCGCCAATCCACTCGAGCAGATCACCGGCAAGGTCGATCACAATTTCAGCCCGAACAAGCGCGGCTTCATCCGCTTCGCTTATCTGTACAACGTGGCAGGATCGCCCAACTACTACAACAACCTGGCGGATACGGGCTATGGGCCCATGACCGTGCACTCCTATAACGCGGCACTGGGCTTCACGCAGACGGTCGGAACCGCCACGGTGGTGGACCTGCGCTTCGGAGTCAACCGCTTTTCCGCGTTTCGCCCCAGCAATGGCCTGGGCTTCCTGCTGACCAAACTGGGGTTGCCGGCGAGCCTTCAGACCTACATGGAACAGGGCGATGTGGATGAGTTCCCGGGCCTCACCGCGCAGGGCTATTCCAACCTGGGCAACAACAACGGTCCGTACTATTCGAGCAACCAGCTCAACTACAACGCGTCCGGCAGCGTTTTGCGGGTCATCGGCAAGCATACGCTGTCCATCGGCGCGGAGCACCGGGATTACTTCCTGAACTTCTTCCAGACCAACCCCCTGGTGATGAACTTTGCGAACGATATGACGCAGGGCCCGAATCCCCTGGCCGTGTCCGCCACGGCGGGCGACGGCGTGGCTTCCATGCTGCTGGGAACCGGCACCAGCGGCAGCGCCGGCTATTACGCCAGGCCTGCCAATGCCAATCACTACTTCGGGGAGTTCGTCCAGGACGATATCAAGTGGACCCGCAAGCTCACCATGAACGTCGGTTTCCGGCTGGAGGAGGAGACTGCGGCGAAGGAGCGCTACAACCGCATGGCGGCGATCGATCCTTCTGTGCTGAATCCCATCTCCAACCAGGTGACCAACCCCTTCACCGGCCAAACGCCCTGGAACCTGTACGGCGGGTATGTCTTTGCGGGCAGCGGGCCGGATAGTCTGGGCCGGAATACGATCCGCGGCGTGGAGTGGAAACCCAGCCCGCGCATCGGCATCGCCTATTCCCTGGACGACAAGACGGTCATTCGCACCGGCTACGGCATCTTCTTCGGGGTGCCGTACGACGCCGCCACCCGGGAGTTCACCAGCACCGCGTTCCAGACCGCCACGCCCTGGGTGAACAGCCTGGACCGCATCCATCCGAACACCTTGTTCAGCAATCCGTTCCCTTCCGGCTACGTCTATCCGCCGGGCAGTTCGCAGGGCCTGCTTTCCGCGATCGGCCTGAATCTCCAGAGCGCCTTGCCCTCGACCCTGAGAACGGAATACAACCAGCAGTGGAATTTCTCCATTCAACGCAGCATCGCCACCAATACGCTTTTGCAGGTGGCCTATGTGGGTAACAAGGGCACGCACCTGGCCTGGGTGGGAGGCGGCGGCGCCACTTCGATGAATCAACTCCCGCCGAGCCTGATGAGCATGGGGAACCAGCTCCTGACGCTGGTGAACAACCCGTTCTTTGGGGTGATTCCGTCAGGACCGCTGGCCCAGCCGCAGGTCCAGCAAGGTCAACTGCTGCGCCCGTTTCCCGCATGGCAGACCGTCGCCGCGGACGGCACCGCCATCGGGAACTCCGAGTACGATGCGTTGCAGGTTTCCTTTACCAAGCGGTATACCAATGGCGTCAGCCTGATCGCCGGGTACACCTGGTCCAAGCTCATGTCGGATGTCGCCGACGGCCTCTGGAACGATTCGGCGCACAATGGCTCGGGCGCCTATCGGAGCTGGTACTGCGTGCGCTGCGAGCATTCGCCCAGCAGCTACGATGTCCCCCACCGCTTCACGCTGAGCGCGGTGGGAGAGTTGCCCTTTGGAAAAGGCAAACCCATCGGCTCCAATTGGAACCCGGTGATCAACGGATTCCTGGGAGGATGGCAGGCCAACGGCCTTCTGACGCTCGCTTCGGGGCAGCCGCTCTTCTTCTATACCGCCGCCAATAACAGCTACACTTTCGGCGGCGGCCAGCATCCGGACGTGGTGGGGAATCCGGTTCTTTCCAGCGGAAAGAGCATCTATCAGTGGTTCAACACCGCCGCCTTCGCGCAGCCGGCCAATTTCAGCTCCGGCAATCTCGCGCGCTCGTATACGGGCGTTCGCCAGGACCTCACGAGAAACCTGGATTTCTCCCTGTTCAAGAACCTCGCCTTCAAGGAGCGCTATCAATTCCAGTTCCGGGCCGAAGCCTTCAACATCACGAATACGCCCGTCTTTGCCGCTCCGGGAACCACCATCAACGGGGCGAACTTCGGGATCATTACCGGTCAGTCGAACGTGCCCCGGAGTCTTCAGTTGGCACTGAAGTTCCTGTTCTGAGCGGGCTTCATCGCTCCCTCACGGTCGCCGCTCGGTAACACACTACTTCCTTTACCGAGCCGCGACCGCCGGGGAGCGGGACGCCAGGAGTTTTTTGATGGCGTCCGTGGTGCTCGTGTCGCGCTTCACCACGCGATTGGGCTTGTCCTCCGCGGCCTCCCTCGCCCGCGCTTCGCGATACCTTTCCTGATGGTCCGCGAGGTCCAGCGGCGTTTCGCCCATCGAGTTTTTCGCCTCCAGGCCTACGCCCAGCGAATACAGATACTCGATCACCTCCGCGGCGCCCGCGCCCGCGGCAATGTGCATGATGGTCTGATTGCTCCGGGGCAGCGAGATCGGCTTCACAGGATCGGCGAAGTGATCGGTAGGATTGTACCTGGCAGTGAGGTTCGCGCCCCGCGCGACCATTTCCTTCACGATGGCCACGTTGTCGGAGAGAACCGCCACCGAGAACGGTGTGTGGCCGTCTTTGCGCACCAGGTTCGGATTCGCCCCCTTGGCCGCGAGCATCGTGACCAGTTCCAGGCAATCGGAATTGGCCGCGATATGGAAGGCGGAGGAACCCGGCGGAGCGGGGTTGATGCGCACATCCCCGACGGGTCCGGACGTGGGATATAGGGTTTGCCGGTTCGGATCGGCCCCGAGATCGAGCAACCGCTTCACCATCGCCAGCGCTTCCTCCAGCTTGACCGAGGAATTCCCTCCGGCAGGCGCTGCGGCCTTGGCTTTCGACCGGAGCACCCTGCCGCCGCCATAGGCAGACCGGTCTCGTCCCAAGGTAGTGACGGCGGCGACCGCCAGCGCGGCGCCGTGCAGCGGTGTGTAGCCGGCCCCGTCCGCCACGTTGACCTTGGCGCCGCGATCCAGCAGAAAGTTCGCCATTGCCAGGTCGGCGCCGAAATGCGCGGAACTGCCTGCGGGGGCGGGGGCGCCCTTCCCCGCGACGAACTCCTTGCCGAGAGGATCCCACTTGTAAAGCGCGGCGAGCAGAGGCGTGGTGCCGTCCGCCGCCGCGACATTCACGTCCACTCCGGCATCCAGAAGGATACGTGCGGATTCCAGGTCGTGTTGCTGCACCGCGAAAAACAGCGCGTTCTGGCCACCCTGCTTGCTCGTGTAGGTCCCGTCGTTGTTCCAGGGGATGCCTGTTTTTCCGATCGTGCTGGTGGTCGGCGTATAGATCGTCGCCGTGATGTCCCAGACCTTTGAAGTAGCGTGCACGTCCGCTCCGTGGTCCACCAGCAGGCGCACCGCCGCCGGGTGGCCGGCCGCCCACATCAGCGCCGCCTGGCCGAACTTCTTCTCGCGCGCGTTTACGTCCGCGCCGCGCGCGAGCAGCATCTTCATCACGTCGATCTGCCCCAGGTGCGTGGCGGCCATCAGGGGCGTCTCGCCGTTCTCCCGGGCGAGGTTCGGATCCGCGCCGTGCTCGAGCAAGAGCTTCACGACGGCCGGCGACCCGTTCGTGATCGCCAGGTACAGCGGGCTGATTCCCTGCTCGTTGCGCAGGTTCGGGTTGGCGCCCGCTTTCAGCAGCAGCGCGGCGATCCCGGCGTTCGAGCGCAGCGCCGCCCAGGCAAGGGGCGTGGCGCCGTCGTCCTCGCGCGCGTTGACATCCGCCTTCTGCTTCAGCAGTGTCTCCACCGCCGCCTGGTCATCGTTTTGAACGGCTTCGAGGAGCGCCTCCCCGGATCCGGCGGCCGCGGGCGGCGCGGCCAGTGCCGGAACGCTGAAAAGACACGCGCCTGCCATCAGGTACGGCACAAGCCTGCGCGTCAGGAAACGAATTTCGAGCTTCACCGCCTAAACCTCCAGGCGGTTCAGCTTGCCGGTGCTGTCTCCGAGTTTCTCCGTCGGCACGCCGACTTTGTCGAGCATCGTGAGATACAGATTCGTCAGCGGCGTGGTGTCGCCGGGGTAAACGATGTAGCGGCCGCCCGCGACGCGTCCGGCTGCTCCGCCGGCCACGATAATGGGCAGATCGTGCTGGCTGTGCACCGTGGGCACGCTCAAATCGCTGCCGTACATGATCAGCGAGTGGTCCAGCAGGCTCGAGTTGCTTTCCTTGATTCCCTCCAGCCTGGTCAGGAAATAAGAGAAAAGCTCGGACTGGTTCACATTGATTTTGGCCAGCGCCGCGAGCTTATCCGCCTCGAAGTTGTGGTGCGAGATCTCATGGTGGCCCATCGTGATGCCCAGGTGCGGAAAAGTCATGGAGGAGGCTTCGCGCGCCATCATGAAGGTCCAGACGCGGGTCAAATCCGCCTGCAGAGCCAGGGCCTGGAGATCGAACATGATCTTCACGTGCTCGGGCCAGGAATCCGGGATGCCGGCCGGCCGCGCCATTTCCGGCAGCGGCACGGGTTTCTTTTCCAGCGCCACCTGAATCCGGCGCTCGATGTCCCGGATGGACTGCAAATACTCGTCCAGTTTCCGGCAATCGTTCGGGCCGAGGCGCGCCTTCAGCTCGGAGATGCGGGCGGTGACCGCGTCCAGGCTGCTCTGATCGGCCTCGCGGCGCGCGGCGGCGGCCACCGGATCAATTCTGCCGCCTTCGCCGAACAGGCGCTCGAAAACCCGCCGCGGATTGGGCTCGAACGGCAATTGGGTCGTGGCGCTCTTGTACGATACCCCGCCGAGCTGGTTGTTGTATTCGGTCGCCAGTTCGAGCGAGGCGAACTGGGTTTCCTTTCCCAGCACCTGCGCCGCCACCTGGTCCACCGAGATACCGACGTGAACCTTGCCCCTGGTGAGCTCGACGCCGGTCATGAAAGAGGCCAGCGCCCGGTCGTGAAATCCGGCCTTCGTGCGGTCGGGGTCGGAGGAGAGCCCGCTCAGGACCAGAAATTTGTTCTTGTGCGGGGCGAGCGGCGCCAGAGCGGGGCTGAGCTCGTAGTTCGCCCCCTCCCCCTTGGGCCGCCACTTGTCCACGTTCACGCCCAGTGTGTAATAAATGAATCCAAGCCGGCGCACGGGAGCCGCCGCCGTGAGCCGCTCTGCCCGCAAAGCCGGAATCATGGCATCCAGCAGCGGGAGCGCCAGCGACACCCCCGCGCCGCGCAAAAACGTCCGCCGGGGAAGATGCTTTTTGGTAATGATCATGACTGATCCTTCGACTTCGCCTGGATTTGTCGCATCTGGAACGGCACGCTGTTCACGATAGCCACCACCAGGTCTTCGAATCGATACCCGCCCGGCTCGGTTTCCCGCATAATCTGGCGGATCGTGGGTTGATCCCGCGGGTCCAGTTCCCGTCCAAGCGCGTAAGTCAGGAGGCGCGCGACCGTCGCCTCCACAAACTGATCCGGGCGGCTGAGCAGAAAGCGCTTCAACCCCTCCGGGCCGGAGAAACTCGCGCCGTTAGGCAGTTTTCCCGAAGCGTCGATCTCGCCGCCCTGGTCGTGCGTCCGCCACCTGCCGATCACGTCGAAATTTTCGAGTGCGAATCCCAAGGGATCCATGCGAGAGTGGCAGGACGCGCAGACGGCATTGTTCCTGTGCCGCTCGATCTGTTGCCGGGTCGTCAACTTCTGTCCTTTCCCGGCGCTTTCGTCGAGCGGCGGCACGCCGGGCGGCGGAGGGGGCGGCGGCGAGTTCAGCAGACTGTCCAGAATCCATTTGCCGCGCAGGATCGGCGACGTCGTCGTAGTGTGCGACGTCAGCATCAGGATGCTGCCCTGGCCCAGCAGGCCGCCCCGCTCCGGGTGCCCAACCAGGGACACCCGGCGGAAGCCGGGCCCGATCACTCCCGGAATCCCATAGGTCCGGGCCAATCTTTCGTTGAGATACGTGTAGTCCGCTCCGATCAGGTCCAGCACGCTGCGGTTCTCGCGGATGACGCTGCGCACGAACAGGCGCGTCTCCTGCTCGAAGCCGGCTGCCAGCGCGCCGTCGAAGTCCGGATAGGCCTGGCTGTCCGGCTTGATCTCCGCCAGCGCGCGCAGACCCAGCCACTGCTCCGCAAAGTTGTCGGCCAGCGTGGCGGCCCGCGAGTCCGCAAACATGCGGCGCGTCTCCCGGTCCAGGACCGCCTGGTCCTGGAGCTTTCCGCTGCGCGCCGCCGCCAGCAGTGCATCATCCGGAATGCTGCTCCACAGGAAAAACGAGAGGCGCGAGGCCAGTTCCCAGTCCGACACCCTGTGCACGCTCCCGGCCGCGGCGCCGGGGGGATCGAACTCCAGCCGGAACAGGAAATCGGGCGCCAGAAGCAGGTCGCGAAGAGCGGCGGCAATCGCGGAGTCGAAGCTTTGCTTGCGCCGCGTGTCGCTGTAGGCTGCCAGGTAGGGTTTCAATTCCGCGGCGCTGACATCGCGCCGGAAAGCGCGCCGCGCGACCGTGGAGATGATCTTCGAGGCGCAGGCCGGCTCGTCCGCCGCGCTCGCCGGGCTGCACACGAATATCCGGCGCCGGCTCGGCGTCTCACTCACGCCTTGCGCGTCGTAAGGTCCGGAGATCTCGATGCGGTTCAGCGTCGGCGGGCCCGGCTGCCCTGCGAAGGCGGCCTCGCCGACGCTCAATCCCGCAATATCGAACACCTTCACACGCCGGTTGTCCACGCGAAACTCGATGGTCGGATGAATCGCAGAGCCCCGCGTGTCCAGAGGACCGCCCAATGCGGCGCCACCCAGGCCGGCGACATTCGGCACCGGACCTTCCCGTTCGGCGAATTCGTCGGGGAAGGTCGCAACCACAGTATGCAAGCCGGCTTTGACCTCAACGCGCGTCTGAAAAAAGCGCACCCCTTCGGTGGGCGGCAGGCTTTCCTTTCCCAGAAAAGCCCGCAAGTTGTACTGCCCGTCGTAGGGGAAGTAATACTCGACGCGGGCGCCCCCGCGTGTGCCAAACGGCAGTCCCGGGCCCAGCCAGCTCGATTGCGCTTCGGGCGCCGGGAAATTCTCCGTCACCGGCGATGGATCACCGACCCCCACCGCATACTCGCTCACCTTCCGTGCCACTTTCAGATACTGCTCCAGCAGCAGGGGCGACATGGAGAGCGCATCGCCGATATTGTCAAAACCCGCCGCGATGCCATCCGGCGGCAACTCGCTCGCAACCGGCAGTTCGATGGAGAGTAAGTCCCGAATGGCGTTGGCGTATTCGAGCCGGTTCAGCCGGCGGATCACCGGGCGGCCGGCGTACGGCGCGCGCCGGGCGGCGGCGTCCAGATCCTCGACCAGTCCCGCTGTAAAAGCTTTCACAGATGCCGCGTCGGGCCGGGGCATCCCCGCCGGCGGCATTTCTCCGGCCTTCAGCCTGCGGACCACCTTCTCCCAAACGCCGGGCCGGAATCCAGGATTTGCGGGCTCGGAATTCTCCAGCACCAGCCCAGCGGTGTGGGCTTTCTGGCTGTGGCAGATCACACAGTATTGATTGAGAAAAGCCTGCCGGGAGGTTGCGGGAGAATCCGCAGCAGCCGCCGAAACAATCAGAGAACACAGGACTAAGGTCTGGAGCGGGAAACAGACACCGCCCCGTCTCGTTACGCAATGAGTTCGGCCCCACGATGACAAAGCAGTCTATGCCTCTGAGTGTAAGTATCCGCCGCTATCCGGAATGCTATCACTCTAAGAGGGTGCGGTCAACGCCGGGGGCCTGGTGACATAGAATCTGATGAGCCAGAGGAAGGCTTCCCGGAATGATCGGCGACAAGATACATACCAACAGTCCCAAGCGCCTGCGTGATACCGCCGCCGGGGCCATGCGGACGGCAATGATCAGGTTTCTGGAGAGACACACCACAAGTTCAATCACACCGGAGTGCATCAAGCGGATCGGTTGCACGTGCACGCAGCGCCGGGGCCAAGCTCGCCGCAGCGCATACCAGAACCAGCACCAGCGGACACGCCACAAGCACGGCCGCGTCGACCGGACTGACGCCAAAGAGCAGATTCCGCATCAGCCGGGCAAGGGGGATTGCCGCAGCGACGCCCGCGGCCGCTCCGACAATACCCAGTTGGACGCCATCACTCACGGTTTGGCGGATCACACGCCCCGGTGCGGCACCCAAAGCGATTCTAATTGCGATCTCCTTTCGTCGCCGCGATACCGACTGCGACACGAGCGCGTACAGTCCGATGGCGGCAAGGAGCAGCGAGGCGGCAGCGAACGCCGAAAAGGCGGCCGCACTCACGCGGGCCGGCAGCGTTTTCCCAGCCACAATGTCCTCCATCGACATCAGATCGACGACGGGCACGGCCGGATCAAGCGACCTCACAATCCTCTGCACATCATTGCGCAGGAATCTGCCGCCGGCCGTGCGCAGCACGAAGGACATGTGGGCGGTGAGCCCCCGATTTTCGGGGGCCAACTGGCGGTACGGCAGGTAGACCGTAGGCAGGAGGTCCCAATCGAGACCCGCATATTTGACGTTGCCGACAACGCCCACCACCGTGCTCCACAGGGGAGCGGCGGAATTGCCCCAGTTAATGCGCTGGCCGACGGCGTTTTGGCCCTGGAAGTGGCGCCGGGCCATCTCCTCGCTAATCACGACAACGCGGTCCGCAAGCTCCGTGTCGTGCGCGTTCAATGTGCGCCCGGCGATGAGCGCGACGCCGAGGGTCCGGAAGTAGTCGGCGCTCACTGCGACGGCGGCGGCCATCGGTTCGGCGCTGCCCGCTCGGTCAAAAAGACGGCATGGCCCCACCACGGTACCCTGCAAGGGCAGCGACGAAGTGGCGCCGGCAGCTTGCACTCCGGGGAGCACGCGAACCGCGGCGAGCACACGATCAAAGAAGTTCTGACGATCCGGCCACTGGCGGTCACGCAACTCCATCGACTCGACTCGAAAGGTCAGGAGACCGGCGGGACGGAAGCCCAGCGGCTGTGCGCTGAGACGAACGGCCGATCTCAGGAGAAGCCCTGCAGACACGAGTAGAACCACGGAGATAGCGGCCTCGCCGGCTACCAGGGTGCGGCCCCAACGTCGCATGCCGCGCGGCAAGATCAGACCGCGCCCGGACTGCCGGAGTGCCGCCGCAGGGTCGCGCCGAGATGATTGAAAGGCCGGGAGCGCGCCGAACAGGACGCCGGTCAGGAGGGTCACCCCGAAGGCGCAAGCCAGGCAGCGCCAGTCTACAGCGAGCGAATGGACCGCGGGAAACGCCCCTAGAATCCGGGCGCCGGGCGCAGACAGCATCCCGATCCCCTCGACCGCCAGTGCCACACCGGCAGCGCCTGCCGTGAACCACAGTAAAAGGTTCTCGATCAACAGCTGGCCGACGATGCGCGAACGGCTGGCGCCGAGCGAATAGCGAACAGCGATCTCATGCTGCCTTTCCACTCCGCGGCCCAGCAGCAGACCCGCTACGTTGGCACAGGCGATCAGAAGAATGAGGGCAACGGCACCGGAGATAGCGGCCGCCGCGGGTCGGGCCGGTTCCGCGCGGTCCTGCTGCAACGTGCGGACGATCATGCCTGATGGGCGCGACTCCGACGCGATGCGGGCGTGAGATTCTCTCAATAGAGCGGCGACCTCCGACTCTGCAGCCTCGCTCGACGCCGCCGGCCGTAGTCGTCCCACTACGCTGAGTCTGCCGGCATCCGCCGGTCCCAGGAGCGTCCAAATATCCGGCGGGCCTTCTTCCAGGCTCGGGAACGGATACTCCGGCGGCATCACGCCGATGATGCTGTGCGCCCGGGAATTCAGTTGGAGACTCTGCCCAACGATGTCCCTTTTGGAGCCGAGCCGCCGCCATAGACCGTAACTGAGGACGGCCAGGGGCGCGCCGGGTTCGTCACCGGGCAGAAAGGTGCGGCCGATCAGGGCAGGAATGCCGAGCATAGCGAGGTATCCGGGGCTGACACGCTCGCCCGACAGGCTTTCGGCCGCCTGATTGATAACAGTGGCGTAGGGCGAAGGCGCAGCTCCAGCGAGGGTTTCGAAGCTGCGACTATGCCGCTGCAACTCCAGAAAGTCCGCGATCGGGAGGGTCTGCCGTTTCCACTGGGCACTTCGCGGCGGGCGTTCCCAGACAGCCACCAGGCGTGCGGGTTCGACAAAGGGCAGGGGTCTGAACCAAAGTGCGTCCAGGAGGCTGAAGAGAATCGCGCACATTCCGATGCCGGCGGCGAGGATCGAGAGCGACAGAAGGCTAAAGCCCGGATTGCGCCGAGCCGCACGCAGAGCATACGACAGGTCTTTCGCAAGCGTATCGAAGAGTGCGGTCCCGTTCGCCGCGCGGCACGCTTCTTTGGTCTGTTCCTCCCCTCCCAAAGCGATGCGTGCTTCCCGCCAAGCGATGGTGGGCTCCATCCCGCGCAGGCGATTCTTCTCCGCCTGCCGCTCCAGGTGAAACTCCAGTTCCTCCTCGAGTTCCCGTTCCACCTGCCGGCGGCAGAAAATTGCGCGAAGACGAAGTCGCAAGTCTGTCAGCATGAGCCCGCCTCTTCGGTCATGAGGCCTGCAGAACATCGGCTACCAGGGCGACCAGCCTCCGCCATTCGCGCGACTCGGCCTCAAGCTGCCGTCGCCCGGCGCGTGTGAGCGCATAGTATTTGGCGCGGCGATTGTGATCACTGGCGCCCCACGCGGCCGTGATCCACCCTCGGCGCTCCAGCCGGTGGAGCGCCGGATAGAGCGTGCCCTGTCCCACCTGCAAAGCATTGCCGGAGATTTGCTGCAGACGTTCGGAGACGGCCCAGCCGTGCATCGGTCCCAACGCAAGCGTCTTCAGAATAAGCAGATCGAGCGTCCCTTGCGGAAGCTCCAATCGTTCGCATCCCATTGTCTCCCCTCGCCCTTCGACAAGAGACAGTCTACACAGCCCTATGTCGAAGCGCAAGGGGGAGGATGCGGTCCGTCCGCCTCCACGAGGGAGACACCGCGCCGGCGCGCCCACTCCGCCCCGAGCTGTTCCTGGAATTCCGGCGGCAATTCGCGCGCGGCGATACCGAAAATGATCGTCTCTTCTTTCAGAAAGTGTTCCCGCGTTTTCGCCACGGTATCGAGCAGAGACTGCCGCGCTTGCTCGGCCTCCGCGGACGCCAGAACGCGCGACAATCCGGATTCGATGACCTCATGATCGGTAGGCTCGGCCGTGCCGTCGCCGGCGGTTGCGGGAGGGGCAAGATAGGCCTGGATTGCCGGCCGCAGCAATTCGTCCTCGATTTTGGCATGCGTGCCGACGGCCGACCGCAGGCAGCTCGCCCGGATCTTGAGTTCCGGGAGATCCGCGCCCGCTGCTGTTCGTTCGATGAGTTCGAGCAGCGGGTACATCGCTCCGTGTTCGCCGAGAAGAGCCTGGATAATTCTCATCGTTTTCTCTGACCGCATGCTAACCCGCGCGGACTCCAGGCACAGTGACCGCAGTCACCAGCCGGCAAACGGCATCGGAGCCTTCGTCGTACGCCAAGACCGCGAGATGTGGCGCGAACCGATATCCCGACCGCGAGTCGTGTCGATTTCCCGCCGCCGGCGGCGCTCACCATGCGCGCATGGCTTCCTCAAACATCTTGCTCAGTTCATCCGGCCCGGCGGGTCTAGGGGAGAGCTTGGTCACCCGGTGCTGCGGCAATGTCCCTTCTACCAGCGCTGGAATGTCGGAAGACGCATAGCCAACTTCGCGCAGCCCGTTGGGCACGTTCAGTTGCTGCATAAACCAGGTGATGCGGTCGGCAAGAACCCGCCCGACGTCTTCCGCGCCATACCGGGAAGTGTCGGCCCCCAACGCGGCGCCGGCTTGACGATGGCGCTCCAGAGCGCACCCGGCCGTAAAGCGAAACACGGCGGGTGCGTTCAGAATGACCGAGTAGCCATGCGGCACGAGGGGATGATCCGCGGGATAGCCCGCGGCGTGATACTTCCGCACGTTGCCGGATACCGCATAGGACATGCCGTGCGGCAGGTGCACACCGGCATTTCCGAACCCGACTCCAGCGTAGGATGCTGCCAGGAGCATGTTTGCGCGGGCCTCGTCATCGGAAGGGTCCTTGACGGCGCGAATGATGAACTGGGACACCATGCGGAGCGCCTGAAGCGCCCAAATATCGCTGATCGGATTCGACCCCTGGTACGCGGGACGCATCTTGGGCCGCTCAGGTCGCGGCCGCTGCGAAAAAGGCAGGGCCGTGTACGACTCGATCGCGTGACTGAGAATATCCAGCCCGGTGGAAGCGGCCACCTGGGGCGGCATGGTGAGTGTGTTCTCCGGGTCGAGGAGTCCCAGGGTTGGTTTCAGCAGGCGGCTGGCGATACCTGTCTTGGCATGCATCCGCGTCAGGTCGAAGATGCTCACGCCGGTTGTCTCGCTGCCCGTCCCGGCCGTCGTGGGGATCGCAATCAGAGGCTTGAGTGGCCCCGGCACCGCCATCGCCTTGCCGATCGGCGCATTCACGTAGTCCAGGAAATCGGCGGGCGGATAGGTTGTATACAGGTTCACGGCCTTGGCGGTATCGATCGTGGAACCGCCGCCCACGGCCACGAAAGCGTCGTAACGGGATTCGCCGGCGAAGGCGATCGCATCCAGCAGGGATTGATCCGTCGGCTCGATGCGAACACGGTCGTAAAGGACGCAACTTACGCCGTTCTGATCGAGGGATTCGAGCACCGTTTGAACCGGCCGCAGGCGCTTCAACACCGGGTCGGTGATCACCAGGACGTGGCGGGCGCCCATGTCCGCCAGATCCATACCGGCTTCGCGTGTCACTCCAGCCCCGAAGCGCACGCTTGAGACTGCCATCTCGAACGCGATTTCGCTCTCCATAATCCGTGTTCGATGGTATCCCAAACCGGCCTGCAGGATCGGACACCCCATTCAAGAAATCCGGACTCCGTTCCGAACGTTCCACGACCTGATCACCGGCGGGATACCCGCTCACGGCATAATGATGTCCAGCGCATGACCGGTCTGAATCCCAATTCTCCATACCCTCTGGGTGACTCCGAAGCGGAGCACGATCGGCTGATCCGGCAGGGAGCGCGTCTCGCGCCCTACACCGAACGCTTTCTCCGCCAGGCGGGTGTCGGCCCGAACCAACATGTCCTGGATTTAGGTTCAGGGGTGGGCGAAGTAGCTCTAGTCGCCGCGCGCCTGGTAGGCCCGGCGGGAGAGGTCGTGGGCGTCGAACGGGACATGAGGTCCGTCGCCCGGGCTCGACTTCGCGCCGCCGAGGCTGGCTTCCACAATGTCCGCTTCCTTCCGTCAGATGTTTCTGAAGTCGCGGGGAACAGCCTGTTCGACGCGGTAGTCGGCCGTTTCATTCTCATGTATGTGGAGGATCCGCCGGCCGTTTTACGCGCTGCGTGTCACTTGGTCCGGCCTGGCGGGATCGTCGCGTTCCAGGAGCCGTCCTACGCGCCGTTTCTTCTGCTTTCGTCACATTTGCCGCTTTGGTCTCGCGCCGTTTCCTTGGTCCACGACGCGCTGCGCCGGAGTGGCGCGAACACGGAGATGGGATTCGCGCTGTACCAGGTTTTCCAGGAGGCCAGGCTGCCGCCACCCGCCATGACCCTCGAGGTGCCCTTGGGGAACGATGCCGGCTTTACTGCCTGGCCGTGTGACACCTTACGCAGTTTGTGGCCGCAGGTCCAGCGCCACAATCTGTCTCTTGAAGGTCTGGGCGATTTGGAAACTCTTCGAGACCGGCTTCACGCCGAGATCGCCGGGGCAAACGCGGTCGTGCCCTGGCAGGGTCTCGTCGGGGCTTTTTCCCGCGTGCCGGCTCGCTGAACCAGGAACCTTCATTCCGCGTAGATGCTGCGCACGAAGCCCGCGACGTGCATACTCGGCCAAGCCGGATACTTTGCCTGGAACTCGGTTTCGAGGCGCTTCCCGGCGTCATCCGCGGTCACGCCTGCCTTCTTCAGCGCCAGCGCGCGGTTACGCAGGTCGGTGATGAAGGCCTTCTCGCGGGCTACCATGGCGCCGTCCCCTGGAGCGCTGTGGTCCGGGAGCACATGCAAGGCGTTTAGCGCCGCAACCTTGTCGAGGACGGCGAGCCAGCTTGCAGGAGTGCCACCCTCCCGATAAATGCCCGGCACGATCTTGTTCTGCACCACGTCGCCGGACACAAGAGTTCGATCCGGCTCGACAAACGTGAGTTCATCGCCCTTCGTGTGCGCGCCGCCGAACCAGAGAAGGCGCGCCGTCACACCGCCCAATTCGAGGCGCACCTCGGTGTCAAAGGTGATGTCGGGTACACGCAGGGTGGCGTTGGCCAGCAGTTCTTTGAATTGCGCCGAGCGGCCGGCGAACAGCTCCATCATCTCCTTCCCGTGCGCCTCCATCTCTTGCTGCTGGACCGCATCTCGGATCAGAATGGCGCCTTCGGGAAAACCGGACGCCCCGCCGGCATGCTCGGGGTGGAAATGGGTCGTTGTCAGGAAGAGCTTCCGATTGCCGGGCGCCAGCTTGGTGGCCACGCGGGCGGCGGTGGCGCCATTCCGCGGCCCGAGGCCGGTATCAACAATCAGCGTGGCCCGGTTCCCGACAATAATTCCGATATTGGGCCAACCCATGATCGCCCACACGTGCTCGGAGACTTTGACTGTGTTTTCGCCAAGAACGGGCTGGGTTTGTGCGGAGACAACGGCGGCGGCAACGAGCCCCAGGAGCAGCATCCTCATAGCTTTCTCTTGTATCACGGGCGCGCCGGGCTGGTGGGACTTAACTGATAGACTACCGGCATGCAGTCCCGCAGGCGTTTTCTGTCCGGTCTGGGAGGGCTGGCGTGCGCAGGCGCCCAAGCCAGCCGGCCGAATATCGTGGTCGTCTTGATGGACGACCTCCGCTGGGATGAACTGCACTGCACCGGCCACCCGTTCGCGCTCACGCCCAACCTGGACCGGATTGCCGCCGAAGGCGCAATTTTCCGCAACGCCTTCGTCACCACGCCGCTGTGCTCGCCCAGCCGTGCGTCTTTCCTGACCGGCCAATACGCCCATGCCCACGGCATCACCGACAACACCGACCGAAGCCCGGCTAGCCACCGGCTTCCGACTTTCCCGCGTGCTCTGCACGACAGCGGCTACGAGACTGCCTTCGTAGGCAAATGGCACATGGGTGTGGATAACAGTCCGCGCCCAGGCTTCGACCATTGGGTGGGCTTTTCCGGTCAGGGGACCTATTTCAACCCGGAGCTGAACATAAACGGCCGAAGCGTGAAGGAGACCGGCTACACCACCGACATCCTGGCTCGCCATGCCGTTGAGGTTCTTTCGTGCCGGCGGGCGGCGCCACTCTGCCTCTGGCTGGCACACAAGGCCGTCCACCCCGAACTGACGCAATTCGCGGATGGCAGTATCAGCGACCCTCACGGCGGACAATTCGTTCCTGCCGATCGCCACAAGTCGCTTTTCGTGGGTGCGGCGGTGCCCCGGCGGCCGAACGCCGGCAAGCCGCCCACTGGTAAGCCTGCGCTTCTGCGTAGAATCGGCAAGCTGCCGCCGCTTGGTCCTGCAACTGGCACGGATGATGAAACCATTAGGAATCGCGCGCGCATGCTGAAGGCAGTCGATGAAGGCATCGGACAGATGCGTGAGGCCCTGGAGCGCGCCGGCCAGTTGGAGAATACCATGTTCGTCTTCACCAGCGACGAAGGCTACTTCTTCGGTGAGCACGGGCTTAGCATCGAACGCCGGCTCTCGTATGAAGAGTCCATTCGCATCCCGATGATCATGCGATACCCCAAACTGATCCGGGGCGGGACAAAGATCGACGCGATGGTGCTGGGCATCGATCTCGCGCCGACCCTGCTGGAAATCGGCCGCACGAGAACCGCTGGCAAGATCCATGGACGCTCACTCGTGCCGTTGCTGCGCGGTGAAAAGCCCGAATGGCGCTCGTCGTTCCTGATCGAATACTTCTCCGACCGCACGATGCAGCGGATGCTGAATATGGGCTATCAAGCCGTGCGCACGGAACGCTGGAAGTATATCCACTACACGGAACTTCAAGATATGGATGAATTGTACGATCTGCACTCCGATCCTTATGAAATGCGCAACCTGATCCATGCAGCCTCGCTTCGCCGGACACGCGATGCCTTGAGCGCCGAACTACAGAGGCTCGCGAGGTCCTGAACTGGTCCGGACGGAGCGGCTTCCAAGGCCCCGGGGTTTATAGCATAATATCAGTGATACAGGTCCGAAACTATCTATTTGGAGGATTGACCATGCGTGCAGCGCGAGTCTTTTTGGGCGCGGTTGCGGCCCTTGCCCTGGGAGCCCTCGGTTGCGGCAGGCAGGCACCGCAAACCGTGGATGCCGCGAAGTTGAAAATGTTCGCCCCCCTGCCGGACGTCGTGCCGGCCAAGGCGGGCGCGCCGGCCGAAGCCCAGGTCACGCTGGGCCGGATGCTCTATTATGAACCACGCCTTTCCAAAGGCCAGGACGTTTCCTGCAATACCTGCCACAACCTCACCCGGTACGGCGTGGATGGCGAGCCCACCTCCGAAGGCTTCAAAAAACAGCACGGCAACCGCAACTCTCCAACGGTCTATAACGCCGCGGCCCACTTCGTGCAATTCTGGGACGGCCGCGCGCCCGATGTCGAAGCGCAGGCTAAGGGTCCGGTCATGAACCCGGTGGAGATGGCCATGCCTTCGGAGAAAGCCGTCGCCGCGGTGCTGAAATCGATGCCGGAATACGTCGCCGCCTTCCAGCGGGCCTTCCCCGGGGAAAAAGACCCGGTGACGCTGGAGAACGCCGCAAAAGCCATCGGCGCCTTCGAGCGCGGACTCCTGACACCTGCCCGCTGGGACAAGTTCCTGAAGGGTGATGAAACGGCCCTCACGCCGGAGGAAAAGGCGGGCTTCAACACCTTTGTCGCCGCCGGATGCCAGGCCTGCCACGCGGGAACCCTGCTGGGCGGCAACCTGTACCAGAAGATCGGCACGGTCAAGCCCTATCCCGACACATCCGACGAAGGCCGCTTCCAGGTCACCAAGAGCGATGCCGACAAGATGACGTTCAAGGTACCTTCCCTGCGGAACGTGGAGAAGACCGGGCCCTACTTCCACAACGGCAAGATTCCCACCCTGGACGCCGCCATCGTGCAGATGGCGGAATACCAACTCGGCAAGCAATTGAGCGATGCCGAGGTGCGTTCGATCGGCGCTTTCCTGAAGACGCTCACCGGCGACATACCGGCCGAGTACATCAAGCCGCCCGAATTGCCTAAGAGCACGGCGAAGACTCCCAAGCCGGACCTCGCGGATTAGGAGCAATGCGGTGTTGCGGAAAACCGTGAAGGCCGTCGTGATCGCCCTCATGGTGATCGCAGGCGCCATTCAATTCATCCAGCCACACCGGACGAATCCCCCGGCGGACCCGCGCGCTTCCTTCGAAGCGGTCGCCAAACCGGCGCCCGCGGCGGCCGCGGTGGTCCACCGGGCGTGCATGGACTGCCACTCGCACGAGACCAACTGGCCCTGGTACAGCAAAATCGCGCCTGTATCGTGGCTGGTGGCGAAGGATGTCCAGGACGGAAGAGCGCGCCTGAATCTTTCGGAATGGAATCGTTACGGCCCTGAAATGTCGGGACTGCGCGCCGGGGAGATGTGCGAGGAGGCCCGCAAAGGCGAGATGCCTCTATGGCAATATACCCTTTTCCACCCGGATGCCCGGCTGAGCGCCGGCGACATTTCCGCGCTCTGCGCCACCGCGCCCTGACCCGTGGCGCAGCCTCGTACCCGACCGCCCATAAACTTGGCACCCGCGGCGCGCCGGAGTGCCGCCCTACCCTCAATAATTTTATGGTGCGCCCGGACAGATTCGAACTGCCGACCTTCTGGTTCGTAGCCAGACGCTCTATCCAACTGAGCTACGGGCGCTTGTTTTCAATGACTTGCGGGGAATCCAGGGTTTTTAGAGCCTCTGGTTGCCGATGGAACGCTTTGAAGAATTCCTCGCCGAACGGAAGTACCTCAAGAACGTCACCGACAAGACACTAGTGTACTACAGGTGCGCCTTCAAATCTTGGGAGCGCCACTCGCAAGGGGATTGGAAGACTTGGATTGTCAACCAACGCCAGGCCGGAATCTCCGCAACCTCAATCAATACATATATTTGCGCGATGAATGCCCACTGGAAGTGGGCGGGAACCGACCTCAAAGTTGACTACCTGAAGGAGGAGCAAAAGATCCTGGCCACGTTCAAGGCGGAACAGGTCCAACGGCTCCTGGCGTTCAAACCGAAAGGCAAAAACGAGACTCGGTGCCATGCATTGGTGTGCCTCCTCCTCGACACAGGCTTGAGGATTGATGAATCCCGAAAACTGGAACCGGCGAATCTGGACTTTGAGAACCTCCTAATCACGGTCATGGGCAAAGGCCGAAAGGAACGGCGGGGGCCAATCTCGTTTGAGGGACGAAAGATCCTCTACCGATTCGTGCAACGGCACCCAGGCCGGTTCGTGTTCGGAACCCGGAACCAAACCCTCTGTACGGTAAGGAACCTCCAGCGGGATTTTGCCGCGATCTGCCAGCGAATCGGGATTGCCGGAGTCCGGTGCTCATTCCACACCCTTCGGCACACGTTTGCAGTTTGCTACCTGCGGAACGGCGGGAATCTGTTTTACCTGTCGAAGATCCTGGGGCACAGCTCGGTCAAGACGACTGAGCGATACCTCCAGAGTCTTGGCGTCGAGGATCTCCAGGCGGTACATGAGCGGTTTTCGCTCCTTGGAAGACAGCGGTAGGGCAAGCCACCCGTGCTTAGCCAACCCTCTTTTCTGCCTTTCGAACCACCTCGCCATTGATCCGCTCGACCAGCCGCCCTACGTCTGCCGTCTGGTAGAGCATCACCCCAACAGGTGGTTTCGCTTGGCCTTGACGAATTTCAAACTTCAGAGACGCCGGTGGACGCCACCCGGTCAGCCACTCCAATTTGGCTAGCCTCTCGGGGATCTTCGCCTGGACCGCCTCAACGACTCGGCCTTCGGTGCAAACTTTGCCTAAGACAGCATCGATGGCACGATGCCGCCAAGATCTGGAGCGCGATCAGCGACAAGGACTCGCCCGTACATCTTGGGGCTTCGGGCCGAGATCTTGGAACAGCAGATCGCCGATGTAACGACAACCCCAGGCCAAAGAGCGCGCGCCCAGACGGAACTAGACCAAGTCAGAGCGGCCGCAGAAAATCCGAACTTCGGCTTGTACGCGGGTGCCGACCGCGACGTGGAGGCTGCTGGAGGCGTTTCGGAAGAGGAATGACCCCCTCCGAGCATTTCGCACACCTATCCGGGGTGGGCACAAAATTGGGCACAACCCCGAAACCGCCAATTCCGAGGAAACGCGGGAAGTGCCCGCAATTCATTGAAGGGGAAAGGGTTAGATGGAGCCACCCGCCGGGATCGAACCGGCGACCTGCTGATTACGAATCAGCCGCTCTACCAACTGAGCTAGGGTGGCGATCCTCTGGTCTACTTTGGACTTGCGGGCAACATGACCAGCCGGGTGTCTCGCCGTCCGAGCCGGCGCCCACCCGGTTCCGCCCATCACGCATCCATCTTAGCATCGGAAGGGGGCGTTGCGCCCGGGCTCGGCCCCCGAGTCCCCCAGTCACGCCAATCGGTCAGCGGCTTGGATCAGCGCCCGGATGTAGCCGTAGCAATAGGCGAAGGATTGCAGCCCGCCGGGGTCGTCCGGATGCACCGGAACATGATCGGGCATCAGCATATAGGGGTACCCGACCTCGACATAGGTCTCCACGGCTTTCACGAAATCCACGTCGCCTTCGTCCGGATAGACTTCCAGGAAATCGTTGCGGTGGCCGCGGATGTTGCGGAAGTGCACGTTGAAGATCTTCTGGCGCGAACCGAAATAGCGAATCACGTCATAGATCTGCTTGCCTGGGTCCTGGAGCATTTCCGAAACCGTACCCTGGCAGAAGTTGAGGCCGTGATAGGGACTCTCCTTGATGCTGATGAACTTTTTCAGGCCGTCCACCGTGCCAAGCACGCGCACCACGCCTTGGTATCCTTCGGGCGGCACGCCCGGATCGTGCGGGTGGCAAGCCATGCGGATTTTGTATTCCTCGGCCACTGGAATGACGCGCTCGAGGAAATAGGTAATGCGCTCCCAGGCCGCGTCCGCATCCACGTGGCCGGCGCGCGTCAGGGGGGGGGTCGGATGCGCGTCTCTCAGCCGCCAAGTGCTGTAGCCGACGCCCCCGCGGCCGGGCGTACGGCCCGTGCGCAGCACGCCGAGGATGCTCATGTTGTACTTGATGGACGGGATGCCCACCGCGGCGCAGTTCTTGATCAGCGTCTGTAGCGACTCGATGTCGCGGTCGCGCTCCGGACTCTGGGCCAGCATGATGGCCGGGTGCTTCTCCTTGTCGATATGGCTGGAGGAGAGGAACGGAGGAGCCAGGCAGTCAATGCTCACACCCCATTTCTCGGCCAGGTCACGCATGCGCTTGAGTTCCTCCACCGTGGCATAGAGGCGGCCATCGGCGATCTCCGGGTAACCGCAGATGTTGCGCACGCTGTAACGCGCGAAGTATTGCAGGTGCTTGTCGTTGGTAGGCGCACTCTGGCATCCCAACTTCATGAGGGGCTTCCTGCGGGTAGCGGCGGACGCGGGACCAGGCGCCAGATGCGTACCCAGCGCCACCGCGGCGCCGGCGGAAGACGAAACGAATTTTCTGCGGTTCATGCCAAGTGCTCCTATCAGATTCTCAAAGCCTATTACACGCCCCGGTAGAGATTCAAGGGCCGGGTTGCATATGATAGGCAGTCTGAAACTCCAGGAGGCACGATGCAACAATCCAGACGCCTGGCCATTCTGCTGTGCGCCGCCGTCGCCCCGCTCGTGACAGACGCGCAGACCAGGCCTTACGCCGGAAAGACGCTCGTGGTGGTAACCGCGCACGCGGACGACTTTTCGATTTTCGCCGGCGGGACCATCGCCAAACTGATCGACGAAGGCTATACGGGCTACCTGATCCGGGTGACCGACGACGAAAAGGACGGCGTCGCCAGCGCTCCCGAGAACAGCCTGCGCAACGGCAGGGAGGTCCAGGACGCCGCGCACATCCTGGGCATCAAAGACATTTTCCAGTTGAACCAAAAAAACGATGAGTTGGAGACGGTTTCTCCCACGGAGCTCATGGGCAAGCTGATGCTGTTGATCCGGCACCTGAAGCCGGACGTGGTGATGACCTTCGACCCCTGGGCCGCTTACGAAGAGAATCCCGACCACATCAAGACCGGGCGGATCACGGTCCAGGCCTGCTGGACCGCTCAAATCGACCGCTTCCACCCGGAGCAGATCCGCGCCGGCTTTCAGCCGTTCTACGTGAACGAACTGTACCTGTGGGCGCGCGGGCCGCACACGGTAAACAAGGTGGTGGACATCTCTTCGACCATCGACCGTAAAATCGCCGCCGTGCGGGCGCACCGCGGCATGATCCGCGATCCGCAGATCCTGATGGATCTGCGCGCGGCCAACCGCCGGCTGGGCGAACTCAATCACATGCAATACGCCGAGTTGTTTCATTACACGAACTCGATCGGCACGGGCAGCGGGGATAACTACAAGGCACTCGAAGTGGTCCCCATGGAGAAAAACAAGTGAAGCGGCTGGCGGCGTGGTTACTGCTATTCCCTTCCCTGCTGGCGGCCAGGAAACTGGTGGTCATTACGCCACACGGCGACGATTTCGTGATCTACGCGGGCGGCACCATCGCCAAGATGACTGCCGCTGGCGACGAGATCTACCTGGTCCGGGTAACGAACGACGAGAAGCACTCCACGGGGATCTCGACCGAGGAGACCCGCGTGCGCGCTAGCGGCGAGGTGGAGCGGGCCGCCAGGATTCTGGGCGTTCGCGAGGTGATCCACTTGAACTACAAGGACGGTGAACTCCAGGCCGAACCCGAGACCGGCCTGCGTGCGCGCTTTATCACCCTGTTCCGCACCTTGCGGCCGGATGCGCTGATGACCTGCGATCCCTGGACGCGCTATGACGACAATTTCGATCACGAGAAGGTGGGGCGCGCCGTGGAGGACGCCGCCTGGACCGGAGGGAACAACAAGTTTCACCCGGAATTGAATCGCGCGGGCCTGGCCACGTATAGCGTGCCGGCACGTTACTACTGGTCGGCCGGGCAGCGCTACGTCAACCAGGTGTCGGACATCAGCGCCACGCTGGAAAAGAAGCGGCAGGCGCTCGCCGCCATCCCCATGTTTACGGCATACCGCCCGCACCGGCTCAACGGCCACACGGGCTCGTCCGAGGAGTTCCACTACACCACCGGCAGCGGCCTGCAGGGACCCTACGTGGAGTGGTACGAGCAGCAGTTGAAAAGCGGCAAGGAGTGGGCCGGCCCCACCGGTTCAGCCAAGATCGTCAATCCGGAGCCCGGCCCAAAAGTTCTGGCCATCGTGACGCCGCACGCCGACGACTGGTCCGGCTTTGCCGGGGGCACCATCGCGCGCATGATCCGGGCCGGCTGGACGGCGTATATCATCCAGGTCAGCAACGACGAGAAGGACTATCACGGGTTGGGTTACTCGGCCGGCGAGACGATTGAGCACAACCTCCGGGAACTGCGGCAGGCAGCCAAAATCATCGGGGTGAAGGAGGTCATCAGCCTGAACCTGAAGAACGACGAGATGGAGTCGTTTCCGCACACGGAGATGCGCGACCGCCTGGTCATGGTGTTCCGCACGCTCAAGCCGGACGCCCTGGTGACCTACGATCCCTGGTCGCTTTACGAACGCAACCCGGACCATGCGCGCGTTGCCCGCGTGGCGGCGGAGGCGGCCTGGGCCGCGGGCAACGAACATTTCAATCCCGAGCAGATCGCCGTGGGGCTGAAGCCCCACACCGTCCGCGAGCGGTATTACTATGCGCGCGGGCCGAGCGATATCAACCGGGTGTTCGACGTGACTTCCGAGATGGACCTGCGCATCCGCACCGTGCAGGCGCACAAAACCATGATGCAGTCCACCGTGAACAAGATCCGGGACCAGTTAGCCATCGCCGGCCTGCGCATGCCGCTGCTCGAGAAAGAAGGAGACCGCTTCTACCTGCAAATGGTGGAGATCTACGAAAGAGGCCGCGCGGAGACCGTAGGCAAGAAGTACGGTCTCCGCTACGCGGAAGAATTTCACTACGAAGAAGAGTGACGAGATCAGCGCTGCGGGGCGCCGGCGCGGCCCATGATCGGCGAGACGTCCACGATCTGCTCGCCGCGAGCCACGTAATAGCGATCGTAAACATTCGTGCTCATATCCAGGTTTGAGGGGTAGATCTCCACCTGGTCGCCGAGCTTGAAGTCGCGGTCGCCGTCGTTCACCAGCAGCATGCCGTATTCGGCGCCACCGTTTTCGATACGCACCCCCGGACGGCCCTTCACCTGATCGGTGGGGCGCAGCAAGGCTTTGTTGCCTGCGTCGATCGCCGCCTGGTTCGGCCGGGTCTTGCTGATCACCGTGGTCAGGACGGTCAGCGCCGGCTGCCAGTCGGAATACACCTCCGGATCGTCCTTGCCGCCGATCTTGCGGTAGAGCGTATCCATGAAGATGTACGAACCGGCTTGCAGTTCCGTGAGAGAACCGACGTCGATGTTGTACGTGCCGGTGCTTCCACCGGTGATGATCTGGATGGGCAGTCCGGATTCCTTGGCGCGGTGGGCGGTCTCCAGCATGCCGGCGATGTCCTGCGCGGAGCGCTGCTTGCGCGCCTCAAAACCATGGGTGTGCGAAGCCCCGCCCGAGTAGCCCATGATGCCGATCAGCCGGAGGTTCCTGCACTTGTCGACTTTCTGGGCCAGCGCCAGAGCGGGATCGCCAGGCTGGATACCCTGGCGGGTGAGGCCGGCATACACATCCACCACGACGTTCATCTTGGTGTGCGCCGCGCCGGCGGCCTCTTCCAGCGTATCCACCGTAATGGGGTCATCCACCACCCAGTTCACGGTGGGGTCTTTCTTCGCCACGGCAATGGCGCGGCTGACCTTGTTGCGGCCCACGGGCTGGCACGTATGCAGCACGCCGCGAATGCCGGAGCCGGACATGAGTTCCACTTCGGCGATGGTGGCGCAACACACGCCGATCGCGCCCAGGGCCTGCTGGCGTTTGCTGATCTCCGGGCACTTGTGGATCTTCACATGCGCGCGCAGGTTGATCTTGTTGGCCTTGCAGTGCTCCGCCATTTTGTGCACGTTCGCCTCGAACAGCTCCTGCTCCAGCACCATGCACGGAGTGGGGAGATCGGCCTTGGTAATGCCGCGGAAATCCTTACGCGCGATGCGCGCCTCCAACTCCGGGAACGAGTATTCGCTGCGGGCGCCGCGCACCGTGCCGGCCAGCATGGCTCCGGCAGCGCCGGCCTGTAAAAACGATCTGCGTGAAGTCATCGGACAGCCTCCATTGGGGGTTATGCGCTAGAGTGTACAACTTTTCTGCCACCGCCGATAGGGGCGGTGCGGGGTGATACACTTGCGGTGAAATGCGAGCCGCATATTACGAAGGCCACGAGACCATACGCGTGGGCGAGTGCCATCCGCTGCCGCCGGCCGCCGGGCAGGTGCAGATTCAGGTCTCGCACTGCGGGATTTGTGGCACAGACCTGCATCTGTTCCACGGCAAAATGGATCACCGCGTGCGCCTCCCGCAGGTCATCGGGCATGAGATGTCCGGCACCATCGTGAATCTGGGGCCGGGCGTCACGGGCTACCGGGAGGGCGATCGCGTCACGGTCATGCCGCTCGATCCCTGCGGCGAGTGCCCCGCTTGCAAGGCTGGTCACAGCCACGTCTGCCAGCGCCTGAAATTTATCGGCATCGATTCCCCGGGAGCGCTGCAAGGCCTGTGGACCGTGCCGGCGCACACTCTGCACCATCTGCCGGACTCGCTCTCGCTGGAGCACGGCGCGCTGGTCGAGCCGATTGCCGTGGCCTGCCACGACGTGCGCCTGGGAGAGGTCAAGCCCGGCGATTTTGTGGTGGTCCAGGGCAGCGGTCCGATCGGCACGCTGGTAGCATTGGTGGCCCGCCACGAGCGTGCGCGGGTGCTGGTCACCGAGGTCAACCCCTTCCGCATCCAACTGGCGCAGGAACTGGGCCTGGAGGTGATCAATCCCCGGCAAACCAACGTCGTCGAGTACGTCGAGGAGCAGACCGGCGGCGCCGGCGCCGACGTGATCTTCGAGGTCTCCGGCTCTGCCGCCGGGGCGGAGCTCATGACCAAGCTGCCCCGCGTGCGCGGGCGCATCGTGATCGTCGCCATCTTCGGGGAGCAGCCCAAGGTGGACTTGTTCCGCTTCTTCTGGCGCGAGCTGAAGCTCTGCGGAGCCCGGGTCTACGAGCACCAGGATTTCGAACGGGCGATTCAACTGGCCGCCGGCGGGGCGCTGCCCTTCCCGCGCCTGATCACGGACGTCTACTCGCTCGATCAGCTCGAGCAGGGCCTGCGGCAGATGGAGCGCGGCGGGGAAGTCATGAAGATTCTGGTGAAGTGCGCGGAATAAAGCGATGAACGTTTTGGATCAATTTCGGCTGGACGGCAAGGTCGCCCTGGTAACCGGCTCGCGCCGGGGCATCGGCAAGGCCATGGCGCTGGCGCTGGCGGAGGCCGGCGCGGATATCATTGGCGTCAGTGCCTCCCTGGAGACTACGGGCAGCGCGCTCGAAAAGGAGGTGCTGGCCCTGGGGCGCCGGTTCCGCGGGTACGCCTGCGATTTCGGCGACCGCCAGGCGCTGTACGCCTTCATCCGCCAGGTGACCGCGGACTTCCCGGTGATCGATATCCTGGTCAACAACGCCGGGACGATTCTGCGGAAACCGGCCGCGGAGCATCCCGATGAGTATTGGGACCGCATCATCGAAATCAACCTGAACGCGCAGTTCGTGCTGAGCCGTGAGATCGGCAGGCGCATGGTGGAGCGCGGTGCCGGCAAAATCATCTTCACGGCTTCCCTGCTAACCTTCCAGGGCGGCATCACCGTGCCGGGGTACGCCGCGGCCAAGGCCGGCATCGGCTCCCTCACCAAGGCGCTGGCCAACGAGTGGGCCGCCAAGGGCGTGCAGGTGAACGCCATCGCCCCAGGCTACATTGCCACGGACAACACCGAGGCCCTGCGCAACGATCCGGTGCGCAATCCGGCCATCCTGTCCCGCATTCCGGCCGGCCGGTGGGGCACGCCGGACGATTTCAAAGGCGTCGCCGTCTTTCTGGCATCTCGGGCTTCCGACTATGTGAACGGATCCATCGTCACCGTGGATGGCGGATGGATGGGGCGATAGTGCGGCGCGCCATTCTCTGGTTCCTGCTCTGCGGCGCCGCCGCGTGGGGCCAGGATTTCGATCTCATTCTGGCCGGCGGGCGCATTGTGGACGGCTCCGGCAACCCCTGGTACCGGGCCGATGTGGGCATTCTCGGGGGACGGATCACCGAAATCGGCGCACTTGCCGGCCGCAGCGCCCGGCGGACCATTCAGGTGCACGGACAGGTGGTGTCCCCAGGCTTCATCGACATGATGGGGGCCACGAGTGAACCGCTGCTCGAGAATCGCGCCAGCGCGCAGAGCAAGCTCCGGCAAGGCATCACCACGATTCTCGCGGGCGAGGGCGGATCGGTGGCGCCCAGCGCGCGCTGGCTCCGCTTCCGCGACTACTATCCGGCGCTCGAGCGGGCGGGCATCCCCATCAACGTGGTGCATAACGTGGGCGCGGCGCAGGTGCGGCAGATGGTCATCGGCGACCAGAACCGCGCGCCCACTCCAGAGCAACTGGCGCGCATGAAGGACCTCGTCGAACAGGCGATGCGCGACGGCGCGGTGGGGCTTTCCAGCGCCCTGATCTATCCACCCGGAACCTATGCCACCACCGAGGAATTGATCGAACTGGCCAAGGTGGCCGGTAAGTACGGCGGCGTCTACTTCACCCACATGCGCAACGAGAGCAGCCAGGTGCTGGACTCCATCCGGGAAGCCATCCGCATCGGCGAAGAGGGCGGGCTCCCCGTGCACATCTTCCACCTCAAGGCCGCGGGCGAGCAGAACTGGCCCCTCATGACCCAGGCCATCGCGCTGATTCAGAGCGCGCGCGACCGGGGACTGGATGTGACCGCCGATATCTATCCCTATATCCGCAATGGTATCGGGCTGGGTTCATTCATCCACCCGCGGCACTACGCCGAGGGACACGCGGCGTTCGTCAAGACCCTGGCCAATCCGCGGGTGCGGGCGGCGTTGCGCCGCGAAATCGAGACCGATGCGGATTGGGAGAACTGGTATCTGCACGTGGGCCGCAACTGGGATAACGTGCTCGTGGCGGAAGTCGGTGAGGGCATGGACAAGCGGTTCGAAGGAAAATCCGTGGCCGAGATCGCCAGGATGCGCGGCACGGATGACTGGACCACTTTCTTCGATCTGGTGCAGCAGGGCCGGGTGGAAGTGAATCCCAAAAGCATGAACGAGGAGCAGAAGCGCCAGGCGCTCCGGACCGAATGGATGAGCGTGTGCACCGATTCTCCGCCCACCGATCCTGCCGTCACGACCAACGCCCACCCGCGGGCCTTCGGTTCGTTCGTGCGCATCCTGGCGAAGTACGTGCGCGACGAAAAGGTGATCAGTCTCGCGGCGGCAGTGCGGCAGATGAGTTCCCTGCCCGCGAACGAGCTCAAACTCTACGACCGCGGCCGCATCGCCCCGGGCATGGCGGCAGACCTGCTGGTGTTCGATCCGGACCAGGTGCAGGATACGGCCACCTTCACCAAGCCCATGGCCTTTCCGGAGGGCATGCCGTACGTAATCGTCAACGGAAAAGTGGAGATCGAAAACGGCGTGCTGACGGCCGAAAACGGCGGTCAGGTATTGCGCGCGCGGTGAGGCGGCAGTTCCCGCTACCGCCTCTCGTGCAACAGGCGGAAGATCTGCGCGCCATACTTCTCCACGGTGCTGATGCCCACCCCCGGAATGCGCAGCAATTCGGCGGCGGTGGCCGGCATGGCGGCGACGATGGCTTGTAGCGCACTGTCCGTCAGAATGCGGAAGGCCGGTACGTTGCGGCGCTTGGCTTCCGCCAGGCGCCAGGCGCGCATGGCCTGCTCGGCCTCCGAGCGCGCTTCCTGTTCGCCTTGTCGTGGAGGCTCCGGCGCGGCGCCACGCTCCGCCGGCTTGGGCGGCGCCGCAGGCCTGGCCGGCCGGACCGTCGCGGCTTCCTTGGGTTTGGCCTTCGGCTTGGGCTTGGCGGCGCCCGGCGCCGCTTTGCGCTTTTTGCGCTTCTTTTGCGTCCCCGCCACTTCTTTGAGTGCGAACACGATGGGCGTGGATTCATCCGCCTCGCGACCCGCGCGGGTCAAGCGCACTTTGCGGAAGTCGATGCGGCGGCCGTCTTTTTCGAAGGAGGCGTCCGCCATCTGCACCAAGCCGGCGCGGGCCATCGCGCCGAGCACCTGCTCGAAGTCCCGCCGGGCCAGCGAGCCATCGGCAAACAGGTCGGCGTGCAGCCGGCCTGTGGCCATGTTGTCATTCTGCTTCAGCGCATCCAGGATGCGGAACAGCGCCTGCTTCTCGGTTTCCGTGGCCGCGCGGAAGCGCTGCGCCACACAGGATGCCGGGGCGCAGAAATCGCAGATGCCACAGGCCCGTTGCGCATCGGCGAAATCGCCGAAGTGCCGTACCAGCGCCAGCATCCGGCAGTGGCTGGTCTCCGTGTAGCGCAGCATCAGTTCGAGCTGCGCCGCCTTGTGCTCGCCTTGCGCGATGTAGGCTCCGCGCCACCCCTCCTGCCCGCGGCTGATGTTTTCGGCGTAATCCACCAGCGCGCCGCCGTGGATCCACAACTTCTCGAGCGCGCGGTCGAACAGGTCCGGATCCATGCGCGCCTGCTTCTGCAACAGCTCCTTGGGTTGCGGCTCCGCGCCCAGCCGCGCAAAGATACCGTCCAGTACTTTTACATCAGGATAGTCGCGTTCGAAGAAATAATCGTGCGTGTAGCGGTCGGCGTAGGAGTGCATCAGTATGGCGCGGGAGGGCAGGCCGTCACGCCCCGCGCGGCCCATTTCCTGGTAGTACGCTTCGAGGCTTCCCGGCAGCGCCGTGTGCAGGATAGTGCGCACGTCCGGCTTGTCGATGCCCATGCCAAACGCGATGGTGGCCACCATCACTTCCAGCTTGCCGTCGAGGAAGCGGGCTTGCACTTCCTTGCGGCGCCCGGCATCCAGGCCCGCGTGATAGGCTGCCGCCGGATACTCGGCGGCCAGGTCCTCCGCCAAACTCTCCGCGGCCCTCCGCGTCGGCGTGTAGACGATGGCCGGGCGCCGGGATTCTTCCTCGAGCAGCTCGCGGACCAACGCGGGCCGGTCACCCGGCGCCACCTCCACGACTTCGATGGCGATGTTTTCGCGGCGGAAGCCGTGGATGAAGCGGTTCGGCTGGATGAGCCCGAGTTGCTCCACGATGTCGTTCTGCACCGGGGGCGTGGCGGTGGCCGTCAGGGCCACCACCGGCGCCGGCCGCAGCATGGGCAGGTACTGGCCGAGCATGCGATAGTCCGGGCGGAAATCGTGGCCCCATTGGGAAATACAGTGCGCTTCGTCCACGGCAATCAGCGTGGGCTTGCGCTTCGCCAGCATTTCCGGAAAGCCGCTGACGCGCATGCGCTCCGGCGCGATGAATAGGAATTGCAGTTTTCCGTTGAGATACTCGATGCACGTCTGGCGGGAGGCGGCCCGGTCGCGGCCGGAGTGGATGCGGTCCACCGCGAAGCCGTGTTGCTTGAGTTTGGCCACCTGGTCTTCCATCAGAGCGATCAGCGGGCTGATCACCAGCGTGGTGCCGCCGCGCGCCAGGCCGGGCAGTTGGTAGCACAGCGACTTCCCCGAACCCGTGGGCATCACCAGCAGGACATCCTCGCCCCGTGTGGCCGCCCGGCACACGGCCTCCTGGTTGGGCCGGAACGAAGAAAACCCGAATGCCGAATTCAACAGTTGCGCCAGGTCACCGTTGGGCACAGGGGCGGGGGCAGGGTGCGGAGACTCTGAAGAACCACTCCCTGACGGTCGTGGCTCAGAATCCGGGGCCGGGCCGTGCGCGTGAGCAAGGGGTTTGGCGGACGGCGCCCGTGCCGGCTCCCGCCCCACCTTGCCCACCACTTCCCGCACGTAGTTCTCGATGCCTTCGAGAAACGGATCGAGTTGGGCGGCGCCGCGCTGGATGCGCTTCAGGTACGCCTCCCACTGCCCCGTCATGACCGGGCTCTTGACCTCCGGGTGCACCACTTCGATCAGGTTGATGCCCTTCTCTGTGGCTGCCAGGCTCTTGCCTTGCCGCTCGATATACCCGCGCTCGAAGAGCACCTCGATGATCGCCGCGCGCGTGGCGGGCGTGCCCAGCCCGGTCTCCTTCATCGCCTCGGAAAGTTCCTTCTCGTCGAGCGTCTTTCCCGCCGTTTCCATGGCCGTGAGCAGGGTGCCTTCGGTGAAGCGCCGCGGAGGCCGGGTGCGCTTCCGCACCGGTTCCACCTCGGCCACCGTCTGCGGCTGGTCCTGGCGCAAGCCGGGCGGCAGGACCTGCTCGGCGGGCTCCTCAGCGCCCTCCTGCGCGCGGCGGCGTTCTTTCTTCTTCTCCGCGGCGATGTCCAGAACCTTCCATCCGACCTGCTGGACAGCGGTGCCGGTGGCGTAGTAGCGGTCGGCGATCTCGCCGTTGGTGATCCTGGTGATCACCGTGGTTACGGACCAGATATGGTCGCCGTGCCAGGCGCTCAACAGGCGGCGGCAGATCAGGTCGTAGATCTTCTGTTCGTCCGGGGAAAGCGACGCCTTTCCCGGCGAAGTGACCGTGGGAATGAGCGCGTGGTGATCGGTGACTTTCGAATCGTCCACGAAACGGCGGCCCAGCGGGCGCTCCCCGGTTCCTGGCGCGAGCATTCCCTGGTATGGCGCCGCGATGGCCTGCACAATGCGGGGCAGTGTCTTGGCCACATCCGCGGAGAGGTGCCGGCTGTCGGTGCGCGGATAGCTGATCAGCTTGTGCCGCTCGTAAAGCGCCTGGGCGAGTTCCAGGGTCTTCTGCGCGCTGAAGGCGTAAAGCCGGTTGGCGTGGCGCTGGAGCTCCGTCAGGTCGTAGAGCAGCGGCGGCGCCATGCGCTGGGTTTCGGATGCGATGGATTCGATCCGCGCTTCACCCATGCGCGCCCGGGCCACGATGCGCCCCGCCTCTTCGCCATCGGCCGGGAGGCGCGTCACGCGCTGGTCTTTCTCCAGGCGGAACCAGGTGCCCTGGTACGAGGCCGGCGGCTCCACACCCACCGGCGAGAAAGTGGCTACGACCTCCAGGTAGTCTGCCGGGACAAAGGCGCGGATAGCCAGTTCCCGCTCCACCACCATGGCCAGCGTGGGCGTCTGCACGCGACCCACGGAAAGTTCCTCCCGGTAGGCCAGCGAATAGACGCGCGAAAGATTCATGCCCACCAGCCAGTCCGCCCGGCTGCGCCCCCGCGCGGCATCCGCCAGGGGATCGTAGTCCCGCCCGTCGCGCAGGTTCTCGAAGCCCCTTTGGATGGCCTCCGGCGTCAACGAAGAGATCCACAAGCGTTGGACAGGCTTACGGCACCCGACGGCCTCGTAGATGTAGCGGAAGATCAGTTCCCCCTCGCGGCCGGCGTCGGTGGCGCACACCACCCGCGCGACGCGCGGCGAGCTCAGGATCTTCCGCACCACCTCGAACTGGTCCTTGGTCTTTTCGTAGACCACCAGCGGCCACTCGCGCGGCAGCATGGGCAGCAAGTCCCGCCTCCACTGGCGCCACTCCGGGCGGATTTCGTGCGGCTGCGCCAGCGCCACCAGGTGGCCGATGGCCCAGGTCACCACGTACCCGTTTCCGTGCAGGTAGCCGTTGCCTTGTTGCGTAGCGCGTAACACGCGCGCGATATCCCGGGCGACGGATGGCTTTTCGGCGACGACGGCGGTTTGCCCGGCGGAGTCTGGGGACATCAATGCGTGTAGAGGCGAATCACGCGCTCAATGGCCCGGCGGCACACCGCGCAGAAGCCCACCTCGTCGCGCGTGAACATGATGCAATCCTGCTGCGGCCGGTAGTATCCGCGCCCCTGGTAGTTGGCGCCTTCAAACGCCCCGGTCTTGCCGGCATACGGTCCGCCGCTGAGCAGGCGCGTGATACGCTCGCGCTCGTCCCTGAACAGCGCCTCCATCTCCTGCTCCGGGCGGTGCTGCGCGCGGATCTCGCGGCGCTTGGCCTGAATTTCCTTCTCCATCGACTCGAACGCCTCTTTGGGCCAGGGAGTCGGCAGCGGGGTTCCGGCAGCGATCAGTTCTTTCCATTTGCCGGCGTGCGGGTCGGCGGTGGCGTTCGGCTCCCACGGCTCGAGCCTTTGTGCGCCGGCCTCGTACGCCACATCGGAGGTGTAGTATTCATCCGCCAGGCCCGCGAAGTGGTGCCCGAACTCGTGCACGAAAATGTACGGCGTAAAGGCGTTGTCGGCGGCCACCGTGGCGTACAGGTTGAAAATCCCCCCACCGCCGTACTTGCGGTCGTTGACCACAATCTCGATGAACTCGTAGGGCGCCGCGGCGGCGGCCTCGCGCACGCGCTCGTTGTCGAACGCCAGGACGTAGCGCTCCGACCCGAAAGCGTCATAGGCCGCGCCCAGCGGAGAGTGACGGTAAACTCCATCCGAAGGCCGCGAGACGCCGCTCTCCGCGGCCGGCGTGTCCAGGGCCCAGACGTTGAAGTCGCCGCGATGCTCCTTGAACGGCAAAGCGGCAAACAGGATCTCCGTCAGGCGGCGAGCGTCGGCGTGCCACTTCTCCAGCTCGGCGGCCGTGTAGCCGTCGCCCATGAGCAGCAGGTCCACCTTATCCCGTGGTTCTCCATTCCGCATCACGGCCCACACCTTTGCCGCCGGAGGCGCCGCGCGGTCGATGGCCGGATCTGCGGGGTCCACCAGCACGGACCACACCTCCCGGAAAGCGTTCTGCCGGTCGCGCTTGCGGATCACCACCTGCACCGGCGCGGCCGGCAGGGGAAAGCGGATGGATTCCCGGAAACCGCGCGGTTGCTCCTTAGCTTCGTCGGTGGTCTCCCATTCCCCGTAGATGCTGGCGAAGCCGCGCGAGTAGAGAACCTGGTTGGTACGGCGGTCGATCACCACGAAGAAGTACTTGCCCAGGTTTGTGTCGTCCAGGGTTTTGTCGAGCGGGCCGGGCCACGGACCCTCCAGCGCCAGGCCATCCAGCGCGAAATGTTCCCCGGCCGCAGTGCCAGTATGAAAGTAGTCCAGGCGCAAAGTGCGCGGAGGGGCCGATTCGGCGGCCAGGGCAGCCGCGAGCAGAAACAATGCGTACAACAAAATTCAGCGTAGCACGCGCTTGGGGATCTTCAAGGCCATGGTCCCCGCCACCGTCACGACCACGTATTGCCCCTGGTAACCGATGATCATGTGCGCGGCCACCGGGTCCAGGCCATAGTCCCGGGTCAGCCAGTGAATCATGTCCGTGGTGGCCATTTGCAGCCCGTGGTCAAGCGAACTGCTGAATTCGGGCTGTGGGCCGATGCTGACCAGGTAGTCGGCATTCTCCAGCCGTGGCCCAGTCAAGCCCGCCTTCTTCCGCAGATCGATGACGAACTCCACGTCCAGCGAGGTTTCGACGCCGGAGCCGATCGGTTCACCGTCGCCCTGCAAAGCATGGCCGTCGCCCAGGTAGAACAGCCCCCCGGGTTGAAATACCGGCAGCAGCACCGTGGCCCCCTCCCCGACTTCGTTGAAGTCCATATTCCCGCCCCAGGGGCCCGCCGGCCCGGAAGTGGGAGTGAAGTCACCGGCCGGAGCCACGCCGATGCACCCGAGCATGGGTCGCGCCGGAAATTCCAGCCGCGCGCGCGGGCTCAGAGGTTCGCGTGGCCGCACGGTGTTGCGCTGGAGGTCGATTTCCCACGGTACCAGGTCTGACCGGCCTTTCAGCACTACGTCTTCCTTGTAGCGGCCGGGGTACATGGATTCGACGTACTCGGGGAGCACCGCCCCTCCACCCAGCCGGTAACCCGTGTATCCGGAATTCCGGTTCAGCCGGACCCGCTCCAGGCGCACCACCAGCGCATCGCCCGGTTCGGCTCCTTCCACGTAGAAGGGCCCGGTCAGGGGATTGCCGTGCGTCTTGGTGCGGCGCACCCCCTGGTAATCGAACCCCGCCGAATCCACGGTCTTGGTGATCACCCTGTCCCCGGGGGCCACACGCAGCAGCACCGGATTGCTGCGCGAAAAGGTGTGATAGTAGTGCTCCGCGACCACGCGATGCTCGGCGGAAAACATCAGCGCCGGCAGGAAAGCAAGGAAGACGAATCTGCGCATAGGAATAAGGGTAAAATGAGGACCACTGCAATTTCTATGACCCGTTTTCTTCCGTTGGTGTTGTGCGCCACGGCCGCCTTGGCCCAGACGCACCACCCGCTCATCGCCGTGGGCGGCATCAAGCACGAGTCCGACTCGTTCAATCCCGCCAAGACGGGCCTCCACGACTTCCGTATTCGCCCGGTCTCGACGCCCGAGGCCACGCTGGCCGAGTGGGCGAAAGCCAAGGACGAAATCAGCGGTTTCGTCTTGGGCGCGCGGCAATACGGCCTGGACCTCTATCCGACGCTTGTGACGTACGCCACGCCCAGGGGTCCGGTCACGGACGAAGCCTTCAACTACCTGACCGGCGAACTCATCCGGCGTCTCAAAGCCGCGCCGCATCTGGACGGCCTGCTGCTGGCGCTGCATGGCGCGATGGTCGAGGAAACCTACCCGCAGGGTGACCCTGAGATCGTGCGGCGCCTGCGCGCCGTCCTGGGGCCGTCGTTCCCCATCATCGTCACGCACGATTTTCACGCCAACGTCAGCCAGCAGATCGTGGACGAGACCACCGCGCTCATCACCTACAAGCAGAATCCGCACCTGGATACCCAGGAGCGTGGCATCCAGGCGGCGCGCATCATGTCGCTGGTGGTCAGCGGAAGGGTCAAGCCGGTGCAGGCTCTCGCCAAGCCGCCCATGCTCTACAACATCGTGTATCAGCAGACCAGCAGGCCTCCCTTGAAGCCCATCACGGACGAGAGCCGCCGGCTGGAGCGGAACCCCAAGATCCTGGCCGTTAGCGTCCCCGGCGGCTATCAGTACGCCGACGTCCCGGCCATGGGCCCCAGCGTCATCGTGGTCACCGACAACGATCCCGAACTGGCCAAACGCGAGGCGAAGAGGCTCTCCGACATGCTCTGGGACACCCGCGACCAGCTTCGCCTGCACCTGCCCGAAGCCGCCGAGGCAGTCCGCCAGGCCATGGCTTCGGACCGCTTTCCCGTCACCCTCATGGACATGGGCGATAACGTCGGCGGCGGCTCGGCGGGCGACAGCACCTTCCTGCTCGCCGAATTGCTGCGCCAGAAGGCCCAGGGCTGGGTCATGACCATCTATGACCCGCAAGCCGTCCAGGCCGCGGTCCGGGCGGGCATCGGCGGCAGCTTCGACATGCCGGTGGGCGGCAAGACCGACAAGTTCCACGGCGACCCCGTGCCGGTCCGGGGGCGCGTGAAGTCTCTCCACGACGGCAAGTACATCGAAACCGAAGTGCGCCACGGCGGCGGCCGCTATTTCGACCAGGGGTTGACCGCGGTGATCGAAGTCGAGGGCTCCACGCCGGATCTGCTGAACCTGCTGGTGTTGAATAGCCACCGCGTCACCCCGGACAGCTTGCAGCAGATCGTCAGCCTGGGAATCTATCCGGAGCGCCAGCATATTCTGATCGCCAAGGGCACCATCGCCCCGCGCGCAGCCTATGAGCCCATCGCCGCCAAAATTATCCCGGTGGACACCCCGGGCTTGACGGCGGTGAATCCGGCGCGATATACGTTCAAACGAGTGCGTCGGCCGTTGTTCGGACTGGATCCGGAAAAGCCGTAAAAAGCAGTCAAGGAGGAAAAGATGGCGAATCGTGCGACACGCAGAGGGTTCTTGAAGGCCACGGCGGCTCTGCCGGCGGCCGGGGCTTTGGCCGCGCCTCGCGGCGCCAAGGTAAATTCGTTCGCGGAAGCCAATGTGTATACCCGCCTGGGCGTCAGGCCTTTGATCAATGGCGTCGGCACGGTCACCGTGCTGGGCGGCTCGATCATGCCCCCCGAGGTGGTGCGGGCCATGGAGGAGGCCTCCCGCTATTTCGTCCAGTTGCCCGACCTCCAGCGCAAAGTCGGCGCCCGGATCGCGGAACTGCTGGATATCCCCGCGGCCATGGTCACCGCCGGCGCCGCCTCCGCCATCGCCGTGGGCACCGCCGCCTGCATCGCGCGCGGCAACATGGAGGACTTCCACCGCCTGCCGGATGTTACGGGCCTGAAACACGAGGTCATCCAACAGAAGAGCCACGCCGTAGGATACGAGGCTCAGATCCGGGTCACCGGCGCCAAGATCATCCACGTGGAAACCCGCGAAGAGCTAATGGCGGCCATCAACGACCGTACCGCGGTCCTCTACTTCACCAACGTCTCCGAGCCCCGAGGGCAGATCAAGCGCGACGAGTGGATCAAGATCGGCAAAGAGCGCAACATCCCGACCTTCAATGACGCCGCCGCCGACGTTCCACCCCGCGAGCACTTGGCACAGTACGTCAAGGAGGGTTTTGACCTGGTGACCTTCTCCGGCGGCAAAGGGCTCCTGGGGCCGCAGTGCTCCGGCCTTCTGTTGGGGCGCAAGGACCTCATCGAAGCTGCCATTCCGGCCATCAGCCCGCACGACGGCATCGGCCGCGGCATGAAAGTCGGGAAGGAGGAGATGATCGGCCTGCTCGCCGCCGTGGAGCGCTATCTTAAAGTGGATCACGACGCCGAGAGGCGTCTGCTCGAAAGCCGCGCAAACCACATCATCGATGTGATGTCCAAACTGCCCGGTGTAAAGGCCAGCATCGTTGTGCCCGAAATCGCCAACCACGTGCCCCACGTGCAGCTCGATTGGGAAGGCAAGCTGACCGCCCGCGAGGTGTCGCAGCAACTCATGGCGGGCGACCCCTCCATCGCCATCTTCGCCCGCGACGAGCGCGGCATGACTATTTCCGTGTGGATGATGCAGGGCGACGAGCACAAGATCGTCGCCCGCCGCCTTGCGGAACTGCTGGGATAGGGTCGGCTTCGGCCGCCCCTTCTACATCGGCGATTCGTCCGCCGACGGGCCGTAACTGCTGGGCACCGGGATGTCGTTCAAGCGTAGATAGACTCCGAGTTGCGCCCTGTGGTGGATGGCGTGGTTCATGATGAAAGTACGCAGCACGGCGACGCGCGGCATGGTAAAGGCTACCTGCCCGCCGTTCAGTAGCGACCACTCCTTAACCATTTGATCGTCCTCGGCGCCGGCAATGGCGGCGCGGGCGGCCGCCACATTCTTGTCGAAGCGGTCCAGCAATTCCTTCTGGGATGTTACCGGCTCTTCCTTGTAAGGGGGCTGACCCGGCGGGGCAATATCCACGGAATCTTTCTGAATCGTCTCCACGCTCCACCCCACCATGTTCACGATGTGGGTGGCCAGCGAGGCCATGTCAAAGGATCTGGGGTGCGGTTTCCAGCCAAACTTGGCCTCCGGGCAGCGCTCCAAAACCCGCCGCGTGGTGGCCATCTCGTGATCGAACTCGGCTAACAGGGCGTCGCGAATTGCCATCGTCTCCTCCAGCGCTCAGTTTCGCTTTTTATTCGCCAATTTGTCAAGAGCGAAGTTGTTAAATCCGCGCGCCTATGCGTACTTCCGGGCCAAATCCGTATCCTGCTTCACCTCATCAAACAAGACCGGATACAGACCCACAATTACACCGTCTATTGGCTTGATGTTCCGGTACGCAAAGGCAAAGGCTTGTTCCACTTTGGCGGCGTTGTCGCAGAGCCGCCCGGCCCCCAGGATCTTGAAGGCCAGGCAGGGCTTGGCCACTTGCCGCACACGCCGCAGCATCCGCTCCGGATCTCCGGCCAGGAACAGTTCCCCCAGCGGCTGATCGCCCAGCATTTGCTGCAACTGGTCCCTGGTGCGCGTCACGTTGTACACGCAGGTCATGTAAAACTGGTTCTCCCAGCCCGAATCTTCGATCCGCGCCAGGAAATCCGGGTTGTGGGTGGAGATGCCCACAGGAATACCGCGATCCTGCACGCGCTTCACGTAGTCGCGGACCAACTCCGGCGTGCCGGCCTGAAACAGGCGGTCGGTCACGCCTCCGTGGTGCACGATGGCGATCGGATCGAGCGCCAGCACATCCTCCAGCGACTCCTTGTGGCTCCCGGAAGTCAGGCAGATGAACTGGATCTTCGAGCCCTGCTCGCGGGCGGCCCGCAGGGCATCGCGGACTTTCGGGCTGTACGAAGACTGCCAGGTATTGATCCCCTGCCGCTCACAGTGGAGCAGGAACCCCGTGGTCCGCTCCACGGTGAAATATTGCACCATCAGTTCGCTGAGCCTCTGGGTGCAATGCGAGTAGCCGTTCACAGGGTTGGCGCCCGCGATCAGGCGCGAGACGCGCTTGGCCCCCAGCGAGACCAGCGGCAGAAGCAGGGCATCGGTCCGCGCGGCGGCGCTCGCGGCTCCGGCGCCCGCAACGCCTAGGAAAGCGCGGCGGCCGAAAGGCTGGTGCGGCATGACAGGGTTTCCTTTCTGCATTCGCGCCCGGCCTGAAACAGGGCCAGGATGTTCTCCGGAGGAACGTCCGGCTGGATGTTGTGTACAGCGGCCAATACGTATCCGCCGCCGGGACCCATGATCTGGTAGACGCGCCGCACTTCGGCCGCCACGTCTTCCGGTGTGCCGTAGGGCAGCACGTGCTGCGAATCGATGCCCCCCCAAAAGGCGATGCGCTCCCCGAACTCGCGCTTCAGCCGCTCCGGCTCCATGTTGCGCGCAGTCACCTGCACCGGGTTGAGGGCGTTGACGCCAATGCCGATGAAGTCGTCGATCAGGCGATACACTGAGCCGCAGGTGTGATACAGAATCTTGGCCTTTGTGTGCTCCCGGATGCAGCCGGTGATGCGCTCCTGGTACGGCCGGATCATTTGCCGGTAGAGCGCGGGGGAGCAGACGGGACGGTCCTGCAGGCCGACGTCGTCGCCGAACGCCACGATGTCCACCAGGTCGCCTACTTCCCGCAGCGCCCGGCGGTTGAGTTCCAGCAGCACCTCCAGCACTCCCTGCATCAGGGCGTGGAACAGGTCGTGGTTCTGGCCCAGATCCAGGTACCAGTCGTGGAACCCGCGCAGGTACTGCGTCTGGTGCACCAGGTGGAAGCGGGCGTTGAAGATGATCGCGTAGTCGGTCTCCTCACGGAGCCGCTGGACCCTTTCCCGCAGGCCGCGCACCCGCCCGGGATCGGTCGGGTCCGGCCAGCGGTAACGCGCGATGTTCTGGGCGGAAATCTCTCCGGCCAGCGGGCTCTCCTCCATGTCGTAATAGGGGCATCCGGCTGGCTGAACCCGCACCACGCCCCACTCATCCATGTAGCGCCCTGGTCCCAACTCCAGGTCCCCGCCGTGGTCGGGCGACCCGTGGGAGACGGCCCGCGCATCCACGTCCAGATAGCGCAACACCCGTTCGTCCATGTCCACCAGTTGCTGCATGCGGTCGGTGATCGGTCCGGGCTCTCCGAACCCCAGATGCGCGCGAAGATGCTCGTAGGCCGGCTTGACCATTCCGGTGAAACGCGCGCTGCCCAAATCCATGGGCACGCGGTCGGACTGCCGGTGCTCGAGCGCCGCGAGCACACGTTCGCGGTGGGTCATCGATATCCACCTCCGAAACTATTGTAGGTGCTTTTGCCCCTGCGCGCGGAAGAATTCCGTCGCCGCCCGTACCGAGTCCTGCCGCCCGCTGAAGACCAGGGCCAGGATGAGCAACCCGAGCATGGTGTCTTCCGCCGAGGGCGAAAGCCGCCATTCGGTTCGCAGTCTCTCGATGATGAGGCTGCGCAGCACCTCCAGGTTCCGCGCCAGCCCGCCCGAGAATACCAGCCTCGACCACTCGTCCCGCGGCGCCAGCCGCTCCGCACAGGCCTGGTAGTTGGCCGCCAGGGATTCGAACGCGGCGCGAAAAACATGACCGACGGTGAGATTGCCCTCGTGCAAGTTTTCGAGTTTGCCGCGGTCGCCGCACGGCCCTGGGTAAAACGCGATGTGCGCCCGCAGGTCAGTCGCGGGAACACCCCGGACAGCTTCCTGGATATACGCCCAGGGATCTTCGCCGCCGCCCATTTCCGTAAGTAGCCCGATCAGCGCGTTCAGCGCGCGCCCCCCGGGAATGTGCGTGAGGGTTTTCAGGAACCGGCCGTCGAAGTAGGGCCGCGTGGTGTACTGGCCGAATTCCAGCCGCGGGCTGATCAGCGCCGCTTGCGAGCCCGTGGCGATGTTGAGTGACAGTTCGCCTTCGGCCAGCAGCGACCCCACCAGCGCGCATTGTTGATCGCCCACCGGCGTGAAGCAGGGCGCCCCCCGCCACCGGCCCACGGCCTCCCCCGCCTTGCGGATCTGCGGCCAGCGCAGGCTCTCCAGCCCCAGTTTGCGCAGCACGTCTTCGTGCCAGCTCATGGTCTCCAGGTTGACCGCCCCGCAGGCCGCCGCGTCGGTCGCCTCGAAGACCGGCAGCGCCCGGCACAGGCGCGCGGCCACATATTCGCCCAGCGATGCCGGAAACACCTCCCCCTTCGGCAGCGCGCCGTGCTCCCGAAACCAGAACAGCATGGCCAGCGGCAGGCTGGCCCGGAACTCGTGGCCCAACTGGCGCCGCTCTTCCGGCCCGATCCGCCGCGAGATCTCCTCGAAGCATTCTCCGGACGCCCGCTGGTCTGCCCAGGAAAGATAGTGGGAGAGAGGCTCGCCCTCCCGGCTGACCAGCACCAGCCCGTGCATCTGCGTGCACAGTACCAATCCCTGGCACTCCGGTGCGTGCGCCGCCAGGCGCTCCAGCAACGCCTCCACCTGCGCGAAGATCTTCTCCGCGTCAAACTCGCGGTGCAGCGCCGGTAACCCCGGCAAAACGTCGGGAAATGGCTCCCGCTCCACGTGGCGGACCGCCGGCGTGTCCAGGTCCAGCACGGCGCCCTTCAGGAAGGAAGTGCCCAGGTCGATACCGAGATAGGTCGAAGCGAACGGCTGTGGTCGCATGGAGCGTCAGCTCAATCGGCGTATAATCACTGTATCCTCACTGCGGACTTCAATGGTAGCTCGAATACCCGCCGGTTCCTGCACACGTGCCTGTTAGCGGCCGTGTTCTGCGCCCTGTCGCGCGGCGCCGCCCCGGCCGAACCCGCCCCGCACTGGTGGCAGCGCGAGCCTCTGCGCATCATCAACCTGGTGAATGCGCTGAGCCTCACCATCCGGATCCCGCCCGCGGAACTGGCCGCCAGGAAGGTCGATCAGGGCTACAACGTGGAGCACTTCGAGGCCACCGACATGCGCGGCGGCCTGGATGACGACCACCTGTACTTCAAGACCAAGGCTGCCCGCCGCCAGAATCCCGATTACCTGGGCGCCTATCTGCCGGCCGCCAAGGCCCGCGGCCTGCGGGTCATCGTCTATTTCGACGTCCACTGGTACAAGCCCTCCTTCGCCGAACGGCACCCCGACTGGGTGCAGCGCCGCGAGGACGGCAGCGCGCTCTCCGGCATGTACAAC
This sequence comes from Solibacteraceae bacterium, assembly GCA_021324015.1. Lineage (GTDB taxonomy): Bacteria > Acidobacteriota > Terriglobia > Bryobacterales > Bryobacteraceae > JAJPJX01. The sequence goes on along the minus strand of JAJPJX010000159.1, from coordinate 73,796 downwards.
GTCGGCACCAACTTCTGCGTGAACAGCCCTTGGCGCGACTGGGTCCTGCAGGTCGTGCGCGACCTGGCGGCCTACCCGATCGACGGCATCTTCTTCGACGGCCCCATCTTCTCTATCGATACCTGCTATTGCCAGTCTTGCCGGACCAAATTCCGCAACCTCTACGGCGGCGAAATGCCTTCGAAGAAACTGCGCCGGGGCCCCGCTTTCCGCAGGTTGGTTGAGTTCCAGGCCAATAGCCTCCGCGACTTCCTGCACGATGCCCGCGAGGCGATCCACTCCGTCAACCCGGAGATCGCCTTTTATATGAACGGAGGAGGCCGCCAGGCCAACTGGCCCAGTGCCCGTCTCAACCGCTACCTGACCGGGGAGCAGGACTTGATCGGATTCGAAGGCGGAGTGCTTCGCGACGACCTGTCCCGCGAAGCCGTCTGGAAGCCCTCCGTGGCCGCCAAGCTGCTCGAAACGCAAGCCGGGGGAAAACCGCGCGTGGTGTTCTGCGCCTCCAAACAGAGCCCCTGGCCGTTTTCCGTACTGCCGGAGCCGGAGACGCGCCTGATGTACGCGCAGACCATCGCCAACGGCGCCAACGTCTGGATGGGCGTGATGCCGCCGGACCTCAAAGTGCCCGAAATGCAAGCCGTGGTGGCGATGAATCGCTTCGTAGCGCACAACGCCAGGTATTTCCTGGACACCCGCTCGGAAGCCACCACCGCCCTGGTCTGGTCCGATGACACCGCCAACTACTATGGGCACGCCGGAATGCCGGGCGATCCGGACGCGGCCTTTCGCGGCATGGCGGATGCGTTGGAGAGTGCCCGCGTACCATTCGATGTCATCGATGATGTCTCGCTCGCGCGCGAAGATCTCAGCCGCTACGCCGCCATCTTCCTGCCCAATGTGGCCTGCATGAGCGGCGCCGCGGCGCAACGGCTGCGCAGCTTCGTCAGCCAGGGAGGCCGGCTGTTCGCCACCCTCGAGACTTCCCTGTACGACGAAGCCGGAGTCCGCCGCGCCGATTTTGCGCTGGCCGACGTCTTCGGTGTCGCCGTAGCCGGCCCCCTCGCCGGGCGGCATCACTGGGATCTCATGCAGCCCGTAAGCCAGGGCGGCCTGCTGGACGGCGTCCGCCGCGAAGTCCTGCCTTCCCCGCTGGCCTACATGCCGGTGCTGGCCCGGGAGGCCGGGGCCGTGCTTCGCTTCATGCAGCCCCTCGACGGACCCTACGAGGGCATGCCCCAGCCCTCTTCCCTCCCGGCTCTACTCCGCCACCCGTATGGCCGCGGCGAGGCGATCTATTCCAGCGGCGATCTGGACAGCGCCATCCACGCCTACCACATGGCCGAGCACCTGCAAATCGTCGAAAACGTCAGCCGCCTCACCCCCGCGCCCGTGCGCCTGGAGAACGGCCCGCGCTCCATGGAGGTGACGCTCCGCTCGCAGGATCACGGCCGGCGCCTGCTCCTGCACTTGATCAACTATACCGGCGAGATGGTAAGGCCCATCCGGCAGATTGTTCCGGTCGAGAATCTGCGCATCCGCCTGCCCGGCGGCCGCATGCCCGCAAGAGTCTTTACCCTGATGCAGCCGCGCGAGTTGCGCCCCGCTCGCGCGCCCGGCGGTGGGACCGAAATCGTTCTCCCTCACCTGGACGAATACGAGGTCGTGGTGATCGAGCGCTAGGTCGGGGCTCGCAACCTGTCGCGATCACGAAACATGGCTAGCGCACCTCGGCGTCGTCTATCATCGATCTCATGCGCACCCTCCTGGCCCTTGTCCTGGCCGCTGCCGCCGCTGCCGAGCCGCTGCCGGAAGCCCTCCGCGCGCGGATCGGCAACTTCACGGGCACGGTATCCCTCTACGCCAAGAATCTGGATACCGGGGTGTCGGTTGGCATTCGTGAGACTGCTCCGGTTCGCACCGCCAGCACCATCAAGCTGCCCATCCTGCTCGCCGTTTTTGACGCGGTGGCCCGCGGACAGGCTCGCTGGACCGAGCCGCTGACCGTCACCGCGGCTGAAAAAGTGTCCGGATCGGGCATCCTGGGCAGCGAAATCTCCGATGGCGTCCAGTTGCCCCTCCGCGACGTGGTCCATCTCATGATCGTGCTCAGCGACAACACCGCCACCAACATGATCCTGGGGCGCTTTACCGCCGACGCCGTCAATGCCTACCTGGACAAAATCGGCATCCGCGCCACGCGGGCGCTGCGGAAAGTGCGCGGCGACGGCAATCAGCTCAAGGCGCCCTCCGGCTTTTCCGCCGCGGGGCGGCTTCCCGAAAACCAGAAATACGGCCTGGGCGTCTCCACCCCGCACGACATGGTAGCCATCCTCGAAAAACTTGCGGGCGGCGAGATCGTCAGCCCGGAGGCCTCCCGCGAGATGATCGCCATTCTGAAGCGCTGCCAGGACAACACCGGCATCCGGCGCAAGATGGGAGACCTGCCCGTGGCCAATAAGACCGGCGCCCTCGATGCCCTGCGCTCCGACGTGGGCATCGTCTACTCCGCCCGCGGCCGCATCGCCATGTCCATCACCATAGACGACATGCCGAAGATCGATTACTCCCCCGACAACGTCGGCTCCCTGCTGATCGCCGACCTAGCCAGGATTCTGGTCCAGGGTCTGGCCCGGAAATAGCGCCGCTACTGGCTCAGTTGCCAGTCCTCATCAAAAAAGCCCGCCAGCGCGATCTTTCCCGGGAAGCGCTCGTCAGGTGGCGCGGTGGTATCCACCACGGCGTAGTCCGGCAGTTTCGGCACCTGGCGGGCATTGTTTAGGTAGTCATATTCGCGGAACGTGAAGCCGCTGTTCACCACCACGTACTTTTTCGGATTCAGCGGATTGGGATAGATCAGGATCAGCGCGCTGGTGGCCGCTGGAAACTTCTGCTTGCCCACCTCGATGCTGTCTCGCGTCCAGCGGACGGGCAGGCGGTCGGCAATGCGCGCCAGGATCCGGTTGCTGCCCGGATCTCCCCACAGCACCAGGTTGCTCGCGGCGATATCGGCGTCGCTCACCTGCGTATCGTCCCGCACCTGCGCTTCGCCGCGGAACTGCCGCCGCCACTCCCGGATAGCGTGTTCCTGCTCGCTCTTCACCCACCCCGCCACGCCCGGCGCCAGGGGCGCGCCCGTGGGCCGAACCATCACGAAGCTGTCCAGGAACGCGTCGTCGATAGGGCCCTGCAAGTTGTGGCGTTTGTGCAGCCCAGGCAATTCGGCGCTTTCCGCTGTGGCCCACCGTCCCCCGCTCCTGCGGAAATGCGCGCTCCAGGAGCGATCGGACATCGGTGCAGGCGCGCTCACCTTCTCGCCGTCAATCAGCACCACCGGCTGCTGCGTGTCGTCCAGGGGACATTCACCGGGTCCCATGGCCACTGTGAACGCTTTCACGTTCGCCAGGCGCACCGCCACCGTGTGATCGTCCGTGATCTTCGCATCCAGCCGCGCCCGCTCCCACTCCTTGTCCATGCCGTCCACCGTGACCCACTTCATGCGGTTGTACTTCAGTGTCCACGTGGTGAAGCGGATTTTGCGCGGAACCGGATCGCGGCCCCGGGCGGCGATCCCGTCGATGATGCGGTTGATGGCAACTTTCGAATCCGGATGATAGCGGTGCGCCGTGTTCGGCCCAATTACACGCATCAGCCGCAGGCCTTCCTGGGCCATGGCGCGCTCCATCACGTCCGCCGCTTGTTTCTGGCTGTCGATTTCGCCGTTGTACGCCACCACCGGGCAATTGAAAAAATTGACGGCGTAGTCGGTGGCATCGTAGAGGTGCCACAGTTTCTGTTCCCACCAGCTTGGCTTCAGCGTTTCCTTAGCCCACACGCGCAGGAACTCCGGCGTTTCGCTGAAGCCCGCGCCCGGCGCCGCCGCGGCCCACATGCCGGCGTAGTGCGCTGCAATATGCCAGCATGCCGCCCCGCCCATGCTGAACCCGCGCACCACGATGCGGTTCTCGTCGATGGCATATTGCCGCTTGACTGCTGCCAGCGCCTCGAACAGGTCCACCTCTCCCGCCAGCTTGTTGGCGTTGCAGTAGCGGCCGTAAAGGTGCAACACGATCGTGTCGGGCGGCGTGAACTCTCCCGGGTTGTGCATACGGTCCCACAGGAAGTTCACTTCGCTGAGCTTTTCGTTGCGGCCGTGAAACCAGGTGTCCAGCCGCCAGCGGTGCGGCAGGTTCGGTGCATACGTCGGCGGAACCACTAGCCCGTAGGGCTGCACGCTCTGGTCCAGCCGGGAAACGTAACCGCGCACCACCAGGCCACCAGCCGTCGCCCAGGGAGACTGCCCCCCTGCCAGCAGATCCGCGCGCGCCTGCCCTTCCCGCAGCAGCTCCTTCGCCCGCACGATGTCTTCCGTTGCGAAAAATTCGTTGTATTCGAGCGCGTAGCGCACGGCCTCGTGGAAGATCCGCACGTCCGCCGCCAGCGTGCTGCCGCGTAATCCCTGGATCGAGGCCTCCAGCCTGGCCAGGCCCGCCTCCAGTTCTCCGCGGTCCTTCTCGGAGATCGTTACACCCGGCGGGGGGACCGGCTTGACCTCCGCGGCCTCCAGGCTATAGATGAGAGCAAAACAAAAGACGAGTCGTTTCATCGGAGTAATCATCTTACTTCGGACGACTTCGGGCAAACATACCACGCGCCGGGATGCGGAAAACTTTACCTACCCGCGTACCCGGGGCCGGCAACCCCCGCATCCGATGCCTCCCCAACAGAGATGGAATGGAAACAACAGTTTTCGTAGCCCTCTGTGAGCTTCAACCGTTTGGCACCGGAATTGCCCCTGGATTATCGAGGTCAGTCATGGGGACACATGTTCGAGACCACTCCGCCGGCCGGTGCTCAGAAGCTCAGGCTCGCCTCTTGTGCTACCTGCTCGGCCCTTTCTCGGCCGGCATTTTTCTGCATTTCCCCCCGTACGGGAATATTTGGTCCATCCGCTTTCACGCCTTCCACTCGGCGTTGATGACAGCGGTTTGGGGGCTCGCGTGGGGCCTGCTGCGCCTGCTCGAACAAGTCTGCCCTCTCTTTCTGAGCATGCTGGCGCGCCAGTTGCGCTTCGCCATGAATGTGAGCTTTCTGCTGGTGTGGGCAGCCCTGCTGATTACGGCATACGAAGGAAGCCGTTGCGCCATTATTCCCTACGTTCATTGCCTCGCCGTCCGCCTGGCCCGCAGGTCGGAGAGGCACGCCCGTGCCTGATGCAGGCGGGCAGGACTCTTCAGCTCATGGCGGCGCGCGGTGTGGCGGCTCTCAGGCGAAAGCCCTGCGAAGCCAGGGCCTCCAGAAGCTGCTCGTGCACCTCCGGGCTCAGCAGATACCAGGTCTTGCCTTCTTCTTCCTGGATCGCCGCCGAGCCTTTACCCACCAGCAGCAGGCACACCTGCTGTTCGCCCGGCGTGAGGGCCGCCGCCTCCACGCGCGCTACGCCGCGCGGCCCGGCCGTCAGTTTGCGCAGGAAGTCGCGCACGAACACCTGGTGGTCCAGCGCCTCCAGCGCAGCTCCGGCCGAGAACCAGCGCTGTTCCGCGCTGCCAAAGAAGTAAGGGCCCGAGGCGTACGCCAGCAGGAAGACGATAATGTCGATGAATGCTGCCAGGGCCAGCGAAAAGACATGCCGGTTGGTAGGCGCCGTGAGGAGCTCCTGGAAAGCGATCAGCAGATCCTCCTGACCGCTGGCGGACCGGTCCACGTAATCGGCATAATTCGGGACGGCCGGCCGCTCGAAGCGGGCCGCGTGTAGCGACTGCTCGACGTCGTTCCAGGGCACCGCATCGTAGGCCTGCCGGAAGTCCCGCAGTTGTTTGTCAGTCGGCTCCAGGGGCTTCAGTTGCGCCCGGAAATTCGTCAGGTTCTTCTGGGCCTCCTGCATCCGTTCCACCGATTGGCGCGTCAGTTTCGCGTAGCGGTCGAAAGCCGTGTACCTCAGCCCGCCGCCGGCGCCCTCCTGGTAAGTCGCCGAGTAGGTCCGCGCCTCCTGCGCCACTGCCCCCCGGATTTTCGCCAGGTACGGATCCGCGTCCTGAGCCCGCGAAATGTACCCGTGCGTCTTTTCCGCCTCGGTCATTTCGTCCAGCGCCAGCACGTGCTTCTGTCCCTCGTTGATGGCCGCCGCCACTACCTGCTCCGTCTGGTCCACGGCGGTGTTCAGCGTGTCATACAGCTTGCGCTCCACCTGCATGGGCCGCTCACGGGCCGAAAACCAGGTGTACAGGCTGACATAGGAGAAGGCGATGGAAACCACCGCCGTGATGACGTAGACCGCCACCAGCAGCGCGCGGCGCGTCTTGGTGAAGCCGATCAGCCAGGCGACGAATACCAGCGCGCATTGCACGCCGAGCGACGCCAGCAGCGAAAACCATGCGGAGAGATACAGCGCCATACCCTGCCAGGTGGTGTACCAGGAGACGACGGATAGCAGGCAACTTGCGAAGAACAAGGCTTTTACCATCGGCCGGGTGACACTCGCCGCGGGGGATGAGGCTTCCGACAACACGAATCCCATGGACTGTGGAACGCGGAGGCGCCCCGAAAAGTTCCCGCAACCGCGCAGAAAAGAGCGTGATAACTTGGTTAATGTCTGTTCACGCGGAGGGCGTACCGGGCTTTTCATGAAAATCGTCGTCGCGGAAGATAATCCCGTCTATCAGACCCTGCTCAAAGGCCTGCTTAAGGAATGGGGTTACGACGTCCTCATCGCGCGCGATGGGAACGAAGCCTGGTCGATGTTGAGCGAGTCGGGCGGGCCGCGCCTGGCAATCCTGGACTGGATGATGCCCGCCATGGAGGGCATCGAGATCTGCCGGCGCGTCCGGGCGGAAGTCAGCGACCGCTACATCTATCTGCTGTTGCTCACCGCTCGGGCCGGCGGCGAGGACCTGGTCGCCGGCATCGAGGCCGGCGCCGATGACTACGTCACCAAGCCGTTCAAAGTCCCCGAGTTGCGAGCCCGGCTGCGCGCCGGCTTGCGTATCCTGGCCCTGCAGGATGAGCTCATCATGGCCCGCGAAGCCCTGCGCGAGCAGGCCCAGCGGGATGGCCTCACGCATCTGTGGAACCGCAACACGATCCTTCAGATCCTGGAGCAGGAACTCTCCCGCGCCAGCCGCAATGGATCCTCCGTGGCCGTGCTCATGGTGGATCTGGACCACTTCAAGCAGGTCAACGACACCCACGGGCACGCCGCCGGAGACGCCGTACTACGTGAAGCGGCCATCCGCATGGCCTCCGGCGTCCGGCGCCACGATTTCATCGGCCGCTACGGTGGCGAAGAGTTTCTGATCGTGCTCCCGGACGCCAAAGCCCAGGGGGCTCTGGTCCAGGCCGAGCGGCTCAGGGAATCCATCGCCGGCGAAGCCTTCCACGTCGACGAACTGTTTCTTTCCGTGACCGCCAGTTTCGGCGTCGCCTGGTGCGATTCCCCCCATCTGGCCGAGACCGAAACCCTTCTTCGCCAGGCGGACGCGGCGCTCTACCGCGCCAAACACAAAGGCCGTAACCGCGTGGAATCCTCCGTCTCCAATGAGCCGGTATCCGCCCCCTAGCCGGATCTACCTCTGCGCTGCGCCCTCGAGGCGCCCCTTGACAAACTCCGCCAGGTCTGCCGGAACATACTGCGGCGGGCGTGCTACGAAACGCGGCTTGCCGTCCCATCCGCCTGGCGCGACCCCCTTCCACCTTGGTGCGTGGATTCCGTTGTCGATTACGATGAAGGCGTGCGCGCGGTGCAGGAACCGCTGGCTGGAAGGCTTAAAATCCTCGCACCCGAAATCCAACACCATCAGGAACACGTCCGGCTGCAAGTACTCCATCACGCTATTGGACTCGATGATCGCATTTTCGCTCTCGCTGAGGATGCCGCGCAGCCGCGGAACGGCGTGCCGCAACTGGCCCGCCACAGTGCGCACCCAGTAGCAGCGCCGCGCCCCGGCGGCCACGTACCGGCCTGTGTCGCTTCGCCCCGGCTGCACTTCTTCGCGGATGGAAAACGGGTGGTCCATGTCCGCCTCGCACCCGCAGTGTTTGCCGCGCGCCGCGCAGATGCCGTGCCCCAACTGCGTAATCTTGATGGCCGTCCAGTTCCCTTCCGGCAACGCGTGGATGATCCCTGCGGCCACGGCGGTCTTGCCGATATTCCGCGTGTGCCCGCCCACCACCACCAGCATCAGGCCCGGCTCTCCAGTTGCGCCAGCCGGCGCTTCAATTCCGCGACCTCGCGGCGCAGATCCGGCAGCCGCGCCAGGTTTGCCAGTTGCTCCAGGTGTTCCTTGAGTGGACGCGCCGGCGTACCCCACACCACCTGGCCGGAGCGCACGATCTTAGAAGTCAGGATGCCGCAGCCCGAGCCCAGCACCGCGCGCGATTCGATCCGCGCCTTGTCTCCTATGCCCACCTGCCCCCCGATCACCGCGTAGTCTTCCACCACCACGCCGCCCGAAAATCCCGTCTGCGCGGCCACCACCACGTGCCGCCCGATGCGGCAATTGTGTCCCACATGCACCATGTTATCGAGCTTGGTGCCCTCCCCGATGCTGGTTACTCCCAGGGCCGCCCGATCCACGCACGAGTTGGCGCCGATCTCTACGAAATCGGCGATCTCCACCCGGCCCACCTGCGGAAACTTGTGATAGCGGTCGTGCTCCAGCACGTAGCCGAACCCATCCGCTCCGATCACGCAGCCGGAGTGCAGGATCACGCCCCGCCCGATGTCCACGTTGTCGTAAATTGTGACGTTGGCGTGCAGCACACAACCTTCGCCCAGCGACACGCGCTTACCGATCACACAGCCCGCGCCGATGCTCGTCGCCAGCCCGATGCGCGTGTGATCGCCGACCGCCGCGTGCGGTCCCACCGCCACCAGCGTGCCGATTTCCACCCCCGTACCGATCACCGCCGTGGGATGAATGCCCGGCTTCAGCTCCTGCGTGGGATGAAAGCGGTTCATCGCCCGCGCGAATGCCGTACGCGGCTCCGCCACGCGGATCACCGTGCGGTAGCTCGGACTCGGATAATCCATCGGGACAATCAGGCAGCCCGCGGCGGAATCCTCCGCCTGCTTTATCGCCTTCCGGCTGCCGACGAAGGAGAGCTCGCCTCCTCCGGCGGTCTCCAGCGGAGCCACACTCGTCAGCTCTTTCTCCCCGTCGCCTTCGTAAGTCGCGCCCAGCCATTCGGCTAATTCACGTACGCGCATGCCTTATCATACAAACTGTGATCGCCTCTACAGCAAAGGTGGATCCCGGAGCGCACATTGCTCCCGGGGTGGCCATCGGGGAGTTCTGTGTGGTCGAACAAGACGTGGTCATCGGCGCCGGCTGCGTGCTGGAGCCCTACGTCTACGTGAAGCGCTGGACCACCCTCGGCGAGCAAAACCACATCTCCGCGGGCACCGTCCTGGGCACCGATCCCTTGGACAAGAGCTTTACAGGCGAGCGCAGCTATCTGCACATCGGCAACCGCAATATCATCCGCGAGCACTTCACCATCTCGCGCGGCACCAGGCCGGAGTCGGTCACTCAAATCGGTGACGACAACTACATTATGACCTCCGGCCACATCGCCCACGATTGCCGCATCGGCAACCAGACCGTGATTTGCAGTTGCGCACTGGTGGCCGGCTACGTGGAGGTGGAGGACCAGGCCTTCATCTCCGGCGGCGTGGTCGTTCACCAGTACTCCAAGATCGGGCGCCTGGCCATGATCGGCGGCAACACCCGCGTCAACAGCGACGTGCCGCCGTTCTTCCTCTACTCCGGCTTCAATGTCGAGGCCAAGGGCCTGAACGTGGTGGGCCTCAAGCGCGCCGGCTACAAGGCCTCCGATCTGGCCGTCCTCAAGACCGCGTACCAGATCCTTTTCCGCTCAGGCCTCAAGCTGGAGGAGGCCCTGGCGCGCATCGAGACCGAAATCCCTACGCCTGAAACCCTCCACCTGGTCCACTTCATCCGCCGCAGCGAACGCGGCATCTGCCGCGAATGATTACATCGCCTATGCCTGCCCTCGCCCGCATTCTCGCCCTCGCATGGCTCGCCGCGTGGCTCTCCGCCGCCCCGCTCACGCTCGACCAGGTCCTGGACCAGGTCTTCGCCGTCCGGCCTTTTCCTGAGGTGGCCATCTCGCCCGACGGGTTGCACCTCGCCTGGGTCGGTCAAGATGCCGGCGGCGAGTTGGCTATCCATCTGCTCGGGTGGCGCGACGCCGGCGCGAAGCCCCGCGTGCTCGGCCCAGGCCGCGCTATCGAGTGGTCACCCGATAGCAGCCGGATTCTGTTTCTTTCCGACCGCGAAGACAACCGCCAGCTTCAGCTTTACACCGCGCCGGCCCGCGGCGGATCTCCCCGCCGGCTGACTCGCTTCAGCGGCTACCTCTCCGAGCCGCACTGGTCGCCGGACGGCCGCCGCATCGCCCTGCTCGTTTCTCCCGGCGGAGGCGGCGGGCCGCTCGAAGCCACCACGGCCGAAACTGGCGTCATCCAGGCGGCCATCTCCAACGCGCGCCTCACCGTGGTGGATGCCGAGTCGGAACGCGTGCACGAGGTTTCGCCGGCCGGCCTCAACGTCTACGAGTTCGACTGGTCCCCCTCCGGCCAGCAGTTCGCTCTCACGGCCGCGCCCGGTCCCGCCGACGACAACTGGTACATCGCGCAACTCTACACACTCTCTCTGGACTCCGGCAAACTGCACTCCCTGCTGCGCCCCTCCTTCCAGATCGCCGTGCCGCGCTGGTCGCCCGACGGGCGGAACATCGCTTTCATCGGCGGTCTGATGAGCGACGAAGGCTTCACCGGTGGCGATCTCTACACGCTGCCGGCGGCGGGGGGAGAAGCGCGCGGCCGCACTCCCGGCCGCAAGTCCTCCCTCACCTGGTTCACCTGGCGTACGCCTGGCAAGTTTCTCTTCACCGAGCGTGTGGACGGCGGCAACGCCATCTCCACGCTGGATCTCGAAACCGGAACTGCGGAAACCCTCTGGCGCGGCGACGAAGAAGCGCACGCTGCCGGGAACTTCCCCAACTTCTCCCTCGCCGCGGATGGTCGTACCGCCGCCATCGTCCGGCAGAGTTGGCAGCAGCCTCCGGAAGTCTGGGCCGGCGAAATCGGCCGATGGCGCCAGATTACCCGCGCCAATCGCGATCTGCGGCCCTTATGGGGCGAGGCCAGCAGCGTACGTTGGTCCAACGAGGGCTTCCGCCTCCAGGGATGGCTCCTCTTTCCCCGCGACTACTCGCCGTCCCAGCGCTATCCCATGGTGGTGTCGGTCCACGGCGGACCCGCCGGCGAGGCGCGCGTCCATTGGCCCAACACCGCCTATGACATGTCCGTGCTCTCCGCCGCAGGCTACTTCGTCTTCTTCCCCAATCCCCGCGGCAGCTACGGGCAGGGCGAGGCCTTCACCCGGGCCAACGTCAAGGACTTCGGCGGCGGCGACCTGCGCGACATCCTGGCCGGCGTCGACTACATCGTCAAGACGCTGCCCGTGGACGACGCTCGCATCGGCCTCACCGGTTGGAGCTACGGCGGCTTTATGACCATGTTCGGGGTCACCCAGACCCGCCGCTTCCGCGCTGCCGTCGCCGGAGCCGGTATAGCCAACTGGCAGAGCTACTACGGCCAGAATTCCATCGACCAGTGGCTCATCCCCTACTTCGGCGCGTCCGTGTACGACGATCCGGCAGTGTACGCCAAGAGTTCCCCCATCACCTTCATCAAGAACGTAAAGACGCCCACGCTGGTGCTGGTTGGGGAACGCGACGGCGAGTGCCCCGCTCCCCAATCCTACGAATTCTGGCACGCCCTGAGGACTCTCGGTGTACCCACGCAGTTGGTTGTCTACCCTGGCGAAGGCCACATGTTCCGCGATCCCGAACATCAGCGGGATGTCGTCCGCCGCGCCGCGGAGTGGTTCAACCGGTACTTGAAGTAGCCGGACAGTGCGCCAGAAGTTTACACGCTGTTTACCACCGCCACCCGCCCACCCTGGCTACCCTGAAAGAATACAAGGAGGAAGAGATGCACTCGCCTTCCCAGCCTCTCTGGTTGGGCTGCGCGCTGTTTGCCGCCGGCATCCTGGCCGCGCAGTCTTCCATCTTCCGCGTGCAGCCGTCCCCTAGTTCATACCCGCGGGGCGTCACGCTGAACGCTGTCGCCGCCTTCGCTGCCAACGACGTTTGGGCGGTGGGTTACCGCGGCTCTAACTTTCCCACCAACCAAACCAAGACGCTGATCGAGCACTTCGACGGCGCGAACTGGAGCGTGGCGCCCAGCCCCAACCCGGCGCATGGCACACAGAACTGCCCGGCCGACGAAACCGCCAATGTGCTCAACGCCGTTGGCGGAACCTCATCCAGCGACGTGTGGGCCGTGGGGTATTTCTTCCACTGCGCCACCCTGATCAATCTCGAGCCCCTGATCCTGCACTGGGACGGCATGCAGTGGAAGGTCGCGCAGGCGGCCATCCTCAGCACCCACGGCAACAATGCCTTGAACGGCGTGATCGCCCTCTCGCCCACGAATGCCTATGCGGTGGGCTATCAGGCAGCGTCCAACGGTGCCGTCCTGACGCTGGTCGAGCATTGGGACGGCACGCAATGGAGCGTCATGCCCAGTCCCAACGCAAACCCCAACGGCAATCAACTGAACGCCGTTTCCGCCGCTTCTCCCACCGACATCTGGGCCGTAGGCAGCCAGGTGGACCAGATCACCAACACCAACCAGACCCTGGTGGAGCACTTCGACGGGGTCCAGTGGACCGTCATGCCGAGCCCCAATCCTCTCCATGGGGATCTGGATCAGAACATCCTCAACGGCGTGGTCGCCGTGTCGCCCACGGACGTGACCGCCGTCGGCTTCCTGCTGAACACGTCAATTCCCAACGCCCTCACCCTGGTCGAGCACTGGGATGGTGCGAAGTGGCGTGTCGTCCCCAGCCCAAACGTCAGCACGGCTGCCAATGACGCCAATCACCTGAATGCGGTGGCCGCTTTCTCAGCCTCAGACATCTACGCCGTGGGCTGGTTCGAGGACGCCGCCACGGTGGGGCAGCACCACACGCTGATCGAGCGCTTCGACGGTTCCGCCTGGCGCATTATCGCCAGCCCCACCGCAGGCGCGGCACAGCACCTGAACGGCGTCTTCGCCCTGGCTGGAACCCGCAACGCCTGGGTGGCAGGCGCGTTCTCGATCCACGGCACCGATCCCGAGTTCGGCGACCTGATCATTCCGCGGACCTTGATCCTGTTCACCCCCATCGGCTAGCCGCCCGGCGTTTACTTACGCTGCGCCCACGCCAGGCCGTCCGGCCCGGACCCCGTCTCGATCTGTCCCGCCACCGTCAGCGTCTTCAGATCCAGGATCGCCACATGGTTCTCCCCGGCCACCGCCACATAAGCACGCGACTCCCCGGGCGGCATCAGGATGCCCTCCGGGCTCCGCCCCAGCGACAGCCGCTTGACTTCCTTACGCGCGCGGGCGTCGAGCACTACCAGTTCGCCGCCCCCCATATCGGAGACCAGCACCAGCCGCCCGTCCGGCGAAAACTTCAGCCGGTTGGAGCGCTTGGTGCCGATCCGCAGCGTCTGCACCACTCGCTTGGCCGCCGCGTCGATGATGGAGACCCCGCCGTCGCCCGAGTGGGCGGTCCACAGCTCCCGGCCGTCCGGCGAGAGGTCCATGCCCTCCGGCCCCTTGCCCACCGGTATCACCGTTCCATTCCAAGCCATGGGACCGCCCGTGCGCTCGAATTCTGTGATGCTGTCGGAGCCGATATTCGCCGTGAAGATCCGGTTCCCGTCCGGGCTCACTAGCACCATATGCGTGCTGTTCTGCCCTGTGCCCAGCAGCCAGTTCACCCGGCTGGCCGCCGGGTCATAGCTGCCGATCAGCTTGTTCGCCTCGGCCGTGAAGTACACCCGGCCTCCCGCGAACCAGATGCCGTGCGGCCGGCTCATAGGATCCAGGAGGAAACGCCGAACCTCCTTCGGAGGCTCGATCTGAATCACGGAAATGCTGTTTCCCGGCGCCTCGCCGGTGCCGTAGTTGGAAACAAACGCCAGCCTCCCATCCGCCGAGGCGGTGACCTCGTGGGGAGACAGACCGGTGGGAACGCGCCCCAGCACCTGGTGGCTCACCGGATCGACAATGGCCAGTTCGTTGGAGGCCTTGTTCAACACCAGCAGCACCGCGGAACGCGCGGCCGCCGCGGAAGCCGAAGTAACCGCCAAAACTCCCAGGGCCCACCACCGGATCGACATCTGCTCCCCTCCTCGGGAGCGATCATATCACCGCCGTCAAGGAGGCCCGGCCTTACGGTTGGTGTCAGAATAACGGTATGTCGGTGCTAAAATCCGCGTTCTGGCAACCCCACGCGCTATCGCTTCTGCGGATCGTCGCGGGATTCACTTTCAGCCTGCACGGCCTGCAAAAAGTGCTGGGCTTGTTCGGGGGCATAGGCAATCCCGGCGCAGCGGCTCCGTTCCTGTCGCGCCTGTGGATGGCGGGCGTGCTCGAAACCGTGGGAGGCGGGCTCATCCTGCTCGGCCTGTTCACCCGCCCGGTGGCCTTTGTGCTCTGCGGCGAGATGGCCGCGGCCTACTACCTGCAACATGCTCCCCGCGGCCCCTGGCCCATCCAGAACGGCGGCGAACTCGCCGTCCTCTACTGCTTCCTGTTTCTATACCTATGCGCCGCCGGCACCGGCCCCTGGAGCCTGGACCGCCTGGTGCGCCGGAAATAAGGCCCGGCCTACTTGGTTTCCGGCTTGGACGGCACGTACATCGGCATTGCCGGCGGCTCTTCGACCGTGTAGTCCGCGGGCACCTGGAATAGCGTGGGGGAGGGCTCACCGCGGCTGACGTTCGTCAGCCGGTACACCGTCTCGCCGACCCGCGGGTCGCTGTGCTTGGTCATCACCACGGTCTGCAGGTCCGGCGAATACCAGCGTTCGGAAACCACCTCAATCGGCCGCGCGTTGCCGATCTGTCCGGCAGCAATCGTCATCGTGGTCCGCGTGCCTTCCGCCTGCACACCCTCGATCACCTGCGTGCCCAGCGATTCGTTGCGCACCTGCGGCTGCGCCTGGGCCCCACCTGCCGGCAGCGTGATGGCCATGCCCATTTCGCCGGCGCCGCCTTGCCTCGAAACAACATACATCCGGTTCCCGGAGGCGGAAGCGCCCGCCGCCTTCAGCCGCGCCGTCATCTTTTCCCTTTGCTCGGCCGAGGGCGGCGCGGGCATCTTACGCGCAATCTTCCTGCCGGGCTCCAAGACATAGTGCGTGCCGGCCACCGGATCGTTGACAAACACCGTTTGCGGCGCGTCGCCCGGAGGGCCGAACGGGCCGATGGCCGCCAGGCTCTGCTCCCGCCGTGTACGCCCTTCTCCGTCGCGATACACCGACGCGGTCACCGTGCGGTGGATACGGTTGCCATCTGCGAGCGTCTGCGTTGTCTCGGTGACCGCCTGCGCCGAGTATGGCACGCCCTTGACCACATTGCCCTCGAACCCCATTTCCGTGGCCACGTACTGGATTCCCGCCGTGCTCACGCCGCCCTGCATCATGACCGGGCCCATTCCCGGTCCGATGAACTTGTTGAAAAACAGCCGGTCGGGCGGAGGCGCGGGCTGATCCTGTGCATACCCCGCGAAGCTGGCCGCCACCGCACCCAGCACGCCGGCTAGAAGTTGCTTCCTCCTGCAGTACATAGTGATCCTTTCTATCCTCAAAATTCAACCCACGACTACCGGAGGAAGCGGATGGCCCGGGCCATCCCGTCCTCGGCAAACAACACGTCCGCCTGCACCGCCTCGGTGCGGCTCATGTTCACCGGCAACCCCAACGCCGCCAGCGCCGAGGGTGGCAGCCTCAGCCGCACCACCTGGCCCCCGTCCAGCGGCGTGGGCGCCGAACCGTAGAGCAGCGGAACGAACTCGGCCTCCTGCTCCTCGCCTCCCAGCGGCTGCCGGACCCGTCGCACCGTCCGTCGGGCCGCGGCGCGCGAGCTCTGCTCCTGCCGCCGCAACTTCGGAGGTGCCGGAGCGGGTCGCGCCTCCGCAAGCACCGCCCGCCCCGGGCGTTCCGCGGGGACCGCCGGGCGTGGCCGTGCCTGCGGGGCCCGTGGTCCGGATAACACACGGCCCACCGTCACCACTCCCAGGATCAGGCACGCCGCAGCCAGAGCCGCCCAACCGTACCAGCGCCGGGTGCCCGCCGGCTTGCGCCCCGGCAAAGCCGTCTGCCCGCGGAAGGCGCTCCGCAGTGCCGATTCCACGCGGCCCGGGGCCTGTTGCTCCGCCATGCTCCCGGCCAGCGCCCGCAGTCCCGCGCTCAACGCCCGTTGACCGGCCAGCCGCGCTGCGCAATCCGCGCACGTTTCCGCGTGCGCCAGTCCGCCGGCGGGCAGTCCTCCCTCCGCGGAACGGCCGCGCGCCGCCTCCACCACGATTTCCTCGAATTCCTGACAGTTCATATGAGGCACCTCGCCGGATTCAGCTTCCGCAGGGAAGCCTCTTTCTCCGCGCTGACCCGTAACTTCTCGAGCAGCAGTCCGCGCGCCCGGTGCAACCGGGACCGCACTGTGCCGACCGAACACTCCAGCACTTCCGCCGCCGCGGCATAATCCATTTCCTCCAGATCGCACAGCACCACCGCCTCGCGATAGTGCGGCGGCAGCGCCAGCACCGCCCGGCGCACCGCCTCCACGGTCTCCTGCCGTGTCAGGTCACCCAGCGGATTATCGGCCGATGCCGGCAGGCCAGCTTCCTCGCCATCTTCCGGCGCGCCGGAAAGCGGCACGTCCGCCCGCCCTCGCTCCAGCCAGCGCAGCACCTGGTTTCGCGCGATTCCGTACAGGTACGCCCCCAGCGAGCCGCGCCCCGGGTCGTAATTCCGCGCGTCGCGCATCAGCGTCAGAAAAACCTCTTGCGTCACGTCTTCGGCCGCAGACGGCGACCCGCTCATCTGCAACGCAAAGCGGTAAATGCCCCCCTGCCACCGGCGGTACAGGGCCGCGAAAGCCTCTTCGTCGCCGTTCATCATCAGCCAGAGCAGCTCGTCGTCCTGGGCGCCGCCGGGTTCCGTCATGTCTTTTCGGGTGCTCATTTTGCATTCGTCGCGAGAACCACAAAAGTTCCAAAATCTTCGCGTTGCGGCCCCGCTCCGGCGCTTGCTATGGTCAAAAACGATGCCCCCACAGTCTCACCCTTCTCCGCCCGCGGCCCCTGAGGCACGCGGCATCGCCCGCCTCCGCCCGGTGCGCGTTCGACGCGTGGACGAATGCCAGAACCTTGACGAGCTGTTTCGAGACTGTCTCCCGGCCTTCGGCGGCGCATACCTGCGGCGCATCTATACCATTCTGGATCATGCCATCGGCTTGGGCTGCCCCCTCACCGTCTCCATCTCCGGTCCGGTCACGGTCTCCGGCCAGCATCTCACCTGGCTGATCCCGCTGCTCGAAACCGGCTGGGTGGCCTATATCAGCACCACCGATGCTGTGTGCTACCACGACGGACATCGCAGTCTGGACGCTTACACCGCCGATCCCATCCGCGAGGTCTCCATCCACAGCGACGATGCCCGGCTGCGCGACGAGCAGATCATCCGTGTCACCGACATGGCCTTCGAGGAGGGTGTGCTGCTCGATCAGGACCGCTTCCTCAGCGCCGTCCTCTCCCGCCCGGAATTCCAGAAGAAGATGACCGGCACCGAACTGCGCTACCGTCTGGGAGCTTACTACGCCGCCCAGGAGCAGCGTAATGGCGTCCCCGCCGGCCTGCTATCCACCTGCCACCGCCTGGCCATCCCCATCCTGGTGGGCGCGCCCGCCGATGGCAGCGTCTTCCTGAACTCCATGAAGCTTTGGGCCATGCGCCGCGCCGGCCTGATTCCCGAGTACGGCTTCGAGTTGGACTTGCACGCCGAGGTCTTCGAAGCCTGCGCCTACCACCGCTGGGGCCTCTTCGATCATCCCGCGCACGCTCTCGCCACCCTCATTTTAGGGGGCGGCGTACCCAAGAACTACAACTTGCAGCCGGAGCCCGCCCTCGGTCAGATCCTCGGCCTGCCGGAAGTCCGCGGCTATCAGTTCGATGTCCAGATCGTCACCGCCCCGGTGACCGACGGTTCGCTCTCCTCTTGCCCGCCGGCCGAGGCGGTCACCTGGGGAAAGGTCGATAAAGACAGCTACCTGCAAACCACCGAGAGCATGCAGGCCGACTACACCGTGGTAATGCCGTTCCTGGTCAAAGCGCTGCTCGAGAATCGCCGTCGCCGCGAGCAAGCTCCGGAGAACGACCCTCGCGCCGCCGGCTATCTGCGCCCGCGCGAGGGTTACCGTCTCTTTGAACAAAGAGAGACGCTCTGCGAACGACTCACCAGCGCCCTCAGCACCAACCGCGATTGGCTGCTCGATTCCCTCCGCTATCCGCTGGCCGTCTAAGCCGGCTTCGGCCGCCGGCTGGATTCGCGCACGATCAGCCGGGGCTCCAGCAGCACCGTCGCCGGGCGCTGGGGCGTCTTGGCTTCGATCACGCTCAACGCCAGCCGCGCCGCGCGGTCCCCGATCGCCTCGCTTTGCTGATCCACGCTGGTCAGCGGGACCCTCAGAAAATCGGCATAGCGGGCGTTGCCGCAGCCCACCACCGCCACGTCCTCCGGGATGCGCAGTCCCGCGTCCAGAATGGCTTTCATTACGCCGATCGCAGTCGGGTCGTTATAGCAAAAGACGCCGTCCGGGCGGGGATCTAATCCCAGCAGTTGCACCATGGCTTGGTATCCGCTCGCATCCGTGGCCCTCTGCTCCCGCTCCACGATATAGTCCGGCGAGACCGCCACGCCCCGCCGCATCAGCGCATGGCGATAGCCAAACAGCCGCCCCACCGCCGTGCTCACCTGCGGCCCCCCGACGTGCGCGATGGTTCGGCACCCCACCTCGATCAGGTGCTCGGTGGCCAGCGCCCCTACCCGCTCATCATCCACGCCCACAAAATTCGACCTCAGGCCGGCGAACTTCCGGTCGATCAGAATATAGGGCGTCTTTTGCTCCTCGATCCGCCGGAAACTCTCCACGCTCCACTGCGAGGAGGCCACCAGCACCGCGTCGACCTGGCGGGCCAGCAGTTGTTCGATCTCCTGCTGCTCGAGTTCTGCATCTTCCTCCGAAGAGGAGATCACCAGGTTATAGCCCTTGGTGTGGAACACGCTGGACAGCCCCTTGGCCACCTCCGCGAAAAAAGGGTGCAGCAGATCCGGGACCACGAGCCCGACAATGTGGCTGCGCCCGGTCACCAGAGCCCGCGCCGCCAGGTTCGGCCGGTAATTGAGCTCTTTCATCCGCTTGAGCACCCGCTCTCGCGTTTCCGGCCCAATGTCCGGGTGGTCTCGCAGGACTTTGGACACCGTCACGACCGACAACCCCAGATCCCGGGCGATGTCCTTCATCCGTACGGCCATAACGGGATTATCGCATGCGTTAACTTTAGCGCTGAAACGACGCCCCAGGCACACGCCCAGGCTTCTGAGCCGCGAACGTGAGGGGAGCGGTTCTGTGGCCGCTGCCTGATTAAAATTCGTACCGCAGAGCGAACTGGACCTGCCGTGCAGCGGTGGCGCTGGTCACCTTGCCGAACGAATTCCCGTCAAAGGTGGTGTTCGGGTTCCCCAGACTCACGCTGTTTGGCAAGTTGTAGAACTCCCCGCGAAACTGCAGCTTGTGGCTTTCGTAGATCGGGAAGTCCTTTTGGAAGGAAAGGTCCCAATTGTAACGCCCAGGCGCGTCGATCACGAAGGCCCCGGACGTTCCATACGTGTAAATCGCCGGCAGGGCGAAGGCCGCCGTGTTGAACCATTGATCCACCGTTTTCGGGCCGTTGTTGGGATCGAGGCCGGTGGCGTTCGGCCGCTGGTACGTGCGGCCCACGTTGGCGCGGTCCTGGCTGACGCGCGGGTTCAGCGGCGCCCCGGTTTGCGCCCGGGTGATGCCCTCCGCCGACCAGCCTCCCAGCAGGCCGTTCAGGAAACCGTTCCACCCCGCGCCCCAGCGCTTGCCTTTCCCAAAGGGGAATTCGTACACATACGCAAGCTGGAAGATGTGGCGCAGGTCGATGCTGGCGCGCTCCCACTCCTGGTGAAGATTGTAAGGGTTCTGCACCGTGGCCTCCGCCAGCGAGGAGCTGTTGGTCATTGCCCGGCCCCACGTGTAGTTGGCGTCGATTTGCAGCCCCTTGCTGAAGCGCTTTACCAGGTTAGTGCGGAACGAGTGATACGAGGAACTGAACCGGTTGGCGCCTCCGTCCAGGTCGCCGAAGGCCGGCAGCAGCCGCCGCGGCTGGATGTCGCCCGGACCAGGCGATAGCGCCGCGTTGATGGGGTCGTAGCCCACCTGTTTCTTGTTGGCGTTCCCCACGTACGCCACATCCAGGGTGACGTCCTCCATCAGTTGCCGCTGGACGGTGAAATTCCACTGCTCCGAATAGGGCGTCCGGTTCTCCGGATTCTGCGGCCATCCCCCAATGGCGGAGGTATTGCTGAACGACGGCCCCTGGTCGGTGATAAACAAGTCTGGAATCACCCCCTGGTTGGCCGTGAACACCTGCTGGATCGTATAGGGCCAGAACTTGCGCATGTCCTGCAACTCCTGCACAAAGGTGGAATTGAAGAAAATGCCGTAAGCCGTGCGGATCACAGTCTTGTTGTTGAGCTGGTAGGCCAGCCCCACGCGCGGCGCGAAGTCGCGCGGGTTGTTGCGCATCAAGGACGGGCCGAAACCAAACGTCTTGGCCGGTTCGTTGGCCTTCCCGGTGAGCGGATCCACTTCCGGATTCACCGTGGCCCACATCAGGTTGCCCGTGTACTGCCCGGTCTGCGGATCGCGCGTAATCCAGAGATTGCCCAGGCGGCTGGTATCTTCCACCGGCGCCGGAATGAACTCGTACCGCAGACCCATATTGATGGTCAGGCGGCTGTTCACGCGCCAGTCGTCCTGGAAGTAGTATGCCTGCACGTTGATGTTGGCGTTGGTGGTGGTGTTGCCCGTTCCGCGGCGCACCGTCGAAGGCAGACCCAGCAACATGCTCGCAAAACTGTCGCCTGAATTGGGATTCGAAAACAGATTGGTCATGCGCGGATCGAAGTCCACGGTCGCGTCCATCGGGTTCGTGGTGTTGGTGTAGAAATGCCGGCGGCTATAGTTGGCGCCCATCTTCAACGAGTGCCGGCCCACCACCTTCGAGAAGTTGGCGATGTACTGGTAAATGTGGTCGCCGGTGATGCCTCCGCCGCTGCCCGCGCCAAATTCGCCGTCCGCCTCAAAATCCGGGATGGGGTTGTAGAGCACGTCCGGCTGGAACATCTTCAGGCCGGCTTTTTGCAGGAAGTCCTGCCGCTGGATCCTGGTGTTAATCGTCGGGCTGGGAATGGTCGGCACGTTGCGCCCGAACTTCACCTCCAGCACCGAAGTGGGGCTGAAGATATGGTTCCAGCTCGCCATCATGTTGTCCACGTCGTAGCGGCTCAGCCCGTACAGGTACGGATTGCCGCCCGGGGAGATCTGTCCTACTCGCTGACGGCTCCAGCGGACTGAGACGTTATCCGAGGCGCGGAAGGTGTGGTCGCCGCGCACGGTGAACATGTCCCGGTCATTGGAGGTCGGCGTGGTGTTCACGAAATTCTGGGTCAGGCCCGGCCGGTTGGGCATGGGAATCATGGTGTTCAGCCAGAACGTGATGGCCGGGTTGATGCGGTCCGCGGGAATCTTGTTGCCCGGAAACGGCTGCCGCAGGATCGTGCCGTTGGGACCCGCCTGCCCGGTGAGCGGATCGTAGATCGTGTTCGCGATCATCGAAAAATCGCCGTCGCGTTGCGCCTGCAGCGGAAAGCTGCTGATGTTGGTGCTGCCGCGGCGCATGCGGTACCCCTCCCAGTTAAAGAACCAGAAGGTGCTCTCACGGCCGTGGTAGATCTTTGGAATGATCACCGGCCCGCCCGCCGAGACCCCGTATTGGTTCTGACGGAAGGGCACCTTTCCGGTGCCGTTCTTATTGGCGAAGTAATCGTTGGCGTCGAACTTGTCGTTGCGCAGGTACTCGTAGGCGCTGCCGTGCAGGTCCCGCGTCCCGGACTTGATGGCGATGTTCACGTTGGCACCCGCCGAGCGCCCGAATTCCGCCGAGGTGTTGTTCAGCACGCGGAACTCCTGAATCGCGTCCATGGGCGGCGACATGCCCGGCGAGTTCATCATCATGAAGTTGTTGTCCACGCCGTCCAGCGTGAAGTTGTTGTCCTGCCGCCGCTGGCCATTCACGGAAATCAGCATGGTGCCGGAGAAGGTGCCTTGCGACTGGCTGCCACCCTGGTCGCTGGTGCCGGGCATCAGCAGGATTAACCGCGTGTAGTTGCGCCCGTTCACCGGCAAGCGCGAGACCTCCGACCCGGTTACGGTGCCCCCCACGGTGGCGTCCTGCGTCTGCAACACGGCGGCGCTGGCCGTCACCTCCACCGTTTCGTTCACCTGGCCCACTTCGAGCTGGAAATCCACTTTCACGTTGGAAGCCACGTCCAGGACAACGTTGGACGCGGCCTTGCTCTTGAATCCCGGCGCCGATGCCGTCACTTCGTACGTGCCGGGCAGCAGGGGAAACACCCGGTAGGTGCCTTGCACGTCGGTGAGTACCTGGCGGCTGACCCCCGTCGCCATGTTCTTGACCATCACCGTGGCGTTGGCTACCGCCCCCGACTGCTGGTCCGTGACATCCCCCACGATCGTGGCGTTGGTTGTCTGGGCGCGCAAACCAGGCCCTAGTGCGAGCAACCCGGCCGCAAACAGAATTCTCGACAGAGAGAGCTTACTGAACACCCCCAAAACCCTCCTTCGGTCCACCGCAGTCCTGCCTGGACCCCGTTCTGCAACTGCGGGGAATTGGGTGGAGAGTATCATAGTCCCTCCTCCGCCGTCAATCCATTTAACGTTAACTTTATGGTAATCTTCCCAGCTCCG
Source organism: Solibacteraceae bacterium (assembly GCA_021324015.1). Classification (GTDB taxonomy): domain Bacteria; phylum Acidobacteriota; class Terriglobia; order Bryobacterales; family Bryobacteraceae; genus JAJPJX01. Next base: position 50,801 of record JAJPJX010000159.1, on the reverse strand, counting down.
CGGGCCGAAAGACGGGGCTGACGCGTTCTGGTAGAATGCTGCTCTCCATGCCTCCCCTCCCCGGAATCATGCTGGCCGCCGCGGCGCTTGCGGGGCCTGCGGCGCAGGGTCCGGCCACCCGCAATGCCCCACCCGTGGCCCGTGCGGCACCCTCCGGCCGGCCCTTTCCGGTTTCCTTCACCGATGTTGCCCGCCAGGCCGGCCTGCGCATGACCTTCACGTATGGCGGAGAGCAGTCCAAGAAATACATCATTGAGGCCAACGGCACCGGCGTCGCTTTTCTTGATTACGACAACGACGGGCGCCAAGACCTCTTCGTGGTAAACGGTTCCCGGCTGGAAGGCTTTCCGCCCGGACAGGAGCCCACCAATCACCTGTACCGGAATCTGGGCGGCGGGCGATTCGAGGACGTCACCCGCCAGACCGGCCTGATCCGCTCCGGCTGGGGTGGTGGCGTGTGCGTAGCCGATTTCGATAATGACGGCTTCGACGACCTGTACGTGACCTACTGGGGCAGCAACGTGCTCTACCGCAACAACGGCAAGGGCGGTTTTGAAGATGTGACGGCCCGTGCGGGCGTCGCCGGCCCAGGTAAAGAATGGAGTTCGGGATGCACCTTCCTGGACTACGACCGGGACGGCCACCTGGACCTGTTCGTGACCAGCTACCAGCGGTTCGACTTGGCGCGCGCGCCACTGCCCGGCAAGGCCTCCAACTGCGAATGGAAGGGCATGCCCGTGTTCTGCGGGCCGCGCGGCCTGCCCTTCGGAAAGGTCACGCTCTACCACAACCGCGGCGACGGCACCTTCGAGGACGTCAGCGAAAAATCGGGCATCCGCGCCGTGCGCGACTTCTACGCCTTTACCGCCGTGGCCGCCGACCTCACCGGCGACGGATGGCCGGACCTCTATGTGGCCTGCGATTCCACGCCCAGCCTCTTCTTCCGCAACAACCGCAACGGCACGTTTAGCGAGATCGCCACCGAGACGGGCGTGGCCTATAGCGAGCACGGCTTCGAGCAGGGCGGCATGGGCGTGGCCGTGGGCGATTTTGACAACGACGGCCTTCTTGACCTGCTGAAAACCAACTTCGCCGGCGATTACCCGAACCTCTACCGGAACCAGGGCGGCGGCATCTTCGAAGACGTGGTTCTCAAAGCCGGCCTGGCCGTCAATCCGCAGTACGTGGGATGGGGCGTGGCGTTCGTGGACCTGGACAACGACGGCTGGAAGGACATCTTCCAGGTAAATGGCCACGTCTATCCCGAACTCGATCGCCGCGAGGGGCAGGAAAAGTACCGCAACCCGCGCCTGGTGTATCGAAACCTGGGCAATGGGCGGTTTGAAGATGTGAGCGCCATGGCCGGGGCCGGAGTCACCGAAAAGAAATCGAGCCGTGGCGCCGCTTTCGGCGACTTCGATAACGACGGCGCGCTGGATGTGCTGGTCATGAACATGGGGGAAGCTCCCTCCCTGCTGCGCAACGAGCTACGCAGCCGCAATCACTGGATCAAGGTCAAGCTCCAGGGGACCCGCTCGAACCGCGGAGCCGTGGGCGCGACGGTGGTGGTCGAAGCCGGTGGCTTGAAGCAGACTGATGTCCTGTTGAGCCAGTCGAGCTACTTGTCCCACAACGATTCGCGCCTGCATTTTGGCCTGGGAAAAGCTGTGCGCGTGGAAAAGTTTACGGTGCGCTGGCCCGGAGGAACCGTGGAAGATTTCCCCGGTGTCCCGGCGGACTGCCTGGTGTTGCTGGTGGAAGGAAGCGGACGGGCCCGAACGCTTTCCCTGGCGAAATGAGGCTCCTGGAAATCGCGCTGTGGCTGGCCGCATTTCAGGATCCTTCCGCGCTCTCCGACCAGGCACAAAGGCTGGCCCTCGAAAAGCGCTTCGATGAGGCGGCAAAGCTCTGGCGCCAGGCTCTGGACCGCTCGCCGGACTTCTTCCCTGCCCTGTTTAACCTGGGTTTTCTTGACTACTCGCAGGGGAAATACCGGGAGGCTGTGCCGTGGCTCGAGCGCGCCTCCCGGGTCTCGCCGCGGGACTTCAACACCCGTTACGTGCTGGGAGCCGCCCTTTCGCGTCAGGAACAGCACGAGGGCGCGCTGCGCGCGTGGCGGGCCGCGCTCGAGCTCCAGCCCCGGAACCTGCGCCTCATGCAGATCATGATCGTGGAGTACGAAAAAGGCCGCTATTTCCAGGATGCGGCTGCGCTGGCGCGCCGCGCTCTGGAGCTGGACCCGGCCCAGGAGAACCTCTATTTCCTGGCCATCAAAGCTTCCCAGGATGCCGGCGATTACGATTCCGCCCTCAAGGTGGCCGAGCAGGCCGCGAAGCGCTTTCCCGGCTCGGCGCGCGCGAATTTCGAATACGGCTTTCACCTGCAGAAAATCGGCAAAGTCGACCAGGCGCTGGTCTATCTGGAGCGGGCCATGCAAGCCGATCCGAACTACGAGGAACCGTTTTTCTTCTACGGTGACCTGCTGGTGCGCGAGTCCAGGGAGCAGGAGGCCATCCCGTACCTGCGCCAGGCCATCAAGAACCGCCAGGACTATGTTCCCGCGCGTGTCACTCTGGCGCGCGCCCTGATGAACCTGCACCGGTGGTCCGAAGCGATCCGGGAGCTCGAGGAGACCGTTCGCATGGACCCGCGGCATCCGCAGCCGCACCTGCTGCTCTCCCAGATCTATTTCCGCCAGGGCGACGAGGCCAAGGCTAAAATTGAAAAAGAAATCTCGCTGCGGCTGCGCCGCGAAAATCCCACCGTGCTCGAAGCTGTGCAGGGACGCCCGTTTCCGGAGAGGTAGCGCAACTGGTTACAATGAATGCCAGCGGAATGGGACGCTGTCTGGGTGTGTTCGCAGTGGCTGCGCTGGCGTCGCTGGCGACGGCCGCGGAAGTGGAATTTAATCGCGACATCCGTCCCATCCTTTCCGATAAGTGTTATCCCTGCCACGGGCCCGATGCCGCCAACCGCAAAACCGCGCTCCGTTTCGACCGGGAAGACGGCGCTAAGGTGGAACTCCGCAACCACCGCTTCGCCATCGTGCCCGGAGACCCGGCGCGCAGCGAGTTGTACCGCCGCATCTCCTCCAACGACAAAGCCTACCGCATGCCGCCGGCCTACCTGGGCCACGACAAGCTGGGCGCGCGCCAAATCGGCCTGATCCGGCAATGGATCGAGCAGGGCGCGCGCTGGGAGAAGCACTGGTCCTTCATCCCGCCCCGGCGTCCGGCTCTGCCCCCGGTGAAACACACCGCATGGCCGCGCAACCCGATCGACACCTTCGTGCTGGCGCGCCTGGAGCAGGAGGGCCTCGAACCCGCGCCCGAAGCCGGCCGCGCCACCCTGATCCGCCGCGCGACCCTGGACCTCACCGGCCTGCCGCCCACCCCCTCCGAGGTGGAGACGTTTTTGCAAGACAGCGCGCCGGACGCCTACGAAAAAGTGGTGGACCGCCTGCTGGCTTCCCCGCGCTACGCCGAGCGCATGGCCATCCGCTGGCTGGAGGCAGCGCGCTACGCCGACACCAACGGCTACCAGACCGACGGAGCGCGTAGTATGTGGCGCTGGCGCGACTGGGTGATCGACGCCTTCAACCGGAATATGCCGTTCGACGAGTTCACCGTGGACCAGATCGCCGGCGACCTGCTGCCCCACGCCACCCTGGACCAGGTCATCGCCACCGGCTTCGACCGCAATCACCGCACCAGCGGCGAGGGCGGCATCGTGCCGGAAGAGTTTCGTGTGGAGTACGTGGCCGAACGCACCGATACCACCTCCACCGTCTGGCTGGGCCTGACCATGGGCTGCGCGCGCTGCCACGACCACAAGTACGACCCCATTTCGCAGAAGGATTTCTACCGCCTGTTCGCCTACTTCAATAACGTTCCCGAGAAGGGCCTGGTCTACAACTTCGGCAACGAAGAGCCCTACGTGAAGGCGCCCACGCCGGAGCAAACCAACCGCCTGGCGGAGCTGGATCAAGCCGTGGCCAAAGCCGAACAAAGCTATGCCGCGCTGCAGCCCAGGCTGGCCCGCGCCCAGGCGGCCTGGGAAAAGCGTCTGCCGAAGTCCAAGCCCGTGGACTGGAACGTGGCGGATGGCCTGGTGCTGGCGCGCCGCCTACACCCGGATTCCGGCGAAGACCGCTTCGATGGCAAGCGCTTCGTGGACGGCGGCGATATCGCCAACTTCAATTACCTGGAGCCCTTCACGCTGACCGCATGGATCACGCCCGCGGCGCCCGACGGGGCGATCGTCACCCGCACCGAGGATTACTTCGAGGGTGAGGGCTGGGGCCTCTACCTTGTGAAGGGCAGGCTGCGCCTGCACATCATCAAGCGCTGGACGGATATCGGCCTGCGCGTCGAGACCGAAGAGCCCCTGGAACTGAACCGCCGGCAGCACGTGATGGCTACCTATGACGGCTACCGCCAGGCCGCGGGAGTGAAACTCTACGTGGACGGCAAGCCACGCAAACTGAGAGTGCTGTTCGACGATCTGAACTATCCGCTGGGCGCCAAGGACCACCTGCGCATCGGGGGCGGAGGCGGCCTGCGCTTCCGCGGGCAGATCGAGAGCGTGCGCATCTACCGCATCGCGCTCAGCCCCGCCCAGGCGGCCGTGGTGCCGCTCGAAGAGACGGTGAACCGCATCGCCGCCTTGTCCCCGGCCGCGCGCAGCCAGGCGCAATCCGACAAGCTGGCCTTCTGCTTCCTGGATCGCTACGCGCCCCGCCGCATCCGCGAGGCGCGGGCCGCAGTGGCCGCCGCGCGCGAGGAGCGCCGCAAGTTCTTCGAGTCCATCCAGACCGTGATGGTGATGCGGGAAAATCCCGTACGCCGAAAGACCTTTGTGCTCAGACGCGGCGCCTACGACAACCCCGGAGAAGAGGTGACCCCGGGCGTGCCGGCCATCCTGCCGCCTTTGCGGCCCTCCTGGCCCAACAACCGCCTGGGCCTGGCGCGCTGGCTGGTGGACCCCGCCAATCCGCTGACCGCGCGCGTCACCGTGAACCGCTTCTGGCAAATGTATTTCGGCGTCGGCCTGGTGAAGACCGTCGAAGATTTCGGCTCGCAGGGGGAATGGCCCATCCACCAGGACGTTCTCGACTGGCTGGCCACCGAATTCGTGGCCAGCGGCTGGAATGTCAAAGCCCTGCAGAAGACCATCGTGATGAGCGCCACCTATCGCCAGTCTTCCCGGGCAACGCCGGAACTGCTTCAGCGGGACCCTGACAACCGTTTGCTGGCGCGCGGACCACGCGTCCGCCTCCCTGCCGAGATGATCCGTGACCAGGCCCTGGCGATCTCCGGCCTGCTGGTGGAGAAAGTGGGCGGGCCGCCCGTCAAGCCCTATCAGCCTCCCGGTCTATGGCAGGAGTTGGCCGGGGGGAAGGGCTATGAGCAGGACCACGGCGAGGGTTTGTATCGCCGCAGCCTCTACACCTACTGGCGCCGCACGGTGGCGCCGCCCTCCATGGTGATTTTCGATTCGCCCAACCGCGAGACCTGCACCGTGCGCGAGACCCGCACCAACACGCCCTTGCAGGCGCTGGACCTGATGAACGACGTGACCTTTGTGGAAGCCGCGCGCAAGCTGGCCGAGCGCATGCTGGTCGAGGGAGGGCGGACGCCCGAGGCGCGCATCGCCTGGGCCTGGCGGCTGGCGCTCGCCCGGCCGCCCCGGCCCCGCGAGAGCGAGGTAGCGCTCGGCCTGCTGCAGCAATTTGAGAATGTCTACCGCGGCGATCACGCCGCCGCCCTGGAATTTCTCTCCGAGGGCGAATCCGCGCGCAACCGCAAACTCGATGCCGCCCAACTGGCCGCCTATACCGGCCTGGCCAGCATGCTTCTCAACCTGGATGAAACGGTAACCAAGGAGTAAAACCCAATGGAACCACGCGAACAATACGGTCTGCTACTCACGCGCCGCCATTTCTTCGGACGTTCCGCCACGGGCATCGGCGCCGCGGTGCTGGCCACCCTGTTCGAGCGCGACCTCGCTGCCGCCGATCGGACGCGCGTGGGCGGCCTGCCTGGCCTGCCGCATTTCCCGCCCAAAGCCAAGCGGGTGATCTACCTGTTCCAATCCGGCGGCCCTTCGCAGATGGAGCTGTTCGACTACAAGCCGCGCCTGCGGGAACTGGCGGGCACCGAACTGCCGGATTCCATCCGCAACGGCCAGCGGCTCACCGGCATGTCCGCTACCCAATCCAGCTTTCCCGTGGTCCCTTCGCGGTTCCAGTTCGCGCGCCGCGGCGAATCCGGCGCCTGGGTCAGCGAGTTGATGCCCTATACCGCTAAGGTGGCTGACCGCCTGACCTTCCTCAAGGCTGTGCACACCGAGGCCATCAACCACGATCCCGCGGTGACCATGATCCAGACGGGCGCGCAGATCGCCGGGCGGCCCAGCATGGGCGCCTGGGTGGCCTACGGGCTGGGCAGTGAAACCAGCGACCTGCCGGCTTTCGTGGTCATGATCTCTCCCGGATCCGGCGGCGGCGGCCAGCCGCTCTACGACCGGCTGTGGGGCACCGGCTTTCTGCCCACCCGCTTCCAGGGCGTGAAATTTCGCTCGGTGGGCGATCCGGTGCTGTATCTCTCCAATCCCAAGGGCTTCTCGCGGGAGAACCGCCGTCTGTTCCTGGATGCGCTGGGCAAACTCAACCAGATGGCGCTCGAGGAATTCGGCGATCCGGAGATCACCACGCGTATCGCGCAGTACGAGATGGCTTTCCGGATGCAAGGCTCCGTGCCGGAGCTGACCGATCTCTCCAAGGAACCCGATCACGTGTTCGAGCGCTACGGCCCGGACGCGCGCAAGCCCGGCACCTTCGCCGCCAATTGCCTGCTGGCGCGCCGCCTGGCCGAGCGCGGCGTGCGCTTCATCCAGCTTTACCACCGGGACTGGGACCATCACGGCAAGCTGCCGCAGGACCTGCCCAAGCGTTGCCGCGAAACCGATCAGCCTGCGGCCGCCCTGGTGGAGGATCTGCGCGAGCGCGGCCTGCTCGAGGACACCCTGGTGCTATGGGGAGGCGAGTTCGGCCGCACGGTCTATTGCCAAGGGCGCCTCACCCCCACCGACTACGGCCGCGATCACCATCCCCGCTGCTTCACCATGTGGCTCGCCGGCGGCGGCATCAAACCGGGAATCAGCTACGGGGAGACCGACGACTACTGCTATAACGTGACGCGAGACCCGGTCCACGTCCACGATCTCCAGGCGACTATCCTGAACCGCCTGGGCATCGATCACACACGGCTGACCTACAAGTACCAGGGCCGTCATTTTCGTCTAACCGACGTGGGCGGGAATCTGGTGAAAGCCGTTCTGGCGTAGCCTAGCCGCGACCGCCGGGGAGCGGTGCTTACCGCGACCTACGCCACAGCCAGCGCGCGAGAATCGCAGCACCTGCCAGGTCCGTAACCAGAAGCAGCGGGAAACTCGGCTCCGGCATCATCACGACCTCTTTCAGGGCCGAGAACCCAGGGAGTACCGGCATGATGAGCGCGGCTAAAAGAATGCGTTTCAAGGTGCCCTCGTATCTCTAGAAATAACCTCTCTGCTCCAACTCGTCAATGCGACTAAGGGGCAATCCGCCGTAAGGTCGCGATGTAGGGTCACCACCGTCTCCCGGCGCCTTCCTTGGGGTATCTGCCTACGAAGACAAGACCTGCCGCAGAGTCTCGACCAGGTCGCTGATCCGAAACGGCTTGCGAATAAATCGGCGGATAAGCGCCGCACGCATACCCGCCACTGCCGTCTCCTCGCTGTAAGCGCTGGTGAGGATTACTTTCAAGTCCGGCCGCACCCGCGCGGCCTCGGCCACCACCTCCTGGCTGGAGCGGCCGGGGATCGTCACGTCCAGGAGAACCGCGTCAATCTGATCGCCGTTCGCATGCAGCAAATCGGTCGCGTCACATCCGCTTGCGGCTTCGAGCACCTGAAAACCTGCATTGCGCAACATCTTCGCCACCGGCTGCCGTAAAGCGTCTTCATCCTCCACGAACAGGATCTTCAGCAGCCGCTGGTCATATTTCAATCACACAGGGTTTGTTTATCTTGAATTATCTGGCTTATTCGATCGGAGCGTAGTAGCCGCGGCGCCACGAGGCGTGCAACCGCGGAAAGCCAGGCGGCGGTAACACTTCGATTTTCACTTTGCGGTATTTGCCGTCATTGTGCGGGTTATGGGTCGAGTACCCCAGCAGATACTGCGTGCGAAGGTTGCGGCTCAGCCGTTCCATCAGATCGGGCAGATCGTTCAGGTTTTGTGCCACGAGGACCTCGCCCCCGGTTTCCTCGGCGAGCTGTTGCAGGAGCTTGGATCGCTGAAAAAGGTTGACCCCGAAGATCCGGAGGTCTCCCTCGATGACGATGTTGCGCACCTCTGACCCGCTGAACCTGCTGTTGTTGTCGTTGCCGTCGGAGAGAATCAGAAGCGCGCGCCGTTGGTTCCTGGCGGACCTCATCTGGTGTGTACCCAGCACGATGGCGTCCAGGAGCGCGGTCCAACCTTTGGCTTCCATGGCGCCGAGCCGGTAATGAATTTCCTCCGGCTGCGCCGTGAAGCCTCCCAAAAGGCGCGCCCGGTCGCTGAACTGAACCACAAAGAATTCGTCGCCCGGCAGGGTCGTCTGAAAGATGAGCCGGAGAGCCTCCACCGAAGCGGCCAGCCGGTTCTTCATGCTGCCGCTGGTATCGAAGAGCAAGCCCAGCGAAACCGGCGCGTCCTCTTGGGAAAACGAAGCAATCGTCTGCTCTACCCCGTCCTCCAGAATGCGGAAGCTGTCCCGCGAGAGAGTCGTAACGGGCCGGTCCAGCGGGTCGGTCACGGTCACCGGGACAAGCACCATCCTCACGTTGAGCCGGAGATTGGACAGCGCGCTCTGGCTTGCGGACTCGGGACGGCGTGGGGCAATCGCCACCCTGGGCTGTGTTTCCGGCCCGCCATCACCGGCAGCGACAGCCCACGCACAGGCCCCGGTGAGCATCGCAAAGAGCACAGGACCCGCTCCGGCAAACATGGCTTCAAGATATCAGAAGCGTGTGTCGAGTAGTCCGGCAGTTTGCGCAGACGGGTAAGCCGCCTGCGCCGCGCAGCGCCGGCCTACACGATTTCAGCGGCACCGCCGTTCGGGACAGGGGAGACGTGCCGCGAACGCCTCGGTTGTGGTGCGTCATGCGCCGCCGCATGTCCGCGCGGGCGCGCACCAGGCGGGACTTCGCCGCCGGGACTGTGATGCCCAGTTGCTCTGTCACATCGCGCGTTGGCAATCCCTGGGTGTCCCGCAGCAGTATGACATTCCGCATCAGCCGAGGAAAACGTCGCACCTCCGATTTCACGAGCAAGGTGAATTGGCCGTAGAGGAACTCCTCTCCGACCGGTTCAGGCGCCTGGGCTAGCCCATACGGAAGGGTATGTCGCCCTGCTTGCTTCGCGGGCGGCCTTCGCCATGGCCACCGGTGGCGGGATCGATATCAAGATCAGCAAACTCGTCAGCTTCCGGCCCGCCGGCCTAGACTACATGATGACGCGCCTGCGGAACATCCGCTCGCTCCAAGACCACAATCAGCACCTATCCGGTACAACTTTCCCTTCGGCGCGGAATAGCAGCTTTGCCGGAGTCGCCAGGCTGGACGCCTCACGCGCGGTTGTCCAGCCTGCTTTTCCTGCCTGTCCGTTCCCTCCTGGGCTCCTGGTCTCCGCCGGGGAGGGGAAACCCCAAAAAAGAAATTGGAGCCGGACAATGAGCGCTTTCATCTTGTTGCCGCAGTTTGAATGGGGCAAAGGGCCCCGACCCAGGAAGGCCGTTCGGCAGATCACTCCGCCAAGCCGATAGGGATTTGCGTCACCGGCGACTCGCCCAAGGTGGTGAATGCCATCGGGTCCGCATCCTGGATCGGCTGCCGGTCCATCGCCGCAACCGGATGCGACTGAGGACGTCGGGCTCAATCGGCGGAACTGAACATCCAGGTGCCGCTGCCGCATGTGGGCAGCATCGAGGATCAGCTGATCATCCGCCGCGTGATGGGTACTATTTTGCGGATTTCGAGAAGGACCTAGAATAGGGGAGTATGGGATAAGGCCGTGCGGTTTGCGCTCTTGCTGACAGTCGCGCTGAGGCTGTTCGCACAGATGGATCTGCTGGCAGACGGACCTGATACGGAAAACGCCGGCTCCCCGGGCCCCGCAAGTATTTCAGATTCGCCTGCGCCGGACAAAGCATCCGGTAAGGGCGAGAACAGATTCCGGGCGAGCGCGGCGATCTCTCCTTCTCCGCGGACCGGACCGATACTGTCGGTGCCTGGGATTCAGGAGGGTGGCGTGGACTGGGCCGGGGTGCTACGCGCCTCGGGCCGGTTCCTCGCCCTCGAACATGGCTTCCGGCTACTGACCGAACCGGGCACGCGTAGCGGTCTGCGGGGCAGCTTTTTCGATAACTACGCCAAAGCCATAGGAAATCTTCACGGATGGGCGGACGGCGATGAGTTTTATGTCAATTACGTGGGCCATCCCATGCAGGGAAGCGTGGCCGGCTTTATTTGGATCCAGAACGACCGGCCTTATCGAGGCGTCGCTTTCGGCAGAGACCGGTTGTATTGGCGAAGCCGGTTGCGGGCTGCGGCATTCACTTGGGCGTACAGCGAGCAATTTGAGATTGGCACCTTCAGCGAGGCCTCCATCGGCGCCATCCAGGCCCAGTTTCCTCAGCAGGGTTTCGTGGACCATGTGGTCACCCCGGTCGTGGGTCTGGGTTGGATTGTTGCCGAGGATGCACTGGACAGATATGTCATCGAGCGCGTCGAAGGAGCCACCGGCAACCGCTTCTTTCGGCTCGTGGCGCGATCGGCGCTGAATCCCGGCCGCACCATGGCCAACGTCCTGCAAGGCAGCGCGCCGTGGAATCGCCGGAACCGCGCGGGCATCATGTCGTTCCTGCCTGCGGACCGGCGAGGCTTGGTCACATCCTCGCGAGAGCGTCTCGCGCCGCATAACCGGGACGTGGCGGGGCCGGCGCCTTTCGAAGCCTCGATCACCTTCCAGCCCGAGAGATTCTTGAGCGGCGATAAGGTTCTCTGCCTGGGTGGGGCAGGCACGGCTGCGTTCCGGATTTCCCCTGCCTGGCAAATGGTAGTCGATGTAGGCGGCTGCAAGATGCTGGGCCTGGGGGAGAATCTCAGCGGCGACTCCCTCACCTACATGGCCGGACCGCGCTTTCGTACCCGTGACTGGGGCCGGTGGAGCGCCAGCCTACAACTCCTGGTTGGCGGGAACAAGCTCACCGAGGAGCGCATGTACCCACAAAGGAAGAAGCTCCTGGAGGCGGCCGCGGCGCGGAACCCGCAAGCGCAGCCGCCCAGCCATTCCGAGTACACCGACGAAATCGCCGCCAATGGCATTGCCCTGAGCAGCGGCGGGGGCGTCAGCTATAGACTCAACGCCGCACTAACCCTCCAGGTCGCCGAGCTCTCCTACCGGCACTCCTGGACCTCGCCTCTCTGGGGGCGAAGCTTTTCCGACACGGTGAAGCTGTCCTCGGGCCTGGTGCTTCGCATGGGTACGTGGTGAGCTGAGGACCTGCGCAACCGCTTGGCCAGTCCGGCGGCGTGACAGAAAAGACGCCGACCGTCAACCGTGTATAGGTCTGCTTGCTGACGATGACCTTCACTTCGGACCGGAGGCCTCACAGGTCCTGACTGCCCACCGGAAGGTCCACTAGCGCAGCAACGCGAAACCGGTTTGCTACCTCTCGATGGAGTTCCTCATCGGGCGGTCCCTCGCCAACAACGTCACCAATACCGCTTGGAGCATTTTCCCGGAACAAGCCGTGATCCAGCTCAACGACACGCACCCGGCCCTCGCGGCGCCCGCACTAACGCGCATTCTGCTGGACGAGGCCCATCTCTGTCGGTGACCGCGCTCACCTCGAACCCCCGATCCTCGAACGGGTCATCCGCAACGGCCCTGCGTATGATGCCGTGATTCGCGAGGAGCTGGCCCGCGGCGAGTCCGGCGAGGCGCCGTTCTTCGATTTGGCGCTTGAAGACATCACGCGGGCCGGTCACTTTCGGCCCATCCTCGACCGGACGAACAAAGTAGACGCTTGGGTGCCGCTGGAAGCCTCGCCCCTGCTTGCCTACGATGCGGACAGCACGCTGCGCGCGGAGAAGGATCTCTACACCCGCGCCGGGCGCCCCAGCCTGTAAGAGGCCGCCATCCGTCCCTGCTCACGCCAAGGAACGGTTCCGGGATATGCAGATCGATTGCCGGAATTACGCCTATGAGCACGGCATCGACAAGCCCGAAATCGTGGCGTGGAGGTGGCCGTACTGAGGAACCTCCACTGATTTGGCAGCCCGGCCCCCCCCACGGCGGAGTGAGACTTCGCGCCAGTTCCGGGTGTTGTAGTCTGCAGGAGAGTAAAGTAGGTTCCATGCACGGACAGCGAGTGGTGCTCATCACTGGGGCCAAGGGTGGGCTGGGCAGCTTCGTGACACAGGCGTTTCTGGCGGCAGGCGATACGGTGGCTGGCGTGTCCCGGTCGATTAGCCCGGACGACTTTCCGAACCCCAGGTTTGCGGCGATGCCGGCGGATCTGACGGATCTCGCCGCGGCTCGCCGGCTTGCCGAACAGGTGGTGCGGCGATTCCGGAGAGTGGATGCCTTGATCCACGTGATGGGGGGATTTGCCGGCGGACAGCCGATTCCGGAGACCGGCGACGACATCTGGGAGCGGATGTTGAGCTTGAACCTGCGGGCCGCTGTGAACACTTTCCGCGCGGTAATCCCGCACATGCGGGCGGCGGGAGGCGGGCGCATCGTGGCGGTCGCCAGCCGCGCGGCCGTTGAACCGGCGGCCAACATCGCAGCCTATGCGGCTTCGAAAGCTGCCCTCCTCTCGTTGGTACGCAGCGCCGCCCTGGAAAACCAGGATGCGGGCATCACGGCCAACACCATCTTGCCGGGGACCATGAACACGGAGGCCAACCGCAAGGCGGATCCGCGCGCCGACGCCTCGCGGTGGGTGCCGCCGGAGGACGTGGCGCAGCTTGCTGTGTTCCTGGTCTCGGACGCTGCAGCGCAAATCACCGGCGCCGCCATCCCGGTGTACGGGCGGGAGGCCTGAGGCGCCGCGGGAATCCGGCCTGGTGTGGCGGCCGGCTCGTGCTTTCTCAGCGCTTCGAAATCTGCCGCTCTGCCGCGGCTTGCGCCAGTTCGTCGCAGCGGTTGTTGTCCGCGTGCGAGGCGTGTCCCTTGGTCCAGCTCCAGGCGACCTTGTGGCGCGAGGACAACTGATCGAGTTCCTGCCAGAGGTCCTGGTTGACCACGGGCTTCTTTTCGGCGGTCAGCCAGTGGCGGCGCTTCCAGTTGTGAATCCAGGTGGTGATGCCCTTTTTCAGGTACTCGGAGTCCGTCACCACCTCGACTTCGCAGGGCTCGTGGAGAGCCTTCAGTCCCTCGATGGCCGCCGTCAGCTCCATGCGGTTGTTGGTGGTGTGCGGCGCGCTGCCGTAGATTTCCTTCTTGTGCTCGTTGAAGCGCAGGATGCAGGCCCAGCCGCCGCGTCCGGGGTTGCCTTTGCAGGAGCCGTCCGTGATCAACAGGACTTTCTTCAAGCGGCGGCCTCGCGGTCCCGGCTGAAGAAGGCATCCACCAGATCGAGGATCTGCCCGGGCTCGGAGGCATGATAGATTTCAGCGCGCAGCCGGGCGCCGTGCGTCACCCCGTGCGTGAAGTACGTGGCGAACTGCTTCATCTTGCCGGCGGTATCGGCTTCCTGCCGCTCGGCCAGCATGGCGTAGTAAGTGCGCATCATCCGATAGCGGTCCCCGTCGGTGGGCTGATCGTACATCCCCTGGGCCAGGTACTGCTGGATCTGGCGGAAGATCCAGGGGTTGGAAGACGCCGCGCGGCCAATCATGACGGCATCGCAGCCCGTTTCGCGCACCATGCGGACGGCATCCTCGGGGGTGTTGATATCCCCGTTGCCGATCACCGGAATCTTAACCGCCGCTTTTACCTCGGCGATCCGCCGCCAGTCCGCCTTGCCGCTGTACCCCTGCTCCCGGGTGCGCGGGTGCAAGGCCACCGCCTGAAGGCCGCAGTCCTCCGCCAGGCGGGCCACCTTTACGGCCACCAGTTCCCGATCGTTCCAGCCCGCCCGGAACTTGATGGTGCAGGGAATAGAAATGGCCGCCCGCACGGCGCGCAGCAGGCGCTCCACCAAGGGCAGATCCCGCAGCAGGCCGGACCCGCCGTTGCACTTTACGACCTTGTTGACCGGGCAACCGAAGTTCAGATCCAGGATGTCAAACCCCAGGTCCTGGCACACCCGCGCGGCATCAGCCATCACCTCGGGATCGGCGCCGAACAACTGCGCCGAGATGGGGTGCTCGTCCGGCTCAAAAGCCAGGTACTTCAAGGTCCGCGGCGGCTTCCTGGCTCCCAGGGAAGCCCGGACGCCGTGTGAACTGGTGAACTCGGTCATGATCAGCCCGCACCCGCCCAAGCCGCGGATGAAACGCCGGAAGACGGTGTCCGTCACGCCGGCCATGGGGGCCAGCACGGTGGCGGGGGCAATCTCGACCGGGCCAATGGCGAAGCTCTTGGGGAATTCGATCATTTCCTATATATTTCTTCATATTACCGGGAAACATCGGGGAAACGAAACAGCCCGGTGGTTCGTCCGAACGAGAAGAGGAGAGCGAACGAGATGAAACCTCTGCACGTGGGACTTCTGGTGATCGCAGGCGCCCTCGGAGGAGCCGTGATCATGAAGATGGCGCAGCGGCCTGCGGCCGCTCCAGTCACGGCGCCCGCGCCGGCTCCGGCTGCCGCACCGGCCACCGCGCCGGCCGCAGCGGCTCCCGCCCCGGTAGCGGAGTCCGCGCCATCGCCGTTCCCGGAAAAGGAGGCAGAGAAGAAAGCTGCCGTGCGGCGCCACAAGGCCGCGCCCAAACCTGAGCCGGAGACCGTAGCGCAGAATCAGCCCCCGGCTGGCGCTTCCGCGCCGCCGGCCCAGCCCACCGCTCCAGCCGCGCCCGCAGAGCCCGCCAAGACGCCGGAGCCGGCGCCCGCCGAAGCCACGCCGCCTCCCCCGCCCCCTCCGGCACCCACGGTGACCCTCAGCGCCGGCACCATCCTTTCCGTGCGTCTGATCGAGGGGCTTTCCAGCGACCGGAACCAACCCGGAGATACGTTCACGGGCACGCTGGATGCCCCTCTCGTGGCGGACGGCTTTGTGATTGCCGAGCGCGGAGCGCGGGTGGAAGGACGTGTGGTGGAATCGGAGAAAGCCGGGCGGGTCAAGGGCCTGTCTTCCCTGGGTGTGGTGCTTACCCGCCTGCACACCTCCGACGGCCAAAAAGTGGCAATTAAGACCGACACCTTCACCAAGCAGGGTCAGGCGTCGCACGGGACCGACGCCGCCAAGGTGGGCGGCGGTGCGGCCCTGGGGGCCATCATCGGAGCCATCGCGGGGGGCGGCAAAGGCGCCGCCATCGGCGCGGGCGTGGGCGGAGCGGCCGGCGCCGGCGACGTTGTGTTGACCCGCGGCAAACCCGCTGTGCTCCCCACGGAAACCCGGATCCAGTTCCGGTTGAGCGAACCGATCACTCTGACCGAACAGCCTCGCAAGAGCTGACATCTGCGGGCGGCCACCCGCGGCTTTCGGGGCGCTTAGGGCTCCGGCCACCGAGACGGTTTTCTAGTACAATCGGTTCCCATGAGTTCCAGTCGCCGCGATTTCCTGCGCGCGGCAGCCGCCCTGCCCGCAAGCTGGACCGCCTTTTCCACCGCGCTCCACGCCGCCGCGGCGCGCCTGCCCGGCGCCGCCGACGAATCCTACTGGCAATTGGTGAAACGCCAGTTCCCGCTGGAAGAAAACCTCATCTACATGAACGCCGCCAACGTGTGCCCGGCCTCGCGTCCGGTGCTGGACCGGCATTTCGAGTACCTGCGGGATTTTCATGCCAACCCTTCGTTCCAGAACCGCGACAAGTACGTGCCTATGCGCGAGTCGCTCCGCACCAAGCTGGCCGGCATGCTGCGCGTTTCGGCCGACGAAATCGCCATCACCCGCAACACCAGCGAGGGAAGCAATATCATCGTCAAGGGCATCGATCTGAAGCCCAGCGACGAAGTTCTCATCACCGACCACAATCACCCGTCGAACAACGACTCCTGGAAAGTGCGCGCGCGCCGCGACGGGTTTGTGGTGAAGAGCCTGCCGGTGCCTATTCCGGCGCCGGGCAAAGAGGCGCTGATTTCCGCCTTCGAACGGGCCATTACGCCGCGCACGCGGGTGATCGGCATCACCCACGTGACCAACACCACCGGCATCCTGTACCCGGCCAAAGAGATCGTCGAACTGGCCCGCAGGCGGGGCTTCTACGTGCACCTGGATGGCGCCCAGACCTTCGGCGCACTGGATGTCAACCTTCAGGAAATCGGCTGCGATTCTTACTCCACCAGTGCGCACAAGTGGCTCATGGGCCCGCTCGAGGCTGGGATTCTGTACGTGCGCGCGGAGCGCATCCCGCAACTCTGGCCGTCCATCGTCACCGCCGGCTGGTCCGACCACCTGAAAGGCGCCCGCAAATTCGAGGTCTTCGGACAGCGAGACGATCCGCGCGTAGTGGCGCTCGAAGCCGCAGTGGATTTCGCCAACCTGATTGGCATGCCCAGGGTGGAGGCCCGCATGCGCGAGCTTGCCACGCACGCCAAGCAGGAATTAGTCAAAATCCCGCAGGTGCAGATGAAGACCAATCTCGAGCCCGAGCTTTCCGGCGGCGTGATCAAGTTCCGGCTGAAGAGCCGCTCGACGCAGGAGGCCTACAACCAGTTGTGGACGCACCATCGCCTGGCCATCGCCATGACCGGATCGGGCGATTCCGAGGGCCTGCGCCTCTCGCCGCAAATCTACAATTCCCTCGAGGAGATTGACCGCGTGGTGGCCGCCGTTCGGGAACTCGCTTGATGCGTTTCCACACCGAGTACCTGACCTTCCGCACGGAGAAACATCGCGAGTACGTCAACATCACCCCACAGGTGGAAGCCGCGCTGCGCAAGAGCGGGATTCAGGAGGGCATGATTCTGGTGTCGGCCATGCACATCACCGCGGGCGTCTGGGTTAACGACGCGGAGGACGGCCTGATCGCGGATATCGACGAGTGGCTGGAGAACCTGGCGCCCTTCCGCCGCGATTACCGCCACCATCGCACCGGGGAGACTAACGGCGACTCGCACCTGAAAAGCCTTCTGGTGCATCACCAGGTGATTGTGCCCGTGACCAAGGGCAAGCTGGATTTCGGCCCCTGGCAGCAGGTCTACTACGCCGAATTCGACGGCCGGCGCAGCAAACGCGTCATCATCAAGGTGATGGGCGAGTAGAACGCCCCATCCGTCCTCGCTGAAAGGAAACCTGGGCCAGCGGCATTTCCCGCGCGGAGGAAGACGCGGCGCGGGAACTTGCCACGACCCGCGCCGTCTACAACGGCATGAAGCGAAGCATCTGGGCATCTCTTCTCATGGCAGCCGCGGCCTTCGCCGCGGATCTGCCCATCCGTCAGGTCGTACTGTACAAACACGGCGTCGGCTATTTCGAGCGGGCCGGCCAATTGGCCGCCGGTGAAGCGGCTCGTCTGGACTTCCGGGCCGCGGAAATGAATGACGTTTTGAAATCGCTGACCATCGAAGAGCAGGGTGGCGGCAAGGTGGCGGGAGTGCGCTACGATTCGAGCGAGCCGCTCTCGCAGAAGCTCGGCGAGTTTCCCTTCCAACTTGGCGCGGGCCAGCCGCTCAGCGCCGTGCTGGACCAACTCAAGGGCGCGCGCGTGGAACTGAAGTTCGCGGAAACCGTCGCCGGCGCCATCGTGGGCGCGCGCCTGGTTGCCGCTGATGAAAAGCATGCGGAACGCGAGCAGATCGCCTTGCTGCTTGACTCCGGAGACTTGCGCAACTTCGATCTCGCGGCGGCCACCAGCATCCGCTTCGCCGACCCCAAGCTCCAGTTGCAGTTCAAGGATTACCTGGCCGCCCTCACCGGGGCGCGCTCCAAAGAGAAGCGCAGCGTCTATATCGATTCGACGGACGCCCGCAGCCGTTCGCTGACGGCCTCTTACCTGATCCCCACGGCCATCTGGAAATCCAGTTACCGCCTGATCTTCGGCCCCGACGGGCAGCCCATGCTGGAAGGCTGGGCCATCGTGGACAACACCACCGGCGAAGATTGGGCCAACGTGCAGCTTGCGCTGGTTTCCGGCCGGCCGATTTCGTTCGTGAGCCGGCTCTACGAGCCGCGTTACGTCAACCGCCCTTCCGCCGATTTGCCGGAAGACCGCGCTCAGGCCCCGGTCATGCATGGCGGTGCCGTCGAGGCTGAGCCGCTCGCCATGAAGGCTATGGCCGGATTCGCCGGCGGGGTGATCGGCGGCATTGTCGGCAATGCGCCTGCCGCCGCCCCTCCGCCTCCTGTGCGAAAACAAGCAACTGCGGCGTCGCCGTTCTTTCTCAGCAGCGTCGCCGCCACTGCCGCCGGACGGGAACTGGGAGAGCTATTCGAATACCGCATGGCTGCCCCAGTGACCGTACGCAAGGGCGAATCCGCCATGCTGCCCTTCCTGCAGCAGAAGATCGACGCCCGCAAGCTGTTGATCTACTCCGGCGAAGGCTCCGAGCACCCCACCGACGCGGCGGAACTCACCAACTCCTCCGGCAAGACACTCGACGGCGGGCCTATCACCGTTTACGATGGCGGCGGCTACGCCGGCGAGGCCCTGATGGACACGCTCAAGTCCGGCGACAAGCGGCTGATCAGCTACGCCGTGGACCTGGGCACGCGCATCACTACACAGTTCGATACCAGGGGCGAGTTGGTCCGGGAAATCCGCGCCCGGCGCGGCGTGCTCACTACCCGTACTGCGTTCGTTGAAACCAAGACCTACACCATCCGCAACGTCGATGCGAAACTCAAAACACTGATTATCGAGCACCCCGCCCGCCCGGGCTATACGCTGCTCGACCGCAAACCGTGGGAGAAGACCGCGAACGCATACCGCTTTGAAGTCAAGCTGGCCGGGGGGACCACGGAGAAATTCCCCGTACCCGAGGAGCGCGTCGAGGAGAGTTCCCTGGCGGTGGTAAACCTCACCCCGGACCTGCTGTACACCTACATCCAGAACAAAACCCTCAGCGACGCCGGGCGGCGCCAACTGGAGGAGATCCGCAAAGCCAAGGAACAGATCGCGGCCACGGAAGAGGAGATCCGGCGCGCCGACTCCCAGGCCGATGACCTGGTCAAAGATCAGGATCGCATCCGGAAGAACATCGAAAGTCTGAACCAGGTGAGCGGGCAGCAGCAGCAGGTCCAGAGCTACGCCCGGCAACTGGCGGCGCAGGAAGGCCGTCTCGCTTCCCTGCGCGACCGCCACGCGGAGCTGGCCCGGAAACTCGCCGCCATGCGGCAGGAACTCGACAAGCTGGTGGATGCTTTATCCTTTTAGGAATGCGGATGGCTGCATTCTCCCTGATCTGCGCTTGCCTGCCGGCGGTTCCTGTCGGCCAGGCCGCGCAGTTGAGGCCCAAGACGATCGCGGCGTGGGAGCAGTATGTCCAGTCCACCGAGGCGCGCTTCCTCCAGGAAGCCCGCGGCAGCGGGAATTTCCTGTGGGTGGACGGCTCACCGGAACGGCTCAAAGAAGTGCGCGCCGGGCAGGTGCTGACCGAGCCCTGGAGTGAGAAGAACCCCGTGAGCGTGCCGGACGGCCTGATCCACGACTGGATTGGCGCGATCTTCCTGCCCGGCGCGACCCTCCAGCAGACGCTGGCGGTCATCCAGGACTATGATCATCACAAGGATTTCTACCAGCCGGAGGTGATGGATTCCCATCTGCTGAGCCGCCGCGGAAACGATTTCCACTACTCCCGCCTGCGGCTGCTCAAGAAGGGTTTTATCTCGGCGGTGCTGAACACGGTGTTCGACGCGCAGTTTGTGCAGTTGGATCCGAACCGCTGGTATTGCCGCACGGTGAGCACGCACATCGGGGAGTTGGAAAACGCCGGCAAACCCGGCCAGCGGGAGTTGCCGGAGGGCACCGGACAGGGCTATCTCTGGCGCCTCAACGCCTACTGGAAGTTCCAGCAGCGCGACGGCGGGGTGTATGTGGAATGCGAAGCACTCTCGCTTACGCGCAGCATCCCTCTGGGCCTGGGCTGGATGGTGGGGCCGCTGACCCGCGCGCTGCCGCAGGAATCCCTGACGGCCACGCTGCGGGACACGCGAGCGGCGGTGCGCCGGGGGAACTCGTCTGCCGCAAAATAAGAACTTGAAACTGGTGCTCATCGGCTACGGGAACGTAGGGCGCGCGCTGGCCCGTCTGCTCGCCCAAAAGCGCGCCGAGTTTGCTTTTCAGATTACGGGGATCCACACGGCCCGGCACGGCACCGCGGTTTCACCGCAGGGCTTGCCGGTGGAGCCGGAATTCGGGCCGCCGGCGGGCTCGATTGGGGAGTTTCTGGACGCCGCGCAGGCCGATGTGGCCGCGGAGTTGACTACGCTGAACCCGGCCACCGGGGAGCCCGCGATCTCGCATATCCGCGCGGCTTTTGCCCGCGGCCTGCACGTGGTGACGGCCAACAAGGGCCCCATCGCGCACGCCTACGCCGATTTGCGGGATGAGGCCGCCCGGCGGCGGCTCGAGTTCCGTTTCGAATCCACGGTCATGGACGGCGCGCCGGTCTTCAACCTGGTGCGGCACAACCTGCCGGGGGTTCGGGTGCTGGGTTTCACGGGCGTGTTGAACTCCACATCCAAACTGGTAGTGGACGCCATGGAACAGGGCGGAACGTTTGAAGACGGGCTGGTGCTGGCGCGCCGCCTGGGCGTGGCCGAAGCCGACGCCAGCTTCGACGTGGAAGGCTGGGACTCGGCCGCCAAGACCGCCGCCCTGGCCAACGTGCTGCTCGACGCCCGCACCACCCCGCAGGCCGTCTCCACGCGAGGGATCACGCGGCTGACACCCGAGCGCGTGCGGGCGCTTGCCAGTGACGGCAAAACGGTGCGCCTGGTGAGCCGCGCGCGGCGCAGCCAAGCTGGCTTAGGCCTGCGGGTGCGCGCCGAAGTCCTGCCCAAGACGGACCTGCTGGCCTGCGTCCACGGGACCTCGAACCTGCTGCTGCTGCACACCGACCTGATGGGCACCATCGGCACGATTTCCGTTTCGCCCGGCGTGGAGCAGACCGCCTACGGGGTCTTCAGCGACCTCGTGGACCTGGCGCGCCGTTTGTGACATAAATACGAAAGTCATGAAACTGCTGACCTTCCTCTACCAGGGCCAGAGGCACGCCGGGGTGCTTTCCGGAGACCGCGTGATTCCCATTGCCGAGATCAACGCCCGGCACGGCACGCGTCTGCCAGACGATCTTCTGGCCCTCATCCAGACAAGCGCCGAAATCCCCTCCGACGGTGCCGCCTCCCTGCCGCTCGCCGAGGTGCGGCCGCAACTGCCCTACGAGACGCCGCCCAAGATCTGGTGTATCGGGCTGAACTACCGGTCGCACGCCGAGGATATTCATGCCGTGCAACCCGAAGAGCCCGGCAGCTTCATGAAACCTGCGTCCTGCATGTTTCAGCCCGGGGGTGAGATCGTGCTGCCGCCGCCGGAAATCTCCCGGGACGTGGATGCGGAAGGAGAACTGGCGGTGGTGATCGGCAAGACGTGCCGCTTCGTTCCCCCCGAAGACGTGCGCAGCGTGATCTTCGGCTACACCACCACGCTCGACCTGACGGCCTTGGATGTGCTGGCCAAAAACCCTCGGTATCTGACGCGAGCCAAGAGTATCGACACGTTTTTCAGTTTCGGGCCGGTGATCGTTACGGCTGACGAAGTTCCGGATGTAGACGCGTTGGAGGTCATTACGGAACACAACGGCGCGGTGTGTTCGCGCGACTTCGTGCGCCATATGCGCCACCGCCCCTACGAACTGGTGCGGTTTCACAGCGACTTCATGACGCTCCATCCGGGAGATGTCCTCTCGACAGGCTGCCCCAAAGGCGCTCGCATCCGCCCCGGCGACCACGTGCGCGCGCGCATCGACGGGGTCGGCACGCTCGAGGCCCGTGTCACGCAGGGCTATCGGTCCTGATACACTGGAGCTTAGATGTTGAAGCGCTTTATCCTGTGGGATTTCCCGCGGGGCTCCTGGCAGTACGACGTGATGGTGGGGATTATCCTGGCATTTGTATTCCTCACGCCGCGCGCCTGGTTCCGCGATCAGCCCCGTATCCCGCAATTCGCCATGCTGCCCTCCGAGCACGAGGCCAGCGTGTTGTGGATGGAGCCCGCGCTGCTCGCCGGTGTTGCCGAATCGGATCGCCTGGCGAGAGCCAACCAACTGCTGCAGTCCCACACCGGCCAGAAGCAGTTGGTGATTGTCCGGGTAGAGCCCATCTACGACACCGAGGGAGAGATCAAGGGCTACATGGCGTTTCCCAAGCGCTAGAATGCGTCGGCGGCCGTACCGGCCGGGATGCCGGCCCTCGTTACAAGTGGAGTAGTCTGGGATGCGTGTGCACCGTCTCATAGTCGCGATTCTCGCCATGCCTTCCGCGGTGTTTCCTGGCGCGGCGTCCCCCGAACTGGAGGCGGTTTTGAACCGCATGGATCGGGCTGGCGCCGCCTTTCGGTCCATGTCCGCTTCGTTCGAGAGGGTGCAGCACATCGCGGTCATCAATGAGGACAACCGGGACTCCGGCACGATGTCCCTCAAACGGGTGAAACCACGCGAGATGCGCATGCTGGTGGAACTGCTCCAGCCGGACAGGAAGTATTTGGCGGTACAGGGGCGCAAAGCCGAAGTGTATTACCCCAACATGAACACCGTGCAGGAGATGGATCTCGGCAAGAACCACGCGCTGCTGGATCAATTCTTCCTGATCGGCTTTGGCACTACACGTGCTGAATTGGAAGCCGCGTACACCATCCGACTGCTAGGCGCGGAAACCGTGGCCGAGCAAAAGACTAGCCACTTGGAGCTATTGCCGAAATCTGCCGAGGTTTTGCAGCATCTAAAGAAAATGGAACTGTGGGTGTCCGACGCCACCGGCTATCCGGTACAGCAAAGGTTTTTGCTTCGCGGAGACGATACTTGGTTGGTGACCTATAGCAAGGTGAACATCAACCCGGACCTGCCGGACTCGGCCTTGAAGCTGCGCTTGCCGAAGGATGTCAAGCGGGAATACCTGCAAAGATAGGAACTGCCCCAGGCTGAATGCCCTCCACGTCGAAGAATAACCGGCTGCAATACTTGGACTGGCTGCGCGGCGTCGCGGCTTTGATCATGCTGCAAGGCCACGCATTCCACTCATTCCTGAAGCCGGAGTTGCGCAACGACGGTCCGTACGTGTTTTCGCAGTTTCTGGGCGGGATGCCCCCGGCGATCTTTCTGTTCCTCACCGGCATCACGCTGGCCTTTCTGATGGACAGCCGGGAGCGCCAGGGGTTGCCGGGTTGGCGGCGTGTGTGGTCGGCGGTCCGCCGTTCGGGATATCTCCTTGGCATTGCCTTCCTGTTCCGCCTGCAACTCTGGCTGTTTGCCTGGCCCAACAGCCCATGGACGGACCTGTTCCGCGTGGACATTCTCAACTGCATGGGTTTTGCGATCACGCTGCTGGCGACCATGGCTCTGTTCCGCACTGCCGAGCGGGTTCGGCTGTGCGCGGTCCTTGGGCTGGCCATCGCGGCGGCCTCGCCGCTGGCTTCACAGTTCGACTGGTCCGGCGTGCATCCCGTGGTCAAGAGCTACCTGGCCCCGGACTACAACTTCTTCGGCTTCTTTCCCTGGGCCGCGTACCTGGCGTTCGGCATGAGCTTCGGCAGCCTGCTCCGGGTGCTCAAAGCCGAACAGCTGGACCGGGCCATGCTGTGGATCGGGCTCCTCGGCGGGGTCCTGATCATGACTGCGCAGTATTTCGCCAACCTGCCCTACTCCCTGTATCCCAAGTCCGAGTATTGGTTGAACAGCCCCGCCCAGGTGCTGACCAAACAGGGCGTCATCCTGCTCGCACTGCCTTTTGCCTACCTCTGGACACGCTACGGTGCCAGCCAGGGGTGGAGCTGGATACGGCAGTTCGGCACTACTTCCCTGCTCGTGTATTGGGTACACATCGAGCTGGTGTATGGCCGCTGGCTGTGGTTCATGAAGAGCAACCTGAACGTGGCCCAGACCGTCGTCGCCGCCGCCGCGCTCATCCTTTTGATGCTGCTGCTTTCCGTCGTCAAGACCTACCGGAATCAGTGGCCTGCCATCCTGGCCGGCTGGCGTTGGTATTTCGTGACCCCTCCCGACCGCGTATCCGGCGACTAGTGGTCGAAAAGCACCACTCTGGCCGATAAGCACCACCGCAACGGAGTGCTATCTGTCCGCGTCCAACAGATTGGAGGCGGAGAGATGAAAGGGCAATGGAAATTCACCTTGCGGGCGGCGGCAGTTCTGCTCGCAACGGCGGCCTTGGCGAGTGCCAGTCCCAACACCATGCCCTCGCCCGGAACGGTGAATTACGTCGAGGGGCAAGTTAGTCTCGATGGCCAGGAGTTGACGTCGCAGTCGTCCAGCACGGCAGTGGTGGCGCCCAACCATGTGCTGGAAACCGGACAGGGGAAAGCGGAAATCTTGCTCACACCGGGGGTATTCCTGCGGGTCGGCGACAACAGCGCGGTCCGTATGGTTTCCCCTGGACTGGCCGACACCAGCGTGCAGGTAGTGCGCGGCACGGCCATGCTGGAGGCGGCCGAACTGATGAAAGAGAACCATCTCTCGGTCGACGTGGGCAACTACAACGTCCATATTCAGAAGCGGGGCTTGTACCTGGTGGATGCGGACCGGGGGGTGGTCAGTGTGCTGGACGGGGAAGCGACCGTCTACGGCGGCGATGCGCATGTGACTCTGAAGAAGGGCCACGAAACGGTGCTGGCCGCGGATATGCCGCTCAAATCACAGGGCTTTAACAAGAATGCGGTGGAGGCGGAGGATTTGTACCGCTGGAGCAAGCTGCGAGGCGAGTACGTCGCGGAAGCTAACATTGACGCGGCACAGACGGTGATGGTCAATGGCGGGTGGTACGGCCCCGGCTGGTATTGGGACCCGTATTGGAGCTTTTATTCCTACCTGCCGGGCTACGGCATGCTGTGGAGCCCGTGGGGGTGGGGACTCTATTCGCCGGGTTGGGTGTGGAGTGCGCCGGTTTACTACCGTTCGCCGATCTACCGCTCCCCGTACTATCACGGATGGCGCCCGGTTCCGCGGGTCACGCACGGATTTTCGAATGTAGGCCGGACCCCGGTCATGTCGTCTCCGCGGATGGCTCCGATGGGCGGCGGGTTCCGTGGCGGCTTCGGCGGTGGGTTCCACGGGGGCTTCCACGGGGGAGGCGGCCGCCGCTGAGGATTTTCGGAGTCTTCACTGTCACGGGCCGCGAACGCTTCGCGGCCCCTTTTCTTTTTGCGGCATGTGACATAATAATGCCCCATGCCGACGATTCCGGTCACCGATCAGGCGGGCCTCCTGGTGGACGCCCAACTTAACTCCAATTCCGGCCTGGCGCGCTACCTTCAGGACCTGGCCGCACTGAAGCTCTCCGCGCCAAATCTTGCCTCCCTGGCCGATCTGTCGCTGGCCAATCTTCCGGTAAGTTCGCTGCAATTCGGCGTGGAGACACAGCCGGTGGCGGGCGCGAGTCCCATCAGCGCGGGTGCTACGGGCACCCTCAGCATCCAGCAAGCGCCCGAGGGCGACGATCTGCTCGCCGCCGGGCAGACCTACCTCTCGCTGGGCCTCTCGCTCTCGGTGAAGAGTGACCCTTCCGTGCCCGTCGGCGGGGCGGTCTTCGGCGTGTGCGCGGGTGGCGCGGCAGCCCTCGCCAATGCGCGGCCCTTCCCTCCCGAAACGAAGCTGCCCGATGCGTTGCGGGAGATGCTTGGGTCATACACCGTGCCCCTGGACGCCGCGGACCTCGAGAACCTGGCGCCGGGGACCGTGGTGGACGTGGATGCCCGCGGCAACCTGACCTTCCACGGTTCGGCTAATCTGCTGGCGGCGACCAATCCGCTGGCGACGGTCTCGCTGCCAGCGCCGGTGGGACCCCTGAGCGTCACTTCGGGCAATTCGCTCGAAATTGGGGCCTCGTTCACGCTGAGCGGAGAGTACGAGATCCGCGTGGGCAAGACTTCGGACTCGGTGGTGCGGCTGGCCTACCGGCGGAAGACGGGCACGGAGATCGAGCTGAGCGCTTCAGCCGAGGCCGGCATCACCGCCGGACCGGGCCAAACCGACCTGGTCGCCCTGCTGCTGGGCGCCGTCAGCTCCGATCCGAAGGCGGACGCCGCCACCTTACAGGCCGCAGGCCTCAGTGCGGAGCAGATGGGCGACATCCAGGGAGCCATCAAAGCCGCGGTGGACCGTCGCCTGGCCCTGGCCGCCTCTTTCGCCCTGTGCTCCTTGGATGCCCGGGAATCGGCCTTCTTGTACGAGGTGGACCTGGGAGCCCTGGACGACGCGGGGCGGGCCTCCGTCGGGCGGG
Organism: Solibacteraceae bacterium; assembly: GCA_021324015.1. Taxonomy (GTDB): domain Bacteria; phylum Acidobacteriota; class Terriglobia; order Bryobacterales; family Bryobacteraceae; genus JAJPJX01. The sequence goes on along the minus strand of JAJPJX010000159.1, from coordinate 24,213 downwards.
CGCTGGCGGGCGATCTGACCGCCTGGAGGGAGGATGCCCTGCCGGCGGGCGTGCGGATGCTGCGCAGCCTGTTCACCACTTTGCGCCAGCAGACCCACACCTTCAAAGTGAATCTTCTGGGGATCTACAATTTCGGTTCGGTGAGCAAGCTGGCGCTCAAGGGCAGCGTGTGCTACGAGCCCCTCTCAGGGGAACTGGTGATCGCGGACTCAGCCAGTGCGTCGCGCATCCAGAGTGCCGCGGTGAACTTCGGCGCGGATCCAGACAAGCTGCGGCAATTGCTGGCGGAGAGTTTCCTGATCACGGCGGCGTACCACTCCAGTGCCCTCGCCGGCGGGCCGCAACTGGCCATCCGGCACACCTATTTCCACCTCCACTCCACCACGAATCAGCAGACCATGAAGGATGAGCTGGACGTCGCCGGCGCGCTGGGCTTGCTGGTGGACTCCGGCCGGTACCTGGCGGGAATCGACGACTTCGGGCGCACCGCGGCTTACGCCGAGACGTGCTACGATGCCGCCCTCGCTACCGCGCTGTTCCTAAACCAGGATCAGCCGCGCCCGGTCGAGGAGTACGAACAATGCGGCCGGGAGGCGATTCAACTGCTGGTCACGGAAGGCGACCCGGACAGTTACCGGCGCCAGCCGGCCATCGACAACGATCTGTGGGCCCGCATGAAAGCCAGCGGGCAGCCGGGATTCCCGGCCCTGTTTCCAGGCCTGAATCAGGTGCAGGTAGCGGTGATCACGGCGGATTACTCAGTCATCGTGTGGTGGGCCCAGGCCATGCGAACCACCGGTGAGGCGCTAGCGGCCATGCGCGCGTTCCTGGCGGCGAATCCCGAGGCGGACCTGAACGGAGCCGATTTTCAGGCGTTGCGGCAGAAACTCGCCGGGCGCCTCACCGCCGTGGCGGCCAATACCAAAAAAGAATTCGGCGAGCCCTGGGGGCTGGTGGCGATGGACCGGGTTTCCGGCCGCAGCGCGGCAGCGGAGTGGCGCGTGCTGGGGCCAAGGCTGACGCTGGCGCTCGCGCGGCCCGCGCCGTCTGCCCTGGCCGCCAGCCCTCACGGCCCGGGAAAGGGACCCCGCTGACGCCGCCCCTCAGCGGGTCTTCTGCGTCGAACGGACGATGATGTGGACTGCCCGGTCTCCGTCTTCGTCCGGGACCCAGCGGACGGTGACCTTGGCTTTCAGCCGGGGCTTGCCTTCAATCCGGGTGTCCGGCTTGATAAGAAAGGTATGAGTTTCCGGCTTCGATCCCAGCACCGTGCGGCTTACCGTGATTTTGTCCGGCGAAAGAGCGGTAATCGAACCGGCGAAGAAATGGTCCTGGGATTGCCCCTCAGCGGGCTGTTCTTGAGCCCGCGAGGCGGGAGGCGGGGCGCACAGCAGCAACAGGCACACGACTCCGCTGGATAAAAACCGCACAGTATCAGCTTATTGCAACCGAATGAAGTCGCGCTAAACGCCGGATTAAAGTTCCTTCATTCTTGGTCGCCGATCCACCTCAGGTTTCCACCGGCTGCGGCGACTCTTCGCGTGCCGCCTGCGGCGCGGTAGCGGGAAGCAGGATGCGGAAGCGGGTCCCCTCTCCCGGTTGGCTGGCGACTTCCACGTGGCCGCCATGCGCTTTCACGATCCAGGCCACGAAGCTGAGTCCCAGCCCCAAGCCGCGCTCCGGGGAGGTCTCCTCGCCGGAGTGAGGCACGCGGTAGAAGCGGTCGAAGATGTGCGGCAAGTGATCCGCCGCGATGCCGCAACCGGTGTCCTCCACCACGATCTCCACCTGATCTTCCCGCCAGCCCAGCGACACATGTACGCGACCTCCGGCGGGGGTGAATTTCAGGGCGTTCGAAAGTAGATTCGAGATCATGCGCTCGATCTGCACACGGTCTACCTCGGCGAGGCAACCGGGGGACAGATCGGCGGAAAGCTGCACATGCGCGCCGTCGGCCGGAATCTTGAACTGGTCCACCACGTCGCGCAGTACTTCCGAGAGGTCGATGCGGTTCCTGCGCAGCGCCAGTTGCCCGGATTCGGCCTGAGAGAGCAGCAGCAGCGCCCGCACGATCTGGGAAAGCCGCTCGCAATCCTGGAGCGCATTGAGGATGGCCTCCCGATACTGCTCGGTGGTGCTGGCGGTGAACAGGGCGACTTCCAGTTGCCCCCGAATAGCGGTGATGGGCGTCCGCAGTTCGTGGGAAACGTCGGTGGAGAACTGCCGGATCTGCCGGAAGGAATTATCCAGGCGCTGGATCATGCGGTTGAAGGTTTCGATGAGAAAGTCCAGCTCATCGCCGGCGCCGCGGACGGGAATCCGCAGGCTCAGATTGGATCCGGAGATGCGCTGCGCCGCGCGCGCCACTTCCGTCACCGGCTCCAGGCCGCGGCCGGCCAGGAACCATCCCAGCAGGCAGCCGGTCAGAATGGTGAGCGGAATGATGGCAGTGTACACCCAGGTGTACTGGTGGAGGATATGTTCGGCCGGGGCCACGGAGCGGCCGATGGCCACGAAGAAGGGCTCGGCGGATTTGTCCGGTGCGGTGCTGTGCCGCTCGTCATACACCACCCCGGCGCGAATCATGAACGGCGCTCCGGCCGCGTTCCGGCGCAGCCACCACTGCGGCTTGCCCGCCTTGATCACCGCCTGGATCTCTTCCGGCGAGTTGAAGCCGATCGAGCGGTAGACTTCCGACCACTGCATCACTTTGCCGTCTTTGTCTGCGAGCAGGTAGACCCGGCGCAACTGTTCCACGATGAAAGCTTCATCGGGATCGTTGGGATCGAAAAACCAGATGGGCGTGAAGGTTTCGGGGCCGCCACGCGGACCTGGCCGGTTCTCGATACGCAGATATCCCTTCATGGCGGCCCATTCCTGGTCCAGCAGGTCCCTGGACTGGCTGGTCAGGGTGGATTCCAGCCAGCCGCGGAAGGCGGTGGCCATGACCACCAGCAGCACGGTGAAGAACAGCGCGTAGCTGGCCATGAGACGGAACCGAAGGCCCCGGGTGATGTGCCGGCGTGAAATCTCCGCGGACAACTTACACCTGCCGTTCGGAGGAATTCTCCAAGAGCTTCTCCGCGGACTTGCCGTCCGGGGCGTCGATCATGTAGCCGATGCCCCGCACGGTCTGGATGAGCTTTTGGGGGAAGCGGTCGTCGATCTTGCTGCGCAGGTGGCGGATATAGACATCCACGATGTTGGTCAGCCCGTCGTAATCCATGTCCCACACGTGCTCGACGATCATGGTGCGGCTGAGGGGGCGGCCCTTGTTGCGCATCATGTACTCGAGGATGCCGAATTCTTTGGGGGCCAGTTCGATGGGCTCGCCAGCGCGGTTCACCTTGCGGCGCGTGCAGTCCAGCGTCAGGTCGGAGACCTGGAGGCGTTCGGGCGCCGGTTGCCCGCGCCGCAGCAGCGCCCGCACGCGCGCCAGCAATTCCACGAAGGCGAACGGTTTCACCAGGTAATCGTCGGCTCCCAGTTCCAGCCCGCGGACGCGGTCGTCCACCGTGCCGCGCGCGCTGAGAATCAGCACGGGCGGGCCGACCTTGCGGTTGCGGATCTTCTGGAGCACCTGCAACCCATCGATCTCCCCGGGGAGCATGACATCCAGGATGACCAGGTCGTAGTCCGTGGCGTGGATGAATTCGAGCGCGGTAGTCCCGTTGGAGGCCACATCCACGGCGTAGCCCGCCCCTTCCAGTCCGCGGGCCAGGAAATCCGCGATCCGCTTCTCGTCCTCGACGACTAGAAATCGCACTGCTCTCAGCTTAACGCAGGACGTTTGCCCAGAAAAGATGACAGTGGCGCCAAATCAGTGCTATACCGGGACCAAACGCCATGCACATCCGACGGCGGGAATTCCTGGGGCTCTTGCCCGCGGCGCTGGCCCGGGCGAAGGAACTGAGTTGTGACGTAGCGGTGATCGGCGCGAGCACGGGAGGGTGCGCGGCGGCCCTGGCCGCTCTGCGCAACGGCCTGCGGGTGGTGCTCACCGAGGAGACGGACTGGATCGGGGGGCAGTTGACCTCTCAGGCGGTGCCGCCGGACGAGCATCCCTGGATCGAATCGTTTGGTTGCACCCGGGCCTATCGGGACTATCGCAACGCCGTGCGCGCCTTCTACCGCCGCCATTACCCGCTCACCGAAGCGGCCCGCGGCCGCGCCCATCTGAATCCGGGCGACGGCGGCGTCTCGCGTCTGACGCATGAACCGCGCGTGTCCCTGGCGGTGCTGGAGGAGTCTTTCGCTCCGTACGTCAGCAGCGGGCAGCTCACCCTGCTCCTGCGGCACAAACCCACGGCCGCCGATGTTTCAGGGGACCGGATACGCGCGGTGACGGCAGGCGGGCGCGTGATCCATGCCCCCTACTTCCTGGATGCCACCGAACTGGGCGACCTGCTGCCGCTGGCTCGTGCCGAGTACGTGACCGGCGCCGAATCGCGCAAGCAGACCGGCGAGTTGCACGCGCCGGAACGGACCCAGCCAGCCGACATGCAGTCGTTCACCTTCTGCTTCGCCATGGATTACCTGCCGGGGGAGGACCACACCATCGACAAGCCGGAGGAATACGCCTTCTGGCGCGACTACGTGCCGGCCCTACGTCCGCCGTGGCCCGGCAAGCTCCTGAGCTGGTCCATGTCCGAGCCCAAGACGCTGACCGCGCGGCGCGCGTTCTTCGATCCTACGCTCCAGGAACGCGGCCAGGGCGGCCTGAACCTGTGGCTCTACCGGCGCATCGCCAACAAGGAGAACTTCGTCCCCGGCTCGTACCGCAGCGACATCAGCCTGGTGAACTGGCCGCAGAACGATTACTGGCTGGGGAACATCTGCGACGTGAACGAAACGGAGGCCGCCCGCCACCTGAGGCGCGCGCGGCAACTGAGCCTGTCGCTGCTCTACTGGATGCAAACCGAGGCGCCGCGCCCCGACGGCGGCCAGGGCTGGCGCGGCCTGCGGCTGCGGGACGACGTGGTGGACACCGAAGACGGGCTGGCAAAGTACCCGTACATCCGGGAGGCCCGCCGCATCCAGGCGGAGTTCACGGTGCTCGAACAGCACGTGGGCACCGAAGCCCGCGGCAAACCTACGGCGGAGGAATTCGCCGATTCGGTGGGCGTGGGCAGCTACCGCATCGACCTCCATCCCTCCTCGGGCGGCGACAACTATATCGACGTCAGCAGCCTGCCGTTCCAGATCCCGCTGGGAGCGCTGATCCCCAAGCGCGTGGAGAACCTGCTTCCGGCGTGCAAGAACCTGGGGGTGACGCACATTACCAACGGCTGCTACCGCCTGCACCCGGTGGAGTGGAATATCGGGGAATCGGCCGGCCTGCTGGCGGCGGAAGCGCTGCGCCTGCGGACCACGCCGCGCGCCATCCGCAATACCGCCACCCTCCTGCGCGAGTTCCAGGCGCGCATTCAGGCGCAGGGAGTGGAGATTGCGTGGCCCAAGCTGCGGCCGCTGTAGGGCCGGCGGTTCACTTCTTCCGTCTCGCTGTGGATGGCGGAACCAGCCCGCTGGCGCGCAGGTATCCCACGATGTTTCCGTAGATCTCGTTGTTGTGCGCCACGATCCGGACCATGTTGCCGGTCAGTTGCTGCGAGGCAAGCGCCTTTGCGTCGTCCATTCCTTGCAGGGCTTCCTGGCAGTAAGTAAAGGATCCTTTCAAAACCTTGCTGAGTTCCGCCTTATCCTTTATGCGGCCGATGTATTGAGCAACCTCGGGAGGCCGCTCTTCGCCCCGTAGAGGAGCGCATGCCGCGTAATTGGACAGGGCGGCGTGCGCCATCCACTCCCCAAAGGTCATCTGCCCATCACTGAGTTTGAAGCTGTATTTGTCCGGAGGCATTAGATCGGCGGACTCCTCCAGGTTTGCCCGGACTCTGTTGAAATATTGCGTGATCGCGCTGGTCAGGGGATTCTGCGCGTGCAGAATCCCAAGAGCAAACATGCTGCACAGGACAGCCACCCTCATGCTCGTAACTCCTTTCGCGGATTCCGTCACGATAACACATGCCGCTCCCTGCGGTCGCGGCTCGGCGGCGCGGTGACCGGTGATATCGCGCACCGTATCCAGAGCGTGGCTCACTATCGCAGAAATCTGGAACTTGGGATTTTCACAAGCTGGTTGACCATGTCGTCATCAAAGTTGTTCCAGATCCTCTTGGGATCGGCGAAGGCTTGCGGAGGTTTCCACGGCCCGTTGCCGTTCATCAGGTTCATATTCACACGCAGGGTGACAGCGCTGGCCTCACGGTAGTGATCTTCGTCGATACAAGTGTCCAGCAGATCTGTTGGGTGCAGCTTGCCTTTACGCACTTTGCTCTTATCGGTAAGCAGGTGCCCCAGCTCGTGCGCAGCCGTGTAATTGTCGCCGCGGTCGAGACGCACGACACAGATACCGGCAGTGTCGGGGGGGTCAACGGTCGCGGTGCAGCCCGCGGCGGGCGCGGGGTCCGGCGTGATGCCAAAGCTGCGGCCCAGTGGTTTGAATGAGAGATCGGTGAAATTGAAATCCTTGACAAAAAACAGCCGCAGCGTATTGGGATCGATGGCGGGAAAAGCACGGCCCAGCGCGCCCACCATCGCTTTGTCGAGTTTCGCCGGATTCACCCCCGGGGGCGGGTCCACCACGCACAGTTTATACGACAAGCTGGGAGGTGGCGCCGTTACCTTCTCCACGGCGCTGTTGGCGTCATCGGCCGCCGAGACCGCCGTCCAAAGCCAGATGCCGATCCGCTCGTAGGTTTCGCGAGTGGCGGGCAAATCATTGGCGAACAGATCAGCCGGAGCAATGCTGGCTGCACCCCCCTTGCTTTCCCGAACGACATAGACTTGCACCGGCAGCAGCCTGCGAGTGCTCTTGGAAAAAACGGACACGATCGCCGTCACGGATTTGGCCTTCGAGGTCTTCGGGGAATAGCTGGCAACTACGAAGCTGAACATGCCGCAGCGGCGAATCCGGTAATTCGATTGGGTGTCATCGCGCAGCCCCGCCTGCGAACCGAGCTTCGGATCGCTGGAGGAGATACCGCTGTTCGTTTTGATGCGGCGGTCGCCATCGTCGCACACCAGCGTCAGCCCGCGCGAGGTGAAAACGCCCGGCGAGCCAGCCACTTCGAACAGTGTCAGAACCGATTTTGGATCGTCCTGCACCGTTCCCGGAGTACGGGCGGGGCTGCTCGTGAACGCCGTCCACCAATCCGCCTCCACGAAGCCGCGGCCCTTGGCGCTGTCGTCACGCACGCGGATATAGAAGCGCCGGGAGTCGGCGCCGACAAAATTCTTGTCTTCGTCAACGCCGGCCTGCACGCTGCCGCCGGGAGTGATGAGATGGTCCCACAAACCGAATTCGAGTTCCGTCGCGCTGGGCTCGCTGCTGCCGACGCTGAAATCCTTCGTGGAGTCGGCCGGCTTTACGAAATCGATCTGCGGCGGTTTGGGACCGACCGTGGCTTTCGGCCCGCCGTTCATGCGGCCTGGCCTCCCGCCGGCCGCGCGCCGCCGTCGTGGAATGCCCGGAGTTCGTCGCGGATGTCTTCAATATTGCCGGTGACATCGTGCCCGAAGTCCCGCTGGTAGGCGCGCACATTAATTTTCCGTTCCTTGTTGAGGTAGCCCAGGTTGAACAGGCGTTTGTCGTCGGAGGAATCGTCGCTACCGACATCGACGAAGAACTCGCGGCTGAATGGATACTGCTCGTTGTCCTCCTGGTCGGGCAGGGTCCACTCGATGGTCAGCTTGTCTGGACGGCGCAGCGCCTGCACGGTGATCCAGCCCTCGTCATCCGCGTGTCCGCGGCGCACACCGGCGCCTTGCAGGATACGGAACGGAGCGCCCCCGATGGGGTCTTTGTCGAAATCCACGAGCCGCACATCGAAGGACGCCAGGGGCAGGGATGCCTCGCAGGGGGATTTCATGGCCAGGCGATCGTAGAAACGGCAGGCGAAGGTGTCGCCGCTATCCTCGTAGGTGCGGCGCGTGTCCTGCGGGCTCCGCCGCTCGTCGCCGTCCGACCAAAACCTCGCCTTGCATCCGGTCGAATCCTCTTTCACGCGGGGGCAGGGCCAGCTTGCCTGGTCCACCCGAAGGCCGGGATCGAAGAAGAAGATCACCACGCGGCGGTTCGGCGAGTTCTCGGCGTCTCGCTGCTTGCGCAGAGCAGAGTCCTGAAACCGCTGCGCCTCCTCCCGTGAAAACACCAGGGTAGGGTTATGTTCAGAGCAGCCCTGCACGTCACCCTTGCCCCCGGAGTCGGCGCCGCCGCCCAGGAAATCCGAGGGCTCGAGGTGCAGGGCATCGCCGCCGCAGAGCCAGTCCATGTACGCCAGGAACAACTCGTGCCGGGTCTTCGGCCCGGCATCGCCGTCCACGGCGAGGCCGTGTTCCCCCTGAAATGCGGCCACGGCGTCGGTCATGGGGGTGGCCGGGGGCGGATCAGAGGCGGCATAGGGCGGCCCGCTCGACGACGGAATGGTCTCGAGCACCAGGCGAAGCTGCTGCCGGGTCCATTGATCGCCGCCGAACGGCTGGCTGTACAATTCTTCCCACCGGCCCGCGTCCCGGACGAGCAGCGCGTATACAGCCAGCGCGCGGCGGCCGCTGAGCACCTTGTTGTACTCGTCGCTCCCGGTGGGGTCGGCGTGCCCGAATATCGACAGCGGACTGCCCGGCTGGCTCTTTACCACGGCGGCGAGCAAGCCAATCTCCTTCTTCGCCTCGGGCCGGATGAAGGAGGAATCGAAGTCGAACCGGGCGTCATCCATGCGCCAGCAGGCGATCGAGAAGAGCCCGGGCTCAATGGTATTGAATTGCACGGGCGAGCCCTGCGAGGCGGGCGCCGCGAAGACCCGGAACGGGGTGGCCTTCGGGTGAGCGCCGGCACGGCCTGCCTCGGCGCTGTCAAGGTCGAGCGAGACCAGGTTTCCCATGCGAGCCGGCCCTCAACAGCCGTGAACGTCGCGCAGCGCCGACACCGTAGCATCATCCATGGCGCCGGTGAGCGGCAAGCCCTGATCGCACTGGAATTCCTCGATCGCCGCCTGCAGTTCGCGGGTGCGTATCTGTGCCTGCGCCGAAAGAGAGGGATCGGGCTTCTCCAGGTAGCCGAGATTGATCAGGCGCGCCTGCCAGCCGCTATCTTCCTCGATCGGATCCAGGCGGCCCACGTCCACGTCGAAGTCGCTGTCATCGATGCGCAGCCGGGCTTTGGCTACTGACCGCGAGGCCGGGCTATCGATGACGCCATTCTCATCCGTGGAGCAAATCGCTGGCCGGTCTTCGACCGTGAACTGGCAAGGATGACCGGCCAGGGGGCTGCCCGCCAGATCCCGTACCCGGAGACGCACCCGCACCTGATCGGCCAGGAGCACGAAGGTGTGTGACTGGCCGGTCCCGGCCGGCTCGTCGCGGGCCGCCTTGTCCGGAATCGCCACTTCGTCTCCGGGCAGAAGGATGTCGGGGGTCTGGCGCTTCTCGCGCAGACCCGCATTGGCCGGGTCCGACCAAACCGTCCTCAGGCGGGCGAACCCGTACTTTTCGGCGATGGCGGATCCGTGCTCACCCTGCCGCACCACGTGTCTAACCGGCATCTACTCCTCCGGCGCAGTTTCCGCCTCGGCAAGAATTTGCCGGGCTTGTTCGATCGTGCTGGCGGCGGTGATCCGGACTTCGAGCGGATTGGGGCTCTCGTCGTATCCGGAGGGTTCGAATTGCGGCACGTCCTCCGGATTGGGGACACTGGGCCGGTCCAGATTGAATTGCGGCCGCATCCCTCCTCCTGGCCAAGCGGTTTTTGCGCCGCCGCGATGGGATGTATTTTATGCCAGATTTAAGGACTCCGCCATTCTCTGCTGTCGAGATTGGGAAAGCAGACCTGACACTGCCCGGCCAGGATTCCCTCCAGGCGCACTTTGCCATCGCCGTCGAGCGAGCCTTCCCTGATGGAAAGGTCGGGCAGGCGGACGCGATATTTCTCCCCCGCAACCGGACGGTTCTCCATGTCCACCAGCCGAACTTCGATCCATGCAGGGTCGCACGGCACGATCAGCGGGGTCCCAGGCGTGGCGTCCGCCATGGACTGCATCTGCTGCGTGCGTATCGCCAGCATCGGGACCAGACCTCCTCAGACGCGGCAATCCTACGCGGGTTCCCCATCCCAGTGCCGGCGCAGGCGGGCTCCCTTTTCGCCTTTCTTGTAGCCTTCCACCTGGACGCCGATCGGACCTCTCCGGGTGCGGCTGAGCAGAGTCTCCATTTCCTTCTCGGACATGCGCTGGAAGGTCTTGCAGACCAGCACATTCTGCTCGAGCTGCTCGACGGTTTCGACGCCGGAGACCAGCGTGTCGATATCCTGGCTCCAGGTGAAGCGCAGGCACTCGGGGATGGTGGCCACGTGGTTCTTCGTGATTCCGCCGATGGCATTGCTCTTCATGGCCAGCAGCCCGAGGCCCTTCCGGCGAATGTTGGGTAGCACGGAGTGGATGAAGCTGAGGTAGTGCGGATCCACGAGGTTGACGGGATGCTGCGCGGTCTCCCATCCGTCATAGCCATCCAGCAGGCGCTGGTGCACGGCCGGATCATGGTGGCCAGTGAAGCCGATGTGCCGCACCTTGCCCTGTTGTTTGGCTTGTACGAAAGCTTCGAGCGCGCCATGGGGGCCAAAAATCTGGTCCACTTCGGCCTGGGTGCTCACCTGGTGGCACTGCCACAGGTCCAGGTAGTCCGTGCGCATGCGCCGGAGGCTCTCTTCAAGCTGGCGCATGGCCTCGTCGCGGCTGCGCAGGTGGGCCTTGGTCATCAGCAGGATCTTCTGGCGCCGCCCGCCCTGGAGCGCCTTGCCGTAAGTGATCTCGCTCTGGCCGTCGTGATACAGGTGCGCGCAGTCAAACATGTTGATGCCCAGATCCATGGCCCGGTGGATGATGCGGATCCCCTCATCCTCGCCGCGTACGCGCATATGGTAGCCGCCCAGCGTCATGCGGCTGACGTGCAGACCGCTTTTGCCGAGCGTGGCCATGGGCATGGGCGCATCGGCCAAAGACCGGAACTCCGCGGTGAGGGCCGCGGAGGAGAGGAGAAAGCTTCGTCGATTCATGGGTGGCCTCCTGGAAACCGGATTTCATCGGAACAGCAGCGGCGTAAACTCATGCAGGTAGTTTCGCCAGACGCGCCAGGTGTGGGCGCCCTCACTGATGGTGAAGGTGTGACGGATCTCGTGTTTGGCCAGCAACTGGTCCAGCTTTTGGGCGGACTCGAGTACCCGGTCGGACTTGCCGCAGCCGATCCAGAACAGCCGCAGCTTCTTGTTGGTGACCGTGGGGTCGGCAAATGCGCCGGCGAACATCGCTTCCCAATCCTCTTGCCCGAACAGGCCGGCGCTGAAGACACCGATCCAGCGGAAACGGTCAAGATGGGTAAGGCCGATGGTGACGGACTGCCCGCCGCCCATCGAGAGTCCCGCCAGGGCGCGGTCCTCGGGCCGGGCGGAGATGCGATAGGCCTTTTCGACCATGGGCATGACTTGCTCGACCAGATCCTGAGCGAAGAGCGAGCGGTCCGGGCGGCCGCCGGGCGGCTGGCCGAAGCCTACGGCGGGAAAGGGATGGCCGAAGGGCATGACCACCACCATGGGTTTGGCCTGGTCCGCGGCGATCAGGTTATCGAGGATGAGGTTGGCTCGGCCAATGTCCACCCAGCCTCCGTCGGTGTCGCCGGCGCCGTGGAGCAGGTACAGCACCGGATAGCGGCCGCTCCTGGGGTTGTAGCCGGGAGGCGTATACACATGCACGCTGCGCAAGGCGCCGATCGCCTTGGACTCGTACCAGTGCACGTGCACCTCGCCGTGAGGCACTGGCTGCGGATCATAAAAGGCCGCGCTCTCGCCGCGAATTTCGAACAGCGAGGAGGCGGAGCGGACGCCGGGCTGCAAATACGGATTAGCCGGATCCGGAGCACGCACCCCGTCGATGGTGTACGTGTAGCTGTAGATCGCCGGATCGAGCGGGCCGAAGGTGGCGGTCCATACGCCTTGCTCGTCCTTGCGCAGATCCTGCGGGCCCTGCACGAAGTCTCCCGAGAGTTTTACCTCGCTTGCCTGGGGCGCCTTGAGGCGGAACGTGATGCTGCGGTCGGGGTGAATCTCGAAGGGCTGCCAGGGGGCTTCCGGCTGCGCCAGAGCGAAAACAGCAGCAAGAAGAAAAGCGCACGGCAGAATCTTAGGCACGGCCGTCTCCGTGGAAAACTTAGTATACACGTTGTAAGAAATCGAAGGACACCGCCTCCTGTCAGGCCGCGGTTCAGTAAGCTTGGTCAGCGGCCGAGGTCCAGGAACAACAGCGTCACCCCGTAGGGCTCCAGGTCCACTTTCATCTCGGTGCTGCCGGGGTCTGCCGCGAGAGCGCGCTCCGGCCGAAGGCGGTTGTTCTCGTCGTCGCTGGGGTGCACGGCGTCCAGCACAAGCTGTCGCCCGGCGAGTTTGGAGGGCGCTCCGGCGACTTTCAGTTGGACGGCCGCGGGCGATGGCGAGAAATTCCAGAGCAGGATGTTGTAGCGCCCCAGGGCGGCATCGTGCGAGGCGAAGCCGTGCACCGAGGAGTCCGCGGACTCCAGCGCGAGCCGCTCACCGGTGAGGCGCGATAGCAGCCGGAAGGTGAAGTAGGCCGGGCGCACGTGGTCCTGGTAATCGAACAGTCCGTCGAACTGGGACATCTGGTTCCACCACTTGGTCATCAGGGCGACTCCGTGCGGCGACATGAAGCGGGCGAAGGCGGCCGGCTCGATATGGTAGTCGCGGATGTGGTAGTAGCAGGAGTAGTCCAGTCCACCCTCGCGCATCTGCCAGGCCACTTCGGCCAGGTAACAGGGCTGAAACCGGGGATCCACTACCGGATTCGAAAAGGACATGTTCCATTCGTCCAGGAAGGTCTCCAAACGCAGGCTCGGGTGTTTGGCCAGCAGCGCGCGGGTGTGGTCGATAGTGCCCCGGAGGCGCAGTGGATCGCTGGTATAGATGTGCCAGGAGACGAAGTGCAGGGGGACCTTTGTGCGCTCGCAGTAGTCCAGCAGAGCCGGAAGCAGGGGCGAGTTGGAATTGGCCAGCGCCGGACCCCCCACGCGGGCCTTCGGGTCGGCGCGCAGGATGGCTCGCACGGTATGCGTGTAGTAGCGGTTGTAGCTCTCGGGCTGGAAGCGATAAGGGCAGCCGCCGCTCTCTCCGATATCCGGCTCGTTGGCCACTTCCCAATAGCGGATCCCTGCGCCGCGCTCCTGGTAGTGTTTCACCAGGTTGTAAATGAGCTGTTCCCAGGCCTCATAGCTGGTGGGCTCGACGACGTCCTGGTCGATCTTCGGGAACAGAACGGGGGGCTTGAAGGCGATGCACATCAGCGGCTTCGCCCCGGTCTTGAGGATGGTCTCGACGGCCGCATCCAGGGTCGTCCAGTGGTACCGGCCGGGCGCGGGAAGCAGGTTGAAATACTCTTGCAGAAACAGGCGAATCACCCGCGGCCGCAGCGCGCGGACCTCCGGGATGCGGCTGGCGAAGATGGGTTCTTCGGACAGCCCTCCCTGGCCGAGTGCAAAGCGGTCCATCTCCATGGGTCCGAGCGACTGGTCCAGGCGCACCTTCACCTGCACGGAGCGTCCTTCGCCGGCGGCAGCCGCCGCAAAAAACGCCACGGCCGCGCAGCACGCGACACTTCGAAGCATATAGCCTCCTCGTCAGAAATAAAACTTTAGCGCGAGTTGGCTGATCCGTGGGTCGTTGGCGGCGCGGATGCTGCCGAAACCGGCCGAACTTAAGGTCGTGGACGGGTCAGCGAAATTCACCGTGTTGAAGATGTTGAAAAACTCTGCCCGTAGTTGGAAGCGGAAGCGTTCATGGAACGGGAAGTTCTTCATGCAGGCCATGTCCCAGTTGAACAGCCCCGGTCCATTGACGGAGTTGCGCCCCACGTTGCCGAAAGTCCCGATGGCGGGCTGGTGGAACGAGGCGGGATTGAGAAAGTTGACACAGGGCGCGGCCGAACCGCAGGCCGTCCCACCCTGGGCCGGACCGCTGATCTCGGCACGATCCTGGCCCAGAGCCGTCTGCGACTGGTCCTTGCCCGCCAGGATCGTCAAAGCATCAGCCGACTGCACGGTCCAGATTCCGGACATCTCCCAGCTTCCGAATGCGGCTCTGGCCAGACGGTTGGCGCCGCTCAGCGCCGGCAGCGGCATGTTATAGGAGATGACCATGCGATGGCGGTGATCGAAATCGGACCGCCCGCGGTCGAAGTTCCGCCGGCCGGGCATCCAGAACGGGATCGTGGAGACGCCGGTGTTCTCCACGCCGGCATTGACCGGCAGCGTGTCGATGGCCTTCGACCACGTGTAATTGGCGAGCATGGTCAGGCCGTGCAGAAATCCGCTCTGCGCGAAGCGCTTCTCCAGGCTGAACTGCCCGCCGTTGTAAAAGGAATTGACGTCCATCGTCTGCTGGGTGATGCTGCCGTAGCCGGGGAAGACGCGCCGCGCGTCCGGCGAAAGAGTGCTGCCGGGGATGTAGACGGCGGGGTTCAACTGCACCAGCTCGCGGATGTGCGAACCATGGGTGCCCACGTAGGCCGCGCGCACCAGCCACCCGTTGCCCACCTGCCGCTCGATCGAGAGGTTCCAGTTGTAGACCCTGGGCGTCTGCTGCACGCTCTGCGCGCCGTCCACGGTCTCGACCACGACGGGTTTTGAAAAGGTGGAGTTCTTCGGCGGCGTGGCGGGCGCCGGGAAAGGATTGGCGACGCCCAGCAGCGGGTTGCTGAAAGAGCCCTGGGGCTCCGTGATCGACAACTGCGGCACGAACGGTACCACTGCGCCGGCCACGGTGTTCAACAGGTCGCCGCCCATGCGCGTGTTGTAGAAGATGCCGCCACCTCCGCGGAGAGAGGTTTTGCCGTCGCCGAAGACGTCGTAGGCGAAGCCCACGCGCGGCATGAAGATTTTGTAGTCCGGTGTGAGACCGATCCGGGAGGGGACTCCCGGATCGCCGTGGAACAGCAGGCCCACCGGGGCGTTCGGAAAGACCTGCGATTCGACACCGCCGTAGTAATTGCTAGGCCTGAAATAATTGATCCGCCCCCGGATTTCGTCCCAGGGAATGGCGGGCTCGTAGCGCAGGCCGTAGTTGATCGTCAGGCGGCGAGTGGCGCGGAAGGAGTCCTGCGCGTAGACGCCGATAAAGGTGTCACGGATATTCTCCGGTTGGCCGCCCTGCTGCTGGAAGGTCCGCAAGTAGCCCAGCATGAAGCTGGCCATGGCCAGGTTGGTGACGTCGGAAGTAAAGGTGAAGAAGCCGTCCGCGCCAAAGTTGTTCACCAGGTCGAAGCGGCTTTTCTCGAGATTGACGCCGAAACGCAGTTCATGACGTCCACGCACCCAGCTCAGGTCGTCGGTGAACCCATTGCCTTGGCGCACGAAGGCCGCCAGCGGCACCTCGCTCACACCGAAAAACCCGGAAACGGAAACACTGCCGATGGTCTTAGGTTGGGTCTGGTAGATACCTTGTACGCCGAAGTCAGCGACGTTGGGCGCGCCGGCGGCCGGCCCGCGCGAAGATTTCAGCCGCCAATAGGTGACGCTCACGTCATTGAGCAAATTCGGCCGGAAAATGTGCGTCTCGTGAACGATGTAGTTTTGCGAGGTGATTTCCGAGCCGCCCGCCAGGCTGACCAGATTCGTGGGGTCGTAGACGGACTGCACCACGAAATCGTTCCAGGTGCCGCGCACGGTGAGACGGTCCGCGCTGCTGAAGGCGTGGTCGAAACGCTCTACGGCTTCATCCAGATTTTGGCGCACGGGATTGCGATAGAACACCAGGCCGTTGCCGCCCACCTTGGGCAGGTACTTGGTCATACCCAGCGCGGCAGGGTCGAAGCGCGAAGCCGGGATTTGATTCCCCGGGAAGGGCTGGCCGGATTTCGGGTCTACGATCTGCGCGGCTTTGCGCAAGGGGTTGGCCGGGCTCGTCGGATCCAGAAATGCGGAGAAGTCGCCGGCCAAGTCCTGCTGCGTGGGAACGAAGGCGCTGGACGAATTGCTGATATTCCGCAGGCGGGTGCCCTGGTATCCGAAGAACCAGAACGTGCGGTCGCGCCCGTTATACAGCTTGGGAATTACCAGGGGGCCGCCCAGGGTGAAGCCGAACTGGTTGCGCTTGAGCTGGTCGCGGCTGGAAGCGAAAAAATTCCGCGCGTTGAACACGGCGTTGCGGTTGAACTCGAAGACGTCTCCGTGCAGCGCATTGGTTCCGGACTTGGTGACGATATTGACCACCCCGCCGGCGTTACTGCCGTACTGCGCGCCGTAGTTGCTGGTCTGCACGCTGAACTCCTGCAAGGCGTCCGGAAACGGGAACGGCAGATTGGTGGAGAAGAACTCGTCGTTGTACGGTCCGCCGTCGAGTTGGTAGCTCACCTGGTCCTGCTGCACGCCGTTGGTGGAAACGACGATCTGGCTCGGGAACTGTTTGGAGACGCCCTGCAAGGCGCCGCCGTTAGGCGACGGGGAAGCTCCCGCCACCAGGTAGGACAGCTCCGCGGCGTTTCTCCCGTTGAGCGGAAGCTCCACCATCTGGGTCTGGTTCACCACCTGCTTCTGCGTGCCGGTCACCGTATCCACCAGCGTGGCGGAAGCCTCCACCGTGACCGCCTCCGAGGCCTGGCCCAGCTCCATCGTTACGCTCACGGTGGCGCTCTGGTCGGTCAACAGCGTGATGCCCTTGCGCGTGAACGTGCGGAAGCCCGGGGCCTCAACACTCAGGGTGTAGTCCGCTGGCGCGAGGCCCGGGATTAAGTAGTTCCCCTGCGCATTGCTCGCCACTGTGCGCGTCAACCGCGTATTGACCTGTGTCACGGTGACCTTCGCCGCTGGCACGACAGCTCCGGTGGGATCGGTGATGGTTCCCTGCAGGCTGGCGGTCCCCTGGGCGAACATCAGCCCGCAGGCAGCCAGCCCAAAGAAGGCAGCTTGCAGTCGTTTCCTCAATAGGTGCATGGTGGCTCCCCGTCAAAAAATGGATTGGCGTCATGATACAACAATGGCCGCCGGAGACGACAAGCTTTTTTGAGGGCCCCGCCCGGCCGCCTTTCACGCCGGCTCCGGGCGGGTCTTTACTTTTTCAGAAATAAAACTTCAGGGCGAACTGCAACTGTCGTGGCGTGTTCAGGATGTCGCTGTTGCTGGTCAGCAGACCCAGGTTGGGATCCTGGAGCGTGGTGGGACCCGTGCCGAAGCGCACGCGGTTGAAGATGTTGAAGGCTTCGGCGCGGAAGTCCATGCGCATTCTCTCTCCCTTGATCGGAATGCTCTTGGCCAGCGACATGTTCTCGTTCAGGTTGGCGAACTGGCGCAGCTTCGGGTTGAAGCGCGTGGCGTTCCCGAGCTGAGTCGTGGGTTGAGGCCCGAAGAAGGAGGCCGGCTGGAAGAAGCGATCGGTCTGCGGATCAAAGCTGCTGCCCGCTTGTGGTCCCCGCCAGTTGTCATAGGTGCTGACGGTGGGGGCGTTGCGGCCGTTGAAAATGGGGAAGTTGATGCTGGTGCCGAGCGCCACCGGAAGGCCGCTCGAATAGTAGTTCGTGCTGCTGACGCGCCATCCACCCAGCACCGCGGAAGCCACCCCGCCGCGGTTCAGAAATCTCTTTCCTCTGCCCATGGGCAACTCATAGACCAGCCCGAGCTTGACATCGTGCGTGCTGTCGTAGGCTCCGATGGATTTTTCCAGCCTCCGGTTGTACTGGTCCAGGGCGGCGCTGCCGGGCCAATAACTGTCGGTATCGGTGAGGAGCTTTGACAACACGTAGGAAGTCTGGAAGGTCAAGCCGCTGGCGTAGCGTTTCTCCAGCCGGATCATGGCGGCGTGGTAGGAGGAGTGGCCGCTATGGTCGCCGCCGCCCGAGGCTGTATCGATGCCCGTGAACTGCGGGAAAGGCCGCAGGGCCTGCGCGACGGTCCGGTTGAACGTGGGAAACGGCTTCTTGATGCCGGCCGCCTGGGCCGCCGGCGAGTCAATATTGCTGTTCAGCAGATCGCGGCCGTACTGCTGGAACGCGCTGAAGGGCACCTGGTCGTAGTTCAGCAACCCGGCCTGGAGATGCGAGCCGATCACGGCGTTGTAGGAGGCCTCCAGGATGGTGCTGGACGTCAACTGGCGCTGGATCGAGAAATTCCAGGAATCGTCCGTGGGCGGATGCGTGGCCTCGTTGCCCTGCCACCAGGCCACGCTGTTGAAGTTCCCGAACGAGGGGTCGATGAACGGCGGTTTGGGCCATGCCGGCATGCCGTTCTGATACTGGAAGGTCGGTGTCAGACCGCCGTTGAAGCTGCCGTAGCCCGCGATCTGAATGAAGCCCAGAAAGTGGGTCGAGCCGGTCACGGTCTGCACCTGGGCGTAGGAGTGTGAGAAATTGGAGCGGATCACGGTCTTGTCGTTCAGACTCCAGGCGAAGCCCACGTGCGGCCCCCAGGCCTTGTAGTAGCCGTCCGCCAGCGAGCGCGACCCGACCCGGCCGGGACCGCTGCCCGCGAACAACAGGGCGCCGGGGATGCCGCCGGCGGCCGGATTCGGCGTAGTGGGACTGAAATCGCTGAACTGGTCCTGGTGCTCCACCGGCGGCAACTGCGTCTCCCAGCGCACGCCCAGGTTCACCGTCAGCCGCTTCGACACCCGCCAGTCGTCCTGGAAGTATCCGGCAAAATAGGGCCACTCCTGGCCAATAAAGCGTGGGGTGTGGATGGACCACGAATCGGCGTATCCCAGCAGGAAAGAGGCAAAGGCGTTGCCCCCCAAATTGGGATCCGTGCCGCCCGGCACGCCGGTTTCCGTGTAGTTGAAGTTGGTGTAACCGGCGTCCCACTGCTGGCCGTAGCCGTTATAGTGCGTGCGCTGATACATGCCCCCGGCCTTGAAGACATGGTTGCCTTTGATCCACGTCAGGTCGTCGTTGAACGAGTAAACGGTGTTCTCCGAGCCGTTGGCCGACGGGCCGCCCCACTCGGAGAACTGCCCGCTGAAGTCCACGCTGGAGAGGTTCTCCCCGCACAGCGGTACGTTCGGGAGGCAGAACTTGTTCTGCCAGTTGTAGGACTCGTTGGGCGACAGATGGCCGTCCCGCATGTTGCTGCCCCCGGCGTAGAAGTGGTTGAGCAGGGTGGGCCGGAAGGTGTGGTCCCAGCTCATGCGGAACACGTCGCTCAGGTCCTGCGAATTGTTGAAGGTGGTGTAATAGCCTGGCAGCGTGGCCGGCCCGTTCGGGCCCGGGTTGGTGTAGACTCGGTTGCGCCCGTAGTACCCCGAGATGCGGTCTTTCTCGTTGAAGATGTGGTCGCCCTTGACGCTGAACTTGTCCCAGGGGTTCAGTGTGAGGCCCTGCGTGATCAGGTAATTGGACTGGACATAGGCGCGCGTGCCCGGCAACCCGCCGGCGTTCGGTTTCAACTGGCCGCCTGGACCCGACTGGTAGACTCCAATGAGTTTTTGGGCCGCCGGGTCGAACCGCGACTGCGGAATCTGGTTGCCCGGAAACGGCTGCCGGGTCACCTTGCCGTTCGCGTCAGTGGTCTGGGTCGAAAGGTCGTAGATCGGAATCATGCTTCCGTTCTTGTCCACCCACTTGCTGAAGTCCCCGTTGTACATTTCAGCCGTGGGCACAGTGGCCGCAGTCGTGGTGGCGCCCACGCGGTTCCGAAAGCCTTCGTAAGAGGCAAAAAAGAACGACTTGTTCTTGCCGTTGAGGATCTTGGGGATCACAATCGGCCCGCCCCCACTCACGCCGAAGTCGTGCTGCTTGTAAATATTCCGGGAGACGCCCTTTTCGTTGCTGAAGAAGTAATTGGCGTCCAGATCGTTGTTGCGTAGAAACTCGTACAGCGTGCCGTGGAAGTCGTTGGTGCCGCTCTTGGAGGAGAACGTCATAACGCCGCCGCCCGAGTGCCCGTACTCGGCCTTGAAGCCGTTGGTGTCTACGGTAAACTCGGTGATGGCCTCCACCGAAGGCGTGTTAAAAGAGATCCACGAAGTCTGCAACGCGCGCCCGGTCTCCGCCGAGACGCCGTCCAGCGTGACGCCATAACTCGATACCTGCCCGCCGCCCAACGCAAAACCTGTATCGCCGTAGTTTTTTGCCTCCGGCGTCAGTTGCGCCAGGTCAAACGGGCTGCGCAACGCACCCGCCACCACCAGCGGCAACTCGTCCACCAGCCGGTTGGTGATGGTCACGCTGGTTTTGGCATCCTCGGTTTGCAGCGTGGCCGCCGTGGCCTGTACTTCCACCGTCTGCTCGGCGGTTCCGACTTGCAGCTTCACATCCACGTGTGCCGTGGTTGCAGCGTTCAAGGTCACGCCCGTCTGCACGAACGAACGGAAACCCTGCTTCTCGACCTTGACGTTATAGCTGCCTACCGGAAGATTAGGCACCGTGTAGTCGCCCGACGCCGATGTCACGACTTCCGTCGTTAGATTGGTTGCCGAGTTGGTAATCGTCACGTTGGCTTCCGGCACCACCGCTCCGGAAGGATCCGTGACCACCCCCACAATTGTTCCCCTCTCCGATTGCGCCCAAATCAGACCGCTCGCCAGAGCGGCAACAACCAGAATCCGCTGAAGCATCTGAAGAATCCCCCCCAACGGCCGAGTTCGGCCTTGATCGGGAGTCTATCACAACCTTGCAAAAATGTAGCTTCAGCCGCCAACGCACATATACGTGTTGCGAGGCTGCGACGGCCCTGTTGGTACGAAAGTCCTGCTGGATCTACAGGGCTGATTAAGTGTTTTCACTTATATACACGGAAGTGTGTTTGATCGCACAATGGGAGAGACTAGCGCCACATAATTTGCCAGGATCTGCAAGGAAGTAGGCGGGATTCCGCCCCAAGAGCTGATGCTCACACGTTTTTCAATTGTTACCTGTCCGGCGTGCGGCAGGACCGGGAGATTACTGCCTCGCGAATCCGGATGCTTGAGGCCGGAGGCCCTCTACCGGTCTCATTCGGTGGCCAGGCGGACTTTGCACTGCAGTTTCTGCGGGCAAAGACTGACGGATTCCATGCTGCAGAATGCGCGCGATGGATTCCACGCACATCCCAGCGTTATTTCACCGCGAGGGTAAGACCTGCCTGGCTGCGGCGTGCGGTTGCGGCGCTTCCCACCGATACCGTGATGGGGATGGCGGCTCCGGTTCGCACCGTGGGGGGCACCACCGCGTTGATCTGCACCAGGCCGGCGACCGCGCCGGGCGACGTGCCGGCATAGGTAACGACGGCCGGCTGGCCGTCGATATCCACCCGGGCGGTGTTGTCCGCGAGCGTGGCGGCGCCCGGCGCGATAGCACCGTTGGGCAAGGTGGCGGAACCCGCTAAATCGCCCAGTCCCGTGGCGTAGATCGAGATCGTCGAGCCGCGAGGCGCGGCATTCTTGGACGAGTTGACCGTGTAGGAGCCCGAGGCGTCGTCAAAATTCAGCACTGCCGCCTGGCCTTGCCCGAACCCGCCGAACGAGAAAACGCCGGGATCCGCCGTCACGACGGTGACCGGGAATGCAGTAGTGGATGCCGCGCCGTTCAGCACCTGGACCGTGACGGAAGGATTGGCCGTGCCGAGCATGGCCGCCACCTCCAATGGCACCACGCAATTGATCTGATTGGCGGAGGTCATCAGGAGCGGCGCGTAGACCGTCTTCGACGAAGCAAGCGAGAACATTACCTGCACTCCACCAGCAGCCACCGGGAAGACCGGCGGCGTACCTGCAGCGGTGGTGGTGGCGGCAATGGCTGGTCCCAGGTTCCGGCCAAAGATGGAAACGATCTCGCGCGGAGAGGCCGAGACGGCTCCGGCGGGCACCGGATTGGCGGCAGTGCCTGTTTGGACGGCCGTGGGCAGGTAACTGGCCGCGTTCACCACGGAGGAGATAGCTGGCTGCGTGGGATCGGTCACTGTAAAGGTGGTCTGCGCGGGGGGCTGCGCGGGGTTGGCGGGGGGCGCTGGGTTGAACACGCTCAGCGTCCACACGATAGGGTATACGGCCGCCCCCGCGGGAGCCGCTAGGTACGCCGCTTTAATTGTGGCCTGGAGCACTTTACGGCTGATTAGTTGGGAGGGAAGAGTCAGCGGCGGGCTGGCCCCCTGCTGGAGCGTGACCACCGTGGTGTTGAAAAAATTATCACCGTAGATCGTCAGCACCGGGTCAATCGTGGGACCCGCAGGCAAACTCGCGGGGAACACCGGAAAAGAGGCCCGTAAAACCGGGGGCCCGGCGGAAACCACCAGGTTCACCGTCACGGTGACCGCCCCGTTGGCCGGATTGTCCGCGGCGATGGCAATCGTTCCGGTATAGCTGCCTGGGTCGAGCGTTGCCAGCGTTGCCTGGTCCAGCGTCACCAGGATGGGGACCTGGGAGCCGGAGAGGGCCGCCCCGCTGGTCTGTAAGCCAGGAAGCTGGCCGGTCTCGCCGACTCTCAGCCATGCCGCGCTGGCGCTGCCTTTACTTTTCGAGGACGCTCCTCCCGCCGTGACATTGAACGGGATCAGGTCACTGGTGGAGGCCACATCCAATTCCGCCGATGCCGGCGTGGGCGCGGCTGCGCCGGTGCTGTAGCCAAACGTCAGCAGGGGCGAACTGGATCCCGAGGCGGCCGGCGCGTAGTTCGCCGAGGGCGACGTCACCATCAGCGTGGCCGGCGGGTTGGAGACCGATAGCGTGACCGCCACCACGGCCGGACTTCCGCTGCCCGGGACCGTGTCGATGGTGATGGCGCCGGAATAGCTGCCGGGAGCGAGGCTGGTGGGGTTGACCGTGGCGGTCAGGGCGAGGGGGGACTTGCCCCCATCCGGCGTGACCGCCAGCCAGCCCTGCGGGGCCGACGCTACGGTCACAGTCAGAGGCAGAGTGCTGGCCGTGGCAGGTAGGGTCACAGTCAGCTTCGCCGCCGCCGGAAACGTGGTGCTGTTGACCTGGTAGCTGAAACTCAATACAGCCTGGCTGGCGGTGGGACCGGCCGACGCCCCCGCGGCAGACCCGGCGCCGGCGAATAGCAGCGTCGCCAGCCCTATCCGGCGCACGGCCGATTTCCTCATATGCCTATGTATCGGACGTTTTTCGGAAAACTGAAGGACTCCCGGGCGCCCTTACTCCCGAATGTCCAGCGGGATCTCCACCGCAGCCACAGCTCCCTGGGCGGGAGTTGCGGAAACGGCGGTTTCGGGCAAACCGGCCGTGGGCTGAAATCGCAGAGTGTCTGCGGCGCGCTCTCGCGCCTGCCGTTCCAATAATGCCAGGCGCTCCGGCGCCAGGCTCTCCACGGCGGGTTCCGGCTGCCGGGACAACACTGCCAGCCAGGTCTTCCGCCCCGGCGCGGAGTAGCGCAGCGGTCCGCCGGTGGGGATCAGAACGGGCACATCGCGCGAAACGGCGCCGCTGAACGCCAGGCGCCAGAGGCCGGGTGCAGTCTGCTCGATCACGTACAGGTATCCGTCCTCGCCAGGCAACAGGCGGAGACGCACGGCATCCCCCGCACGGAAGACAGTTCCCGGACCGGCGGGGGCGTCTCCCAGCAGGATCTGGTATCGGACCTCCGGGGGGCCGCCAGCCAGGATTGCCGCGGGGGCGACACCCGTGCGCGGCGCTTCCACATAGCCGGCCACGCCCGCCATGCCGGCCGAGGCCGAAATGGCGGTCCGCATTTCCTGGGCGGTGGCTTTCCGGGCCGCCGGCGCGGCAGTTTTCCTGTTGGCCTCGGGCCGCGCCGCGGGTAGATTGACTGGCGGAGCAGCCTGGATTTCCGGCGCTGCCGGCGGAGCCAACCTCGCCATCCGCACCGGAGGGGGTAGGGCCGTTCGCCGGTAGACGAACACGCCCACCACCGCCAGGCTCCCCGTCGCCGCCAGTGCAGCGGCCGCTCCCCACCAGGCGAACCGGCGCCGCGGGGCAACTGCAGGGCGAGTTGCGAGAGCTTCCAGAAGTTGCTGCCGCGCTTGCGGATCCTGCAACAGCTCGCGCAGGGCCTGCTCGCGCGCCAGTTGGTCGAACAACGCCTGGTCAGTCAGGGCGGCCTCGCAAAGCGCCCGCCGCTCCGCTTCGGTCAGCGTGTCGGTGGCATACCCGCCGAGCAGCTTTTCGATCTCCTCGCGGCTCACGCCCCAGCCTCCCAGTCTCCGCCCATATTCTCCAGCAGCTGCTGG
>JAJPJX010000060.1 GCA_021324015.1 Solibacteraceae bacterium | reverse complement strand
GCGACGGTGCCATCGGCAAGACGGTGTTCCCGACCGACACCTCCGACACCATCGCGGCGCACTTCGCTTACTTCATCAACGCGACGCTCGTCGGTGTGTGGGCATCCGCCAGCGGAGGCGTCCTGACGATCACGTGCCGGAGCACCGGTACGAACTGGCTCTATGCGCTCTCGGCTGATACGAGCACCGCGCACGGGACCGCGACCATCAGCGGGAGCATCTCGACCGGCGCGGTCGATCCCACGTGGGTGATCGAACCGACCGCCAGCCAGCCCCTCAACCGCGCGATCCGCGACTGGCACGCGGATTACTTCGCGGCGCTCCATGCGGCGGGGATCGGTGTGGTCGTCTCGTTCTCGCAGGAGTTGGTCAACCCGCCCGACGATCCGGCGCACGGCGCGGTGTGGACGCAGAGGTATCCGGACGGCAGCCCCGCGACCACGGACACCGGCTTCGGCGGCCTCAAAAGCTCCATGGCGGCGTTCGGCACGGCGGTCGAGACGTACATGGCATCGGTGTACGCGGAGATGGCCGGGCTGATGGCGGCGGCGGGCCTCACGCCCCGGCTCCAGTTCGGCGAGGTGCTGTGGTGGTACATCGTGGGCGCGAGCGGGATGGGCTTCTATGACGCCGACACCGCGGCTGCCGCCCTCGCCTCCCTTGGCCGCGCGCTCCACACGTTCCTGACCGCCAACGACGACCCCAGCGTCAACGGGTACGCGGACGCGAACTTCCTGCGGTCGCGGTTGGGCAATTACGTGGCGGCGGTGCAAGCCGCCGTGCTGGCGCTCGTGCCGGCGGCTCAATTCGAACTGCTGTGGCCTCTGGACGTGAACGACCCGACGCGATGCCGCCTGCTGCGGTACGTGAATATGCCCCCGGCCTGGCAGACACGCTCCGGCTCCGGATTCGACACGTTCCTGTGCGAGGGATTCCAGTACGGAGGGATCGACTTCAATCTCGATGAGGCGCAGACGTGCGCCGGATATCCCTTCACGGCGCTCTCCTGGGACCGCGCCCACTGCCGGTATCTGGAGGGCTGGTACAACCCGGCCTGGCCGTGGGCGCGCGAGTTTCAGGCCGCGCAGCGGACGGGAGTCCCAGTGATCAAGTTCTGGGCATACGACCACATCTGCCTGTTTGGATGGCCTCTGCCGTTGCCCAAGCAGCCGCCTCCTGCCGTGTTCCTGTAATCCCAAACCAACGAGGTGCTTATGGATGACCGCGACGCGCGGCTTCATGAAGTCGCGCACATTGCCGTTGCGCTCGAAGCGCAGACCGGATGCCCTGCGGCGTTGTTGATCGCGCAGTGGGCGACCGAATCCCAGTGGGGCGTCAAGCCCGTGGGCCATGCGAACTATTTCGGAATCAAGATGGCTCCCCGCCACATGATGTGCTGCACGGTGACGACCACCGAGGTCGTGGATGGCGAGCGCGTGAAGATGGATCTCGCGTTCGCCGATTACCCGTCGTTGGCCGAATCCTGCAAGGACTTCGCGTGGCTCATCACGCAGGGGTCGCCGTACCGGGCGGCGTGGCAGACGTACCAGGCCGGGCGCGATCTGCACGGTCTGATTGCGGCGGTCGCCAAGACGTATGCCACGGACCCGCATTACGCCAGCTTGGTGTCGCAAATCGCGGGCCAGGCGAACGTGGCGCAGGCCATTGCCGCCGCGCGCCAGGAGCAGACCCATGTGGCTTAAGTTGCGGGTGGCGTTGTCGTGCGCCCTGTTGGCCGCCCTGACCGGGGTGGCGGTACAGGCTATCCTCCTCCTCCACGCCGCCACACAGGCCGCCCGTGCGTTGCCGGGGGCCGTTTCTACCGAGGTCCAGACCACACGCGCCGCCCTGGTCGGCGAGATCGCGGCCACGCGCCGGGAGTTGCTGGCCGCCGTCAACTCCCAGGCTGGCGATGCACAGGCGAAGGTGGACCGGGCGCTCATGATCCTGGACCGGCGCTCGGGCGATGTGCTGGCGCGCGTGGACACGCTGCTCGCGACGACCAATACCGTTGTGGCCGACGCGAACGCTCAACTGGCGACGGCCAACGGCACTCTCGCGGGGGTGCGTGAGGATCTTAAACCGACGCTTAAGGAAGCTCAAAGCACGGTGCAGGACCTGCGCGACTCCTGGGACGACCTGTATTGGGACGTGAAGGCGTCCGTCGAATCTGCGACCGTTGCCGCGCGTGGCGTCGCGGAGGCGTCCGAGGCGGCTGGCAAGGCCGCGCCGAAGCTCGCCGATGCTGCGGTGAGGAACGGCGACAACATCGCGGGGATCACCGCCGATGTTCACACCGCCACGAGCGCCTTCGTGAAGCCAAAGACTACGTGGCAGAAGATCAAGTCCGCGCTCTGGCTTGTGGCTTACGGCGCGGCCCACGCGATGTAGAGGAGGACTCACAGTATGCCCGGAAAATCGCACGCTTACTCCGACGCCGTGCTCAAC
This sequence comes from Solibacteraceae bacterium, assembly GCA_021324015.1. Lineage (GTDB taxonomy): Bacteria > Acidobacteriota > Terriglobia > Bryobacterales > Bryobacteraceae > JAJPJX01. The sequence goes on along the minus strand of JAJPJX010000060.1, from coordinate 123,927 downwards.
GTGCTGAACGGCGACGACCTGCCCGGCGTCACGCCGTACGTCGCCCTGTTCTCGGTCGCGCCCGGCGACGACGGATCGGCGGGAACGGAACTCACCGCCAGCGGATACGCCCGCCAGGCCACCACCTTCGGTGCGCCCGGTGCGGGCGACTCCGCGAACCAGCGCAAGATCGCGAACACCAACAATCTCCAGTTCGGCCCCGCATCCGCCGACTGGCTCCAAGCGGTCGCGTTCGGCATCTTCGACGCGCTGACCAACGGCAATCTACTGTACTGGAACACGCTCACGACGCCCAAGACAGTGCAGCAGGGCGACTTCGGCCAGTTCGCGCCGGGCTCGCTCGCGGTCGAGGAGGACTAGCCCATGCCCGACAATATCCCGATTAGTCCCGGCCAGGGTGCGGTCATCGCGACCGACCAGGACCCGAACACCGGCGCGCATTACCAGCGCGTGAAATTGATGGACGGCACGGAGGGATCGAGCAGCCCCATCCAGAGCGATGGGCAGGGATCTCTCCAAACGTATGTCACCGAGGCCGATATCGAGGACCTGAAGACCGGGGCCGCGAGCGTCAAGGTTGTTAACGGCCCGGATGAGGTGCTCCACGTCCGCATCGTTCACCAGGGGCGCTCGCAGTCGGGCAGTTGCGTCCCGGTGGTGCTGGCCAGCGATCACGATCCGCTGCCCATCGCCTCGGCCAACCTTCCGCTCCTCGGCGGCGCGCTGGGCGCCAACGGCGCGATCTGGGGTCCGATCCCGCTGGCGGGTGCGAACGGGCTGACGCTCCAGGTTTCTGGCACGTACAACCTCACCATCATCTTCGAGGCGACGGTCGCCGATCCGGTTCTCGGCCCGTGGGTCACCGTGGCCGGTTGCAGGACGACCAACGGCCAGATCGACAGCAACCCCGCGATCAACGCGATCAACGTCGCGTGGGATTTCATGCTCTCGGGCTTCGCATACTTCCGGGTCCGCGTGACCGCATTCACCTCGGGGCTGGCGCAGTTGCAGGCCAGCCGGTACACGAATGCCACGGAGCCGACGCCCTCTGTCGTGGCGCACGGCATGTCGGGCGGCAATCCCGTCGCCCTCGGAGTCGATGCGAGTGGGCGTCCGACCATCCTTGGACCGCTGACCATTGGGGCGGCCCTCGGGAGCACCTTGATGGTGCCGGTCGTCGGCGGCGACGGTACGTCCTCGGGTTTCGCGCGCCAGTTGACGGCTGCGCTCGACAATGCGGCGCTCAACGGGCAAACCACGAACCAGCCCACGTTCCTGTTGATCGCTGGCGCGGACGGCCTTTTCACGGTCAGCCCGTCTTATGCCGCGCCGAACCCTAATACCGCTGGCACTGCCAGAGCGCTCCTCACGGACACGACCGGCGTCCTTCAGGTCGCCGACTCCACGATCACCCTGCTTCGCCAGGAACTTCGTGAGACGAACGCTCTCTTGCTTTTGATCTTGCAGGCCCTCGCTGGCACGGACGCTCTCGATATCAAGGGCGGTGTGGTGCCTGCCAGTCTGCCTGTTCAGTAGTCACTCGAAAGGAGAACAACCGATGCCCGGAATCGATGTCAATCAACTCTGGACGCCCGCCAGGGCGATCCCCTCGCCGCAGGCGGATCAGAAGGCCCCGGTCACGAACGTCCGTGGCGGCCGGTACGGCGAGCAGTACGTCATGTCGCTCGTGCCGACCAAGCACCTGCTGGCCGATGAAGGCTCGTACTTCATCGCCACCACCGTGACGCCCGGTACGGGCCAGGCGTACAACATCCAGGCTGCGTTCTTGGACACCGCGCCCCTGCTGTATGTCCAGAACAACGACTCGAAGGCCAACCCCTTCGGCAAGCGCATGTACCTGGATTACATCAAGCTGATCTGCACCGTGGTCCCGGCGACCGCGACCGGCGTGCGGTTCGCGATCAAGACGGACCCGCAGCTCCGCACGCTCTCGACCAACAACACGCTGGCGCTCACGCCGACCTCGCCCAACTCCGACGTGGCCACGCAGTCCGTCTGCTCTGTCAATGCGCAGAACAGCGCGACCGTCTCGGTGCTCACGGCGTCCTCGGGTTCGGCGCGCGTCGTGGCGAACGCCAGCATGGGCGGCATCCCCGTCGTCGGCGAGGAGATGGTGCTCGTCTGCGGCACCGCCGATCCCGGCCCGTATCCCGGTCTGACGGCGGCGGAAGCCGTGTGCCCCGGTCGCCGGGTTAGCTGCATCCCGCCCGTGATCCTCGGCCCCAACTCCGCGCTCACGCTGTATACGTGGTTCCCCGGCAACGCGACGACCGGCCTGTCGTTCGAGTTGGAGATGGGCTGGTGGGAGCGGTAGTCACGCCGTAGGGCACCATGCTCCTGCTGCTGTTCAACAACACGCGCGCTCTGGCCGGAGCCGTCCTCGGCCAGAGCGCGGCTGGCGCGCAACTCACGGCGCTCCGGTCCCTGGCGGGTGATGCGCCCGGCACGTCGTCCGTGTCCGGCCGCATCATCCGAATCCGCAGTCTCCTGGCGCGGGCGGCGCTCGGCCAGGGGACCACCTCTGGTGCGTTCCGGGCGTACCACGCCATGCGCGCGCTGGCTGCCGGGTCGTCGGCGGCCTCCGCGCGCCTGGCACGCGTGCGCTCGCTGGCGGGTGTGGTCCTCGGCTCCTCTAGCGCGCTCGGCGTCCTGGAGACGATCCGTCGCACTGTCTCGACGCCCGGCATCCGCATCGTCGTGGTGCCGTACGAGATCCGCGCCGTGGCCGCCACGGACGCTCGCTCGGTCGTGGTTGACCGCGAGATCCGGTGCGTAGCAGCAGACGGGGAGACGCGGATCGTGGTGGTGCCTGCGGAACCCAGGAGGATCGCAGCATGATGACTTTCACGAAGGACCCCAATGCGGTTCTCGATTATGCGATCGACTGGTCGAAGTGGCTGGCGGGCGACCAGATCGATGAGAGCGAGTGGGCAGTTAACCCCACGGGCCTCACCGCCAGCGACGAGGCGAACACGCCGACCCAAGCCACCGTGTGGCTGTCGGGGGGGTCTGTGGGCGCATCGTACACGGTGACGAACAGGATCACCACGCAGGCGGGCAGGACCGACGAGAGGTCGTTCATCGTCCAGGTCCAGGACCGCTAATCAACTCGCGCCCGGCGATCTCCGGGCAGAAATGAGAGCAGTATGATTCGACTCAAGACGTGTCTCTTCTCGCTCCTGGTGTTGCTGCTGGCAACCGGAGCGTTCGCACAGACGATTTACGTGGGCGCCGGCCCGAGTCTGTACACCACCGCGCCGTTCGGCGCGGGCAACCTCGCCATCGGCATTTGCAACGCGAGCGCCAGCACGTGCTCGCTCACCGGATTCGAGGTGCGCGGCTCCGTGAAGGACCCGAAGAACCTCGTGTACTCGACCTCCACCGGCGTGCGGCAGGTGGTCGCGAGCGCAGGATCTTCCGCGATGAAGGTGGATCTGTTCGTCCTGGGGCAGGGCGGCGCGGCGGTCACCGGATCGGCGGTTGGGCTGGCGGGTACGCTCGGCGGCGGCATCACGTTCCACCCGGCGCGCGCACCCAACTGGAGCTTCACGCTGGCGGCCAGGGAGATTTACTCGCCCGTCAATCCGGGCTGGCAGCCGTGGTTCCACGCGCAGATCGGCTACACGTTCCAAAGCACCGCGAAGTAAGCCATGTCGATCCGCGCCGACTTCCTTGAACGCGAGGCAGGCCACGTGGTGGTCTGCCTCATCCTCATCGCGATGGGCGCGGGGCTGTGGGTGTTGCACGTGCCCAAGGGCGAGGACTTGATTCCGTTCGCGCTCGGCGTGCTGGGCCGCAGCATGGTCGGGCGCAGACCGGAGGAACCTCCAAAGTGACCGCACAGGAATGGACCGTCATCATCTCCGTGATCGGCATCGTGTCGGTGGCGATCAACGTGTACGTCGGCCTGCGCCTGGCCGCCGTGCAAGCGAAGCTGGAAGCAGACGCCGCCACGCTCAAGGCCGAGTTGTTGAAGCAGTTCGTCACGTGGAAGGACGAGGTGCTGGCGGCGATCAATGGCAAGTATGTCAGCGAGAAACTCATCCTGGAAATCCGCTCTGGCATCGGGCGCGAGATGTCGATCCTCACCGCGAGGCTCGACCACATCGACGAACGATGCGAGCATCGGCATGCCCGGATCGTGAGTACCATCGAGTCCCAGGAATGACCTTCCCCAGCGGGCCGCCCGTCCACATACCCCCGGCTTGGCGGCCTGCTGTTGTGTTTCCCTCCGCACGCAGTAACTCCTCTGTTTCGCTCCGCTTACAAAGCACACCAATAAGGCCCAAAAAGAGAGTGTCCGATCTTGTACTACAACACGGGGGTTGAGGTCGTACTATATCGCGTTGCATCTCAGCGATATGCGCGGAAACGTGCGTAGTACGCTTCGATACGCATCTTGACCGCGATTCGGCTACAGATTATTTTCGATTTGTAGTTTAGATCGCAGCCCGCTTCGGGCCGGTCGCACCGCGAGGCGAACGGAGCCTCGAACCCCGCAGCTCAACGTGTGCGCCCGAGGTGTGTCTGCACGACAAAACGGCGAGAGGAACATGGCGAAACCGAAGTACAGGAAACGTGTGTCCAGCAACGGCAGGAAGCGGCGGCGCGATCACGGCGGCCTGCCGCAGATGATGGTCGCGGTAAGCGCCGAGCCGGAGTACGGCGGCAAGGCGCGCTCGCTCACGAGCGCGTACAAGTACTGCGACGGCGACTTTGTGTCCGCGCCCATGGAGCGCATCAAGCGCGAGGCCATGCGCCGCCTGGCGTTGTTGCAGGAGGATGCTGCGTGAACGACACGCTCGTGAGCGTCGAGTCCGGTAGCATCCGCGTCGAGCCGTCCCTGGCCAACATGCTGACCTGTATCCGCCTTGGCGCGCGGATCGCCAGCAATGGCCAGTCGTACTTCTTCCCGGCGACCACGGATTACGCGCGCCTGCTGCGCACCGCGCTGCGGAATATCCAGACGACGCCCGAGTTCGATGCATTGACTTCCGGCACCGGGGTCCTCGTCCCCCCGCCTCCTGCCACGGGCGCGGTGCCCGCTCCTTCCATCGCGCCCGTGGTCGTGCCGGAGCCGGAGATTACCCTGCCGGCGGGCCTGCTGACAAAGCCATGGCGGCACCAGATGGCCGCCTTCAAGTTCTGCCTCGACCACTTCGCGGCGGGCATGCACGGCATCCTGCTGGCGATGGGCATGGGCACGGGCAAGAGCCTCGTGGCCTGCATGCTCTTGCTGGCATTGCAGGACCGCCGCGCCGAGAGCAAGAAGCCGCCCCACGTGATTGTGTTCTGCCCCTTGCGCGTGATCCAGGTGTGGTTGGCGCAGTTGGCGCGGCACGTGGGCATCGAGTTGATTGTCGTCGCGCTCGACGACGAGGTTGGATCGGTCGCGGACAAGACGAAGCTGGCGCAGGAGAAGATGGCGCTCGCCGACACGCTCGGCAGGCCTTTCATCATGGTCGTCAATTACGACGCCGCTTGGCGCGACCCAATGGCGACGTGGATGGAGAAGCAGTGGTGGGACTTCCTCATCGCGGACGAGGCGCACCGGATCAAGAGCCCGAGTGGCAAGGCGTCCCTGGAGTTCAAGCGGCTGCGCACGCGCGCCGCATACCGTGTGGCGCTTACCGGCACGCCGATGCCCCACGGCCCGATGGACATTTACGCGATCTTCCGCTTCCTGGACGTGACCATCTTCGGCCCGTCCTTTACGGCGTTCCGCGCCAAGTACGCGGTCATGGGCGGGTATCAGCGTAAGCAGATCACCGGCTATCAGAACGTCGAGGATCTCGAACGCCTGATGAGCCGGATCACGTTCCGTGTGGGGCCGGAGGTCCTGGACCTGCCGCCCGCGACCGAGGTCACGTATTACTGCGCGCTCACCGGCGAGGCCGCCCGAATCTACAAGGATCTCGACGAGGACTTCGTGGCGCGCGTGAAGGATGGCACGGTAACGGCGGCCAACGCGATGGTGAAGCTCTTGCGCCTCCAGCAAGTGACTGGAGGCTGCGTGCCCACCGACGACGGCGAACCGCAGCGGGTTGATTCGAGCAAGCTGAAGCTGCTGGCCGACACCCTGGAGGACATTGGCGCGGATCGGACGGACGCCTTCGAGGCCTCCGGAGAGCCGGTCGTTATCTGGTGCCGCTTCCACAAGGACATGGACGGCGTTCACGAGGTCTGCGCGGCCAACGGATTCACCACGCTGGAGATCTCCGGCCGCCGCGATGAGTTGAAACTCTGGCAGGACGGTGGGGCGCAGGTCCTCGTCGCGCAGATCGACAGTGGCGGCGAGGGCGTCGATTGCACCCGCGCCCGGTACTCGATTTTCTATTCCATCGGTTTCCGCCTGGAGAAGTATGAGCAGGCCAAGAAGCGTACTCACCGGCCTGGCCAGGAGAGGCCGGTAACGCATATCCACCTTGTCGCGAGGAACACGGTGGACGTGAAGGTGATCCGGGCGCTCGCAAAGCGCCAGAACATCATCGACTCGATCCTCGCGGAGATCAAGAACTAAAGCAGAAGGGAGAACAGATTGGATACCGCGAAGGTGAAGGAATACGTGTGTCTTGAGAGGCGCGTCGATGCGCTCTCTGCCGAGTTGAAGCAGGCGAAGCACGACCTCGGAGAACTGGAGGCGGTGGTCGTGAACGAGATGCTCAACGCGGGCTTCCAGAAGGTGACCGCCGATGGGCGCACGCTCACGTTGAAGCCGAAGGTGGAGGCGTCGCCGGTCGAGGATCGGTGGGCCGTGGTCGAGGCGCTCAAGCAAGCTGGCCTCGATCAGTTCATTCCGCAGAACTACAACGACTCGCAACTCCGTGGATTCGTCAAGGAGATCGCGTCCGGTGTGCTCGCGCTGGCCGAGCGCGAGGAGCGAGTCGCAACCGCCGAGGAGATCCAGGCGGCCATGCCCGAACCGCTGGGCAAGGCGCTCAAGGTTTGGCTCGGCCACGAATTAAGCAGTCGCAAAGCCTGAACAAAGGAGAACTATGTCCCAGGAACTCGTCAAAAGCATCGATGCGCCTCTTGCGCTCACGATGCCCGAAGAAGAACGCAAGGAGGTCATGGCGGCGTTCGCCGTCAATTGCGCCAGTGGCAGCATCACGGAGTTTGACCTGCCCCGCATCAAAGTGGCCTCCGGAACCGCCCTCTGGCTGATCCCCGGCCTTGAGGGCGACACCACCGACAAGGCCATCGAGGGCGTCGTCGTCCACGTTCGCGACAACCGCACCTACTACGAGAAGAAGGACGCGGGCAATGTCCCGCCCGACTGCTCGTCGCGCGATGGCATCACCGGCGTCGGCAAGCCCGGTGGGGATTGCTCGAAGTGCCCGCTGGCGCAGTACGACAGCGATCCCGAGGGCGGCGCGGGCCAGGCGTGCAAGCAGTCGAAGCAGTTGTTCATGCTGCGCGGCACGTCGATGCTGCCCGAGGTCGTCTCGATCCCGCCGACCAGCCTCAAGGCGGTGCGCCAGTTCTTCCTGAAGCTCGTGACGCAGCGGGTGCCGTACCACCACTGCATCCTGCGGATCGAGTTGGAGAAGGCGCAGAACAAGGGCAACGTGTACGGCAAGGCGGCCCTCAAGTTCATCCGCAAGCTGTCCCCTGCCGAGATCGCCAACGCCGAGGGGATGCGCGCGTTCGCGCAGGGATTCGCGGATCGGGTCACGCAGGAGAGATAGGAGTGCCGATGTTCCCCGAGACTATCCTGCAACTCAACAACGGCGCGGCGGTCCTGGAACTGTCTGCCGCGCTGGCCAAGGTTCTCGCCGCCGTGCGGGAATCCGGCAAGGCTGGCTCTGTCACGTTCACGGTCACGGTGAAGCCCGCATCCAAGGGCGTCACCAACGTCGTGATGGTCGAGCACCAGATCAAAACCAAACTGCCCGAGCCCGAGCGCGGCATGACGGTCTTCTATTTGACCGAGGACAACCGCCTCGTGCGCAACGACCCGCGCCAGCAGCAGCTTCCGTTGCGCGTGGTCGAGATCGAGCAGGCCAACGAACTCAAGGAGGTCATCTAACGTGTCCCGCGACAATTACAACTACACCCAGACCAACGGGCCTGCGCAGATCGGCGACGTGCAGTCGGCCATCGCTGCCGGTGCCGCCCTGGGCGAACCGCGCTCCGTGCCTGCGGATTGCTCCAATGCCGGGGTCTTCACCGTCGTCCCCAAGGATTACAAGGTCGAGGACCTGGAATCCTTCCTGCCTCGCCCGCTGCGGATCGAGCAGGACGTGACGCTCCAGGACGCCGACTCGTTCATCGCCTATGCGAAGGAGTTCATGACTGGCGCCACGCTCATCTTCTTCGACGTGGAAGCCGAGGTCTTCAGGGCGGCGTTCGATTACCACGAGCTCGACAAGCCCTCGTGGAACGAGCACAGCGCGTCGTTCAAACCGCGCCGTAGCGTCGAGTTCGAGACGTGGATGGCCGCCAACCGCAAGCAGATGACGCAGGTCGATTTCGCGCGGTTCCTGGAGGAGAACCTGCCGGATATCGTGGAGCCTCCCGCCGCGGAATTGCTCCAGGTCGCTCTCACGTTCGAAGCCAAGAAGTCGGTCGAGTTCTCCTCCGGCGTGCGCCTCGCCAACGGCCAGATCCAGTTCCAGTACGACGAGGTGGTGCGCGGCACCGCGCAGAAGGGCACCATCGAGATCCCCGAGAAATTTGTCCTCGGCGTCCCGATCCACGTGAACGGCCCGGCGTACCGCATCGAGGTGCGGCTGCGCTGGCGGCTCCAGGAGGGCAAGGTCGTGTTCTGGTACGAGGTCGTGCGGCCTCACCGGTACGTCGAGCACGCTCTCAAGGAGATCAGCCAGCGGATCGCGAACGAGACGGCGTTGCCGCTTCTCGCGGGCCATATCGACGAGTAGGGCAGGACGGCGGGGGAGCGGGAGCTGCGACACCCTCCTTAAACGATCCGGAACGCTTACCCGGCGCCCGCCGCAACTTCAAAAGCAAAGAGGACACCACCATGAGCAGCAAGACGACGAAAACGAAGACGACGGACAAGCTGAAGCAGGACAACGCCAGGAACGAGGACTTCGTGGGTGCGGCAACCTCCTGGTGCGCCGAGCACAACGTCCCGACGCGGATGATGCCCGAGCACACCGTGCGGTTGATTGAGAGCACGGCGTTGCTCGATCACGCGATCACGCGGGCTGGCGGGCCGGAGAAGGTGCCGGCGGCGGTGCTGCTGTACCGGCAGTTGCTCCACGAGGCCGCGCTCGCCACTGCGATGCACGGGATCAAGCGGTCCATCACAAGCCTGTTCGGGGGGCCGGAGCGGTAGCTCCGGAGGTGCCCCATGGACGTGCTTGAAAACATCATCGAACGGATCTCCGAGACCCAGGAGCAGCGCGACGTGTATCTGCGCCAGGCCGAGGCCGAGGAGCAGAAGATCACCAAGCTGGAGCAGATGTATTACCTCCTGGAGGACCCCGCCACGCAGGAGTTGATGAAGGACGTGGTGGTCGGCATGGCCGTGCAGAACGGCGTGCCCGTCCCCAACGGCAACAAGGGCGACGCGGGCGAGAAGCATTACGTCGGGATGCAGCGCGTCCGCGAGTACGTGGCCGAGGTGCCCGCCAAGCGCGAGTTCACCGTCCACGACATCTTTGCGGCGTCGATCGCTCACATGCCTTCGACGCCGAAGATCCGGCACCCGGAGTTCGAGAAGCAGCGCAAGGCCAGCATCAGCCTTGCGCTGACCTCGATGGCCAAGGCCGGAGATGTCGAGGTCGTGAAGCAGGGCCGTGGGCGCGAGGCCACGGTGTACCGCAGGCCTGAGGGCAAATAGCCATGCTGATCTCGCTGTGGTTTACGCTCCTGCACCCCGGCCACGATTGGGGGTTCCCGCGCCGTTGGCGGGAGTTCGACGGCAATCCCAACGTGGACGTGCAGACCTGTACGAAGTGCGGCGCGCGGCGGATCTCGCCGGTCCAGTTCGGGCCGGCGCCCAGCGCGCCGGAGACGGAGGTGCGCGCGTGAGGCCGAGGGCGCAGTTGGAAAAGAGCATCGTGTCGCAGATCATGGCGAAGCTCAAGAAGGTGCCCGGCCTGGTGATCCGTAAGCGCCACGGCACCGTCATGGGCATGGCGGGCGATCCGGACCTCTACGGCAGCTATCGCGGGCGCCACTTCGAGATCGAGGTCAAGAGGCCGTTCGATTCGAAGTCCGAGTTGACCACGTTGCAGGCCGAGCGTGGCCGGGAGTGGAGCGTGGAAGGGCAGGCGATCTATGGCGTCGCCCGGAGCGCCGAGGAGGCGTTCGCCATCCTGGGCATTCCGTACTCGGCGCGCCAGCCCGAGTCGTACTGGCTGTGCGGCGGCTGCCGCGGCTATACCTGGCGCGGCAGTGAAGCGCCGGCCCGCTGTCCTCGGTGCGGCCATCGGCATTTCGAGGAGCAGAAGCAGGGGGCGCAGCATGGATAAGCTCTGCGCCCGCTGCAAGAAGCCGTTTGTCTCCTGGCGCAAGGAGGAGAAGCACAACCCGACCGCAACGTGGCATGGCGAGACCTGCCCGGACTGCGCGCCAAAGACGAAGCCCAGCGAGGCCACGCTGGACTGCGTCCAGTACATCGCCACGCGCAGGATGGCCGCACGGCTGCGGGACGGCCACAGCATCCTGATGGGACGTGCTCTGTGATCACGTGCCCCAAATGCGGAGAGCAGGTCGTGCCCGCGTATCGGGAGCACGACAGCATCGAGACGCACGGTCTGGAGTGCGGGCCCTACGAGCGCTGGCACGACGAGTGGTGGGAGTGCCCGGCGTGCGGTGAGGAATTGAGTCCGGAGGATCTGGATCGGTCGGTATGACGTACGGCTCCATCTGTCGCGTCGATTGCGTGATCGGGGGGCGGCATGACGCCTGATAGCACGCTCCTTCAATCCACCTTCGAGTTCGGTCCCATCGGACCCGACGTTGTAACGCCTGACGAAATGACGGCAAGCGACGACGTTGTATGCGAGTCGCAGGAAGACGGGGCTTCAACCGACCAGACCGAAATCCGGGCGCAACTCCGAGTGATGGATATTCTTGAGGCCGCCGGTTTCCCAACGTGGATCGCACGGACGGGCCAACCGTTCGACCTGACCAGCAACATTTCGCAACTCGAAATCCCTGCCATCTCGTTAAAGGGGCTCATCACGATCCAAGTGAAAGGCACAAACCAGCCCTGGGGGTATGACCCGCGAAGTTACCAGTTCAACACGAAAAGATGCAGTGGGCGCCAACACCGTCGATACCTTGTTACCGAGTTGGACATGTTCGCGTTCGCTCCGCTTCCCGAAACCTCTGTCGTATTCCGTCTCCCGCGCGATCTGGTGAACCCTCGTGTCGGCGGCATCCCATACACGCATACGCCGTCCGTGACGCTGTTCCGGAAGCCGGACATCACGCGCCTCACCCTTCAGTACTGCCTCGGGCGGTTGAACGAAGACCGCAATTTACTGCGGCGGTTAGCGCTGGGGAGTGCCGCATGATTTACGGTCGCGAGGCTTTGCGTCAGTACCGCGAGCAGGAGCAGGCCATCGAGGACCGCCAGGCGCGCGAGGCGGATCTGTTGTCGCAGATCCCCGCCGACGCGCCCATGGACGACGCGACGCTCTGCGTCTGGAACGGCGAGCGCTTCGTCGCGTGGGACAAGTGGCTGGCTACCAGGCCGGTGTACACCGACGACCCGCCGCCGCCCGAGGAATCGAAAGCAGCACCCGTCGCGGACCCGCGTCCGCGCGCTTCGAAGCAGCAAAAAGGACTGTGGTGAATCGCATGGCGAACTATTTTCGGACTTATACCGGGCGGCACGTCGATCTCCTGGACCCCAAGACCAGCGAGATCAGCATCTTCGACATTGCCCGCTCTCTCTCGCATCTCTGCCGGTTCCTGGGGCACACGACGAAGTTCTATTCCGTGGCGCAGCACTCTATCCTCGTGAGCCAGTTGGTGCCCAAGGAGGACGCCCTGTGGGGTCTCCTGCACGACGCCAGCGAGGCGTACACCGGCGACCTGCCCCGCCCGTTCAAGGGCCTCCTGGAGATGGTTCAGTACCGCATCGCCGAGGGCCGGCTGATGGTCACGATCTGCGACCGGTACAACCTGCGGCCGGAGATGCCGCGCTCCGTCATCGTCGCCGACCGCGCGATGCTGGCGACCGAGTTCCGCGATGTGACTTCGATGGACGACAGGGAGTGGATCATCAACGAGTGCGGCGTGGCGCCTCTGCCCACCCTCACCGTCGAGCCGTGGCTCCCCAAAGTGGCCGAGACGCGGTTCCTGGATCGCTTCACGGAGTTGACCGCATGACGCCCAAGGAGTTCCTGGACCTGTTGTGGGGTGCCAAGCCTGAGGACCAGTACGTCCTGCTGTGGACGTGGCCCGAGAAGCGCTCGCATTGGTTCCTGGACGTGGAGAAGGCCGCAGAGATGGCCACGGCGCACGGCCAGAAGAAGGACGTGTACATCGGCGTCGGATGCTCCAAGGAGCAGTACGGCCCGAATCGGCGGTGCGTCTCCGAGGAGATTACCGGCCTGGCGGGTATCGGCACCGACCTGGATCTCCGGTCGGCGGCGCACGACAAGCCTCTGCCTGGCACTATTCCGGAGGCGTTGTCGATCCTCCCTGCGGGGTTCCCGCCGACGATCATGCTGGCGACCGGCAACGGCATTCACGCCTGGTGGTTGTTCAAGGAGCCGTATATGTTCGACTCCGAGGAGGACCGCCAGCGGGTGATGCGGCTCCTCGGTCGCTGGCACACCATGCTCCGGTTGAACGCAGCGGCCAAGGGGTGGGTGTACGAGCGCCTCTCCGATCTCGCCCGCATCCTGCGCATCCCCGGCACCAAGAACCTGAAGGACCCGGCCAATCCGAAGGACGTGGTGGTCCACAGCCATGGCGGTGCCTATTACAACCTGGGCGACTTCGAGGAGTTGCTGGAGGACGCGACCATCCCCGATCCGGAGGCGCAGGAGAAGGCGGCGCGCGAGTGGAAGGAGAAGTTCGCCGACAAACCGCTCGCCATCAATCCCGCCGCGCGCATCCCTCAAGAACTGCTTGATGCGTGGATGGACCCGAAGCAGACGGACCCGAAGACGGCTGCCAGGTTCCGGAACACCTGGGAGCGCCGCAGGCACGATCTGAAGGACGACTCGCAGTCCGCTTACGACCTCGCGCTGGCCGACTTCGGCGTGGACGCGGGGCTGTCGGAGCAGCAGATCGTGGACCTGATCATCCACCACCGCTCCATGTACGTCCAGAAGCACCGCAAGGGCATCACGTACTACCAGCGCACCATCGCGCTGGCACAGGAGCGGTCGGAATACCGCGTGGCGATCCCTGCCGTTACCGGCGCGCAGGGCGCGGCAGAGACGCCGCCCACGACCGGCCTGGCGGCGGCACAGGCGGCCCCCGTTGCGCTGGTCAACGGCAAGGCGACCGAGAGTACCAGCCCGCCGCCCGACGCCGCCACGCCGCCCCCGCCGCCTGATCCGCAGGCAGAAGCGCGCCAGCGCGTCGCGCTCTGCTCGGAGATTTCTGTTTATCTGAAGCTCAACCCGCCGAACCGGATTCTCCGCATGGTCGAGATCCGGGGCAAGGACCCGCAGTACCGCATCGAGTTGGAGAACGGCACGAAGATGGAGATCCCCTCCTACGGCAAGCTGATGGACCAGACGTTCGTGCTGGCCGTGATCGGCGCGCAGGTGCGGCGGGTCATGGATCGCATCAAGGCCCCCGTCTGGAAAACGGTCGCGCAGATGATGCTCGACGCCTGCATCGTCGAGGAGGGATCGGACGAGATGCATTGGCTGGGCGCTATGCGCCAGTACCTCCAGAGTTACCTGACCGAGACGAACTTCATCCGCTCCGTCGAGGAGGAGTTGAAGCTCCAGGACCAGCGCAAGCCCATGGTCATCAACGGCAGGATCACCATCATCGCGGCGGAACTCCAGGGATACATCAACAAGACGACGTTCCAGAACCTCTCCATCAATAAGATCGCGGCTGCCCTCTCCGCGATGGGCGCCAAGAGCCTCCGCGTGCGCGGCTCCAAGTTCAAAGACCAGTCGCGGTGGGCGTTGCCCGGCCCCGAGGACCACAAGGGGGAGGTGCTCGAAAACCGCTTCGACCCCGCCGATTACCCGCAGCACGAAGGAGACCGCCATGTCACCGTCCAGTGAGACGCGCGCCACGGGCACGCTCGAGGAAATCGGCCGGCGGGACCACGAGGTCACGTCCGAGTACAGGATCTTCGGGCCGCCTGGCACGGGCAAGACGACCAACCTCACCCGGCAGATCCACCGGGCCGTCGAGCGGTACGGCCCGGAGGGTGTGCTGGTCACGTCCTTCTCGCGCGCCGCCGCCGCGGAATTGGCCGGGCGCGATCTGCCCATCGCGTCGGATCGCGTCGGCACGCTCCACTCCCACTGCTGGCATGCGCTGGGCGGCCCGGAGATCGCGGAGGCGAACGTCGAGGACTGGAACAAGGACCACCCGTCCCTGGCCATCACGCAGCAGAAGCGCCAGGGACGGCTGGACGGCGAGGAGGCCGCCGACGAGGACGATGCCGCCAAGGGCGGCGACGCACTCCTGGAGCAGTTGAGCCGCTACCGGGGGATGATGATGCCCAGGCGTGCGTGGCCGCCGACGCTCGTGGCGTTCGAGCAGATGTGGGCGCAGTACAAGCAGGACAATGGCGTGCTCGACTTCACGGACCTCATCGAGAAGTGCCTGCGGGACGTGGCGATCGCTCCGAACAATCCCGCCGTGATCTTCGCCGACGAAGCCCAGGACCTCAACCGCATGCAGTTGTCGCTGGTCCGAAAGTGGGGTGAGCACGCCAGCTATTTCATCGTGGCGGGCGACGACGACCAGACCATCTATTCGTTCACCGGCGCGACGCCCGAGGCGTTCCTCGATCCGGACATCCCCGACGACCACAAGATCGTGCTCAAACAGTCCTACCGTGTGCCGCGCGCCGTGCATCGCATGGCCGAGGACCTGATCCACATGGTCACGAGGCGCCAGGCCAAGGAGTACCTGCCGCGCGATGCGGACGGCGACACGTGCAAGTTCACCGGGAAGGCTGACACCTATAAGCACATCGAGTGCCGGATTCTGCGCGAGGCAGAGAAGCACCTCGCGGACGGCAAGGAGGTGATGTTCCTGGCGGCCTGCTCCTACCACCTCCGGCCGCTTATCGCGATCCTCCGCAAGGAGGGCATCCCGTTCCATAATCCATACCGTCGCTCGAACGGCTTCTGGAACCCGATCCGCGTCGGCAAGCGGGTGTCGAGCGCCGGCCGAGTGCTCTCGTTGCTCGTTGCGCACCCGGCGTTTAGCGACGACCGCCCGTGGACGAACGGCGATCTGGCGCAGTGGGCCGAGGCGCTCCAATCCAAGGGCATCCTGCGTCACGGAGCCAAGACGAAGCTCAAGGCGGCGGATGCGGCGCAGGCGGCCGGAATGGATCGCCTCGTGGAGATATTCGAACCGCCGGCCCTCGACTCCCTCATGACGGCGCTCGACGGCGATTACCGCGTCCTGCTCGACTGGTGGCGCACGCGCCTCACCACGGACATGGCCGAGCGCGCCAAGTTCCCCATCGAGGTTGCCGCCAGGCGGGGGCCGCGCGCCCTGATCGACAAGCCCCAGGTGATTGTCGGCACGATCCACTCGGTCAAGGGGGGCCAGGCCGACGTGGTGTTCCTGTTCCCCGATCTCTCGCAGGCGGGCGACGCGCAGTACAGCCACGGCGGGGCGGATCGCGACCCGGTGATCCGCCAGTTCTATGTGGGCATCACCAGGGCGTATGAACGCCTGTACATCTGCCAGCGGGAGTCGTTGGGCATCTCGCTGTAATCGGCGTCGTTAGACGCCTTGCGCTATGGACCCCAGGAAGGTAAGGGTCGAGGTGCTGTTGGTTGGGCACAGGAGAAACGATGATCAAAGCACAACATCCAGAGGTCCACGAACGCAAGATTCGCGGAGTGTACCAGTGGTTCTTCCGATACTACGAGGACGTGGTTGAAGGCAGCGAAGTGGAGCGCATCCGGCGCAGCTATGTCATTGGCCCGAGCCGGGACAAGGATCACCCGATGGGGATCAAGGAGGCGCGCGAGAAGCGCGACGCCTTCTTCGCGCAGCTTCAGGAGGGCGGCGACCCTGCGGCTGGCAGCACGGACGACGACGACGACGCGCCGGTGCCCGCGACGCCGGTGCGCGCGCCCAAGAAGACGGAGCCGGGCGACGCCACGTTCGGCGCGTTGGCCGAGGTGTGGCGCAAGGAGTATGTCGAGGGCAGCGCGGCGGGCAAACCGCTCCTGGCTCTGCCGACGCGCATCAAGTACCGCGATTGCTTGGCGAAGTTGCTCCCCAAGTGGGGCGGCGTCGCGATCAAGGATATTCGATCCAAGGACGTGCTGGACTGGCTCCAGAACAACTCCACCTCCTGGCACGGCATGTGCGGCCTCCGCAACGCCATGAGCGGGATCATCACCAAGGCGATCCAGTGGGACTTCCTGCCCGAGACGTTCGCCAACCCGATACACCGGGTGCGGTTGCCTAAGAAGTGGGAGGTCCGCGAGAAGCGCATCCTCGACCCGGAGCAGACGGCGCAGGTGCTCGCGCTCATCGAAGACCCCAACCGCCTGATCTGTGAAACCTGCCTCGACACCGGCACGCGGATCTCGGAGGCGACCGGCCTGATGATCAAGCACGTGGATCTCGATAAGGGCATCATCCACATCGAGCAGCGGAACTTCCACGGCGACATCGACGAACCCAAGACGGCCAAGAGCAGGCGCGACCTTGCGCTGGGCGCGTTGACGGAGCGGTACAAGACGTGGATCGCCAGCCTGAAGCGGCGCGGGCCTAACGATTGGGTCTTCCCGCAGGACATTGACCTCACGCAGCCCCGATGGGACTCTGGCGTGCGCAAGGCGCTCAAAGAGGCGGCGGCATCGCTCAAGCAGAACGCCGATGACCCGGATGATCCGGGCCTTGACTTCCCTGGCTTTGGGATGCACTCCCTGCGCCGCGCCAACATCTCGTGGCGGCAGGAAGTGGGCGGCACCGCAATCGAGGCCAGCAAGATCGCGGGCCACTCGAAGGTGGACACGACGCTCGACTATACGCAGATCGCCATCAGGCGCCACAGCACCCTCACGCGACGCATCCAGGACATGCGGTACAAGGCGGCGGCCAAGACGGATCTGCCCGCCGCACAGCCCGCAACGGACCTGCTGCGCCGCCAGCGCGAGCGCGCCAAGATCGCCCGCGCCGCGCGCAAGGACCGCCACAACAACGTGGTTGAGATCAAGGCCAAGGAGACGGCGGCGTAAAATAGCAGTACGGCGTCGAGCATGACGATGGCGATGATCGAGTTCGAAGACCACAGCGAGGAGAACCAGGAGGCTCTCCTCGCATATCTCAATGCGCAGGGACACAACGACGCACACCCGCGCAAACTGATCTTCTGGGAACTGATTGACAGGTTGGCCCGGTCCCTTAGGCTGGCATGGGCCGCAGTGTCTCCGCGTTCCGGCCGATGACGTTCACTACCTTCCCCATGAGCCCGGCGTACTTGATGGCCTTGCCGAGCTTCGCGAACTCGTCTTCCTGGTAATCGACCGCGAATGCGTCCTGGTGGAGAATGACCATCTCGACGTCCAACGCGCACTTACGCGCGAAGTCCGGAAACTCTTGCTCGAAACTTCGCCTGAATCGCTGCTCGCGATCCCGGCGCTCAGCATCAGTCATGCGAATACAATCGGGCAAATTCGGAAAAATGTCAATCGTGCCTTGTAAAGAAATGATCGCATCCAGCCGATCTTCGTTGTATGCGTCGCCTCCTGGCAATCCTCTCACTCGCTGCTGCAATCGTCAGCATCTCCTGGGCGCGCACCGGGCGGTCCAGCCCGCGTTCCGAACGCCGCACCGAACGCCCCACTAGGCGTTCCGAGAGACCCCGCTCGACGCGGTGCGCCGAGTGCCAGCGAGCCGCGAACGGTCGCATCGCCCGGAGTGCCGCCGCGATACGTGAATTCCGGCAAGCGAATCCGTGCCCGGCGACCGGCAGGACTACGGGCGTGTGTCCCGGCTACCAAATCGACCACCGCGTGCCGTTGAGCAAAGGCGGCGCGGACCAGCCGGCCAACATGCAGTGGCTGACGACGGAGGAGCACCAGGCGAAGACGGCTGCTGACAGGCGGTGAACGCCAGTCCGCAATGTGATACCTTCCGGATTCCGCTGTATGAGCAGTTTTCTGCTTGGCAGCTGGATTGACGACGGAGGCGAAAATGGACGCTTCGACCGGCCTGAGAACGGCATTCCGGCGAGTGCTAGTGTCGTACGAATCGGCCAAACGGACGAGCATCAAGGGCCATCCAGTGGCGAACACGATCCGCAATGAGATCCCAGCCCTCATAATCGATGTGTTGGGGCAGGACGCATTAGGACTAAGGGTCAAGGGTTCGTCGGGACAGGGACGATGGGCAGATACGCCGTGGATAGCCATCATGGACCCCACCGTTGCGAGCAGCCCGCAGCGCGGCTATTACGTTGCGTATCTTTTTGCGGGGTCCATGAAGCGCCTCGTTCTCTCTCTCAATCAGGGCATCGCAGGTGAATCGCCCGAGATGCTGAGACCGAATGCGGAATTGATTCGATCAAAGGTGCCGCAATTCAGAACCGCCTTCAGCGACGGTCCGATAACGCTGGATGTTAGTTATCCTGGCGCTCCGGCGACGTACTATGAGGCCGGGCACGCATTCGGAAAGACCTATGATGTCTCACTCCCTGCGGAACTCGAATTGATAGAGGACTTGAGGCAGATGGTTCGTCTCTACCGCACTCTGGCACGACGAAGGGTCACCCTGTAGAGGCTCCTCATTTTGCGGCGCGCTCGTTCTTCCGCGCCAGACTCAACATCGCCTTCGGTGTCTCCTTGGAATGAACGACGAATGCCTTTCCTTGAAAATTGCGTCGTACGAAACCCTCGTCTTTGACAACTGATGAAGACTTCATCTGTTTGGCACTGATTGGCGGGTCAAACACCCTGAGTATCTTAACTCGGGCGGTTCCCATCCCGAACGACGAACAAAACGCATCCGGCTTGATGTGTTCCAGAATTTCAAAATACCAACAGACACCCTTCAACGGCCTGTATATGAAGGCCCGATCGCCGGGAGCGGTGTTGCGGTCAACGCACCACCATGTTTCTCGTCCTTCCTCGACCTCGGTCAGATGGAGAACATGGTGCGCCACAAAGAACCAGTTGGTAGTACTGACGGCAGAACTCACGACTTTCCTCCGACGGCCTCCGAATCTGTCTTGCAGGCCGTCTGGTAAGTCTTCAGGAAGTCGATGGCGTCCTGCTTGGCGCCAAATTCGCCGGAGATCCGGTCGCCGTTCACGTACACGATTTGTACTTCATAGCGAAGCAGAGCTTTGTCTGTGGACTCCTCCCTATAGTCGGCAATGAACTTGATCGCATCTTCGATGTTCGCCCATTCTACCGGCGCGCCGTGGAGAGGAAGAATCCTGACGCTCTTGATCTGCCGATTTACCATCTTAACGAGGTTGCCGAAAAACAACTTCATCTCGCCCTCGTTGAGATCGATCAGCGTTTTGTAGAGCTTCGCTTTGTCCGCTGGCTTGAGGGCGTTCCATCTTCTCATCTTCTCGGCGAACTCATCGTCTGGCGTCTGCTCGTCAGAGCTTGCGTCGATTCCAACTACCGAGAATGCTTTTATGATGGTTGTATAGGGGAAGTATGCAACGGTGAAGCCGAGAGAGCGCAATTGCGACAGGGCGCCGTCAGTAAAAACTCCTGCCAGCACCACGCCGATGAATGGACAATGGTTCTTGTGCTTCTCGATGAGAGGTATGATTGCGCCCTGGATTTCCTGAGCCTTGTTGCGGGAATGCTTGGTGTAGCGTCTCCAGGCTGTCTCGATGAACGCTACGGGGATTCCTTTCTTGGCCGCAGTACCGCCGCGCTCCAAAACAAAATCCAGGTCGTGCTTGTTCTCCTTCCCGTCGGTCCAACTGACCTTATTCCCAGGTCGGGCTGGGCGCAGCCCCTTCTTGTCCAAGTACAAGCCATACTTGGTTGCGAAGCTCTGCAAAATGGGTTCAATCGCGGCTTCGAGAACGTCGCCAATCATCTGGCCGAATTGGTGTGCAGGAGATTCTGCCATTAAGTTATCCTTCGACCCACAACCTTCCTTCGTGCAACGGCACGCGATGCTTCCGGTTCTTCCACTTGATGTTCCTGTCTCTGGTCTTCTCGAAATTGTATGACCTGAAGCCCGCGGCCACGGCCAAATCCCCGAGCCACCGGTCAACAGGAACATAAATCCCATACGGTGCGGAATCACCTATGACGAAACAAACTAGGCAGTTCGCAGCCGTAGCCCGGCGCAACGCAACCCAAACTTTTGCCAAGTCGCTAAAGTAACAGGCAACCATCGTATGGTATTGCTTCTTGCCGCCGTGGGATTCCCGCTCCACGGCAAGTTTGGCGCAAACGTCTTTGATTTCCGCGCGTATCGGTTCCAGCAGTGGGTCCAGCAAGATCTCATCGGTCTGCCGGCTGATGGGACCCACATGTTGGGTGCAGGAACGAACCAGATGATCGCGAACAGATGTCTGCAAGTCACCCCAACCGTTGATGTCGCCAAGGAATGTCATCTCCAAGCGCGTGGCGTCGGCGTAGTCATAATTGTTGGCGTACGGCGGTGACGTGACAACCAAGTCGGCCCATCCATCCGGTACTGAAGTGCAGAATCTAGCATCCTCCTGAATGAGGCGGGCCTGCGGGCCGTGGGACATCCACTGCCGGGCTTGCATGTCGCCAGCGAATATGAGCACCTTGCTGCCAAATGCCTCGTAGGGATCGACCACCTTCGCCTTCGATTTGTTTGGCAGAACGTATTGCCACTGTGCCGTGCCTACCGGCGAACACTCACGGAGAATCGACATCAATGCAAGCCAAGACAGCTCGGAGGCAGAAGATTCGTCATTCTGCTCCTGCCATGCTGTCCGGAGCGAATAGAGCTTGGCCAGAACATCAGCCGGAAAACACTTGGCCAGGAGCGGTGGCGGTGGCGTTGCCCTCGCTTCAGGCTTTCGGTGCATTGCATGGTCGAGGATTCGATGACCAAATCTCTTGAACGCCTCAACGTCGGACCTCCACAGAAGCTTTACCCGTCCGACGCGGGCCACGAACGGGTGGGCCTCAACTCCAATGGCCTCCATTCCGCATTGTTCGGCCTCAAGGACTGTGGTGCCCGATCCAGAGAACGGGTCGAGGACGGTCCTGCGACCATTCGCCTTCTCACGCTCAATGAGCGCGTGCGCCCACACGGCTGAGAAGCCTGCGGAATAGCGAAACCAGCGGTGAATCGGAAGTGAAACGTTGTCAGTGAAGGTTGAAGTAGTGTCGGCCTTCACTGCTACGGCCGGCTCCACAACCTCCGGGTAGAGGCTGAGTTGGCGGGCTGTGTTCGACCTTGCCATGATGATGGTTCGCTACCATGGTTAGCACGTAAGCTCTTGATTTTTCAAGGGGCTGATGATGTCAAAAAACAGTCGTTGCTGCATAAGTCTGGTCCGTATCGATGGCATTCAGAGCGTGTAGCGACCTGGAATCAAGAGATTGCGAGCGGATTGTCGTCGATTTGCACTGGGGTTTTCGATGCCACAGAAAGCGCCGCAATGCGCATCGCCTGTGTTCGCCCGTGTCCCCCAGAGTGCCGCGTCCAAGCGCGCAGGTAAAATAGCAATAAGAGGCGCGTTACCTGCAACGCATTACCCCGCTCCGCTTGGTCTGTCTGTCCGAACCCTTCGACCATCCCGACTGGCTGTTCGAACTGAAGTGGGACGGCTTCCGCGCCGTCGCCTACATCGAGGCTGGCGGCGGCCGCCTTGTTTCGCGCAACGGCAACATTTTCAAGAGCTTCCCCGGCTTGGCCACGTCGCTCGCCGCCGCCGTTGGCCAGCACGAGGCCATCCTGGATGGCGAGATTGTGGCACTGGACGGCTCCGGCCGCGCGCAGTTCTACCCGCTCCTGCACCGCCGCGCAGACCCGTACTTCTACGCCTTCGATTGCCTCTGGTTGGATGGCCGCGACCTGCGTTGCCTGCCGTTGGTAAAGAGGAAGGCCATCCTGCGGCGCTTGGTGCCGCGCCAACCGTCCCGGTTGTTGTACGTCGATCACATCGACGGACGCGGCGTGGACCTGTTCCGCGAGATCTGCCGCCAAGACCTCGAAGGAATCGTGGCCAAACAGCGGGACGGCGTGTATGACCCGAAGGCGCCGACCTGGATAAAGATCAAGAATCCGGATTACAGCCAGGCGGCGGGGCGCCATGAGTTCTTCGACCGCCGACGAGTTGCACGCCCGATCCCTGCGCACTAGGCCGACTGTGCCAGGATGTCGCCACCCGGCGACGAATTTGGAATATCAAGGTGCTCGCCACCAGCATGGCGCTCCTCCTGGTCCCGCATAGCCTGTCCGTTCTACCTTTCTAATTTTTTCGGTCAAAAGTTTTGTCAATTGCGGATCTGAACGTGGTGTCCGCGCGTTCGATCCTGAGATAACCTCCGTATGCCGCACGCTTCCGTGTGCTCATTTTCGGATCATGCCCTCCGGAACCAGCGACGAACTCGAATGGGAAATACGCGGCTCGGCCGAACAACGACGCGGCCACAGAATGCACGCAGTCTGGTTCCATGATCGTGGCATGAGCTATGAGGAACTGGCCAGGTGGTTCAAGGAATCCGAGCGCACGATCATGAGGTGGGTAAGTGTCTACAAGGCTCATGGAAAGGCCGCATTACGCGAAAAGCCGCGCCCTGGGCGTCCGCGTCGCCTCACGGCGGCGCAGCGCGACGAGGTGCTCACAACCGTGAAGGTGCCGCCTCAGTTCGTCGGCAGGTACGGAGACGAGTGGACGGCGCCGATGCTTTGCGATTGGATTAAACGACGGTTCGGCACCACGTTGAGCGAACGGCAATGCCGGCGGCTCATCCACGAGGGGAGATCCAGGGGGAGGCGATAAGAGCTGCTTTCGTAGTGACAACTTTTATGTCCGGTGAAAGAATTGTCAGTAGACAAATCCTATAAGTACTTGTTACCTTCCCATTTGTTCGCCTCAGGAACGCAGGAACCGTAGTTGTGAAATCAGCAGCAGCCATCACCACCGGTGGCGTCGTGTGGGTGTACCCGCATGGCAGACCCGATGAGGCTGTGACCGCCACGGTCGACCTCATCTCCAGCAACGGACTCTCCATCGCAATTCGGCTAAGTGACAAGCCGTCGTGGTGCCGGGTCGCGGACGGATTCCTCCTGCACACCCAATACTCCCAAATCGAAATGCTCCTGATGCGCGAAGCGATAGATGGCCAGCCCATTGGCCCGTGGATCGAGCTCGTCCGTGGCGGCCATTACGAAATCGAGCAGAGCAAACCTCCCCATGACTGACCTCCGCAAGTTCCCTCCATTACGAGCAGATCATCCGGCGCTTGGCATGCCGTGCGGCATCTGCCAGCACAAATTTGAACCTGGCGACGAAACGACGCTTTTGCCTAAGGAGCACCCGCCAGAGGACGGACGTATCCACACCGTTGAGGGTGCCCTCTGCCATTGGGCCTGCGCGTCTGCGGTTGCGCGCCTGGCGCGAATCGGAGAGGACATCAAACTCGCATGGCTGCCTCCCGTCAACATGAAGCAGGCTCCAGTGAATCACTTCCACACGCTTTACGTGCGCCTCGCGGAGATCAACGATGGGCTGCTGGTTGCCGCCGCTAAGGACCCGGATATAGCCGTCAATTCGGTCTTTGGAGAGTTGCTTGGCTCATGCGCAGAGTTATCGAACGCAACCGCCCGAATGACACGCATGCTCGAACATATCCGGCGCGACTTCCCGAACATATGGGGCGCGTGGTGCGATGCCGTTGAGCACCAGCCGGAGCCGGAGCCAGACCGATGAAGTGGTTCGGCGTCACCATTGTCGAACCCGAGGAGCAGTCGGCGCCCACGCCGGTCGGCGCGGCCTGCGGCTTCTGTCTGGAGCCAATCGAGACGGGCAACCGTGGCGTGATTATCCCGCACATCGACACAGACGGCGAGTCCGAGAAGCCATACCACTTCGAGTGCCACATGCGGATGGTCGTCGGGTCGCTGGCGCACCAGCAACGGCGGTGCTCATGCTATGGCGGGACGGAGCACGACCCGCCCGGCATGACGTTGCGCCAAGCGGCGCGGGCGGCGTTCGAATATTGGATCGACCACCAATGAAGAACATCGACGAGCAACCAAACAACGCGCCGATCCTGGTCCTGGGTCGGCCACTCCGCGTGCGCGCGAGCGCGCCACTCCGATACCGGAAACTGGCGTGGTTGGTTCGCCGCCACCCGCGCCAAGCGGCGGCCAGCAATTACTTCCTCATCCAACCGGGCGGCAAGAGCAACATCCTGCGCGCCAGCCAGAGGGATCTATGAAGCTATTCGAGAAGGGAGACGTGGTGATGGTCGATGGACCGCCAGGCCGAGTGCTTGGCGAGGTGCTCGACGCATCGACACCCGACGAGATGCCCGACCTTGGGCCAGGATCGTGCTCCAAGGAGGCGCTCGATGTAATGCGCGAGCAGCGCGTGGACCTCATACTCCTGATCGGGCATAAACACGATGACCGCGATGTAGCCTTTTTTGCGGTCCACAATCCGGACGGTTGGCGCGACCTGCATGGCCAGAAGCTCACCGTCCTGAAGGGATACGCGGTTGAGCTACCGCTCACCACGGACAACTAAATGGCGCGACCGAAGCAGCAGAAACCAGAGTTCGTGACCTGCGAGATTTGCGGCCAGGCCTGCGACGCCGATGAGCGATGCGGGTGCGAGAAGTGCGGCCGGATGTACGGGCCGTGCTGCAATTCGCTCGAGGATTCCATCTGCGTGGAGTGCGTATGAACGCGGCAACCGAGATTGATCGGCTCCTGGACGAGCACGGTGCCGTGCTGTTACGCGACGACAAGCACCGCGTTTACCGCCTGCCCAACGGACAGAAGTTCACCAGCCCCAAGACGCCCAGCGACCACAGGTCCATGCGCAACAATCTGTCCAGCCTGCGCCACGCCCTCGGCGTCGTCCATCAGACCCCCAACCAAGAAGGAGAACGGAAGATGCAACAACAACGTCCCACGCCTCCGACCGCGCCGCAGCCAGCACCGCCGCCGCCGAAGGTGGAGTCCCTAAAGGAACGTATCGAGGCCGCCATCGCCAGCGAGGAAGCGATCCAGGAGAAGCTCCTCGCCGAGGCGCAGGCGCACGAGCGCAAGGTCCACATGCTCAAGGCGCTGCTGCCATTCACCGACGACCCGGCGACAGAGGATGCCCTCCGTGGCGTGCTGCCAGCCGTTGAGCCGCCGGCCCCAGCGAGGCCGGTCGCGCCCGCGCCGCCAGACGCCATAACGGAGCGGGTCCAGGTCACCCGGCAACTCGTCCTGGCGGCCACGCAGACGTTCGACGACCCATTCACGGTCAACGACGTTCTGTCCCTCATGGCCAATGGGCGGCAGATCGACTCCAACGAACGCGTCCGCGTGCGCGCCTCGATAGCGCAAGCCATGATGACGCTCCATGAACGAGGCGAGTTGATCAAGGAGCAAGAGCACTTCGGGAGGCGTCAGACGATCTGGCGCAAAGCCGAGTTGAACGGCACGAACCACAGCAACGGAGTCGGGACGCGCGCATAGAACGACGTGGGCGGCCCGGAACACGGAGGTCCTCGTTTGACACGTGAAGCACATCGCATCGATGCACCGGATCATTGGCGACGCCATTGCCGAGTTGCGCCGCCACAAGGACTGGAGCCAGGAGGAACTGGCACGCGAGATCAGCAGGCATGCCCGGCGCGGAACCCCGGCCCCGTTGCCCAGGATGATCTCGGAGTGGGAACGAGGCGAGCACTCGCCCGCCTCGGAGTACCGCCTCGCGCTGGCGCGGATCGCTCGTGGCGTGAGGAAGCCGAAGCCCGGCGAGCGGAAGATCCACACGGAGAGCAAGACCGCGCATCTGGCGACACTGTTCCTGGCGTCCATCAACTCTTGGGAGACGGTGCATGCGGTGAGGGTGCTGCATGAAGAACGGCACAAGCCCAAGCGCGTTTCCGAACGACCTGTTGAAGCTCTGGCGGGAGTTGCCCAACAAGCTGAAGATCACGCCGGAGCAAGCGCGCGCCAGCCTCGGCACGCTCAAGCGGTGGGGCATCCAGATGGACGTGAAGGATGAGGTGGTGGTCAAGGCCTTCAGCATCGCCGAGTTCGCCGCCCGCGATTATGCCTGCGAGCGGTGGGCTTGGGCGGTGCCCGACGAGAAGGCGATCAAGACACTGGTCGAGCATTCTCCGGTGGTCGAGATCGGCGCGGGCACGGGCTATTGGGCACGCCTGGCGACCGAGGCCGGAGGCGACGTGGTAGCGTATGACTCGCGCATGGGCCAGAGGACAGCCAAAAAGAAGCGGCACCGGTGGGTCAAGGAGTGCGGCGCTTACTTCCCGGTGCGGCGTGGCGGCGCGGGGATGGTGCGGTTCCACCCGCGTCGCACGCTGTTTCTGTGCTGGCCGCCGTACAAGTTGCCGATGGCTTCGCGGTGCTTGGCGAACTATGCGGGACGGACGGTGATTTTCGTGGGCGAGTTGGGCGGCTGCACCGGCGACGACGCGTTCTACGAGGCGGTGGATCGGGACTGGCGGATCGAGAAGGTCGTGGCGATCCCCCAATGGATCGGTTTGCACGACCGCATGTTTGTACTCACACGGAAGGAGATGGAATGACGAAGGAGCAGTTACTCAACGAACTGGTGGATTGCGAGATCGAGCGCCGCCTATTAGCGACGCGTGCGGCGGCGTTGCGCGAGCAGTTAGGACTGACCAATGCCAAGCCAGCGCGGAAGCACATCAGCGCGGCCGGACGGGCGCGGATCGCAGAAGCGCAACGGAAGCGGTGGGCGGCCAACGGGAAGAAGGCACAGCAGAGGGCCACGCCGCAGGCGGCGGCACTCAAGAAGCGGTGGGCGGCGTTCCGATCTGGCAAGGGGCCGAGACCGGGCGCAACGGAAGCACCGAAGCCCGCCAAGAAGAAGGTTCAATGGACCCCCGCGATGCGGAAGGCCGCCGCCGAGAGGATGCGGCGGGTCAACAAGGACATGGCCAAGCGGCGCGCGGTAGGCAAGGAAGCGGCGTGACGCCACGGCGCACACCAGAACGGTGCCCACATTGCGGTGCCGATCTCGACGGCGAGGCGATCCCCGAGAAGGATCGCCCCGCCTATGGCGGCGCGACGCGCTTTAGCCGGGCAATTGGCATGGTCGAGCATGACCGGATAGATCACTGGCGGTGTCCTGACTGCGGAGGCGAATGGAGATGAAGGAGTTTACGGGCGCCGCGATCATAACCGTGGCGTATGACGCGAAGCAGCAGGGCACCACCCGTGAGGAGCGGGTCAAGTGTGTGGTGCCCGCTTCCTGGCTCTGGTCGCCAGACGGGCTGGCCGAGGCCTTCATTCGGTTACGGGCGGGCCTATTGCCGAAGCCCGCCGAGGGCGTCGAGGACGAGCCGTGGGAGAGCTTCCATATCGCCGAGGCGGTCGAGGACACGGAGTTCCTGGTCGAGGGAGAGAACGAGGTGGAATCGTGAACCGCGATCAGGTTGTGGAGTTGCTCCATCACTACAAGGCCGAATTGCGAGGCCGGTACAACGCGGTCGCGCGGCGGTTCCAGGACCGGCCCGGCCTGGCCGGTTGGGCGCGCGTGACCGCGGAGTTCGATCACCTGCTGTGGATGATCGACCACATGCTGATGGACCTTGATCCGGGCATGCTCACCGTCCAGGAGGTTGACCGATGGCCGGAGGACAAGCTGCATCGGTGGATCGGTTTTGTCCAGGGCGTCCTGTGGACCAGCGGAACGTACACCATCGACGAGTTGCGGCAGCAGTCGCGGATCTTTCTGGGCGCGGAGGAGGCCAAACGTGAAGGGTGAGGATGCGTTCCACTTTGCGGGGCTGTCGCAGGAGGCGCAGGACGGCATCAAAGCGTGCTACGAGGCGCACGGCTGGGAGGACCTGTACGGATGGATCACGGCAGACGACGCGGCCATGATGTTCTTCCGGTTGCGCGAGGTCGAGGACCGGCCCGAGTGGTTCCCCAAAGGCAAGAGCGCGACCATCCAGCGCATCGAGCAGATGCTCATCGACGCGGTGCGCGCCGGGATGGCGGCATGACGACCCTGTACTCGCGCCCATTGAGCCAGGAGGCGCGCGCCGCGCTCGTGGACTTCGTGGCGTCGTATATCGCGAGCCTTCAGACGCAGATCGTGGACGAGCGTGCGGAGGCCGCCAAGCAGAAGGCCATCGCATGTCTCCAGACGGATATCGACATCCTGGTGTTCATCGTGACCGTTGCCACAATGCACTCCGACCAGGGGCGGGCGTTGCTGTTGACGGCCTTCCACAAACTGATGCTGCCACACGAGGCAGCGGATGCCATCGTCGGAATCATGGAGAAGGCCATCGCGATCGACAAATCCAGGAGGCCGAGGTAGCCGTGGTTGAGGACCGCATGGCCGAGTTGTCCGCGTTGCTGGGCCACCGGCCATACTCGGGCGCAACGTCGCGGCCCTGTGCGCGTTGTGGGCGGCACCGTGGGCACGGTCAGAAGTACTGCGCGGCCTGCCGGGACGAGGCCAAGAAGGAGTATATGGCCGAGTATCATCGGAAGCACTATCGGCGGTTGACGCCGGAGGAGTTGAGCGCGGTGCGGCGGGCAAACGTCAAGAAGCGATGGAGGCAGGATGCCGCCTGAAGCGA
The DNA here is from genome assembly GCA_021324015.1 of Solibacteraceae bacterium. Classification (GTDB taxonomy): domain Bacteria; phylum Acidobacteriota; class Terriglobia; order Bryobacterales; family Bryobacteraceae; genus JAJPJX01. The sequence continues at coordinate 95,032 of JAJPJX010000060.1, read as the reverse complement.
TGTGCCACTGCGGACGCCCGCTACACTACACCGATCCGGTGATCGAGCGCATGGTCCGCGCGCTCATCGCGCAGTTGGGCGAGTACACCAGGGTGACCGTCGAAGGACGGTCCTGGATGGTGCAACGGCACTATATCGCGCTGCACGGCATCAAGGGCGCAGACCTGCCGTTCCTGGGATTCGAGGAGGTGACCGGTCATGACGACCACTCTGTCTCGTGAGGCATTGCGTGAGGCCGCCAGGAGGAAACCGATATGCGGATCATAGGATCACTTCCTCCGCGCGAGATTGACGGAGCCGAACAGGTGCTCGGCGGCGTGGTCGGCGAACTGGCATCGGGCAATTACGTTCGGTTCTGGCCTGCGATGACGTATGACGCCGAGACCAACCAGACGCGGATCGCGTTCTTTACCGAGTGGTACATGCCGCCGACGCCTGACGACCAGCGAGAATTGATGGCGTACACCGACAAACTGATGGAGAAGCCGCCCGAGTTGACGACCGAATCCAAGGGCGACCCAACAACCAACCAGGAGAACGTCGAATGGCTGCGCAGCGGGAAGAAGCCCAAACCCAGGAGGGCGAATTGACCTGCGACTTCTGTTCCTCGCCCGCCCCGGCCTGGTCTTATCCCGCGCGGACGTTCGATGCCAAAGCCACGCTCAAGGGCCGGAGCGTCGGCGACTGGCTGGCGTGCGAGGTGTGTCACCGATTAATCGAGGCGGGCGAACGCGAGAAGCTGGCGTGCCGAATCCTGCTTTGCCCGACCGTCAAGCAGTACAACCTCGACCGCGCCCACGCGATTGAGTTCGCACGGCGGCTGCATGGCGAGTTCTTCGAGCACCGCACCGGGCCGGCGGTCCCGTGGCCATGAGCGAGCTCGTGTGGGACGTGCTCACGTGCCCGTACTGCGGCGCGCAGGTGCCGTTGGGCATCATGTCGTTGATCGCGCGGTGCGATTGCGGCGCGTGGTACGGCGCGGTCGGGCGCCAGGAGCCAAAACACGGTTGGCATAAGGAGTTGGATGAGGTGATTGGATGATGGAGCAGTGGATCATCAGGTTCACCTGCGCCAACGGACACGCGAGCGATCTGAAGTTCGTCGGCGTGGATCGCCGGTGGGCCGAGCTATACGCGGGCCTCTCCGATGGCTCGTCGGAGTTATACCAGCACCCCATCGAGGCGGATTGCCCGCTGTGCAAGTGCGGGATCTGCGGCGCGACGTTGACTTCGACCGTGACGCAGGGACCGGACGTGCCCGAGGAGGAGATCACGGAGGCGATCCGAAAACTATGAGATCAAGCATCTGGCTGTACACCCTCATGCTGGCCATCGCGCTGGTCGCCAACCAATGGATGAGCGAGTACGGGTGGTCGCTCGGGGCGCGCGTCTCCGCTTGCACGACCATCGGGATCGGCGTCGCTATCGTATGGCGGTGGTTCGAACGGCGGGCGCGGCGGCGGCGGTTATGAAGGCCGGTGATCAGTCCTCGAAGTAATCGTCGGCAGACAACCCCAACCCATTGAGGATCGCCCACGCCTCGTCCTCCTCGCGCACGCGGTCCTGCGTGCCAGGCTTCGAGACGTACCGCACCGACAGGTCGCATCGCGTCCGCGCGTACTGCGCCACGGTGATGCCCGGCCCGTTGGGCAGGCTGGATTGGTCACGCAGGGCGGCGTACTCCTCCTCGGTCACGTAGAAGCTGATCACGTGCCGTTCGAGCGCCCGGCGCACGCCGAGGTCGTCGGCCACGACGCCGTTCGACACCAAGCCAGCCGGGAGGCCACATCGATGGCGAACATACTGCGGCAGGCTGCGCGCGCCCGCCGCCACGCGCTCACGCTCCAACCGGAGCATCTCCGCGCCGTTGACCGCCACGCTGATCATGCGCCGTCTCACGCTCCCCAGTATCACATGTCGCCGGGAGCCGATTTTTCGCTTGCTCTATATAGGAGTTCAAAAAACTTCTCTTCTGCCTGTGACATACAGATGAGAAGTTTTTGGAAGGCGAGTACGACCGCGCGCGCACGCGTGAAAGCACGTTTGTGACCACATCAGATTATGGGGTCCGGAACACTTATGTATCGCGGAAGAACTCTATGGTCGTGGGGTCCAACCGGGGTCCAAACGCGCACGGAAGAGGCCTAAATCGCTATGCCGGGGTCCGTGTGGGGTCCAAATCGAAAACGTGTAACTCTTGTGTTTTCAGTAGGGGTGTCTGTAAGTGATTGATATTTTATACGTGTCAAGGAAGAGGCCCCGACCCACTATCTCTATATTCTACTATCACTTAGGCGTGGTCGTCTACCCCTGTGGAGTCCAACTGGAGTCCACACTGCCCAACCACCAGCCTGTCACCATTCCATACGTGGACTCCACGTTACGCCAGTATAACCCAGCCAGAATCACAGAGTTGGGAAGATGGTAGCTATGGGAGGGTTTCCAGACGCCGTCCTGTCCTTTCGCCACGCCGTGCGCCAAGGACAAGATTTTCCGACTCCTATATATGGACGAAGGAAAAACGCGCCACCCGTCGCGCAGGGGGCGCGCACGTTTGGCCGGAGCCAGGCCGGTGGACGTGTGGTGCCAGCCAACGCGTGGGCGCGCCCACGTGCCGTGTGGCTGGCGAAAAAAGATCGTGATCGGCGCGCTTATCTTCTTGCCTTTCCCGCCAACCGGAGTGATGAATCGTGGTGCAAGGAGATAGGCAGATGGCATACCAGGAAGGCGACAAAGTTCTGATCGAGTACGGAGAGCACCAGGGCGAGCGTGGCGTCGTCACGGAGGTTGCTCCTTCTGGCTCCTTTTACGCGATTGCGATCAGGGGCAAACACGCCGGTTATTACAGCGAGTCGGATCTGGCTCCGGCGACCGTAATCAGGCTGAACCAGATCGAGGCGTATGGAGTGAAGGGCCTCGCCAACAAGCCGTGGCGCCGGATGTTCAAATCCGCAGCCGAGCTCACCAACTGGGCTGAGAAGCACGACGCCGAAGTCCACGGGACGCGTACGCTGGAGGATTACGAGAAGACGCCGGTCAACCGCCGATAGGCTGGCGCGCAAGATCGCGGACTTGCCGCCGACCACTGATGCCGCCCGGAGACGGGCGGCTTTTTTTATCCTCGATGCTGTTTGGTCAGTCCTCTTCAAGTTTGGTACGATGAGTCTTGCGGGCCCGTAGCTCAGTTGGTTAGAGCGTCTGCTTGACACGCAGAAGGTCACAGATTCGAGTTCTGTCGGGCCCACCATCCCACCATAAAAAACATTGACCGGCGCTTACGTTTCTGAGAAAATCAGAGCAGCCAAATACGAGGTGCCGGGACACCTCGACAAAAAAACTCAATCCCGCATGATCGGCCAGTAGCGGTGTCGCTGCTGGCGATTTTCATTTAGAGCCACCCCGCAGAAAGCACCACAGCGCTGAGCGTCATGGGAGACGACCATGACGGTTCCGCTCTATTCCTACGACTGTGAATTCCAGGGCCTCGTTCCGCTACGCAGGGCTTTGAAACTCGAACGCGACGGCTTGGCGAAGGTTGTGCGCCACAAAAAGGGGCGCGTCTCCCGAGCCATCATGTACAAGCGGCCCGGAGATCCGAAGCCTACGACGGTGCGCGACCACATGGGTCAAGCGTATTCGTACAGGCACGAACTGAACGACGGCCACCAGCCTTGGGCATTGAGGCCCTTGGGTCATCGGATCAAGACCGATCAGAGTTGCGAGTACAACCTCGCGCCGCCTGAGACGCGCCCAATCTTTTTGCGCGTTCTGCTGGACTGCATGGCGGGGAACGCGACGTGTTGATCCAATCACTTTCAGGGCCTTGCGTTGAGGACGATTACAGCGAAGAGTCGTTTCCAGATCGTGCTGAGTCCTCGAACGACGACGACGGCCCGTGGGCTGGCGATATCTGCGGCGCGTGCGGGCAGGAGTTCGGCACGCGCAAGGCGTACCGCCAGCACATGCTCACGCACGGCCCTGGTCCGCAGCGCACGCCACTGCCAGTCTGCGATTGCCAGTTGTTCCGTTGCACGTGCGGCTTATCAAACAGTTGAGCGAGCCACAGTCCTTGAGAGAACCATGCGAGCCGAGCGACTATCCAAGGACTGGATTTGAACCACTGTTTCGAGAGGCCAACGCCATCAATCCGGCAACGGGTCGGTGGCGTTGGCGCACCCAACTCACCGACCACCACAGCGGTCAGAATGAACGCGAAGCGCCGGCCGACCATGCAATTCTCGCTCCACTTTAGGTACTACCGGGGCAAAATCTCCGGCGCGTTCCGCGATTGCACCATTTCGCCAGCGTCACAAAAAAAGTGAGGTGGTCGGGTACGGCTGGCGGCGTTCGCGCCCCCGCGCGCCCCGTTGCGCCGCCGCCCGTCTCTTGGCCCAACGCCTCCACCTGCCGCGCTCCGGCGCGAACGGGGCGAGATGTGGGCGACGTGGCGGCGTTTAGCGGGAGCACGGCAGTCTATCGGACCGCCGTTGCCTGTTCCGGGGCGCAGGTTCTCTCATGGGCGTGATGTGCTCGACGTTCGTGATTCGGAACTCGATGGCGTTCTTGGAGTGCTTTTCCAGGAAGAACGCTTTCCAGGCGTTGATGTACTTGGGCAGCATGCGCATCGCCACTTCTTCCTGAAAAGTGCTGCCAAACTTCGCCTCGATCTCGACGGAGATGTGGTTGCTTCTTGCCATTGTGATTTTGATTGTGCGCTCGATCAGCGAATACTGCAATCACTTTCGGCCTTCGGCTCCAGCATGAGCACTTCCATCACGACCGCGATGGCGCGGCGCATCGAGATCTGGCCCACCGACCGGCTGGTGCCGTACGCGAAGAACGCGCGCACGCACTCCGATGCGCAAGTGGCGCAAATCGCGGCGTCGATCGCGGAATTCGGTTTCAACGCTCCTATCCTGGTGGACTCCAACGCCGGGATCATCGCTGGCCACGGTCGTCTCCTGGCTGCCCGCAAGTTGAATCTCGGTGAGGTTCCGGTTGTCGTCCTGGATCACCTCACCGAGACTCAACGGCGCGCATACATCATCGCGGACAACAAGTTGGCGCTCAACGCCGGGTGGGACGAGAAGGTCCTTGCCGCGGAGTTACGCGACCTCGAATCGGACGGCGTGGACCTCGCGCTCGTGGGCTTCTCCGACGACGAGTTGGAGGATCTGCTGGCCGGCGACGAACCGCAGTCCGCTCCGGACGAGGAAGAGGACGTTCCGGAGGCTCCGGTCAACCCGGTTACTCGGGCTGGCGACCTGTGGACCATCGGGCCGCACCGTTTGATCTGCGGAGACTGCCGGGACATCACGGTCGTCCTGAAGCTCCTGGACGACGCGCGCCCGAACGTCTGCATCACCTCACCGCCGTACGCCACGCAGCGGGAGTACGACTCCTCCAGCGGGTTCAAACCGATCCGGCCGGAGGAGTACGTGGCCTGGTACAAGGATGTGGCGACCAACATCCGGTCGGTGCTCGCGGACGATGGCTCCTACCTTCTGAACATCAAGGAGCACGCCGACGAGGGCGAGCGGAACCTGTACGTGAAGGATCTGGTCATCGCACACCGCCGCCAGTGGGAGTGGCGGTTTGTTGACGAGTTCTGCTGGCGCAAGACCGACAACGGCGTGCCTGGCGGTTGGAACAACCGTTTCAAAAACGCATGGGAGCCAATCTTCCACTTCTCGCGCCAGCAGCAGATCAAATTCCGGCCCAAGCGGGTCGGACACGAGAGCGAGGATTGTTTCGACTACTCGCCCAACAACCCGAAGTCGAAGTCTGGCTCGGGCTTGCTGGGCACGGGCGCGCGTGGCGATGCGGCTGGCAAAGCAGACGCCACGGATAGCGAAGGCCGGTACAAGGGAGTCGCGCGCCCGTCCAATGTGATCGAGGTGAAGTCGGAATCCTCGCAGGGATCGCACTCCGCTCCGTTCCCCCGCGCGCTGGTCGAGTTCTTCCTCCTCGCGTTCAGTGACGAGGGCGACGTGGTCTTCGATCCGTTTATGGGGTCCGGCACCACCATCGCGGCGGCGGCGCTTCTCGCGCGCACCGGGTGTGGCTGCGAACTGTCGCCAGCCTACTGCGATGTGATCCTCCGGCGCATCTGGAATTTGACCGGCGAGACGCCGTTGCTGGTGGACGGGGACGGGAGCACCGGCACGTTCCAGTCGGTTGCGGCGGCGCGAGGCATCCCGGTCGAGCAGGCCGTCAACGCGAAGGCCCAGGACTCGCGGGCGATAAGGCACCACGGGCCAAACCCACACTACGGCCCCAGGAAGCGCAAGGCTTCCTAAGCCAATGAAAGCGGCGGCATCGAGCCGTCCGAGCGAGCCATAGCAACGGAGAGAACCGTGATTGGGGAGCGTTCTTAAATCATCTTTCGAAGGAGAGAATGTATGCCTGAAGTCGCCACGCCCAACCAGGGCGAGCGTGAATTCGAAACCGGAACGGATGAGTTTTTCAAAGCGCATTCCGAACTCACCGCAGCCAACACCAAGCGCACGTATGACGCTTACCAGGATCTCGATCTGCTGATCGCGCGCCGTTCGCAGATTCAGTTCGATCAGATCCAGAACGTCGCTCTCCAGGCGCTCCAGAACGCCGTGGAGACGAGCAACATGGTGGCGAAGCAGGCCATCAAACACGCCGACGTTGCCGCCGATGCCCTCTGGACCGACGAGTTGAACCCCGTCTCGCGCGGCGCGGGTTCGAACCTGACGGCTGGCGCCGTGCCCGCCAATCGCGCCACGGACGTGAGCGCGGCTGGCGTCGGCGTGGACGCGCAGGCTGTCGCGGCGGCGGTCGCCAAGCAGGTGGACGCCACCATCACGCCGGTCCTGGCGACGTTGCAGCAGATCGTCCAGGCGCTCGCCACCGCCACCACGTCGATTGCGAACGTGGTCAACCAGGCCCAGCCGAAGACTGCGGCCTAAACAAGATGGAGGTTGCGGAGTGAAAGCCAAAGTGGAAGAACATCTCAAACCTGTGGAGCGCCTTCGCAACCTCCTTGTCCAGTTCTGGCCGATCGATAAACTGATTCCGTACGCCCGCAACGCGCGGACGCACACGGAGGAGCAGGTCGCCCAGGTCGCCGCCAGCATCGCGGAATTCGGTTGGACCAACCCGATCCTGGTCGGCGCGGACGGAATTATCATCGCGGGCCACGCGCGCCTGGCTGCGGCGCGCAAGTTGAAGATGACGGAGGTGCCGGTCATTGTCCTGGACCACCTCACGGAAACCCAACGCCGCGCGCTCGTCCTCGCGGACAACCGCCTGGCTCTGAGTGCCGGATGGGACGAAGAGATGCTGCGCGTCGAGTTGGAGTCGTTGAAAGAGGACGAGTTCGATTTGGACCTTGTGGGCTTCACCGAGGACGAGATCGAGGAGATCCTTGCGGGCCCGGAGCAGACCAAGACCGGACTCACGGACGAGGACGCCGTTCCGGACGAGCAGGAAAAGGTCGTCACGGTGGCGGGCGACCTGTGGGTCATGGGGCAGCATCGGTTGCTGTGCGGGGATGCAACGGTCCTCGGGCATGTGGAGAAGGTGCTGGCTGGCGATCTGGCCGACATGTGCTTCACCGACCCGCCGTACAACATCGATTACGAGGGCCGCACCAAGGACAAACTCAAGATCCAGAACGACTCGCTGGGCGCCAAGTTCTACGGCTTCCTCAAGGACGCCTCCGCGAACATCCTGGCCGTCTGCAAGGGCGCGGTGTACATCTGCATGTCCTCGTCCGAGATGCACACGCTCCGGCAGGCGTTCCTCGAGGCCGGAGGCCACTGGTCGGGCATCATCATCTGGGTCAAGAACCACTTCACTCTGGGCTGGGGAGACTACCGGCACAACTACGAACCGATCATGTACGGTTGGCGCGAGGGCGGCACGCACTATTGGTGCGGCGACCGGGGCCAGAGCGACACGTGGGAGATTAAGCGGCCCAGCGCAAACCGCGAGCACCCGACAATGAAGCCAGTCGAGTTGGTCGAGCGCGCCCTCCGGAACAACAGCAAGTCGCGTGACACGATCCTAGACCCGTTCGGTGGGAGCGGGACGACGATCATCGCGTGCGAGAAGACCGGGCGGCAGGCGCGAGTGATCGAACTGGACCCGAAGTACTGCGATGTGATCGTGCGGCGCTGGCAGGCGTTCACGGGGCAAGTGGCGCGCCTCGATGGGTCCGGACGCGCGTTCGATGATGTGGCAGCAGAAGTCAGTGGGGAGGCTCACCCGGTGAGCCAATAGGCAAGAAGCAAAGAAGCCGCCCGTCTCGGGGCGGCTGGCGCGCGGGGCGCGCTACCATTCGATCTGCGGGGCGGTGCCGTCGATCTCGTATTCGCGGAGTGGCTTGTACTCGCCGCCAATACCCTGCGCCCAGATCGCGTACCGCGCGGGGCAGGTTACGTCCTCGCACCCCATCCCTACTTCCTTGAGGCGGCGGGCGAAGTCGCTGGCGGCAATCTCGCGCGCCTCCGATACGGAGGACACTACCGCCACCGGCTCGTAGTGACCGTCTTCCGTTTCCGCGATCAGCATCGCGAGGCCGAGTTCCGTTTGCGGGTTGATCTTGATCGCAAATCCTGGCGTCGTCTCTTTGGTCTGTTTCCTGGCTCTGGCCATCTGCTTATCTCCTTGCACGACCATTCATCCCTTCGGTCGCGCGGAAGATCAAGGGGATAATCGCGCCCTGAACTAATAAAGCCGCCCGGAGGACCGGGCGGCTGGCCTCCGGTATGGAGGCCTACTTGCTGGCGATGCGGTACACGCGGTCGCCAGCCTCGTTCTTGCTGCTCTCGACCGTCAGCCCCATCTTCTTGGTGAGGGTGCCGGAGATGAAGCCCCTAATCGAGTGATTCTGCCAGTCGGTGGCCTTGGCGATCTCGGCCATCGTCGCGCCATTCTTGCGGCGCAGGAGGTCCAGTACGATGGCCTTCTTGCTGCCCTCGCGGGGCTGGCCGTCCGTGGCTTTGGAGGTCTTCTTGCCGGTGGGCTTCGCTTCCTTCTTGGCGGGGGGCTTGGCGTCCTTTTTGGAGGCCTTCTTGCTGACAGGCTTCGCTTCCTTCTTGCTGGTCTTCTTGGAGGCCTTCTTGCTGGCCTTCTTCGTGGCGGGCGCGGGGCTGGCGCTCTGTTCCGCAACGGCGGCGGTTTCGGTGGTGCTGGTCTCGTTCGTCATGGTCGTATCTGCTTTCCTTTCTGGCGGCTTGTCGTCCGCGCATGACGATTCATCACTCCGGTCGCGCGGGAAGTAAAGCGGAAAGTTCAAAAAGAATTCCGATGGCAGTTTTGAGCCAGAGGGCGTACGCACGGCACCGTGGCGTCGGCCTCTCCACCGTACAAAAGGCGATTACGTCTGGCCGGATCTCGCTGCTGCCGGATGGCCGGATCGACTCCGACCGCGCCGATCAGGAATGGGAGACGAATACGCACAAGCGTGGTCCCGTCATTGGGACGCGCCGCCAGCCGGAGGACGACGGCGACGGCTTCGGCGCGGCGCAGTACACCAAGGCGCGGGCGGTTCGGGAGCACTACCAGGTGCGCCTCGCCAAGATCGAGTACGAGGAGAAGGTCGGCAGTCTCGTCTCCAAGGACGAGGTAAAGATCGCGCAGTTCAACATCGACCGGCAGCGCCGGGACGCGATGCTCAACATCGCGGATCGGGTGTGCGCCAGCATCGCAGCGGAGGTGAAGGACATCCTGCTCGGCGCGGGCGTGCCAGCAGAGCGGGCCGACGCGCTCGACACGTCTCGCATCCACGAGATTCTCACGGACGAGATTCGCAAGGGCCTGAATGATTACGCAGACAGCCTCGTCAACTGAAGCGATCATCCGGGCGTCGGCGGCTGCTGGCGCGCGTCCCGATCCGTTCCTCACGATCTCGCAGTGGGCCGACAAGTATCGGACGCTCTCGCAACGGGCGTCGAGCGAACCGGGACAGTGGCGCACCGACCGGACGCCGTACCTGCGCGAGATCATGGACTGCCTGTCGCCGACCAGCCTGATCGAGCGCACGGTGTTCATGAAGGGCGCGCAGATCGGCGGGACCGAGTGCGGTAACAATTGGATCGGGTACGTGATCCATCAGGCGCCAGGCCCGATGATGGCGGTGCAGCCGACCGTCGAGATGGCCAAGCGCAACTCGAAGCAGAGGGTCGATCCCCTGATCGAGGAGTCGGAGGTGCTCCGAAACCTCGTCCACGACCCGCGCTCGCGCGACTCCGGAAACACGGTGCTGGCGAAGGAGTTTCCGGGCGGCGTCCTGGTGATGACCGGCGCGAATAGCGCGATCGGCCTGCGCTCGATGGCGGCGCGTTACCTGTTCCTGGACGAGGTGGACGGGTATCCCGGCGATGTGGACGGCGAGGGCGACCCGATCAATCTGGCGATGGCGCGCACCCGCACGTTCGCCCGCCGCAAGGTGTTCCTCGTCTCGACGCCGAAGATCACCGGCATGTCGCGGATCGAGGCGGCGTTCGAGGAGTCGGACAAGCGGTACTTCGCCGTTCCGTGCCCGATCTGCCGGGAGTTCCAGGTCTTGAAGTTTCCGCAACTCCGGTGGCCCAAGGGCGAAGCGGAGAAGGCGGTGTACATCTGCGAGCATTGCGGCCAGGAGATTCAGAACCACCAGAAGCAGTGGATGCTGCCGCGCGGCCAGTGGCGTGCGACCGCCAAGGGAGACGGCAAGACGGCGGGCTTCCACTTGTCGAGCATGTACTCGCCGGTCGGCTGGTTCTCGTGGGGAGACGCCGCCAAGCAGTTCGAGCAGGCGCAGAAGAACCCGTCGCTGCTTCAGGTCTTCGTGAACACCGTGCTGGGCGAAACGTGGACGCTGCTGGGTGAGGCTCCGGACTGGAAGATCCTGTACGACCGGCGCGAGGCGTATAAGATCGGCCTCGTGCCTCGCGGCGGTATCTTCGTTACGGCCGGAGCGGACGTTCAGCGGGATCGCATCGAGGTCGAGGTCGTCGCGTGGGGGCGCGGTAAGGAATCGTGGTCGATTGACTACCGGGTCTTCGAAGGCGACACCGCGCGCCCGCAGGTATGGGAGAAACTCACCGGCCTGCTGAACGAGACGTTCACAACGGTTTCCGGACTGGAGTTGCCGATCATTCAGTTGGCCGTGGACTCCGGTTACGCGACCAACGAGGTGTACGAATGGGCGCGGCGGCAGGGCCATCGCGTCCTGGTGATCAAAGGCGACTCGCGCGCTCCCGCGATTATCGGTGCTGCTTCTCCGATCGAAGTTGGACCGCTGGGCGTAAAATTGAAGCGGGGCGTTAAAGTCTGGCCGGTCAACTCCGGAATGGCGAAGGAGGAGTTGTACCGATGGCTCCGGCTTGAACGTCCGACCGACGAGGATCTCGAACAGGGAATCCCGTTCCCGCCCGGATACTGCCACTTCCCGCGCTACAGCGAGGAGTACTTCAAGCAGATCACCGCTGAACAGTTGGTGGCGAAGCTCGTCAAGGGCTACCGCAAACTGGAGTGGCAGAAGATGCGCGACCGCAACGAGGCTCTGGACTGCCGTGTGTACGCCCGTGCGGCGGCGGCGCGCGTCGGGCTGGATCGCTTCCAGGAGAAGCACTGGAAGATCGTCGCGGATCGCATGGGCCTGCCGGTCGCGTCGGCGCCACGGCCCGCGCCGCAGGTACAGGCACCGCCCCCAACGAAAGCACCCGCGCCAGCCGCGCGCCGTGGCCGGCGGGTGAGCGGGCGCTTCGGGATGTGAGCGATGGCAAACACGTTTACTGACCAGCAGGTTCAGGACTCGCTGGACCGCATTGCATCGCCCGAGAAGCGCGTCGTCGCTCCGGACGGGCGCGCGGTAGAGTTCCGCACCACGGATGAGGAGATCAAGGCGCAGCAGTACATGGTCAATTCGAACCGCGCCAAGTCGGGCGTTCGCAAACGCCAGACGCGCCTGATGTCGAGCAAGGGCTTCTAATGGCGTTCAAACTCTCCAGTTTTTTGACCCGCTTCAAGCGGAGCGGGGCGGTTGCGCCTGGCGGTGCGCTCGCGCGCCGCGCGAGCGCGTCTCCGTACGAGGGCGCGACGACCGGCCGGCGGCTCGGCACGTGGTCCACGACCCGCGATGCCGTCAACTCCGTCTGGTATCAGAGCGCGGACCAGTTGGTCGCGCGCTCCCGCGACCTCGCCCGTAAGGACGGGTGGGCGGGCAAGGCCATCGATGAGTGGGTCTGCAACGCTGTCGGCAACGGCATCAAGCCGCAGTCGCTTCATCCGGACGCGACCACGAAGGAGAAGATCCAGAACCTCTGGTCGCAGTTCGTAAACGAGTGCGATGCCGATGGCTTGACCGACTTCTACGGCTTTCAGGCGCTCGCCTTCCGGTCGATGGTGGAAGGCGGCGAGTGCTTCGTCCGGAAGCACATCCGTCCGATGGATTGGGGCCTGACTGTTCCGCTTCAACTCCAGTTGATGGAGACGGAGCAGTTGCCGTTCTACCTCGCGCGCCCCACGCCGGAGACGCCGCAGGGCAATGTCGTGCGCGCGTCGATCGAGTTCGACCAGCAGAAGCGGAGGACGGCTTACTACTTCTACAAGGAGCATCCTGGCGAGCGGTTGTTCTTCCCGAACTATCTCGATCTGATCCGGGTACCGGCAGACGAGATCATGCACGTGTTCCGTCCGATGCGCCCCGGCCAACTCCGTGGCGTGCCGTGGCTGGCCAACGCACTCGTGCGGTTGTGGGAACTCGATCAGTACGACGACGCCGAACTGCTCCGGAAGAAGTTCGCCGCCATGATGATGGCGTTCATCATCCGGCAGAACCCGGAGGACCCGTTCTTCGGCAACGAGCAGGACGGGCCGCAGGCGACCGATGCCGGAGGGCAGATCGAGTCCAACGAGCAAGGCGTCCAGGTGGCGCAACTCGAAGCCGGGACGATGATGGATCTCGAACCCGGCGAGGATGTGAAGTTCACCGATCCCGCCGACGTGGGCGGGAACTACGAGGCGTTCGAACGCCAGACACTCCTGCGGATTGGTGCGGGCTTGGGCCTGCCGTACGACATGCTGACCGGCGATCTCTCGCAGACGAGCTATAGCTCGATCCGCGCGGGCATCCTCTCGTTCCGGAGGCTCTGCGAGCAGATCCAGTACGGCGTCTTCATCCACCAGTTCTGCCGTCCGGTGTGGCGCGCGTTCATCGAGGCGGCGGTGTTGGCCGGTGAGTTGGATGCCCGTGACTACCAGGCCAACCGCTCCCTGTATCTGGCGGTCCAGCACCACACGCCGAAGTGGGCATGGGTTGATCCGGAGAAGGACGTGAAGGCTGAAGTGCTGGCGATCCGTGCGGGCTTGAAGTCGCGCAGTATGTCCATCAACGAAACGGGCGAGGACGAGGAGGCGGTCGATCAGCAGATCGCCAAGGACAACGAGCGCGCCGACGAGTTGGAGTTGGTCTTCGACTCCGACCCGCGCAGGACGGACGCCCGTGGCGCCCAAAAGATCGAGGATGTGACGCCGGAGGGCGAAGCGGACGGCGGCGAAAGCGGCCAGCCTGCCAAGCCTCCGGCGAAGACGCCCGCCAAGCCACCCACGAAGAAGCGAGGGAAGGAGCCCAAAAAGTGAAGCAGAACTATCTGCCGCACCTCGCGGCGCGCGTGTTTGGCGTGCCTCTGATGGTCCAGATCGACAAGTTGATGGTGATTCTGGAGGCCATCGGCCCGCGCATTGGAATGCGCGAGCATGTCGTGGTCGAGGGGATGCCGGTTGTGGTCACCCGTCCCGCTCCGGACGACGAGGAAGAGGACGACGAGATTCTGTCCCTCGCATCCGGCCGGAAGCCGTACCCGGTGACTCCGGACGGTATCGCGGTTCTCTCCGTCTCCGGCACGCTGGTGAAAAAGGCGTCGTGGATGGACGCCGAATCCGGCCTTCAGTCTTACGAGCAGATCCGCAGCCACCTCGCGGACGCCCGCGACGATCCCGGTATCCGCGGCATCCTGCTCGACGTTGACTCGCCTGGCGGCGAGGTCGGCGGGCTGTTCGATCTCGCGGACGAGGTGTACGCCGTCCGCGACCAGAAGCCGTGTTACGCCATCGCCAACGACGAGGCGTTCTCGGCTGCGTACGCTCTGGCTTCGAGCGCGCAACGCCTGTTCCTCACCAGGACGGGCGGCGTGGGTTCCATCGGCGTGATCGCGGTCCACATGGATCAGTCCGGATGGGACGAGAAGGTCGGGCGCAAGTACACGGCGGTCTATGCTGGCGCGCGGAAGAACGACTTCTCGACGCACCAGCCGTTGTCGGACGACGCCCGCGCGAACCTCCAAACGGAGGTGGACCGGCTTTACGACATGTTCGTGACGGCGGTTGCGCGCAACCGGGGCCTCAAGCCCGCGCTCATCCGGAACACGGATGCGGGCCTGTTCTGGGGGGAGAAGGCGATCTCCGCAGGGCTTGCAGATCAGGTTGGCAGTTTTGATGATGCTCTCGCTGCGGTGACTCAGGCGGCGAAGGGCTTCAGGCAGTCTCGCGCAACGGCGTCTGCCGAAGCGCAAATCGAGCAAGGAAAGGACGAGGATACGACGATGCCTCAAACGACCGAGACCAAACCGGCAGACGTTCCGAACCCGCAGGGTGCTGCGCCCGCCGAAACGAAGACTGGCACGGAGGCTCCGGCCCCCGCTGCCCAACCGCCGGCCCAGCCTTCCGCCGCCGCGCCGCCCACTCCGGAGCCCGCTGCTGCGCCTCCGGCCGCGCCGCCCGCTCCGGACGCCGCAGCTATCGAGGCGCGCATCCGCGGCGAGCACGAGGAGATCGCGGCGCTCTGCACGTTGGCCGGTGAACCCGGATTTCTCGCGGAGGCCATCTCGAAGCGCCTGACGCCTGCGCAGGCGCGCGAGTCCCTCCTGGCGCGCAAAGCCGCGAAGTCGCAGGGTACGCAGATCAGTTCGCACACCGACGCTGCTCCGGTGGGCGCGGAGGCGCAGTTGAACGCTGCCGCCACGCAGATCGCGGCCAGCAAGCACATCACGTTCGCGCAGGCGTACGTGGAGGCGATGAAGCTCCAGCCTGCTCTTTACCAGCAGTACCTCGCTGAGAAGTCGGCCACGGTGAAGCCGAACTAAGGCGGCGAGCCAATCCACGAAAGGAGAAACGAACGATGGCTTACGAAGTTGGAAACCAAGCGATTTCCGTTCCTGCCAGTGCCGACCTCTCTGCGAAGCAGTTTCTGTTCGGCACCATCGGTGCTACCGGGGTGGCGGTGACCGGCGCGGGCCTTGCCGCGGACGGAGTGATTGCGGATAAGCCCGCTGCGGCGGGCCGTCCCTGCGCGCTCTATGCGACGCCTGGCATGGTGGTCAAGGTCATGTGCGGCGCTGCCGTGGCGAACGGCGCGTTGCTCGAAGCGGACGCTGCTGGTAAGGCAGTGACGCAGGCTGCGGGGAAGATCCTCGCAAGGGCTCTGGCTGCGGGCGCCGGGGACGGGTCCATCATCCCCGCCCTGCTGATCCTTCAGCGGTAGTCAACCAACAAGCGGGTGCGAACAAGGCTCCGGGCCGCGAGGCTCCGGGGCCTTTTTTATTGCCCGCACAGACAACGAAAGGAGAACTGAACGATGTACACGCCGACTCCCGGTGATGTCCATGTAAACACGCCGCTGACGCAGATCAGCATCGCGTACCTGCAAAGCCAGACGGAGTTCGTGGCCGCGCAGTTCGCTCCCGTGATCCCGGTCTCCAAGCAGTCCGACCGGTATTACGTCTATAACCGGGGCGACTTCTTCCGCGACCAGATGCAGAAGCGCGCTCCCGGCACTCCCGCCACGAGCGTCGGCTACAAGCTCGACAACACGCCGACGTACTTCTGCGACGTGTGGGCCGAGTCGAAGCCGATCCCCGACCAGTTGCGCGGCAACGCCGACGCCGTGCTCAACATGGATCGGGACGCCACGGAGTTCCTCACGCAGCAGGCGCTCATCCGGCGCGAGAAGATTTTCGCCGCCAACCTCTTCGCAGCCAGCAAGTGGGCCACCGACGTGGCGGGCAAAGCCGCCGCGCCTGGTGCTGGCGAGTTCCTTCAGTGGAACGACGGCGCCTCGACGCCCATCGAGGACATCCGCGCGGGCAAACTGGCCATCAAACAGGCCACGGGTTACCCGGCCAACACGCTCGTCATCAGCGAACCCGTGTGGCTGAAGCTCGTGGATCATCCGGACCTCGTGGACCGCGTGAAGTACGGCCAGACCAACGGCGGTCCCGCGCGCATCACCCGCGAGGCCCTCGCGGCCATCCTGGAGATCGACCGCATCCTCGTCATGGGGTCCATCGAGAACACCGCAGACGAGGGCGTGGCGGCTTCGCACTCCTTCATCGGCGGCAAGAACGCGCTCCTGTGCCACGTGGCGCCCAATCCGGGCTTGCTCACGCCGTCTGCTGCGTACACCTTCGGGTGGACCGGCTACCTCGGCGCGGGCAACGAAGGCAACCGTGTCAAGCGGTATCGCTGGGAGATCATCGCCAGCGACATCGTGGAGATCGAGATGGCCTTCGACATCAAGCTCGTCGCCACGGAACTCGGGTACTTTTTCAAGGACGCCGTCGCGTAAGCAGGTGCCCGATGGCTTACCGCTCTCTGCCGAAGTTCAACCCGGAAGGCCGGTTCATCGTGAACCGGCCCTTCCTGTATAACGGCCACTCGGTCCAGCCCGGAGAATTGGTCGAAGGCATTCCCACGCGCCGCCTGCGGCAGTTGTTCGAGACGCGCCAAGTGACCAGCGCGCCGCCCGCAGCGCAGCACAAGGAGGCGGCGCCTGCCGCCAGGAAGGGGAAAAGGTAAATGTCCAAGCAGGTTCAGACGATCCGCATGATCGAGCAGTACGGAAACCTGAAGGTCGGGTTGATCCCGCTCGATTTTGCCAACGCCGTCATCATCGCCGCCAACGTCGTGCAGAACACGACGGAGGGCGGGCGTCCGGACGGCAACACCGCGCCGATCCTCCAGCGCATCAACTCCGCGACCGACAAGGCGCTCCGGCTTACGTGGGCGGCGGGGTCGCAGGTGGAGTTGCAGTTTCCCGCCGTCGCCCTCCCTCCCGATCTGGACGACGCCGCGCCGATGGAGGTCCACCTCATCTGCGCCAAGGATGCGAACGCGAACACGGTCAACATCGACGTGCAGGCGTTCTTCGGCGTGGGTGACACGGAGTGCGGCGCAGCGACTCCGACCATCGCGCAGGCTCGCGCGGAGTACGTGGTAACGCTCGCCGCCGCCGACGTGCCCGCCGCGCCGGAGGTGCTCAACCTCGCGCTCGTTCCTGGCGCGCATGCCGGTGACGCGCTCTACCTCGATGCCGCCTGGATCGAGTACGCGAGGAAGGCGTAACTCCGATGGCGGCAGATCCGTTTGCCGCGCTCAACAAGTCGGTCCTGAAGGCGTTCGGCAAGGCGGTGTCCTATCAGCAGGGCGCCGCCGCGCCGATCTCCATCAAGGCCGTTCCGATGAAGGATTCCGACGAGGAGCAGCACGTGGGCGGCTTGTACACCCGCCTGTTCCTCAACATGGCAGACCTTCCGACGCCCCCGGACCACGGCGACGTGGTCACCATCGACGGGCAGGCGTATACCGTGTTCGAGCCTAAAGCCGACGCGATGGGCGGCGCAACGCTCTCCCTGCGCGCGGTCGCGTGAGGCCAGCATGCCGTCCGTCCGGATCTACCAAAAAAAAGAAGTGCGTCTCGATCGCCTGAATATCAAGCAGGCGCAGATGTTCAAGATCGGGAACGTCGGCCTGGCTTCCGTCAAGAACCGTCTGGCGGCGGCGCAGGGCCCGAACGATGGCGCGGCCAAGCCCCTCTCCCGGTATTACGCGATCCGAAAGACCAAGATGGGCAAGGGCAACCGCCGCGACCTGATGCTGACCGGCGACATGCTCCGGAACTTCATGGTCCGGACGGTCAGCGAGAACAAGGCCAAAGCCAGCAACTCCACCCGCAAGGAGCGCGTCAAGGCGTGGATCACGAACAGGATCGAGCCTTGGGCCGTGTTCTCTCCGAAGAATCGTTTGGTGGTTCAGCAGACTGCGCAGCAGGTGTTGAACGAGATCGCGCCGCGCCTTGCGATTGAGCGCAGCCTCGGCGGGAGACAGCTATGATTGATTCCTCTGTCCTGGTGGACAACCTCGTCGCGGCCCTGCGCGACATTCCCGATCTGGTCGATGAAATGGGCGGCGATCCGGAGCGGATCTTCGCATACCACGACCAGTACCCGAAGCGCGTGAGCCTCGCGCACGCGATCCACACGATGCCCGCGCCGTCCGTCATGGCGGCGTGGCAAGGCACCGCGCCGGGCTCCTTCGGCGGCTTCGACGTGTGGAAGCACTCGATCACGTTGTACGTCCGGGCGCGCGAGTCGTTCGACGGGGAACCGGCCACCCCGTACTACCGGATTTTCCGGTTGGTCACGAAGGGCGTCCCCACTTCCGGAGATGGCCAGCCATTGCTCAACCTCCAGATTCACCCGTCGTGCCACCCGATGGATCTGCCACTGATCCAACGCCAGACGGACGCCGAGGGTCTGGATTATTTCGAAGTGCCGATTACGTTCACCGAGATGGGAGACGAATGATGGACAAGCTTTGGATGAAGCCGCCTTTCGGAGTGGGCGATCCGAAGGAGGTTGACGCAACGCCCGAGGTTTTGACGCCGCTTATGGTCGCTGGCTGGAGCCAGTGTGACCCGCCGGCCGATCACGAGGAGGTAACGACGAATGTCCACGACTAGGCTCCAGGAAGTACTGATCTGCTTCGGGAAGAAGAAGCAGGCCGATATCGCCACGGCGCAGGCTGCTGCGGATATGTGGCGGTTCACGAAGCTCAACGCGTCCCTCATCAACCCGAAGCTCGCCACGGAGAACGACGCCGAAGAGTACGGCAAGGGCCACGAGTTCGCCACCGTCACGTACAAGACGGCGTGGGACGTGGGATGCACGCTGGAGAAGTACCTCGGCGCGGAGATCGGGTCGTGGGCGGTCGCGTTCGCGCTCGGCAAGGTCGTCAAGTCGGGCGGGCCGAACTTCGTGTACACCTGCACTCCGCTGATCCCGGCGAACGGCGATGCTGCGGAGTTGCCGTACCTGTCGTACGTCGAGCAGATCCGTCCGGGCGCGGGCGTTGTCGTGGACCGGCAGGCGGTCGGCATGGCCGTCGAGTCGTTCCAGATCAGCGTTGGCTCCGGTCCTGGCCGCGCCAACAGCAAGATCAGCGTCGAACTGGTCGGCTCCGGCAAGGTCATCGACTCCGCGACCGGCATCACGATGCCCTCCGCGACCGCAGAGAAGCTCCTGCCGTCCGCATCGCTCACGCTCTCGATCAACGGCGTGGACTATGTGACCAACAAGAACATCGTCTCCCTGGAGACGGGCTGGAAGAACAACATCCGGATGGACTCCGGCCTCTTCCCCGGCTCCGGCTTCCAGACTGCGGGCGACGGGTCCACGGGCGCGATCCGCGGCAGGCTGGAGTTCGGCAACCGGCAGGGCAACTTGCGCTTGGTTGCTCGGTTCATGAACGGATCGGACGAGTACACGAAGCTCAAGGCGCAAACCACCGGCACGGCGGTCGTCACGCTGGCGTACGACACCAACAACTCGCTCCAGTTGACGTGGCAGAAGATCGCGTACTCCGTGGTCGAGATCGCGGAGACGGACCAGATCCTCACGGTCGCGGTGGACTGCGTGCCGTTGTACGACGCCGCGCAGGGCATCCTCACGGCGGTCGGCAAGTGCGCGGTGGACAACATCTGCCAGTAAAGGATTTTCGATGGAAACCAACGCTCCTGTTTTTGACGCTACCAGGCCGGTAGCGATCCAACTCCGTGGCCCGGATGGTGTCAAGACCATCCGGGTCCGTTTCCCCTCCGACGACGAGTGGGTGGAAAGGCAGCGCCGCCGCAAGGTGATCGTGAAGAACCTCGGGCGCGGGATCTCCGAAACGCAGATCCCGAACGGCGAGGATATCGACGCCGCGCTCCTGGCGAAGATCCGGACCGAGGAAGAACCCGAAGTTGATGCGTTCGAGGCGCAGAAGGTCATCGAGCAGTTGGCCACCTGCGACGTGGACGACGTGGTGCTGGTGGGCGATTCCTTCCGGGTGGTCCTGCGCGTTCTTGGCGGTTCTGTCACGCACCTGCTGAAGATGCCGTCCGCGAAGGACGTGAACACGTACCGTCGCGCCTTTGCGCGCGTGCTCGACCTGCCGTTCAACCGGCAGGAGTTGACCATCAACGTGCGCGCGGCGGCAGACCTGTACAAGAAGCTCACCGACGCGACCGAAGGGTACGCGGGCGACGTGCCGATTGTGCATCAGGCCGTCGCCGTCAAAGCCGCCGTCGATGCTCTCGACGCCTCCTTCCAGGAGGATCGGGACGCAAATTTTTAGCGGGGGAGTGGCCGGAGAAACCCTCCCTCCGTTACCTCATCCATTGGGCGCTCCGGCGTGATGAACTCTGCGAACCGGGTTTGTGTCCGGACGCGCCCGAAGGTGGTCGTTGCGACCACTGCCCCCAAGACCAACTCGACGCCGCGCAGACTTCCGAATCCGGACTGCTCATCCGGCGCGCTCTCGACCTGCGCGCGGCACTCAACCTCGGCATCCACATCGGCCTTGACGATATCCGGGCCGACGAGTTCTACACCATGCTGATCCTGGACGACGAACGGGACCAGTTGGAGCGCGAACGGATCAACGCCCATGGCAAATAGCAACCAAGTCGAACTGGTCGTCACCGTCGAGGTGGACAAGGCCAACTCGTCCATCAAATCCGTCAACGCGAACCTCTCGGGCATCGAGCAGACCGCCGTGCGCGCGGCGCGCGGCGCCTCGCAGGGAATCGACGGCATGACGGCCTCGATGGTCAAGGGCGCGACGGCTGGCAATCTTCTCGCGGACGCGATCAAGAAGGCCATCGAGTTCGCCAAGGAGTGGACCGTCGAGGCGGCGAAGGAGGCGGCGCAGGCAGAGCGCGCCGCCGCCGTCACGCAGGGACTCGCCAAGGCGCACGGCGACAGTGCCGCCGCCGCGAGCAAGGCGGTAGAGGCCGTGCGCGCGGTGGGCTTCACCGCCGCCGACGCGACCGTCGCCGTCCAGAAGCTCATCATCGCAGATATCGGGTTGGACAAAGCCAAGGGCCTCGCCAAGATCGCCAAGGACGCCGCCGCCATGAGCACGGAAGGCGACAACGCACGCACGGCGTTCGAGAAGATCATGCTGGCGATCGAGACGGGGCAGTCCCGTGGCCTCCGGACACTCTCGCTGTTCCCCGACCTCGCCAAGGCAGAGCAGGTCGCGCGGTTGCAGGCGCAACTCCACGGCAAGACCCTTTCCGATAACGAAGTCCAGATGATCCGGTACAACGCCATCGTGGAGGCGGCGACCAAGATCCAGGGCGCGGCGGGCGATGAGGCGGGCACCGTGGCTGGCCAGATGAAGGCTCTCGGGCGCGAGGTCACGGATCTCAAGGAGGACGTAGGCAAGGCGTTCCAGGGCGAGTTGAAAGCCGTCGTTGGGCACCTGAAAGACATGGTGGCCTGGCTCAAGGACAACATTGGCCTGATCGAGAAGTTCGGCCAGATGGCGATCTGGCTGGCGGGCATCCTGGCGACGTACGCCATCGCCACGAAGATCCTCGGCATCGCGGCGGCGGTGAAGGCGCTGACCGTGGCGCTCGCAGCCAACCCGTGGGCATTGCTCATTACCGGCGTCGTGGCGGCGGGCGCCATCGTGTACAAGGAGTACTCCGACATGCAGGAGACCTGGGAACGGCGCACCCAGGAGATGCAGAACAACGCGCTCCGGAACGATCTGTTCAAAGGCAAGGTCAAGATTGACGACCTCCGGAAGCGCGGCATGACGGACGACCAGATCCGCGAGTTGGTCTCCGGCCGGAAGTCGGTTCCCGGCATGGACGAGGAAGGCTCGCAGTGGGAGTTGGGCGCGGGCCTGCCCAAGATCAAGATCGCGGGCCAGCCCGATCCGGAGGAGTTGAAGCGGCAGATCGAGATCCAGAAGCGGCAGCGGGAGAACGAGAAGTACTTTCGCGATCAGGCCATTGGCTCCCGGTTGAACACGATCATGGTCAACGGCAAGCCGATGGAGGTTCCGCTCTCCGGGTTCGCCAAGGACGTGGCCGACATCAACAAGGAGATCGCCAGCAAGACCACGTGGGTGGACGACAACGGCGAGCACCACGTCCCGCTCACCAAGAAGGCGTGGGACTCGATCATCGAGTACGCGAATAACAAGCTGAAGGCGTTTCTTGGCAAGAGTGCCGACGAGAACAAGAAGGCACTCGCGGATTACGTCAAGGACCAAGAGGACGCAGCCCACAAGCAGATGGAGTGGGAGGCACACCGGTTCCAGCAGCGTCTCCAGAACGACACGGAGATCGCTCAACGCAACCTCGACCATCTCAAGGAGGTGTACGGCTTCGAGGAGCAGCGCGCGGGGTTCGAGCGGGACGCGCGCCTCCGGCAGGTGGAAGGCCAGGACGCCGTAACGCTCCAGCAGAAGGTCGCGGTCGAGGCGCAGAAGGCGCAGATCGAGATCGACTATCTGGAGAAGGTCCACAAGGTGAAGCAGGCCCTCTACGATATCGAGACGCGCCAGATCCTCGATGAAGAGGAGTTGACGATGAAGCGCCTCGGCTACAGAGCCGATGAAATCAAGGCGCGTATCGATGAACTGAAGGGCCAACGCCAGGAGATCCGCGACGAGAACGACGAGGCGAACGATGCCGCGATCAAGGCGGCGCGCGAGAACGCAGCCAACCGGCAGGCGCAGTTGGTCCGCGACCACAACAAGGCGATCTTCGACTCGCTCAAGCAGCAGGCGGGCGGCATCTTCGACGCGCTCCTCCAGAAGTCGCAGTCCGTGTGGTCTGCCATCGCCAACTCGTTCAAGACGGCGATCCTCACCGCGATCAAGGAGGTAGTCACCTCTCGTGTGGCCGCGCTCCTGATGCAGATGTTCACCGGCCAGAAGGTCACGTTTGAAGGCGGCGGCGCGGGGCCTGGTGGTGCGGGCGGCATCCTCGGTGGGCTTGGTGGCCTCCTGGGGATCGGCGCGGTGCCGGTCTTCGGCAGCACCTCTCCTGGCGGCGGCGTTATCCCCGGCGTGACTCCGGGCACCACGCCTCCGTTCAATCCGGGCGGCGGCGGCATCACGTCCAAGGCTGGCGCGGGCGGTCTGCTGAACTTCAACTGGTCGAACCTCAAGAGCCTCGCCAGTTGGAAGAACCTCTACGGCGCGATGACGCTGGCTGGCGGCATGCTCATGTTGAGCGGGATGCAGAAGGGCAGCGCCTTCAGCACCATCGGCGGCGGCGCGCTCATGGGCGCGGGCATCGGCCTCTCTGGTGGTCCCATCGGCGCGATTGGCGGCGCGGGCATCGGCCTGTATATGGACGCCATGCGGCGTGGCGGTTGGGGCGGTGTCGCGGAGGGCACGGCGGGCGGCGCGATGTTCGGTTGGAACGTCGGCGGTCCCTTGGGCGCGGCCATCGGCGCGGGCGTCGGGTTCCTGTCGGGCATCGTCCGGTTGTTTGTGAAAGGAGCGACGGAGAAGGCGCACGACAAGGTCAAGGCCCTGTACGGCGTCGATATCACCGACAAGGCGGTGCTCCAGCAGATCGTGGACATGGCCAAGCAGTCCTGTGGTGGCAACCTCGACATGGCGATCCGGACGCAGCCTGTCCGCGATCTGATCCAGTTGTACGGCATGAGCACCGGCAAGGACGTGAAGGGGATACCCGCCACGATGCAACCGCTCAACCTTGCACAGCGGGGCGGGTCGCTCTACCAAGCCCCGAGTTACTCCAACGGGACCGCTCTCCCCGGCTTGGGTGGCCTGCCGACGCTGGACAGCATCGGCGGCGGCGTGGCCTCCGGCGCGCAGCCTGTGGTCATACAACTCGACGGGCCTGCGACCACAAGCCTCCTCCAAGGGCAGGCGGTGCAGGCCATCGCCAGCAACCCGCGCGTCGTCCAGAGCGCGGTGATGAGCGCGTCGAAGTCGAACGCGGGCCGGCGGGAGTTGACCAGCCTGCAACTCAGTCCCGGCTTGGTGACCTCGTAATGCCTGGCTCCGTTGCAAATGCCGCGCCGACCACGGTGATGCCCAACTCGCTCTCTCGCGCGTTCACCCACACGCGCGAGTACCCGGTCATCGACAACGAGTACCGGAATGGCGAGTCCCAACGGTCGGCGCAGGCGTCCACCAGCCGCAAGAAGTGGACGCTCACGAAGCGCCTCACGCCGTCGCAGTTGGCGGCGCTCCGGACCTTTTACGAAGCCCGGAACGGGACGCACGAACCGTTCTACTTTTACGATCCGTACGAGACGAGCCCTAAGTTCTCGTACGACCCGACCGGCGTGGCGGTGACCGGCAGGTACACTGTCCGCTTCAATTCCGATTGGAGCCAGTCCGTAACTCCTGGCCGGTCGGACGTGCAAATCGAACTGATCGAACTCGCTTGAGGGGAAGCCCATGCCTGGTAAGTCGCAGTCCTATACCGATGCCGTGCTCAACGTCCTGCGCGGCAGCGCACTCGCCGGAGTGACGCCGTACGTCGGCCTGTTCTCTGTGGCGCCCGCCGACGATGCGGGCGCGGGCACGGAGTTGGCCGGGAACGGCTACCAGAGGCAGGCCATCACGTTCGGTGCGCCCGCCACCGACGCCGGGAACGTCCGGAAGGTGGCGAACACGAACAACATCCAGTTCGGGCCGGCGCTCGCGGACTGGTCGCAGGCCGTCGCGTTCGGCGTGTTCGATGCTCAGACCAACGGCAACCTGCTCTACTGGGACGCGCTCACGACGCCGAAGACGGTCGGCAACGGAGACTTCGGCCAGTTCGGTGCGGGGACGCTGGTCGTGAAGGAGGACTGATCCGATGGCCGACAACGTAGATATCACTCCCGGTGCTGGTGCCACCGTCGCCACAGATCAGGTCGGCAGCGGGCGGCATTACCAGCGCATGAAGCTCACGGACGGCGCGGAGGGGTCGGAGAATCACGCCAGCGTGCGCGCGGACGGCACGCAGGAGGTAACGCTCTCCGATATCAACGCTGCCCTGTACGCGATCCTGGAGGCTCTCACCCGTCCGATCAACCAGGACCCCGGCTCCGGCAGGACGCGCGTCCTGCTCGACGCGATCACCGCCAGCCTCACGCTGGCGACCATCACGACAGTCTCGGGCGTGACCGCAGTCACGTCCCTGAACCAGTTGAACAGCGCTCCCATTTGGGACGTGCTCGGTAAACCCTTGGATCGGAACCTCTGGTATAACTCCGTCCGGATGAGGATCAGCTAAATGCCTACGACTCTCGCTTTCAAGCCGTTGATCGATCTCCCCGAGTGGCGCCCGATTGCCAACGCGCCCGCTGCGTCCGCTGCCGGGACCGCGCTCGTCGCGGGCTTGCGGAACAATGCCGACCGTGGAGCCTACGTGTACCTGCTGGTCAACGCGACCACGCTGTGGGCGTACGACGTGGAGGACGACGATTGGTTCCAGTTGGGATCGCCCGCGTTGACCGGCACGTTCGGCGCGGGCGCGGGCGCGGTGATGATGCCGTCGCAGGGACCGCGCGGCACCCTCGCAGCGGGCGGCACGACGACCAGCGTGGTCCTCAGCACCGCTCTGCCCGCCGCCGTTGCGCCGAACCAGTTGGCGAACAAGGGCAACTCGAACGGCTTCAAAATCCGCATCATCGGCAATAGCGCGGGCGGGTCGGGCAAGGTCGAGGAGCGGACCATCATCGGCAACACGGGTGGCACGACACCGACCATCTATCTCGACTCTCCGCTCTCCTTCACTCCGGCAAACGGCGATGCGTACGAGATCCTCTCCGGACGCCTGTTCATGATGAGCGCGGGCACGCTGGCCGCAGGCTGCTGGAAGTATTACGACATCGCTACCAACTCGTTCTCCGGCAATCTCGCGACCACGAACCTGCCGACCCCGCTCGGCACGGACTGCTGCCTCCTGGGACTCGATGAATCGTACGTCCCGTACGACGCGAATCCCGGCGATGGCTTCTTCGGCCAGTTGACTGCGACCGCGAGCGCGGCCACCAGCATCACGGGGCAAGCGGCGGGCGGCGATGCGGCGGTGCTCGCCAACGAGTACCGGAACTTCCAGATTCGCATTGTGCAGGACACCACGACGCCGACCGCCGTTGGCCAGCGCAGGAACATCACGTCCCACACGGCGGGCGCGTCTCCGGTCTATACGGTCGCGGCTTGGACGGTGACGCCCTCCGCGAACGCCGTCTTCGTGATCGAGTTGAACGGCGACCGCATCCTGTACTGGGGATCGGGCCAGACCAACACGTACACGTACCAGATCAACGGCAACACCTGGGACACGACCACGTTCGCCGCGCGCTCGGCGGCGCACGCTGCTGGCTCGGTCGCCTGCCCGTCGTTCTTCATGCGTCCGGACGCCGCAAAGCAGGCGCGGCACAGTTACGTGTACGTCTTCCGTGGCGGCGCGGGCGCCGTGATGGATCTGTTCGACATTGCGGGCGGCGCGACCGGCTTGTGGACCGCCAACATCGTTTACGGCGGGTCCGGTATGACGTTCACGACCGGCACGACCGCCACTCCCGATCCGTACACGAGTGGCGGGCGGTTCACGTTCATCAACCCGAACGGCGGGCAGCGGTGCCTGAAGTGGGACAACAAGAACCGGACGCTCTCTCCGGCGTTCTACCTGCGGTATCCGGTCGGCACGGCGGCGGTCGGCCAGCGCATGGCGACCGCGATGTTCGTGGATGGCAGCACGAAGCTCGTTTTCCTGCTGCTCCATCGCATGGCAGGCGCGGAAGTCTTCGAGATGGCGGTGCAGAAGTAGGGCTATGTCCCTCCTCCTGCTGTTCGGCGGGACGCGCTCGGTCGTCCTGGCGGGCACCGCAACGGGCCTGTCTTCCGGCACCGCTCGTCTGGCGGTCGTCCGGAGGCTGGCTGGCGCGGCCACGGGCCAGGGTGTGTCCTCCGGCATCCTGGCCCGTGCGCGCGGGTTTGGCGGCGCGGCGGCTGGCACGTCGTACGTCTCCGGCGCGGTCGCGGTAGTTTGCGGCCTGCGCGGGATCGCCCCCGCCTCCGGCACGGTGGCCGCGCGCCTGGCGGTCGTCCGCAGGCTGGCGGGAGTCCTCGCAGGATCGGCCACCGTTAGCGCACAGTTGGCCCGTGTTGCGCCGTTGGCTGGCACCGCAAGTGGTTCGTCCACCGTCCTCGGGCGCGCGTCCTGCGCGCGATCCTTGGCTGGCGTGGCGGCAGGCCGGTCCAGGGTCGTGGGCGTCATGCTGTCGGCGCTCGGGACGCCCGCCAGCCGCACCTTGCGCGTGCGCCCGGAGGCACGGGTGTACCGGCCTGGTAGCGAGGACCGGAGCCTCCTGGTGCGCACGGAGCCGCGCGCCCTGGCGGTCGCCGGAGAGGACCGGACCATCCATCCCCAACGGGAGAAAAGGAGCATCGACGCATGACGTTTACCAAAGATCCGGATGCGGTCCTCGACTATTCGGTGGACTGGTCGGCGTGGCTGGCTGGCGACGAGATCGCGTCCAGCGAGTGGCTGCTGGAGGAAGGCGCGGCCATCGAGAAGGTGACCGACACCACCACCGCCAGCAAGACGACGGTGTGGCTGCGCGGAGGCAACGCTGGGACAACATACCTCGTCACCAACCGGATCGTGACGGCGGGCGGCAAGACGGACGACAGGACCATCTCGGTCAAAGTGGAGGATCGGTAATGCTCTCTCTCAAGGCTGGTGTGCGGATCACCGGCATGCGTCCGGAGATCCTGCTCGCGGCGGTTGCCGCGATGGAAGTCTACAAGGCGGCGGGCCACGACCTGATGATCACCGCCTGCGTGGACGGAAAGCACATGGCTGGCTCGCTCCACTATGCGGGCGCGGCCATCGACCTCCGCACGCGCGACGTGGCGCCCGCCGACGTTCCGAAGCTCATCGCGCAGATCAAGACGTGTTTGGGCGAGGACTTCGACGTGCTCCTGGAAGTGGACCACATCCACATCGAGTTCCAACCCAAGCAGGAAATCAATGGCTGACCAGATCGGCAACATCAACGTGCCGGAGATTGCTGCCTCCGGCACGTTCCCCATCGTGCCCGAGTTCCCGTACGGGCGCGCAAGCCATCCGGACGTGGCGATCCACCAGTTCGGTTCGGGGAACGTCAAGATCGAGCAGCGGTTCCTGTTGGGCACGGGCGCGCGGCACTTCACTGTGCGCCGCACGTGGTTGAACGACACGCAGCGGATCGCGCTCCGGAACTTTTGGGAGTCGAAGTACGGGCCGTACGGCGCGTTCACCTATAACGCGCCCAACGACGACGGCAACGGCACGACCGCTTACACCTGCCGGTTCGCCAACGAACCGCTCTCCTGGCAGATGGTCGCGGATTGGGTGTGTTCGGTCGGCGTGAACCTGATCGAGATCCCGGCCAACCCGCCGACGTACACGCTCAACTCCACGGTCACCCGCTTCCCGTCCGGAGCCTTGGCGACCGCACTCCTCTCGCAGGTCCAGCAGGTCATCCCGCTGATCAAGATCCTCCCGCTTACGGCGGGGTATCCGGCTATCTATGTCTCCGACCGCCGTTGCACGGTCGGCGCGCAGCTCTACCTGCCGCGCCTGATCGACTTCGACGGCATAACGCAGGGGATGGGCAACGAGTCGGACGACGCCACGTTCGTCTTTGGCAACGCGGATCGCGTGATGCGCGACCTCGCCAACGACGTGGATCTGTATCGCGCGTCGGTCGAGTTCTCGCTGTTCCACGTCGGCACCGGCATCAAGATCGACCTGTGGAAGGGCGATATCGTGGACTGGTCCCTCGACGCTGGCCCGGAGTTCCAGGTGCGCGCGTCGGATGGCCTCTACGAGTCGAACCTGCCGTACCCGACGCGCAAGATCTCCCGCACGTGCTGGAAGGCGTTCAACACGCAGGCGTGCCCGTACTCCGGCCACGGCGCGCTCGATCTCGTCCACTTTCCCGATGCCGCCGCCAACTCCTGCGACAAGAACTACGACACGCCAAACGGGTGCCTCGCGCACGGGATGAAGAAGTACTACGGAGGCATCATCGCGGAACCGCAGGGCGTCCGGATCAAGGACAACTCGACCGGCGTGTGGGGCTTCGGCAGGAGCACGCTTACCAGCACGTCCATCGTCGCGGATTCGATCTACGACCAAGTGCTGCCGGAGGTGTACACCGACACGGAGATGCCGGTCAACTGCAAGGTCGCGGCGGGCCGGGACGAGAGCGACTTCTACGAGGCGTTGGGGATCGTGGGCGAAGGCCCGCTGGTCGCGTACACGCCGACCCACTACGAGGACAAGGACGGCGACGGCAACGCGGAGACGCTGGTCGGCCACACGCTCGACGGGCAGGCGCACCACGGCTTCCCGAAGAACGACTATGGCCTGCGGTTGGTGCTTGGCAGCGATCCGGCCGGAGACACGGACTTCTTCTCGCTCGACCAATCCGGCAACCAGACGGGCGGCGACTTCCGGAAGGTGTACTCCGGCAACTCGACCTACAAGGACAACTTCGCAGCGGGCACGGCGTTCGTAGTGATCCGGCGGTCGGACTCGAAGGGCCTGCAACTCTCGAAGCCCGGAGACCACGCGATGATCGCCACGGTCGCGCAGGGACTCCGTGGCTGGACGTGGGACGATCCGGACACGCCGGTTTACGGGCCGGCTCTCACCAACCCGGTGTGGATCGCGGTCAACATGCTCCTCCGGGCGCGTGGCCTCCGGTTGGGCGCGGACGCGACCCACGATCAGTTGGTCGCCGCCGCCACTCTGTTCGACGCGCAGGCCGCGAGCGATGCCGCCGCGATCTGCAACGACTCCGTTACCAAAATGGTCGGCGCGGGCACAGAGACGCAGTTTGCGTTCCGCGGCGCGCTCCAGGAGGAGAAGCCGCTTCGGGACTGGATTCAAGAGGTCCTGATGAACTGCCTCGGCTATTACACGTTCGCGTTCGGGAAGCTCCGGATCGGCATCCGCGAGAACTCATCTGCGGTCGAGGCGTTCACAGAGGGCAACATCCTCTTCGCCAGCCTGCAACTGGCTCCGGTGAAGCCGTCGTTCAACCATCTGACGGCCAACTTCGCGGACCAGGACTTCGCGTTCGTAAACAACAGCGTGGCGGTGTACGACATCGGCCACGCCGTACTCATCGGCGGCGGCGCGGGGCCGACGTACCTCAAGTCGAGCGTCAACCTCTCTGGCACGTCCACCAAGAGCCAAGCCGCCCGGATCATCAGCACGAGGCTGCGTGAGGAGTTGGGCGGCATCAGCGCGTCGGAGTGGAAAGCTGCGCGGCAGATCGGCTTCAAGACGACGGTGCTCGCGCTCAACACGGAGCCTGGGATGGTCTGCTCGATGACCCATGCGGACATGCCCGGAGGCGCGGGCGAGTTCCGTGTGGTCTCCTGGAAGCTCAACAAGGACTTCTCCATTGACGTGCAGGGCCGCACGACGACCGACAGCATGTACGATCTGGTCACCGGCCCGAAACCCGCCGACGTGGTGCCGGAGCCGGTGCCCGAAGAGATCATGTACGACACCGGGGTTCCGGGCATTGTCAGCGGGACGCCGAAGCTCGGAGACTACGGGACCATCGCGCTCGATGACATTCAGGTCGCGCCGGATGCGGCGGGCAACATGAACATCGTCTCCGCGCACGAGGTCGCGATGGCACTGTACTACGTGGACGAACTGGCCACCGATCTGTGGGCCAGCCTCGACGCCGCCATCGACAAGACCACCGATCCAGCGACGGTCGCCTGCACGATGAACCCGGACACCAGCCGCACGTTCAAGGTGGGCGACTTCGTGGTCTTCAACGACGAGGGGAAGAATCCGGACGTGGGATACCTGCGCTCGTACGAGTGCGCGCAGATCGTTGGGCCTGGTGCCACGGGCGACGTGGTCCCGACCGGCAATTTCCAGTTTCAGCGTGCGTGGCCCGGAGTCGATCCTGGCTTCGCCACGTTTGGGACATTGCGGTGCGCGCACGCTGCTGGCATCCGGTTCTTCAAGCTCGATTACCGGATCTTCACTTACTCGGTGAAGAAGGGCTTCTTCCGGACGCCGGGCATCCCGGCACGCGTGGAAGCAAGCCTCCCGTCTGCCAGCGTGGTCGCGATGCTCGTCGGCGTGGCCAATAACTTCGGCTACAGTCCGTTCACCGTCTGGCCGTTGTCGCACCACAGCGAACCGTTCATGCCGGGAGACCGGACGTGCAACGGCGGCGCTTACTCCTTCCAGATCCCCGGCCCTCTGGCGGTTGCGGACACCGTGGTCATCCCAATGCGCGTCCACGATAGCGCCTCGATCCGGTGCGTCTTCGCGTACGTGCAGACGCCGACCACGGACGGGCAGAGCGCGTTCCTGGTGAAGTACTCGAAGGACGACGGTGCAACGTGGCAACCGCTTGAGTACATGGGTATCGCACAGATGATTCCGGACGGCGCGAAGAACACGTACGACTTCCTGCTGGAGGAGGGGTACGGCAAGCCGCCGACGCGCCGCCTGCCTTACAACGACTTCGGCATCATCATTGTGGACGCTGTGACGCTCGGCGCGGGCCAACAGACCGTCAACACGGCGTCGTACGGTGCGAACAAACTCGGCTTCGATGTGGGAGAGTTCGTTCACATCAACCTCGGCAAGGCCTACGAGGAGTACGTCCAGGTGCTCGCGGCCGATCCGGACGCACAGACGTTCGACGCCATCTTCACCAAGGACCACGACCCCGGCGCCACGGTGCGCCCGACGATCTGGCCGACCGCGACCATCAGCGAGGGCGACAGCCTTGCGTTCGATATCCTCGCCGTGGCCAGTCCGGACCCCGGCACCGATTTGACCGTTGTAATCCAGACCTAAAAATGGCTGGCGAACCGCTCACTATCTTCGATCCGCGCAGGAACTTCCAGTTGCAGGGCTTCACGGGGCGTGCCGCGACGACCACGCTCCATGATGCGACCGCCACGGGTGTCTCCATCTCCGGCATCTTCCAAGCCGCCGAAGACTTCGCGGTGCTCGGGCTTTACAACGCGTACGATTACTTCAACCACCTGCGCCAGAAGCACCTGCCGCGGACGGATCTCTCCGGCCTGACGCTGGAGTTCGATATCGAGTACAACCACGACCTCGATGGTGCCATGCGCCTCGACGCCGCCAAGTACCCCTCCGTGTCATGGGACGCGATGACCTTCGTCTGCGGGAAGGGCGGTCCCGGCGAGATCCGCGAGGTGAAGCTCCTCTCGTACGCCAGCGTCGTGTCTGGAGGCGAGACGCCCGCCAGTGTGAGCGTGGAATTGTCGGGCACGCAGGCCGACGAGGGCCTCGACCACGTCGCCATCGTCTTCCGCGACACGGAGTTCGATTGCGTCCCGTGGGGAAAGCTCTACGCACTCCCGCGCTCGCTCTCCGCGCCCAACGGGACCATCGACCTCTGGGCGTCCGATCTCGACCCGGTGACGGGCGAGTTGGAGTTGAAGGTCGGGGATACGGTGTACTTCACGTACGATCCGATCTATCTGGACGACCCGCCGTACGCTCTGGAGGAGATCTGCCACGTCACGGCCATCGATCCGGTTTATAAGAACCGGGTGACGTTCGACAACACTCTGCCGCATGGTGGGCCGGCGACCTGCCGCACGTACAATCCCGGCCCGTTCGCGATCACGGCGGGCGCGAATGACACGTTGACGTTTATCATCGACGGGACGCCCATCTATGTCGGCCTCACGGCGGGACCCGCGCAGACCTCGGCGCAGGTCGCCGCCGGCATCAACACGGCGTTCATCGGCGCGGGCCTGGCGGCGACCGCCGACGTGACCGACGACGGATGCGTGCGGGTCACGTCCACGAAGCCGGTTGGCGAGGGCGAGATCAACATGTACGGCGGGACCGCCCAATCGACCATCCAGATCAACGTCGGCGTGTACGCGGGCGCGGGCCCGCAGTGGCACGTCCACGGACTCGCCACCGCAGAATCCGCAGCGCAGAACCTCGCGGACTCGATCAACGGCAACCTGAAGAACACCTCGCGCACCGGCCCGGACCAGTCCGGGGTGATTCAGGCTACGGCCTCCGGCAAGACGATCACCATTGCGTTCAAGACCAGCGCGCCACCCGCGACGGTCATGGGCAAGTTGGGCAACGGCGAGATCCTTTCGGTGCGCTCGTTCCACGAGACGGTTCCGGAGGACGAGCAGTTCGACGGGTACGATCCGGCCAAGGACGTTCAGGGCGTCACGTTCGGCGCAAACAGGAGCATCCGGTTCCGTGGCGGCGACAACGACACGAAGTACCACATCGCCCTTCCGTTGGGCGCGTTGACGGACAAGAACGGCGATACGGTCCCGACCGTGGACTGCCGGAAGGTGTACATGGTCTTCGCACCGCGATTCGAGATCGTGGAGGAAGCCCTGGAGGACGGATGCTTCCTCACCGCCCCGGTTGATCCGGGCGACACGACCTGGAGCGTGGACAGCGGGGCCAGCCTCACGGGTGGCCGGTACTTCATCGGAGACGAGTCGAGCGAGGAGCGCATCCTCCTCGTGGCTGGCGGCGCGACCAGCATCCAAGTGCAACGCGGGTACGAGTCCTCGACGCCTGGCTCCTGGCCTGCTGGCACGCGCCTCAAGAAGCTCCCGCCGATCTCCGGCTTCCAGTCCGACGTGGAGTGGGGCGCAACCATCTCGAACATCGCGGTCACGGGAGACGCCAGCCTCAAGGTCGGCGGCGATTCGGAGCGCATCGAGGACACCGACAAGCGGTGCGTGTTCACCGGCTATTGGGAGGAGTACAAGTACAACACCGGATGGCCCTCGCAGTGGTGGAGCATGGGGCACGCGAAGCGCACCGGCCCCAGCAACGAGGCCGATGTCCGGAGCGTGACGATCAAGTACTCGGCCACAGAGGGGCACGACCTGTACCTCGGCACGTTCCTCTACACGAACTGCGGCAAGATCCGGGTCGAGGTGGACGGCGCGGAGACGGCAGAGTCCCCGCTCGATCTCTACCTCGATGAGTACGGCGGGACCACGGCCAACGTGAAGGTCGCCTCCGGCGTTGCGGCCGGAAACCACACCGTCGTGATCACCGCTCTGTACGACCGCAACGCGGCCAGCCTCGGGTACTACCTTTACTTCGATTACCTCTGGCCGTTGGTCGCGCAGGATGTTCCGGACCCGCAGAAGGAGTATCCGGACGTGTCGCTGGCCATCGACTTCGATACGGACCACGGCTACAGGAAGCCCCCGGCCTGGCACCTCTGGCATCTCCAGAAGCTCGGGTTCCGGGGCCACGCCGACGTGTACATGGGCGTCTTCTGGAATAACAAGCGGCGGCGCGTCGGCGCGAGCTACCCGTACGCGGCCATCGAGTACTCGCTCGGGGAGGGCCACAGCGCGCCGCGCGCCGGAGACGTGGTGGTAATCCAGTTGTCCGGAAGCGCTATGCGCCACACGGTCCTCGATGGTGAGTCCTTGCAGGATATCGTCAACGGGATGCGCGTGCTGATCAACCAGTTCTCCGGCGTGTGGGCCGACGACAACTACGGCAGCAGCAGTACACTTCGCATCCAGTCCAAGGCTCCGTCGTGGGCCTACGGGGATATTCGGGTGCTGGACGGCGCCGCGACCATCGGCGGGGCCGTGAACGAACCGTTCGACATCAGCGCGGGCGTGAACGATGGTCTGGTGTTCACGTTTGGCGGCGGGCCGGTGGCGACCGTTACTCTCACGGCTGGCGCGTCCAGGACGGGTGCGGAGGTCGCCGCAGATATTCAGACGGCGTTCGATGCGGCGGGCGTCCCGGCGACGGCACGGCCGGTGAGCTTCGGCCAGATCTGGGTCGAGTCGCAGACGGATGTGTCCGTCGATGGGACCGCGTGCGATGTGCTCGGCTTCTTCCCCGGAAGCCAGGGCCTCGTGAACTCCGTGCGCGCCACGCTCACTGACCACCTCGGCACTCCGGGCGACGAGGGCGATTGGGAGTTGATCGACTCCGTGTCGCCGGTCATGACGGAGGGCGCGCGGAAGTGGATCAAGGATCTCGCCACGGAGTTCGCGGCGGCGGGCATCCTGGCCTCGTTCGCGTTCTCGATGGAGATTTACAACCCGCCGGCCCCGATGCGCGCGAAGTATCTGCACCGCGCGGGCGGCGTCGTGACGCCCGGAGACGACGTGTTCCTCGAGGTGCCGTCGTACCAGATGCACTTCGGTGCGCGCGTCCGGAACTACCTCAAGCAGATGTACAAGGAGTGCGCCGATCAAGTCGCGGCGGCGGGTCTCCCCGTTGCGCTCCAGTTCGGTGAGACGCAGTGGTGGTACTTCGACAACCGCCAAGCCGACGTGGAGGGCGGGATGCCGTTCTATGACCAGGAGACGATCGATGCGTTTGCGGCGGCGAAGGGTCACCAGATTTGGCCGTTCCTTGCCAATACGGATGATCCTGCTGGCGATCCGGCGCACCCGAAGGAAACTGCTGATTTCCTGCGGGACCGGATCTGGTCCTATTGCCAGGAGGTGATCGCATACGTGCGCGCGTCCCATCCGGCAGCGGTGTTCGAATGCCTTTGGCCTCTCGATGCGAACCAGGGGAGGCTCTCGCCCGCGAACCTCTACCGGAAACTACTGATGCACGTCAACCTGCCGGAGCAGTGGAAGTCGTCGTCGTACGGCATCAAGTACTTCCGCTGTGAGGGATTCGATTACGACGTGTGGAACAAGAACGTGCCGTTGATGCGCGCCACGATGAGTTACGGCGCGCAGGTGCTTGGACGGCCCGCATCGGAGTGCATGTACCTCGCGGGACTCTACGGTCCTCCGGACCCGCCGATGGCGCAGGCGTACGGCCAGTGGTTGACCGCGCCCTACTACTCGATGTGCTTCTGGGCGTTCGACCAGTACTGCCTCAACAGCAGGCCGAACCCGCTGGAGGTGTGGATGCAATCCCCCGCCACGGCGACCGTGTACCACAAGCCGCGCGTTGCGCGTGCGGTGGAAACGCCGAGGGCGGTTGTGGTCACGCCGCCCGCTGCTGGCGCGCTCAACCGCTTCAAGTTGAACGAGAGGAAGCTCAGTGGCTAACTATCCCGGCTCAATCGACAGCGCTGCCAGCCTATTCACACCGGTCGATGCGTTCTCCGGTGCGCCCTTGGAGACGACCACGACGGGCGCGGTGCTGGCTGGCGACTCCACGATCAACGTGTCCTCCACGTCCGGAGGCTTTGCCGCGAGCTACGGCGTGCTCTCCGTTGACGACGAACTGGTGGTGTACACCGGCAAGAACGCCACGCAGTTCACCGGATGCCAGCGTGGAGCCTTCGGGACCGCCGCCTCCGGCCACAACAACGGCGCGGCGGTGAAGGCGAACATGGTCTCGGGCTTCATCACCTCTCTCCAGTCGGCGGTGCTGGCCGTCGAGAACGAGTTGGGCACCGCCGCCGCGCGCAACTATATCCGCAAGGACGGCGCGGTCACCGTCACCGGCCTCAAGACGTTCCAGGACGGCGCGGAGTTTGGCACGGGCACCAAGTCGAGCACCGGCCTGGTACGCCTGCCCAACGCTGGCGCGGTCAAATGGCGGAAGCAGGACAACTCCGGCGACCTCGGCATCGCGCTCGCCGCCAACAACCATCTGGCGATGGACGCCGTCATCGACTTCGCTGCGGGCCAGACGTTCGGCGCGACCACGGTTCCGGACGCCACGACGCTCGCCAAGGGCGTCGTGCAGATCGATCCGGTCGGCGGGATCAGCGTGGCTGCGGGCGTCATCTCGCTCTCGGCCTCCGGCGTCGGGCCTGGCACCTATACCAAGGTGACCGTGGACTCGTGGGGGCGCACGACGGCTGGCGCGCTCCTGGCCGCTGGCGACCTGCCCAGCCACACGCACGTGGCTGCGGACATCGTGTCCGGATCGCTCCCGTTCTCGATCCAGAACAATGGCGCGGCGGTCGGGACGCGCCGTGCGTTAAACCTGATCCAGGGCGCGAACATCGGACTTACGTTCCTGGACGTGCCCGCCAGCGACCGCGTGAACGTCACCATCGCGCTCGCGTCGGTTCCCGGCCACACCCATGCGGAGGCCGACGTAACCAGCCTCACGACGGATCTGGCTGGCAAGGCCCCGCTCACCCACACGCACGCGCAGGCCGACGTGACCGGCCTAGTTACCGCTCTGGCGGGCAAGGCTCCGACCAGCCACACGCACGCCGAGGCCGATATCACCGGCCTGGTAACGGTCCTCGCGGGCAAGGCGGCGTCGGTCCACACGCACACGTCCTCGCAGATCACCGACGCGACTGCGAACGCAACGGCGGGCACCGTCGTCCTGCGCGACGGGTCGGGCGGCGCGAACTTCGCGTATGCCGCCGCCAACAACCTGTGGGCGTACCTCGATTCGCACCTGAACTCCATCGAGTGCGGGCCATTCGGATCGGCGGGCGGGCCGTACGAGAACATGGCGAAGTACTCCGAAGACTTCTCCGCGACGACGTGGGACAAGAACGGCGGGTCCTGCTCGGTGAGCGCGAACGCCGACACCGCGCCGGATGGCAACGGCACCGCCGACCAGATCGCGGCCAGTACCGGCACGCCGCTCATCCAGCAGCAGATCGCGGGCCTGTCCTCGGGTGGCACGTACACGTTCTACGTGTGGGCCAAGGTCGCCTCCGGCACCAAGAAGGTGTCGCTGGCCATCGTGGACAACGGGTACGCATCCTACCTCGCCGGTCCCACGCAGAAGACGCTCACGACCACGTGGCAGCGGTTCGGCGTCACCGGCACTCTGGCCGGAGGGCAGACCGGCCTCTGGGTTGTCGTGCGCCAGTACGCGGGCAACGGCGACGATTGGTCCTCCGGCAACATCCTCCTGTGGGGAGCGTGCCTCCAGCAGGGCACCGACCCGAAGAAGGGATACGCGCGCACGTGGGGATACCAGACCGCGCCGGTTGCTGCCGGAATCGCGTGCGGCGCTCTGCTCGTCGTCGGTAAGGACACGAGCGAGTCGCCGTTCAAGGTGCGCGGCCCCGGCTCCAACCTTGCTGACCACACGCTGGTGGAGGTCACGGCTGGCGGCGAATTGATCATCGCGGGCAGCACCGGCAACGGCTACCGCTTCGCTGAGTTGATGGGCGCGACCAACCCGTCCGGGTGGTCCGGAGTCCTCAAGGTGAAGAATCCCGCAGGCGTGACCGCAGGCTACATCCTGCTCTACTCCAACCCGTAGTTCGAAAGGCAAACCGATGAAGTTGACGCTGGACCACACCCAGCGTCTGAACCTGCACGCGCTTTTGGGCGCGCAGCGGGCAGACGTGGGTTCTATTCGCGCGATCTGGGCTGTCCAGGATCGCATCGCGCTCGACGCCGACGAGGAGAAAGCCGTCGAGTTGAAGCGCGAGATTGTGGCGGGCCAGGAGCGCGCGGTGTGGAATCCCGCGCTCTCCATTCCCTGCAAAGAGTTCGAGTTCGCCGATCCGGAAGTCGCGCGCATCAAGGCGGCGATCCAGATGTGGGACTCGTACGGCGCCAACGCCGACCGCCGTTGGCTGCAACCACTGGTCGAGACGCTGTTCCCGACCGAACCGCAAGAAGGAGACTCCAAATGAACGCACTCAGCATTATTGCCCTCATCGCCAAGTACCTGCCGGTGGTGATGAGCACCGTCGTCGCCGTCGAGCAGAGCGTCCACGCGCCCGGAACCACCAAGGCGCAGGTCGCGTTGAACACCATCCAGACCGCATCGCAGATCGCGGGCGAAGTGGTGCCGGAGGAGCACGTGCAGACGGTCGCTCATCTGGTCGATGGCGTCGTGGACGTGCTCAACAAGACCGGCGTGTTCGCCAAGGGCGCTCCGGCGTCCGCGCAGTGAGTCCGCAGGAGATCGCGGTTGGCCTGTCGCTGTTGACGGTGGCAGGCACCGCGATCAACGTGTTCGTCGGCCTCCGGCTCGCCGCCATCCAATCGAAGTTGAAGGCGGATACCTCCGCGCTCGAAGTCACTCTCGTGAAGCAGTTCGTCACGTGGAAGGACGACGTGCTGGCCACGCTGAATGGCAAGTACGTGAGCGCGCAGTTGATCGCGGAGATCCGCGGCAGTCTTGGCCGGGAACTCAATCAACTGGAGACGCGCGTGGATCGCGTCGAGAAGCGATGCGAGGAACGCCCCAAGGAGTGCATGGCTCTCCGGTGTCACACGCCGGAGTGACCCCAACGGAGGCCCCATGTCTCTGGCTCGTGTCCTGGTCGCCCGCGACGTTGATCCGGGCGACCATGCCTCCGGCGCAGACCCGCTGGCTCTCTCCACGCCGTCCTGCCGCCGTTGCGGTGGCCTTGGCACGATCCGCAAGCGTCGGGGATACCGGACGTGTGCCTGCGTCTATCGGCGCGTTTTCCGGGCCTGCTTGACCTCGTACCACCACTGCCAGGCGTCGATGGGATCGGCTGGCGCGGTGCAGTACGAGCGTGTCGGCCACGCGCAGGGCCGGTGCGCCATCGTCGCGTCTTTCAAACGAGCGGAGTATGCCGCCGACTTCATCATGCTGGCGCGGCGTGTCCTCGCCAGCCGGCCGATTGAACTGGCCGTCTTCGAGGCGTACCACGTGGACGACCAGGAGTGGCTCGTCGCCGTGCCGCGCGTCAACGCCAGCCTCCACCTGCCGCGCCCGCTGAATCGCGGGGCGTTCTTCCATGCCGTCTATCGCGCGGAGGGGCTGCTCGGCAAGGCCATCCTCCAAACCCACCCGTACTCCCTGTTCCCGCCACGCTCGTACTTCGCGGGCTTCACCATTTCCGCGAATTCCCTCGCCTGCTCGCGCGTCCACACGTGCTAAATCGTTGCCAGCCGCAGGCTTAGAACCCCTTCGTTTCTGTTGGTTGAATTGTATTTCGGACTTGTAGCTACAATGCTCGTTTATTTTGCAGGAATATTTGCCGGGTAATCAAACATTTCGCTCAAAATCTGATACATCGGGTCAGGTCGATAGCTTGACCGATGCAGTACGTGGGGTTACTTTCGGATTGTAGTTCACAAGCGGGAAACGCCACAGGGCAGTTCGCCACGGAGCAGGAAACGGCGCGAGACGGGTAGCTCGCGCACTTACTAAACCTTCAGCATCCGGTGGGTCACAAGTCGAGCGCCCGACGTGTCCCTAAACGCAAAGGACGAGCGGAGAGGCATGGCCACGAAGTACAGGAAACCTGCGCGCAAACGCCAGCGCACGAACCACAACGGCGTTCCGCAACTGGCGGCGCAGATCGCGGGCGTCTCGGTTTACACCGTGTACGCGGTGATCTATGGCCGGGTGAAATCCGCACATGTCTCGCGGGCCATCGAGGACGCGCGCCGCCAACTCCAGAAGGCCAGAAAGAGGGCAGCGTGACAACGACCGTCTCGCTCGCCGCCGGCCGGATCATCGTTCGGCCTTCGCTCGTGGACCTCCTCCAGTGCTCGCGGCTGGGTGGCCGGTGGGAAAACGCCGTGCGCGGCTGGGTGTTCCCCGCCACGGCGAGCCAGGCCAAGCGGCTGCGCGCCAGCCTGCGCCACGTGCCCACCGACGACGCGACCGTCCTTGAGAGTTTGATTTCCGGCGCACAGCCATTGATGCGGATGGAACCAAGGCGCACGAGCGAGGCCACGGAACCCGCCACGCCTGCGGTGGCGCCCGTGGCCGCGCCGGAGCCTCCGGCTGAACCGGAGGTCCCGGTCCCGCAGGGGATGAAGACGCGCCCCTGGCGACACCAGAAGGTGGCTTTCAAATTCTGCCTCGACCACTTCAGCGCGGGGCTGCGCGGCATTCTCCTGGCGATGGGCATGGGCACAGGAAAGTCGCTCGTGGCTTGCATGCTTGTACTCTGGCTCGCGGCGCGGCGCACGCTGATAGTCGCACCCTTGCGCGTGGTCCAGGTTTGGGTGGCGCAGTTCGAGAAGCACGTCGGCCTGCCGGTCGTGCTCGTTGCTCTTGACGAGGATATCGGCTCCGTGGCCGACAAGATGCGCGAGGCTGCCGTGAAGATGGAACTCGCGCGGGTCCTCGGCAAGCCGTTCATCGCGGTGATCAACTACGATTCGGCCTGGCGCGACCCCTTCGCGGAGTGGGCAGAGAAAGTGACGTGGGATCTGGTCATTGCGGACGAGGCTCATAGGATCAAGGCTCCGGGCGGCAAGGCCAGTCTCTTCTTCAAACGGTTGCGGCTGCGCGCCGCCCATCGCGTGGCGCTTACCGGCACGCCGATGCCGCACGGCCCGATGGACATTTACGCGATCTTCCGCTTCCTGGATATCTCGATCTTCGGTCCCTCGTTCACGGCGTTCCGGACCAAGTATGCGGTGATGGGCGGCTACCAGAAGCGCCAGATCACCGGCTTTCAGAACTTGGACGACTTACAGCGACTCATGAGTAAGGTCACGTTCAAGGTAGGCGACGAGGTACTCGACCTGCCGCCAGCCACGGACGTCACTTACAACTGCGCTCTGACTGGCGAAGCCGCGCGGATCTATAAGGACTTGGACGAGGACTTCGTGGCTCGCGTCCAGGACGGCACGATCACCGCCGCGAACGCGATGGTGAAGCTCCTCCGGCTTCAGCAGATCACCGGAGGCTGCGTACCGACCGACGACGACACCATCCACCGTATCGACAGCAGCAAGCAGAAGCTCCTGGCCGACGTGCTCGAAGATATCGGCACGGATCGCGCGGACGGCTTCGAAGCCTCCGGCGAGCCAGTGGTGGTCTTCTGCCGGTTCGTGGCCGACCTGCTGGCGGTCCACGAGGTCTGCGAGCAGTTGAAGCTTACGTCGCTCGAACTGTCGGGCAAGCGGGACGAACGGAAGCGTTGGCAGGCTG
The DNA here is from genome assembly GCA_021324015.1 of Solibacteraceae bacterium. Classification (GTDB taxonomy): domain Bacteria; phylum Acidobacteriota; class Terriglobia; order Bryobacterales; family Bryobacteraceae; genus JAJPJX01. The sequence goes on along the minus strand of JAJPJX010000060.1, from coordinate 53,119 downwards.
GCGAGGCACAGGTGCTCGCCGTGCAGATCGACGCTGGCAGCGAGGGCGTGGACTTCACGCGCGCTCGCTATTCGATCTTCTACTCAGTCGGGTACTCCTTGGGCAAGTACGATCAGGCGCGCAAGCGCACGCACCGGCCCGGACAGACGAAACCCGTCACGCACATCCACCTGATCGCGCGGGGCACGGTGGATGTGAAAGTCATGCGCGCCCTCGAAAAGCGCGCGGACATCGTGCAGTCGACCCTCGCGGAGATCAAAGGCAACTAGCAGGAGACGAACAGCATGGATAGCACCAAGGCGAAGGAGTACGTGTGTCTGGAACGGCGCAAGGACTCCCTCTCGGCAGAACTGAAGCAGGTTGAACAGGATCTGAAGTCTCTGGAGCGCGTGGTCGTTGACGAGATGGTCAACGCGGGGTTCCAGGAGATCAGCGTGGATGGCCGGAAACTGAAGCTCGTTCCGGACGTGTACGCCAGCCCCATCGAGGACCGCTGGGCGGTTGTGGAGGCCCTCAAAGAGGCTGGGCTGGATCAGTTCATCCCGCAGAACTACAACGACTCGCAACTGCGGGCGTTCGTGAAAGAGATCGCGGGAGAAGTCATGTCCCGCGCACAGGACGAGGAACGTGTGGCGAGCGCGGAGGACGTTCGCGCGGCGCTTCCGGAATCGTTGGGCCGCGCGCTCAAGGTGTACCTCGGCCACAAACTCAGCAGCCGCAAGGCTTGAACGGAAAAGGAGAACTATGTCGGACATCGTAAAAGCAACCCCCGCGCCTCTCGCGCTCTCCATGCCGGAGGAAGAACGGCAGGCGGTAATGGCGGCGTTCGCCGTCAACTGCGCGAGTGGCAGCATCACCGAATTCGATCTGCCGCGGATCAAGGTCAACTCGGGCACCGCGCTCTGGTTGATCCCCGGCCTGGAAGGAGACACCACGGCTCAGTCCATCGAGGGCGTGGTCGTCTCGGCGCGCGACACGCGCGTTTACTACAAGAGCAAGGACGCCGGGAACGTGCCGCCCGATTGCTCGTCCATCGACGGCGTGCACGGAAAGGGCGATCCGGGCGGCGAGTGCGCGGGGTGCCCGCTGGCGCAGTGGGACTCCGGCGAGAACGGCGCGCAGGCCTGCAAGCAGGTGAAGCAGTTGTTCATGCTGCGCGGCGCGTCGATGCTGCCGGAGGTCGTCTCCCTGCCGCCCACCAGCCTGAAGGCAATCCGGCAGTTCTTCCTGAAGCTCGCCACGCAGGGAATCCAGTATTACCACTGCATCCTGCGGGTCGAGTTGGAGAAGGCGCAGAACGCGCAGGGCAAGGTCTACGGCAAGGCGGTGCTGAAGTTCGTGCGGAAGCTCTCGCCCGATGAAATCAGCCGCGCAGAAGAAGTGCGTGCGTTCGTGGAAACGTTCTCCACGCGCGTCACGCCTGGCGCCGCAACGGAATAAGGAGGCTCGTGTGTTCCCCGAGACCATTCTCCAGATGAACAACGGAGCGACCGTCACTGAACTCGGTGAGGCGCTCGAACAGGTCGTCGCCGCCGTGCGCGCGGCCGGAAAAGCGGGATCGATCACTCTCACGATCAAGGTGGCACCGGCTTCGAAGAAGTCCACCGACGTGCTGATGGTCGAGTCCCAAGTGAAAACCAAACTGCCCGAACCGGAGCGTGGCATGACGATCTTCTATGCCACGGAGGACAACCGCCTCGTCCGGAACGATCCCAAGCAGCAGATGCTCCCGCTGCGCGTGGTCGATATCGAGCAGCAACCGAAGCAACTGAAGGAGGTCGTGTAAGTGGCGTACGACTATCGCAACAGCAATCAGGAGACGCAGCAGTTTGGCGACACGCAGGCCGCGATTGCGGCTGGCGCGGCGTTGGGCGATCCGCGCTCTCCCTGCGTGGATGAGAAGGCGGGCGTCTTCACCGTGGTTCCGAAGGATTACCACGTTGTCGATCTGGAGAAGTTTCTCCCGCGCCCGCTCCGGATTAAGGAGTCGGTCCACCTGTACGACACCGACTCGTTCATCGCGTACGTGAACAACTTCAAACTGCCCGTGTCGCGGATCTTCTTCAACACGGTGGAGGAGGAGTTCATCGCAGTGCTGGATTACCACGAGGTCGAGACGGCGGGCTGGTGTGGCCACACCGCCACGTTCAAGCCGCGCCGCAGCGTGGAGTTCGAGACGTGGATGGCCAGCAACCGCAAGCAGTTCACTCAGGTCGATTTTGCCCGCTTCCTCGAAGAGAACATGCCCGACATCGTGGAACCAAACAGCGCGGATCTGCTCCAGGTCGCGCTCACGTTCGAGGCCAAGAAGACTGTGGAGTTCTCTTCCGGAGTGCGGCTGTCGAACGGGCAGATCCAATTCCAGTTCGATGAAGTGGTCCGCGGCACGGCGCAGAAAGGAACGATGGAGGTTCCGGAGCAGTTCATCCTCGGCGTTCCGATCCACGTCAACGGTCCCGCGTACCGCATCCCGGTGCGCCTGCGCTGGAGGCTCCAGGAGGGAAAGCTCATTTTCTGGTACGAGATCGTTCGCCCCAACCGCTTCATCGAAGACGCGCTCAAGGAGATCCGCGAGCGCGTGGCTGGCGAGACGACGATGGGCATCCTCGCTGGGAGCGTCGGCGCGGAGTAACTCGTAGCGGCGGGTCGCGCGTCGGCCCGCCGCGCAACAGCCAAGAAGGTCGAGAGCACCAGGCAAGTTGAGCGAGCCATCGGGACCGGGAGTGCCACTTATTACGCGCGAGCCATGCCGCCGGAGAGAACCAAGGTCATGGAGCGATCCATAAAGGTCGAGCGCGCCAGGACACCAGCGAGTAACAGCAGCACCAAGGAAGGGAAACACAGTGGAGCAAACCACCGATACGAGCGGGGCACCCGATGTTGTTCGGCGTCTCCAGCGCGACCTTGTAAAGGCCGCAGTCAGTCTGAGCATCGATGAGGCGCGGTATCTGGTCGATGCCTATTACGCGATGCAGGAACACCGCAAGGCTGCGGCCAATCAGGTGCGCGCACTCGCAGAGTCGAAGGAGCCGCACGAGGTCCTGCGCTGGCTGTTCGAGCAGAACGAGACGGTCGAGAAGCAGATCAGGCGTGCGTTGAACTCGTGGACGGACGGGCTTCCGGCCGCGCGGTGGGCGAAGTCGATTGTCGGCATCGGCCCCGTCATTTCGGCGGGGCTGGCGGCGCACATCGACATCTCCCGCTGCGCGACGGTCGGGCGTATCTGGCGGTTCGCGGGCCTCGATCCCACCGTCGAGTGGAAGAAGGGTGAACGCCGCCCGTGGAACGCGGGCCTGAAGTGCCTCTGCTGGAAGATCGGGGAATCCTTTGTGAAGGTGTCCGGACGCCCGGACGACTTCTACGGCCAGTTGTATCTCCAGAGGAAGCAGATCGAGCAGGAGCGCAACGAGGCCGGTAAGTTCGCGGACCAGGCCCCTTACAAACTGGAGCGGTTCAACATCGGCAAGAGCACGGATGCGTACCAGGCGTACGCTGCCGGGAAGCTCCCGCCGGCCCACATCCACGCGCGGGCGAAGCGCTGGGTCGTGAAGTTGTTTCTGGCCCACTACCACCATGTCGCGTGGACGCTGGCCACCGGCACGCCGCCGCCCAAGCCGTACGTCATCTCGATCCTCGGCCACGCCGACATGATCCAGCCACCGAACTTCCCGATGCAGGAGGTGGCGTGATGGACGTGCTCGAAGGAATCCTTGAACGCATCTCGCAGACGCAAGAACAGCGGAACGTGTACCTCCGGCAGGCCGAAGAGGAGGAAGGCAAGATCGCCAAGCTGGAGTCGATGTACTACCTGCTCGAAGATCCCACCACGCAGGAGTTGATGAAGGACGTGGTGGTCGGGCTGGCGGTGCAGAGCGGTGTGGCGGTCCCGAACGGCAACAAGGGCGACGGCGGCGAGAAGCACTACGTCGGGATGCAGCGGGTCCGCGAGTACGTGAAGCAGGTCGCGGCGGGCCAAACGTTCACGGTCCACGAGATCTACACCGCCAGCATCTCGCACCGGGGCCACGGAGATCCGAAGTACCAGCATCCGGAGTTCGAACGCCAGCGCAAAGCCAGCATCAGCCTCGCGCTCACGTCGATGGCCAAGGGCGGCGACCTCGAAGTTGTCAAGCAGGGGCGCGGACGCGAATGCACCGTGTATCGCCGCGCGGAGGGCAAATAGCCATGCCCGAGACCGCGAAGACTCCCTGCACGTGCCAGGAGTGCATGAAGGACAAGCTCGCCCGCGCGTGTCTGGCTGCGCTCGCACGGCGCACCGGCAAGACCGGACTGGTGGTCCGGTACGACGAGATCGACTATGACTTCCCCGACGACGAGATCGATCTGGTGTGCGACGGGGACGCGCAGGCCGTCCGGATCACCGCCACGTGGTTGCCCGCCAAGCCGGAGGTGCTGCCGTGAGGCGGCAGCCGGTCCTCGAAAAGAGCGTGGTCGCGCGGATCATGGCCGCGCTCAAGAAGTACCCGCACATCGTCGTCCGGAAGCGCCACGGTACGGCAATGGGGATGGCTGGCGACCCGGATCTCTACGGCACCATCAACGGTCGCCACTTCGAGATCGAGGTTAAGCGGCCGGATGACCCGTCCTCGCAGTTGACGGAGTTGCAGACCAAGCGGCTGCTGGAGTGGAATCTCGCGGGCGCGATCACCGGAGTTGCGCGGTCAGTTGACGACGCACTCGCCCTCCTGGGCAAGCAGCACGCGCGCCCGGAGGAACTCACGGTGTGGCTCTGCTCCGGCTGCCGCACGTGTCGCTATCACGGAGTGGACGCGCCCGCACGGTGCCCCGCATGCGGCCACACCCGGTTCGAGGAGGAGAAGCAGCGTGTCGATTGATAGCAGGCACTCTCCGCACCTCCTCTTCGGGAAGGACGACCGCGCGGACGGCTTCGCCGTCGAGGTGGACACGGTGGAACGCCGCCGCGCCAGCCGTGCGCGCAAGCACCTGGGCGGGCACCTGCGCCCGATGGCCGTGACGATCAAGACCATCATCGAAAACCACAAGCGCAGAGCGGCAGAGATCGAGGCCAATACCGGCGCGTGCCGTGTGCTGATGAAGGACGGCGTGTGGCTGGTCCCGGAGAGCGAGAGGCCACCGCTCAAATGATCTACGGGTCCGTCTGCTCCGGCATCGAAGCGGCCACCGTCGCGTGGCATCCCTTGGGCTGGACTCCGGCGTGGTTCGCGGAGATCGACCCGTTCGCGCGGGCGGTCCTCGCGCACCGTTTTCCGGAGGTTCGTAACCTTGGCGACTTCACGGCGATCCGGACGCACTGGCTCCGGCGCATCGGAACAACTCCAGTTGACCTTCTCGTGGGAGGAACCCCCTGCCAGTCCTTCTCCCTCGCCGGTCACCGGCTTGGATTGGATGACGCGCGTGGCAATCTCACGCTGGAGTATCTCCACGCTGTTAAGCGCCTTCGCCCCCGCTGGTTCGTGTGGGAAAACGTCCCCGGTGTCCTGTCGATTGACGGAGGACGGACGTTTGGAACCGTCCTCGGGACGCTGGCTCAGTTCGGGTATGGGCTGGCGTACCGCATTCTCGACGCTCAGTTCTTCGGAGTGCCCCAGCGTCGTCGTCGGGTCTTCGTTGTTGGATGTACTGGAGGCTGGCAGGCTTCCGCTGCGGTACTTTTTGAGTGCGACAGCCTGCGCCGGGATCTTGCGCCGCGCCGAAAAAAGGAAGAGATCGTTACCGCCATTACTGCGAACAGCCTTGGAACGTGTGGCGGCGATCCCAAACAGGCACAGGCGGGGCACATCCTCCCCGCCGCCGTCGTCGGCCACTCCGTAAGCGCGAAGTGGGCGAAGCGCGGCAGTGGGCCGTCCGGTAGCGAGTACCACAACCTCGTCGCGCACACTCTCCGTGGCGAGGGCTTCGACGCGACCGAGGATGGCTCCGGCAAGGGCATCCCACTGGCCGTCGCATTCTCGTGCAAGGATTACGGCGCGGACGCATCGGAGGACGTGGCGCCCACGCTCCGGGCGATGGGCCACGACGAATCGCACCCGAACGCCGGAGGCCAACTGGCGGTCGCCTTCCGCGGCTGCGGGCAGGACGGCTTCGTGCCGCGCGAGGTCGCGCCGCCCATCGTGGCCACGGACGGCGGCAACACGACGCCGATGGTGTTCGAGGCCCGCTTCGCGCGCAACGGGCGCGGTGCACCGGATGTGATCGCGCCACCGCTGAAGGCGCAGTCCGGATCGACCGGCAAGGGCGACGGCGCACCGCTTGTGGCGTCGTGGGTCGCGGTGCGGCGGCTGACTCCGCGCGAGTGCGAACGGTTGCAGGGCTTCCCCGACGATTGGACGCTGGTGCCGAACTACCGCCAGAAGCTCCGGCCCGACGAGATCCTGGAGGTCGCGGGGTACCTCCGCATCTCCCTCGATGAAGCGCGGCGGCTGGGCGCGACTCCGGACGGCCCGCGCTACAAGGCCATCGGGAACTCGATGGCGGTCCCGGTCATGCACTGGATCGGCGCGCGGATCGACCACGTGGATCGCATCCTCCGGGAGGCGGCGTGAACTACGAACAGATGGATCTGTTCGAGCACCGAGGGCAGATTTGGGTGCCGCGCGACCAGGAGCACATGCATGTGTCGCGTGCGGGTCAGCACCTCGTCTGCTGTGAATTGGAAGCCCGCTTTTTCTGTGCGGCGCCGATGCCGGAGGGCCTGCCGTTTGATGTGGAGATCCAACTCCCGCACAAGCCCGTGCGTGTGCAGGTGAAAACCACACGCAGGGAGCGGTCGCCGGGAAAGTACCAGTGGTATCTGGGCGGCGCCAACCGGTGGAAAAGCGACGGATCTCGCCAGCGCAGGATGTACGACGCGAGCGAAGTGGACGTGTTCGCATTTGTCGCTCTCGATATTCGCAAGATCGCGTTTTTTCCGACGCCGGAGGTCCCGATTGCGACGTTGAGGATGGAATTGGGCGCGGCGGCATTTGCGCCCCCTGATGTCGTTGGCGTGACCCTCGCGCGGTGCATTACGGAATTCAAGGTGGCGGCATGATCTGCCCCGGTTGCGGCAAGCCTGAGTTGCTGTTCAAGGAGCACGACAGCATCGAGATGCACGGGCTGGAGTGCGGGCCGTACGAGCACTTCCACGACGAGTGGTGGGAGTGCCCGGAGTGCGGCGCGCGGTTCACCGACCGCGAACTGGAGGCGGCATGAACCTGCGCGATGAATGGCGCCGCCTGCGCGAGAAGCAGGCTGCGCCGCAGGAGCCAGCACGCCAGCCGTCCCTCCTGGATTCGATTCCGGCCGACGCGCCGATGGACGAGGCCACGATCACCGTTTGGAACGGCGAGCGGTTCGTCGCGTGGGACAAGTGGCTGGCGACCACGCCCATCGAGCGGGACGAGACGCCGCCGCAGGATGCAGGCCTGGCGGTCCCGAGAGACGCGACCTGCGTGGCCGGCGAGTGCAGTGGGACGAAGGTCTGGCTCGTGAAAGAAGGCGAGCGCTGGTTGATGTACGCCGGATCGCGGCGGGCTGGTGGGCGGCGCAGGGACTTCGCCACGCCGTACGTCGAGCACGCGATCCGCACGGCAGAGCACTGGTACGGCGCGGCCGGCGGCGGCTGGCGCGCGGAGAAGGGAAGCGATGGGACTGCAAGGCAAGCCGCGGATTTACCTCCGGAGAATTCAACCGTTGAAGGACGGGCTGGCAAGCGAGGACACGATGATCTGGATCTGGATGGGCACGAACCCAGTCGGTAAGGACTGGAACCTCGGCAGCGTGGCGTTGACCCCGCTGCACCGCGCGATCAAAGCGTACACGAGGAGGGTTTGCGCCGCCGCCAACCACGGGGCACCGCTGCGCGGCTGGTTGACCGGGAGGCGCGGGTAATGGGCACGCGCTATTTCCGCACGTACAGCGGGAAGCACGTCCACCCGCTCTCTCCCCGTCCGGAGGAGATCGATATCGAGGACGTGGCGCACTCGCTCTCGCAGATGTGCCGGTTCCTTGGGCACACGGAAGGCTTCTATTCGGTCGCGCAGCACTCCGTCCACGTAAGCGAACAGGTGCCGCGCGAGGACGCCTTGTGGGGCCTTCTGCACGACGCCAGTGAAGCGTATCTCTGCGACCTGCCCGCGCCCATCAAACGCGATCCGAATATGAACATCTATCGGATCGCGGAGGACCGCCTCATGCTGGCGGTCTGTAAGAAGTTCGGCCTGCCGCCGAAGATGCCGCACTCCGTTGCGGTCGCGGACAAGGTGCTGCTGGCCACGGAGTTCCGCGACGTGACCACCATGGACGATCCGGACTGGATCATCACCGAGTGTGGCCAGAAGCCGTTGTGGGATTACCACGTGGTGCCGTGGCCTCCCGTCGTCGCGGAGTGCCGGTTTATGGAGCGCTTTCAGGAGTTGACCGCATGACGCCCCGCGCCTTCCTCGACCTCCTTTGGCAGTACAAGCCGGAGGAGCAGTACATCCTGATCTGGACCTTGCAGGACAAGCGTTCTCACTGGTTCCAGGATCTCGGCAAGGCTGCGGAGTTCGTCGCGGCCACGACCGCCAGCATGGACGTGTACGTCGGCGTCGGGCTTTCGAAGGAGGACCACGGCCCCACGTTGCGGTGCAGGTCGGAGCAGGTGTCGGGCATCTGCGGCATCGGGACCGATCTCGACCTGAAGTCGGAAGCGCACGGCAACAAGCCGCTTCCGACCACGCTCGTGGAGGCGCTCTCGATCCTGCCCAAGGACCTGCCGCCGACCATCATCATCGCCACCGGCAATGGCGCGCACGCCTGGTGGTTGCTCAAGGAGCCTCACACCTTCGAGACGGAGCAGGAGCGGGCCGACGTTGCGTGCGTCCTTACTCGCTGGCACACCATGCTCCGGCTGAAGTCGGCGGCGCGCGGCTGGGTGTACGACCGGCTTTCCGATCTGGCGCGCATTCTCCGCATTCCCGGCACCCTAAACCACAAGGACCCGGCCAATCCGAAGAACGTCATCGTGCACAGCAAGACGGAGCGGTTCTACAACCTGTCCGATTTCGAGGAGTACTTGGACGACGCGCAGGTGCCCGACCCGGAGGAAGAGGAGCGGGCGGCGCGCGAGTGGAAGGAGCGGTTCGCGGACAAGCCCATCAAGATCGATCTCGCCGCCAGCATCCCGCAGGAGATGCTTGACACGTGGATGGACCCGAAGAAGGTCGATCCGCAGACCGCGATGAAGTTCCGGAACACCTGGAACCGCCAGCGTCACGACCTCAAGGACCAGAGCGGTTCCGGGTACGATCTGGCTCTCGCGTGCTTCGGTATCGACGCGGGTCTGTCGGAGCAGCAGATCGTGGACCTGATCATCCACCACCGGAGGCTCCACAAACTCCGGGCGCGCACGCGGCTCGACTATTTCCAGAGGACCATCTCGAAGGCCGAAAAGAGGACGGGCGGCGCGGCGGCGGCGGTCCCCGCCAGCACTCCGGCCACCACGACCGGCCTGGCTGCGCCACAGGCTGCGCCCGTTGCGCCGGAAGGCCGGGAGGCGACCGCCAATACCACCCAGCCTGCGGACGCGCCAGCCGCGCCCCCTGCGCCGTCCGATCCGGAACTCCAGAAGGCCATGCTCTGTAAGCGGATTTCGGAGACGCTGGGCATCCCGGTCCTCCGGCTGGTGAAGATCACCGGCAAGGAACCGCAGTACCGGATGGAGTTGGCCGACGAGCAGAAGATCGAGTTCCCGAACGTAAACAAACTGATTGCGTACGAGTCGGTGCGGTCGGCCATCGCCGCCACGCTTGGCAGGATCATCCCGAAGATCAAAGCCAAGGAGTGGGAGGCTCTCTCGCAGGTTATGCTCGACGCCTGCATCATCGCCAACGGCACGGAGGAGACGGAGTGGGAGGGCGCGGCGCGCATGTACCTCCACAGCTATCTCGCGGAGACGAACTTCATCCCGTCTATCGAGGACGTGCGCCTCCAGGATCAGAGGAAGCCGATGGTCATCGACGGCGAGGTCACCGTCTGCGCTTCGGATCTCCAGACGTACGTGAACAAGACCACCTTTCAGAACCTCTCCGTCAAAGCCGTGGCCGGAATGCTGTCGGCCATCGGAGCGGTGAGCATCCGGGTGCGCGGTCCCAAGTTCAAGGACCAGTCCCGGTGGGTGTTGCCGATCGCCGAGTTCGATCCGCAGGAGTACCCGCAGACGAAGGGAGGAGAAGCCGATGCCGCCGTCAACTGAGCAGCGGGCGACCGGCACGTTGGACGATATCGGCCGGCGGGACAACGAGGTCACTTCGGAGTACCGGATCTTCGGGCCTCCGGGCACCGGGAAGACGACGAACCTCACCCGCCAGATCCGGCGCGCAGCAGATCGGTATGGCGCGGAGTCGATCCTGGTAACGTCCTTCTCGCGCGGTGCTGCCGCGGAGTTGACTGGCCGCGATCTGCCCATCTCGAACGACCGGGTGGGCACCCTCCATTCCCATTGCTGGCACGCGCTCAGCGGCCCGGAGATCGCGGAGTCGCACGTGGGCGAGTGGAACAAGGACCACCCGAACCTTGCGATCACCCAGCAGAGGCAGCAGGGGAAGCTCGAAGGCGAGGAGTCGGAGGAGGAGGACGACGACCAGAAGAAGGGCGGCGACGAACTGCTCGCGCGGCTGGGCCGGTTTCGCGGACGCATGATCCCCAAGAGCCTCTGGCCCGCGACCCTGATCGAGTTCGACAGCCTGTGGGCCCAGTACAAGCAGGACAACGGGCTGCTCGACTTCACCGACCTGATCGAGAACTGCCTGCGCGACGTGGCGTTCGCGCCCAAGAACCCGTCCGTCATCTTCGCGGACGAGGCGCAGGACTTGAACGCGATGCAACTCCAGTTGATCCGCAAGTGGGGGCGGCACGCAGAGTACTTCATCGTGGCTGGCGACGACGACCAGACGATCTATTCGTTCACCGGCGCCACGCCGGAGGCGTTCCTCGATCCCGACATTCCCGACGACCACAAGATCATCCTCAAACAGTCGTTCCGGGTGCCGCGCGCCGTTCATGCGTTCGCGGAGAGTCTGGTGAAGCCTCTTACTCGCCGCCAGGCCAAGGAGTATCTGCCGCGCGATGCGGCTGGCGCGCTCTACCGGGACCGTGACACCTACAAGCACATCGAGTGCGCCATTCTCCGCGATGCGGAGAAGCATCTCTCGGCCGGAAAGACCGTGATGTTCCTGGCCTCCTGCTCGTTCATGCTGCGCCCGCTGATCCAGGTGCTCCGGAAGGCCGGCATCCCGTTCCACAACCCGTATCGCAAGAGCAACGGCGTGTGGAACCCGCTCCGGCTGTCCAGCAAGCGGGTGACGACGCCCAGCCGCATCCTGTCGCTGCTGGTAGCGCACCCGGATTTCGGTGAGGACCATCGCGGCTGGACAAACCGCGACATCGCGCAGTGGGTCGAGGCGTTGCGCGCGGAAGGCATCCTCCGGCGCGGCGTGAAGGGGAAGCTCAAGAACGCCGACCTCGACCAGCCGGCCACGATGGAGCGGTTGGACGAAATCTTCGAGACCGGCGCGCTCGACTCGCTGGTGGAGGCGTGGGGCGGCAACTACCGCGACCTGCTGGCGTGGTGGCGGTCGCGCGTGACGACGGACTTCGCAGAGCGCGTGAAGTATCCCGCCGACATCGCCGCCACGCGCGGGCCGCACGCCTTGCTGGAGACGCCCAAGGTCGTCGTCGGCACGATCCACTCCGTGAAGGGAGGCCAGGCCGACGTGGTTTATCTGTTTCCGGATCTCTCCCAAGCCGCCGACGCGCAGTACGGGCGCGGCGGCGAGGACCGCGACTCCGTGATCCGGCTGTTCTATGTGGGCGCAACGCGCGCCTTCGAGGAGTTGCACATCTGCCAGCGGGTGGCTTTGGGTATCCCGTTGTAGGGCGCGCGCCGCGCGTAAATCGTTGAAGTTAGGGCACTTGCTTTATGGACTCCACCGAAGGTAACCTCCGGGCGCTGTTGACTGGAGGCAGCCAATTGAAGACGCGAGTACAGCATCCGGAAGTACATGAGCGGAAGGATCGAGGCGAATACTACTGGTTCTTCCGCTACCGGAAGGATGAGATCCAACCGGACGGCACCGTGCGGACGACACGGGCTTTCAAGACGCTTGGCCCGAGCAAGGGCAAGGACGCATGGACGATCACAAAGGCGCGCGAGGAGCGCGATAAGTTCCTGGCCGACCTGAATAAGGCGACGACGACGGTGCAGGCAGCGATGCAGCCGAACCCGGAGGACACGCCGACCGATCCCGGAGAGTTCAAGTTTGGCCCGCTCGCGGAGATGTGGAAGCGCGATTACGTAGACAAGGTGGCGGCGGGCAAGCATCTGATCGCGGTGGGCACCAGGACCAAGTACACCTGGGCCCTCGGCTACATCCTGCCGAAGTGGAAGGACGCGCGCCTCAAGGATCTGAAAGCCAAGGACGTGATGGACTGGCTCCAGGAGGTCAGCACCTCCTGGCACGGAATGTGCGGCCTCCGGAACGCGATGAGCGGAATCATCACGAGGGCCACGGAGTGGGAGATCATTCCGCGCTCATACGCGAACCCGATGAAGTGGGTGAAGCTCCCGAAGAAGTGGGAGGTGTACGAGAAGCGCATCCTCTCTCCGGAGGAGACGGCGCAGGTGCTCGCGCAACTGGAAGAGCCGAACCTGCTGATCTGCGAAACCTGCCTCGATACCGGGACGCGCATTTCCGAAGCGCTGGGGCTGATGATCAAGCATGTCGATCTGAAGAACGGAACCATCCGGATCGACCAGCGCAACTGCCGTGGCGACATCGACGTGCCCAAAACCGCCAAGAGCAAGCGCATCCTCACGCTGGGCGCGTTGACCCCGCGCTACCAGAAGTGGATCGCCAGCCTGAAGCGCAAGGGGCCGAACGATTGGGTCTTCCCGCAGGAGGAGGATCTCAGCCTGCCCCGTTGGGACTCTGGCGTCCGCAAGGCACTGAAGGATGCGGCGTGGTCGATCCGCGCGGACGGCGCGCCCGACGAGGATACCGGACTCGACTTTCCCGGCTTCGGCCCGCACTCCCTGCGCCGCGCGAACATCACGTGGCGGCAGGACGTGGGCGGCAGCAGCATCGAAGCCAGCAAGATCGCGGGCCACTCGAAGGTGTCCACGACGCTCGATTACACCATCGTCGGAATTCAACGGCAGGACGAGTTGACGCGCAAGATCCAGGAGAAGCGCGCCAAGGCTGCGGAGGAGACGGATAGCACGAAGCCACCCGTAACGACGCTGCTGGCGGCGCAGAGGAAGCGCGCACGGATCGCCCGCGCCGCGATCAAGGAGCGTAAGGCCAACGTGGTCGAGATCCAGAAGGGAGCGGTGGCGTAGGATAGCAATACGGGAATGTCGCACCACGATGGCGATGATCGAATTTGAGGATCACAGCGAGGAGAACCAGAAGGCTCTCCTCGCATATCTGGCTGCGGGGTACGCGCACTGGGAGCGCAAGGACCCGCTTGACGCCGAGTGGCGCCGCTTCTTCGCACGCCTGGCCAAGTGGGTTGGGAGGCTTGCTGATCTACTGAAGCTGATAGTTCGGTGGCTGATAGCTGACCGACGTTACCAGCCAATTACCATCCGGCTGCTTCCCAAACGCAACCTCCATAGGCTGGTCGGTTGGTCCCTTGCCGAAAATCATCTCCGCTGCACTCGTCATCTTCACGTGCGTCTTGCACGTCGCCCGAGCCGTAGTCTCAGAATTCAGCAGCAGTTGTTCACAGGCATCAACGACCAGATGGCCCATCTTGAGCATTGCCCCCTGAACCGTGTCCTTCGGCAGCTTGTTCGTCCAACTGTAGACGAACACTTCCTGTTGAATGTCCCCGCCCTCGGCACGACCAGACGCACGAAACGCGCTGTTCTGTGCACTAACAAATGGATTCTCCTGCCCTGTAAAGTAGGTCCCGACCAACGCATCGGGCTGGCCCCGAACAAGGGAGACGTTGAGAGTGCGACTGCGCGTGACCCACCGGTCTGAGATCGGGTTCTCCCTCTGCTGGAAAGTCAACGTCAGATTCGAAGGCCCGTTCCGCTGGATGACTCCGTTCACCGCACCCGCCTCGCAACTTTGGAAAAAGCAGGTCTTGAACGAGCCCTGCACTTGTGGCGGTTTGCTTGTTGCGACCGTGCGGAGTTCGAGCGTGTCGTCCAGATGACTCGATCCCATGATGTTGATCTCATGTCCGCCGCTGAACTGGCCTGCAAAGTTCGGATAGGCAACCGTCGTCTTGCGTTCCTCGACGTACCCGGCCTGTATCAACCTCTGAATCCCCGCTGCCTGAAGCGGCTGCGGCATCTCCGGACCAAGCTGGTTCGTGAGTGCGCCTATAAAGGTTCCTACCGTCCCTTCATTCTGTTTATCGACATAGGACTGCGCCAGGTTAGCGGCTCGCGACTGGGTTAGCGTCTTGCTACAGCCGCAAAGGAGCGAAATTCCAAATGCCAGCACGATCAGCGATGCGCGATTCATAATGTTAGCTCCGTTGGAGAATGAGAGTCTTATATAGCACATTCACTTCATCAGCACAACCGTACCGTAAAGGTCGCCCATCCTATCTAGACAGCAATTGGGCCTCTATTAATTTCCGTTGCAGCTTGCTCCAGGAGTCGGCGTCCACCACACGTACCATCCGTTTTGAAAATTCTGGCGCTTGCATCCGTTGCTTCCCCAGTCAAACTCTTCGGATGTCGGAATGCCGATCTTGCTGTTCTCGTAACCCTGGCTAGCCCAATAGCTGAGGATGCCAGCGAAGACGGCGTACGCCGTGCCGTTGTACTGCACGATCCGGGTGTTGGCGCCGCCGGTGGTCTGAAACTCCTGCCACTCAAATGCTTGTCCGTCAATGCTACTGCGTCCGTTCTGGCGATCGTTCGTGGGATACCCGATTGCCCCGGTCGGCCCTCCAAGACGCCCGTCCGAGATGTACTTGTTCCACATCCCGCCGTAGATCTGGTAGACAGTACCCGTGCAATTCCGCTGCATGAGGACTTCTGTCTTCTGCTGCGTGTCCGTCGCCTTGAAATATTGAATGCAACCAGGGCCCGAGGGGCTGACCGGATTGTCGGTCGGCAAGACGGAGTACGTGTTGAATTGATTCCTGTAGAAGGCTTGCACCCACGGGTTCGGGTCGCTTGCTCCATCGCCGGGTTGATACAACCCGCCGTTGCCGCCGTTCCCGCCGCCCGATGTCGCCGCCACGTTCGTTACGCGGAACCCGAAGTACGTCACGCTAAAGTCGGATGTGAGGCGGATCTTGACAGTGCTGCCAGGGACGGTGATGGTCCGGCCGGCGAGGGCAGTCCCCGTGAACGGGCTTCCGGCAACGCTGTTGCCATTTCCATCCATGATGTAGATGTAATCGTAGTTCTGCTCGACCTGCGTCTGCAAATCGAAAGTCACAGCAATTGCGGCCGGATTGCCACTCATAACGTAGGTCCAGGTGTTGTCGAAGTTGTTGGTGTATGGGTGAGCGGATTCCGGATATGCGCCACCGCCACCGGTGATCGGGTTGCCATTCGATGAGGGATAGTATATCGGCTGACTGGAATTGCCGACGCGGTAATCGATCATCCTCCTTCCCTCGACCATTACCTGATCGAGCACGGAACTTGCGGCGTCGCCTTCGCCGTTGTATCGGACCATGAAGTGAATGTGAATTCCCGTGCTATCTCCTGATGTACCCATGACGCCGACTTGTTGCCCTGCGTGGATCGGTTGGCCGCGGACCAGTCCTGATGGAATTGATCCATCTTTTAAGTGCCCGTACCAACTTGTAAAGCCATTTCCGTGATCAATCACGACGTAATTTCCGAAGCAGTTGCATCCCTCGTTCTTGCCGGGATTTATGACGACCTCGGAAACTGTGCCGTCAGCCGCCGCCAGAATACTCACATCTCCGCGGCCCGTCAGTTCGCCGTCTTGGCGGTTATTGTCAAGGAAGTCCAGCGAGTACTTAGACTTTCCTGAGTGGAGGCAGTCATATCCGCCACCATAGTATCGGCCTCCCATACCGCTCTTGCAGTCGCTAGTGCTGGTTGCCGTCCCGGTCTCCACGCTCAACAACCAATCCTTACCTGCGGGCAACGGCAATCTAAAAGCTGGAGCACTTCCTCCACCTCCAGTTGAACTCTGCATCGCCGTGAGGCCAGTATAGGTATTGCTCGGTTGGCCGTCCGGGTTTATGACTTGCAGGCCGAAGGAGGTAGCCGGATCGTTCGGCTGGCCCACACGGACGACCAACCGAACCTGCGTCGGGCTGTCATAAAGCGCCTGAGAACCGGAATTGATGGGCCAAGGCGTACTCCCAACCCAGAGCTTCGCGCTGAACCCTGGCTGAAAGCCAGTGCCGGTCAGTGTGATCGTCGTATCCGCACCGACGGGAATCGATTTCGGATTCGCGTCCGTAATATTCGGAGCCCCGCCGCTCGGATTCGCCGGATTGTTGATCGTGAATGGAACGGAAAACACTACCGAACCACCGTTGAGAACTCGGGCTTGCCACTGGCCGAAACGGTTGGTCGGCGTGTTGGAGATCCCCAGGGCTGCCCCGGTAAAGCAATACCTGCCGGAAGATGAGGACCAGCTACCTCCGTTGAGGACGGTCCCATCGGGCGCTACCCAGTCGTTCGTCACGTAGTCGCTGTTGGATTCAGTCGCCTCAAAGTATAGGTAGACGGTCCCGTCAGAAGGCACGAACGTCGATTCCGCGGGCGGCAGTACGCACCCGCTCTGCGGAGGTGCTTGTTTAGTGACCCTTTGATTTGCCACGTCGCTTAATGCCAGCGCGGCCGGAGAGAAAAGTACAACGGCCAATGGGATGTGCACAAATCGAGATATTCTCATCTTCTGCGCTCCTACTCGTCCACAATGCTCCACGCGCACTCAGAGGCGCGGCACCAACGACACGCACACCTTCGACTTCTCGCCCTTCCCGGACGACATATCCAACCAAACTCCCAGTTCTGAGTACTCTTGTCGGAGCATCGCACCAGTTTTTTCGGCTGACAAGGGATTTTTCTCTGTTTTGAGCAACCGCCTGTGTTCGCAATGTGATAGACTGTTCGCGCTTCAAGCAAAACCACGAAGCAGCGAGACGGCGGTGAAAGCGGACGATTCGGCGTTACTCTCGGGCCTGGTTGAAGGCGACGCCGCGGCGGGGACCGCCTTTAGCGACCGGTACCGTCCGCGCCTCCTTTGGCTGTCACAGTCCGCCGGTGTGCCCGCCCAGGATGCGGAAGATATTGTCCAAGAGGCACTTACCGCCAGCCTCAGCCAGATTCAGCGCGGACTGTTTCGAGGGGAATGCTCTCTTGGCAGATGGCTGGAGACGATCCTGCGGGGAAAGATCATCGATTACATGCGCTCGACCGGGAAGGTCGTCCTCGCAGCCGATGCCGATGGCGATCTCGTCAGTTATCCGCAAAAAGTTGGCCTCGTCGCCACTTGGCATACCCAAGATCTAGTACTTACGGTACGCGAGATCCTCGATCAGATGCCGCCGCGACAGCGCACCGTGCTGATCCTGCATAAAATGCTCGGCCTGACCATCGAAGAGGTCGGTGCGAAGTTGCGGTGGTCCCCCGGCAGCGTGGGAAGAGTGGTCTCCGAAGCGAAGGCGACGTTCTACGAGATCTTTAGGCGACACGCGAAGAAAAGTCCAGGGTCGCTCGACAGAGTATGAAGACAGAGATGAAAGGCGAACTGGTTCCGCAGGACCCGCGCTGTGTGGACCCGGCGTTGAACCGGTTCCTGACGGATTATTGCTTCGCCGATCTAACGGAACGTGACCGACGCCTGTTCGAAGCTCATTTGATCGACTGCGATTTCTGTTGGGAAGAGGTCCAACGGCTGAGTTCAGCGGTGAGCGTGTTGCGATTCGACAAGGCACTGATGCGCTCCGTTCGGCCGTCTGATCTGTCTCTGCTTTTGGGTATAGGAGGGCGGTTGGGCTGGCTGTTCGCGGGCCACGCAAGACATGTTATCGCCGCCTGTGTCCTGTACTCCCTGCTTTACGTGGTTGGACTCATAACAGAGGTGTCGTACGCATTTGACAAGTTCGGTGGCGAGGCGCTCAAGCTGGCTCCACTCGTTTTCCTTTGGACCGCCGCGACGTTCCTGGCCGCAGCGTTCTTGGACTGGCGCGCAGCCTCGGTGGGGCGGCGGGGCGGTCTCGCCCTCTCGATTACTACGGTCACAGTGGCCGCTGTCGCGCTATACGCCGCTCTTTGCTTCTTCCTGCCCGACCAGCCCATCACTCAGATGCGCATCCAAGCGTACACCGCTCAAGGCGCGTACCTGAAGGGAATCCGGTACACTCTTCCGTTGGCAATCATCTTCTTCTGCGTCCCGTACCATTTTGTCGCGATTCAACAGGCGGCATTGCGCGCCGGCCGACACGGTGCCGTGCTGGCGTTATTGACGGAGCAAAAATGGGCGGTATCCACGCCCGGAGCATTCTATGTCACGGTCAGAACCCTATGGTTGATTCTCCTGGCCGCGGTGCTCGCGTCAATTCCGATGACTAGCCACCTATTCGATAATCTGGAGCCGGCGCGCTACATGAATCTCTTCACGCACATGGTTCAAATCCGGTGGCTGTTGTATTTCGGCCTCGGATTGGAGTGCTTGGCATGGTACAGCCGCGCGCTCAACGATTTGAAGACTGAATGCTTGGCCGTTCGGGCAGGCTATTCATGAGGATTCCAACGCCCATCTGGATCGCACGAAGGAAGGAGTTCACGCTCATGTCCACTCGCAACTTTGCGAATCGAATGTCATCGGTCCTCGCCGCAGTTATTGCGGTTGCCCTTTTCTGGATGTTGTCAACCACTGCACTTTCGCAGACCCAGGCGACGGGCCAGAAGACCTCGCCGCCCACCAAGAAGGCGGTTACGAAGAAGTCAGCGCCCACGGCCCCCAAGCCTGACGTACTCAATAACCAGGCGGTCATCAAATTGGTCGATGCCGGGCTCGATGAGGCGCTGATATGCGCCAAGATCAAATCTGCTGAGAAGGCGGAATTCCAACTCGACACCGACTCAATCATCGAGTTGAAGAACAAGAAGGTACCTGCATCGGTCATCCGCGCGATGATGGAGAAGTCCGGCATGGCTGTCGCCGATGTCAAGCCTCCGGAGCCTCAGAAGCCGCAGCCGGAGCCGACTCGTCCGGCGGCGGCACTGAGCGGTACGTGGGCGGGGCAGATGACCGTCGAGGGCGAACCAACGGCGATCAGGATGGTATTCCAGAAGAGCGCGTTGGGCACCTACTCTGGCGCTATTGCCTTCCAATCTGGCTCCGGTGCGGCGAACAGTGGCCGCGTTGAACTGCGCGAGCAGGGGGCGGGCATGCTGCTGTCTGCGGCAACGGACGCCGGTGCCCAGGTTGAATTCACCCCGGCGTCGGTTTCAGCCGGGGCACTCTCGGGCGAGGTGCAGCTCAAGGTTGCAGGAGCTAATGGGATCAGGAGAGGCACTTTCAACATCGCAAAAGAATCAGACAGGGAAGATCTCGCAGAACTGCTGCGCTTTCAGAACAGCCTCGGCAAAGTTATCGCTCGGCAGGGTGACACGTGGCAGATTACTCTCGCGCCAAGGCCGCAGCAGCACGCCTTCTCCAAGAGTAAGGCGGCGGATGCGAAAGACGCTGCAAAGGACATTGCCTTAACGCAAGTCGGGACAACCATGGCCGCAAACATCGGTGCCCGCATTGCGACAAGCGGCATCCCGCTTGGCGGCTATTTCGCGTATCCTGTTGCGGTCCTTACGATGATTCCCTTCCTAAAGCGCAACCCGGAGATCCGGGGCTTCGAGTTTGAATTCCTGCGCGACTCGAAAGCCGTCGTGGAGATCAAGCAAGGCCCTGTGGAGTTCGTGCTGCCTCTAAATCAGTACATACCAAGCGATGCCAACATCACGGATGTCCAGCCGGTCTTGATCCAGTTGGATGTCATGGGCACAGATGCTGTCCGAATCGTCACGTCGCGGAAGGTCACAATGAAAACGAAAAAGCAGAAGAAGTTCGACACGCAGCCCGGGGTTGAACGGACGGAGTTGTCTGTCGAACAAAAGACGATCGCGGCTGACGTTGAAAAAGGGCCGAATAACTCGTTCATATTGCGGCCCAAGGCGCCCCTCGTGCCCGGTGAGTACGCGATCGGAGTGTTTACGAAGTCACCGGCCGGAGCCTATACCGAGAACGTGCCTCTCAAAGCTCAATGGAGCAGCGATGAGATGGCACGGTTCATGAAGAAAGGTGAGGAGTGGACAGGTTACGGTGCGTTGGCCTGGGATTTTCGTGTGAAGGACGGGGCGAAAGCGGATACCAATTCGGCAACCACTGATTCTCAGGACAACGGCACTGCCACCAAGTCCGGAGTGCCCGATCAAAAGGAACATGGGGCTACAGCCGTGACGGCGACAGCCGCTGAGAGAACCAATGGCGGTGTCACAGGGAAGTCGTCACCGGAGGTGGCAGCCAAGTTACAGGATGATAAAGCACCGGTTGAGAGGGAACAGGACGCGGACGTCAATACTGCCGGATGGAAGCGGAAGCTTAAGGACGATATCGAGTCGTCCTGGAAGGTCACCCGTTTAGCCACGGACCGGCTTCGTATAACAGACCCAGGGACCGTATTCGTCCTCAAAAAAGATGGCATCACCGGCGATTTAGCCTCCGATGGTACTTTCACCCAAAACACTGTCGAGGGGGGGCGCATTCTTGCGCCGAAGGGTGCCGTGGCGTTTCTTCAAAACAAGAAGACGAGTCGTCCTTTTAAGGCGGGTGAAAAAGTCTACCTCTGGAAGACGAATATCGGCGATGATCATGTCGGACTATTCTTCGTTTCTTACGATACGTTCCCGGTCAGTGAGCGTGGCGGGAGGACCACGCAGACGCGCTACAAGGCCTATTTGGCGTTCAAGTTCGAGAAGGCGTCCCTCCCCCGAATGAGCTTGTCGGAACTCAAGCCGATGATAGCGGAAGTTATTGCGTCGGATGCTGAGGCTCAAGCCGCATCGACGAAGACCATCTCTTTGGGCCAAAGCACGAAAGAGGTTGAGGATCTCCTCGGACGGCCTGAGCGGATCGTTAATCTCGGCCCGAAAATTACCTACATCTATAAAGACATGAAGGTGATTTTCCAGGACGGGAAGGTGGCTGATGTGCAATAGCACATCGGGGCAGTCTGACACGACACGCTGGCGTGATCATCACCGGGAAATGATTGCGGCTGCCGTGATCCGGCATAAAGACCATGCGAACTGTTTTAAGCACCATATTGGGCGCAGTAGTCGCCTATTGGTTCAGGCCGTCGGTTCCGCTGCTCGGGCAACTCCCGTTTGAGACTGTCATTACGCGAGGAGGGAATCTCCGAGGCCTCGACACGATCCTAAAAGGGGTGGCTGAACAGTCCTTCAACTATATTGTCGGCGGTGCCATCCTCGGCGCGTTGGTCGGCTTTGTGTTAACACGGATCGATTCAGGAAAGCAGACACAGGGAGCAGTTGACGACTCAATTGATAGGAGTTGAAGATGAGCGGAAAGACAGCAGGCGGATTGGTCCTCCTTGTAGTCGGGATTGGGATTGCCCTCTGGGGAATCAACGTGATGAACAGCTTTGGACAACGGCTGGCGCGTGAAATCGGGATGCAAGACAACACTGGCCCGCTGGCCATCGGTGTGGGCGCGGTCTTGGCGCTGATCGGGTTAGTGCTCACAGTCTCGAAGCGGAGCCCCGCGAAAAGCTAACAATAGGCGGCGTAGCCGCGCGCATTGCCGTCTCACGGGCTGGATCTGGAGCGGCCATTCGTTGCTCATTGGCGCCGCCGGCCATTCGGCTAACGGGGCGCCGCCGCCCGATTCTCGACGAGTTCGGGCACTCGCTGCTTGAGCTTGTCCTTCAGCTTCGTGTCGTCGAACGTCGCTCGCTGCGCGTTCACCAGCATCGTGGCGAGTTCTAGTTCCTTTTCGTCAACCCGGCCGAGATCCGCAGGCGCCTCTTCCTGCACCCTGACTTCGGATCGAAAATGCGGCCCTTTGTACTCCCGATACCGGACTTATTGAGCGAGTACGAGCCGCCGCAGGCACCTTCCTCTCCCCGCTTACGTAAGCAGCCCCGATTCAGCCGATTACGACCTCCTGCCGCCCAACCGAAATAGGCATTTTCAAAGTGGTAACCCCGCTCGCTCGCCGGAAATTTCCCGCGCGCCCTCCTAAAATCGGACTGTCGAACTTCGCTACGCCGGTCTGCTCGTGACCGCCACCAATACGACGGCTGGCGGGACGGGCAACGCGCATTGGCTACTGCGGCGATAGATCGGGTCGCCATGATATGTGAAACGTCAATCGAAGCACGGCTCAGAGCCGGAAGAACACATCGTTCTCCGGTCTGAGATGAAAGCGGACTTCACACCGCGAATCTCGAAGGGTTATTGGGACTCCTCAGTCAGACACCTCCTCCTGCTCCGTCCCGATCAGGTTTTGATGCTGGTCTTCCGAAGTAGTCAAGCTCCACGGGGCGTTCGATCCTCGATCCATGCGGCGGCGGCACGCGCCGGTCTTCGCGTCAGCGTCAAGGTGAGCGGCGCGGTCGTGTACCTATGGAAGATTGGGACCCGCCCGAGCACCGCTATTCCATCATCCCGACCCGCGATCAAGTGTGGGGTCTGCGGCAAGTCGATCGATCCGGTCTCTGGCACATCCAAGCAGTTCGTCTGCGGCGGCGTCGAAGGGCGAAAGAGCAGATGCCAGAAGATTCGGCGCTACGCCCGAGAGCACGGCATATCGATTGAAGAGGCGAGGGCGCGGTGGCTGCGAAAGGACGCGCTCGCATGACGCCGACCAGGATCGTGGACTTCCAATCGACGTTGGAGGCGGCGCGCTCGTGATGAAGTGGTTCGGCATCGCCCTTGTGGACCCGGAAGAGACGCGCATCCCGACGCCGGTCGGCCAGTCGTGCGGCTTCTGCCAAGAGCCTATCGGGGCTGGCGACCGTGGCTGCACGATCCCGCACGTGGGCGACGGGCCGGTGCCCGACGTGCCCTACCACTTCGAATGCCACATGCGCCTGGTAACCGGCAGTCTGGCACACCAGCAGCACCGTTGCTCCTGCTACGGCGGCGACGAGCACGACCCGCCCGGAATGACGTTGCGGCAGGCGGCGCAGGCGGCGTTCCGATACTGGCTCGACCACCGGGAGGACCGCCCATGCTGAAACTCCGGGTGCGCGCCAACCTGAAGTGCCCCAAGCATCCGTCCTTCGATCCGGCCAGGAACGGCGGGCGAGGCGGCGTCAAGGGCGGCTGTATCATCTGCCAATGCCTCTGTGACCTGTGGCTGGCCGGCGAGAAGTTGAACTTCGAAGTGCGATTGCTGGTCGAGCGGGCATCGCCGCCGCCGAAGCACTGGCCCGCTATAGCTCGCGCGGAGTTGAAACGACGATGAAGTACCTCGACCAGGAACCCAACAACGCTCCGATCCTTGTTCTGGGTCGTCCGCTGCGCGTGCGCGCGTCCGCGCCGTTGCGCTTCCGGAAGCTCGCGTGGGCGATCCGGCGCCATCCGCGCGAGGCGGCGCAGAACAACTACTTCCTGATCCGACCGAACGGGCGCAGCAACATCCTGCGCGCCAGTGAGAAGGACGTATGATTCGCCTTGCTATTCGCGGGTACGTCGGCAGGACGGCTCTCTTCGAGGATCGGATCGAGGTAAGCCCGATGGACCTCGACACGGTGCTTCCGACACTGGCAGAGAAGCATTGCGAGAAACTGGCGGCGCACCATCTGCACATGATCGAGATCGAGTTCCTGGACGAGCCAAACGAGCAACAGCGGTTCTTCCGCTTCGGGACGGACCCATCCGGCATGGTGACGCCCATCGAGATCCCGCTCAAGGGGGGCGAGTGATGGCAACGACGGCAGCGGAACCGAAGAAGGGCGAAGCGATCTGCGAGGTCTGCGGAGAGCCGGTCAAGGACGTGTACGATCTGTGCGGCTGCGATAAGTGCGGCCGGATGTACGGCCCGTGCTGCAACTCCGTCGAGGACTCGATCTGCGTGGAGTGCGTGTGATGAACCCGACGATCACGCTCAATCGCGTCTTGAAAAACTGCGGTGCGGTGCGGGTGTACGAGGACAATCACTTGGTCTACTTGCTTCCAAACGGGAACAAGTTCACCCGCAGCGGACCGGACAATCACCGGACCCCGCTCCAGGAATTGAGAGAACTGCGGCGCGCGTTAAAGGAATCGTCCACGCCGCCAGCAACAGAGGAGGTACATCGTATGCCGTTGGATCAAAAACCGGCTCCGGCCCCACCCGCAGCCGTAACGGAACCCGCGCCGCCCGCGCCAACCGACCAGGAGCACCCGCTCAAGGCGCGCATCGAAGCAGCAATTGCAGGAGAGGAGGCCACGCAGGAGAGACTCCTGGCTGAAGCCGCCGTGCACGAACGCAAGGCGCAGATGCTCAAGACGCTGCTGCCCTTCGCGGACGACGCCACGGAAGAAGCACTCCGCGGCATCCTGCCCGTTCTCGCGCCGGTCGTCGCGCAACCGCCTACGCCGCCGCGACCTCCGGAGCCTCCGCAACAGATAACGGATCGGGTCCAGGTCACCAGGCAACTCGTCCTCGCGGCCACGCAGACGTTCGATGACCAGTTCACCGTCAACGACGTCGTGGAGAGGATGACTGGCAGCGCGCAGATCGACCCACCCGAACGCCAGAGGGTTCGATCCTCCGTGGCGCAAGCGATGGCCACGCTATTCGAGCGTGGCGAGGTGGTTAAGGACTCGCAGGGCATCGGGCGGCAGCAGACGCTTTGGAGAAAGGCCAGCCTCAATGGGAACGGGACCGCAGTTGGCACGCGCGCCTGAACCAGAAGGATGCGCTGTCCTGCGGTTGGAGATCCCGCCGCCCGCGCCACCCAACGTCGATAAAGGCTATTGGGATGCTGTCGTGCGCCGCCTCGCGCTCTTGCACGAAGACGAGGCGTTGCGGATTTCGTTCGCTGGAGATCAGGTCACGTCGAGTATGAAGTCTTCCCTGTTCACCGCTGCCGGTCGTGCTGGCCGGCGGGTGACAATCCTGGTGCGCGGCGCGTGCCTCTACGCATGGATCAGCGGTGAACGGGAACCCAAGCGATACCTCCCCCCGCGCCCGTCCTTCCCGTGCCAAGTGTGCGGGCGCGAAATCGTACCGCCCAAAAGCGGGGCCAGCAGGCAATACGTGTGCGGACTCGTCGCAGGACGCGCCAGCCGGTGCCAACGGGTGCGCCGGTATGCACGACAAAAGGGCATGACCACAGCGGAGGCCGATGCGTATCTCCGCGCCTGGCACGCCAACAAGGAAGGCGGTCGAGTTGCGGCTTGAAGCGGACAACAGATGCGATGCACAGAGGTCTCCGCAGGGCGGTTGTCGAACTGCGCGCGAAGATGCGATGGGGCCAGGAGGACCTCGCAACCGAAATCACCAAGGTGGCGGCGAAGATGGGAATCCCCATCACCCCCAACCGGATCTGCGTGATCCGGTGGGAGGCCGGAGAAACCGCACCGAGCCTGCAACATCGGGCGGTGCTGGCGAAGATTGCCGCCCGCGACCACAGGACGGAGCACCTCGCGGAGTACTTCCGCGCGCCGCTTGCGCATTGGCGCCTGGCTGCATACGTTCAGTTGGAAGAGAAGGATGAAACGGAAGTTTGAGAACGTGCTCCTGAAGCTCTGGCGCGAGTTACCGCACGACCTCATGGTCGGACGCGCCAAGAGCGCGGCCAGCCTCGCCACTCTGAAGGCGTGGGGCATCCCGCTCCCGTGCCCGGAGGAGGCAGCGGTCGGCGCGTTCTGCATCGCGGAGTTTGCGGCGCGCGACTATGCGACCGCGCATTGGGCTTGGGCGGTTCCGGATGAGAAGGCCATCCGAACGCTGGTCGAGCACTCGCCCATCGTTGAGATCGGCGCGGGAACCGGCTATTGGGCGCGTCTCGCTGCGGAGGCTGGAGCGGATATCGTGGCGTACGACTCGCGCCCGCCCGTGGCTGGCCGGAAGAAGGTCGTCGCGTGGGCCGTCGAGACTGGAACGTACTTCGAAGTACGGCGCGGCGGTCCCGGCATGGTCCGGTTCCACCAGGACCGGACGCTGTTCCTCTGCTGGCCACCGCACAGCCACGGCATTGCGACCGACTGCCTGCGGCGGTACGAGGGCGGCACGGCGATCTATGTGGGCGAGAACGGCGGCTGCACCGCCGACGAGCGATTCCACGACGAGTTGGACAAGAACTGGGAGATCGCAAAGGTCGTGGCGATCCCCCAGTGGCACGGCCTGCACGACCAAATGTACGTGCTCAACCGGAAAGGACAACGAGAATGAAATCAACGATTGATCGAACAGAAATACTGCAACACGCGCTCATCGGCTTCCAGTTGCAGAGAAAACGGATTGACCAGCAGATCGCGGATCTCCAACGCGAGTTGAACGGGAACGCGCCACAGGTGGAACAGCAGGCCCAGCCGCAGCAGGAGAAACCCAAGCGCAGACTGAGTGCGCGCGGACGCGCGAACATCATCCGGGCAACCAAGGAACGCTGGCGGCGTGCTCGCGCGGCCGGAAGGAAGCGATTGGGATGATCACACCCGAGGAGCGGAAACGGCGCACGAAGGAGCGCAAGGAGAAGGCGGCGCAACTCGCGGCGCGGTTCCCTGCGGTTATGTTCTGCCACGAGAACAATGAGTCGCGGGTGCAACTGTTCCTTGCTCCGGGGAACGATTGGGAGTTGCGGGTACGGAAGCATGGCCCGTGGGTGAAGCAGGGCGAGTGGGAGGAGCACAGCATCGTCTTGTCAGACCCGCACGAACTCGCCCGACTCATCCGTGGCCTGGTAGCTCGCTTCAACGCGATGGCCGGTGAGGTCAACACGGAGGTCGCGGGCACCAAGATGCAGCGCCTCCGCAGGCTGGAGAGCGATGCGCAGCCGTGAGTAAAGAACTGATCGACAGGTTCATACGGTTCGGGGTTGGGCGATGAAAATCCTGGCAAGGCTTCCAAAGCGGGAGATCGAGGGCGCGGACGAGGTGCTGGAAGGACTCGTGGGCGAGGTCACCTCCGGCAATCAGGTCCGGGTGTGGCCAGCAGCGACGTACGTGCCGGAGACCAACCAAACGCGCATTGCGTTCTTCATGGAGTGGCGCCTGCCGCCGACACCCGACGACGAGTCTGAAGTGATCGCGTACGCCGACGCGATGATGGGCAAGCAGCACGACCTGATGACGACGTGCAAGGGCGACCCAACCGCCGAGCAGGAGAACGTGGACTGGCTGCGAGATGGGAAGCGGCCGAAGCCGCGGAGGACGAACTGATGATCGACCCCAAGGTGCTCGAAGGCAGGAGGCGCGTGGTCGCCATCCTGGATGAACTCCGGAGCGTCGGCCTCCTGCGATACTCGCTCACCCCGCCCGAGATCGACGGGCCAGAACCGCACCTCGAAGTGTGGGCCGAGCGGGACGCCCTGAATCGTTGCGCGTTCGGCATGGGCGTAAGCCACGAGGCGGCGTGGCTGTGGGATCTCCTCTGCGCCGGTACGTTCCAGGTCGCGCCATCGTTGCAGGCGCTGCTCAACGTGCTCGACGCCAGAAGCAAGGCGTCATGATCTGCGACTTCTGCTCCTCGCACCCTCCGGCGTGGCTATATCCCGCCGACACGTTTCTCGACCAGTACAATAGCGTGTCGCAGGGAGATTGGCTGGCGTGCGACGAGTGCCACGGGCTGATCGAGGCGGGCGACCGCGCGGGCCTCGCAAATCGCGTCCTGCTCACCGATGTCGTCCGGAGCGGGCTGGTCGATAAGAAGCTCGCGCGCCGGTATGCCCGCGACCTGCACGACCGATTCTTCCGGTCGCGGCGGGGCGAAGCTCACTCCTTGAAGTAATCCTGCGGCTCCAAGCCGAGGCCCTTTAGCCTCTCCCATGCGTCGTCGGCCTCGTCCTCGCGTTCGTCGGTGCCTGGCAGCGAAGAGTTGCGAACCTGGAATCCACATCGCGTGCGGACGAACTGCGCCAGCCGTTGACCGGCCTGGCTCGCCTCGCCAGCCACGCGCTCGTACTCCTGGTCGGTGAGAACGACGGTGACGCTCCTGCGTTCAAGCGCGGAAGTCGGCCGGCGAGCGGAGGACGTACGACCCGCCATCTCCTCGCCACGCCGGAGCCACGCTGGAAGGCCACATAGAGTCCTCACGTACGCCGGGATCGTGCAACTGGCCGCGCCAGCCCGCGACAGGAGTTCCAGCCACTCCGCGCCGTTCAACTGGATCGTCAGTGCCCTCGTCGCCACGTACTCCTCCTCCTCCGATCTTGCCACGTCCCTTCGTCCATATATAGAGAGCGGAAAAACCTGTCCTTGGCGCATACTGATTCGAAAGGATAGGGTTTTGGGAAGCCGGTAACTGCTCGCGCGCACGCGAGAGCACGTGGCATTCCATCGGCTGGCGTCCACCGGAGTCCAAGAGTGCTACCGCGATGCGGTTGGTGCTGGACTCCGGAGTCCAGTTGGAGTCCAACCTCGCCACGGTAACGGTCTGGCGTCCAACTGGAGTCCACTTTCTGGTGGCGTAAGTCTTGTGTTTTCAGTAGGGATGCTTGTAAGTGATTGATGGAACTACCGTGTCAAGGTAGCGCTCTAACCAACTGAGCTACGGGCCCTGCGAGGTGTGAAAGCCAATTATACCATGCGCTTCGGGAACACTTCCGACTTGACCACGCCCTTGCCTTCCTGGATCACCACCAGGCGGCCGGCGGCCACACGCTGGATGCGGCGGACGTCCAGGTCCACGTGGTCCACCGGCGGTAACGCCGGGTCCGGCCAGGTCGGCCCAAGGTCCGACCTGGCGACAACCCGACAAGCTCCGTCATCTCCGTGTAGCCGGGATCTCTTCGGAACGGACCGCCGCCCGATCAGCGCACCGTGGACGAGCAGGGCGCTATCGCCCGCGTTCCCGGTACAGTCGCTTGCTGGCTTTATGAATCGCCTTCCATTTTCGCTTCTCGGCTCTTTGCGCACTCGCATCCGCTTCCAGCGCATGGTGGCGCGCCTCGCGCTGCAGCTTTGCGTAACTCACCCACCGGCCCGCGGGAATCCTGCCCTCATCCAGCGCCTGCCGCACCGCGCACCCGGGCTCTTGCTCATGCCGGCAATCGCCAAAACGGCATTGCGCGGCCAGCGACGCGATGTCGGGAAATCCCAAATCCAGCGATGTCTCGTTGGCCAGTAATCCCAGTTCCCGCATCCCCGGCGTGTCTATCAGCCACGCCCCACCCGGCACAGCCATCAACATTCTGGCCGTCGTCGTGTGCCGTCCCCGGGAGTCGTTCTCGCGAACTTCGTGGGTGGCCAGGGTGCCCCCAATGAGCGCGTTCGCAATGGTGGACTTTCCAGCACCGGAAGAACCCAATAACGCCGCCGTTGCGCCTGGCCACAGCCACGGCCTCAGCGGCTCCACCGACCGCCGCGCGCTAATCGCCACCACCTCCGCTTCGCCGGCAGAGCACCGCACCGCGTCTACCGCTCGGCCGGCGTCCACACAAACATCCGCCTTGTTGAGCACCACCACGGGCCGCGCTCCGCTCTCCCAGGCGAGCACCAGATAGCGCTCGATGCGCCGCAGGTTGAAATCCCCATCCAAGCCGGAAACTACAAAGCAGACGTCGATGTTGGCCGCCACGCATTGGGATGCGTGTACGCGGCCGGCGGCTCTCCGGATAAAAGCCGTCCTCCGAGCCTCCACTTCCTCGATCAGGCAAAACTCGGAGGCCGGGCGCACCCGCACCCAATCGCCCACGGCCGGCAACTCGCCGTACCCCCGCAACGCGCCCGACGGCTCTGCCGCCGTTTCCCCACCGCCTTCCAGCAACACCCGGTACTGTTCCTGCGCGCCAAACGACACTCGGCCCCTGATGAGATCTTCTTTTGGCATTTTGTTCGCTCAGTATCCAAAGGACTTGAATACACGGCTCCGGCCCAGCCGCTGGACGGCAGGATCAACGAGATCGGCGCACCTGCGAAGCGCGCGGGCTAGCGAACAATGGTCGGCAAATTTCAGGTTATCAGAGAACTATCCCGGGGGGAACCCAATTGCTCCGTTGGGCCACTAGACTTCAGCGGAGTAAAAGCCGGGCCTGGCTGCGCACTTTGCCCCGGGTAGGGTGCCGTCACGCGGGCGCGGATTTATACCATGCGCTTCGGGAACACTTCCGACTTGACCACGCCCTTGCCTTCCTGGATCACCACCAGGCGGCCGGAGGTCACGCCGGGAATGGATTCCTTGTTCCCGTTGGGCCAGCGGACATCCAGGTCCACCTGGTCCACCGGCCCCAGGCCGAAGTGCAGGCGGAGATCGTTGGAGGAGTAAAAGCTCGCCTGGCTGAGCACCTCCTGGGTCTGCTGTTTGCCGGCGTAGCGAGCCGTCACGCGGGCGCCGATGGCGCTGCGGTTGGACTTCACCCCGATCAGTTTGACCTTCAGCCAATGGCCCGTGCCGGTCACGTCGTTGCGCAGCAGCGACGGCGGCTCGTTCAGATTCATGATGAGGATGTCCACGTCGCCGTCGTTGTCGAAATCTCCGAAGGCGCAGCCGCGGCTGGCATGCGCGGCGGTGACGCCCGGACCGGCCAGGTCGAACAGCTCCTCGAACTTGCCGTTGCCCAGGTTGCGAAAGACCACCCGCGGCGTTTTGAAAGGATAGCTGGGCAGCTTGGCCTCCACCTCGGGATAGACGCTGCCGGTCACCCAGAACAGGTCCGGCTGGCCGTCGTTGTCCAGGTCGTACATCCCCGCGCCCCAGCCGATGAAGCGCGTCTCCACCCCCAACCCGGCGCGGATGGTCACGTCCTCGAAGTTCCCCTTGCCGTCGTTGCGATACAGGATGCAGGTGTCGTCGGCGAAGTGCGTCTTGAGGATATCCAGGTTGCCGTCCAGGTTGTAGTCCCCGATGCCCAGTCCCATACCGGCCTGCTCCATGCCGTCTTCGTTGAGCGCCACGCCGCTCTCCAGACCGATGTCCGTGAAGGTGCCGTCGTGGTTGTTGCGCAGCAGGAAACTGGGAGTGGAATCGGCGGCCACGTAGAGATCCGGCCAGCCGTCGTTGTCGAAGTCCGCCGCCACCGTGGTCATGCAATAGCTGCCTTTGGCCTTGGCCACGCCGGAAGGCACACTGACGTCGGTGAACGTGCCGTCGCCGTTGTTGTGATAGAGCGCCGGAATGCTGGGCGGCAGCCCGCGCGGGCCGCAGTTCACGGGGATGCCTTTCCAGTTACAGTTGGTATTTTCGCCCGGCTTGGGCACAGACTGGACGTCGAACTCCAGGTAGTTGGCTACAAACAGGTCCAACTTCCCGTCGCGGTCGTAGTCCACGAAGGTGCAGCCGGAGCCCCAGCGCACGCCCGGATGCAGCAACCCGGCTTTTTCGGTGACATCCGTGAAGGTGCCGTCGCCGTTGTTGCGGTAGAGCACGTTCTGGCCCCAGTAGGTGACGAACAGGTCGTCGAAGCCGTCGTTGTTGTAGTCCCCCACGGCCACGGCGGAGGCCCAACCGGTGCGGTGGAGACCGGCCTTTTCGGTCACGTCGCTGAATGTGCCGTCGCGGTTGTTCTTATAGAGCCGGTTGGTGAGGCCGGGCGGCGCGCCCTCGAGCATCGTGCCGTTAAGCAGGAAGATGTCTAGCCAGCCGTCATTATCGTAGTCGATGAAGGCGCAGCCGCAGCCCACGGTTTCGAGAATGTAATTCTTGTTCCGCGGAGGGCCGTACACCAGCGGCGTACGCAAGCCGGCGTGCTCGGCGATATCCGTAAAACGCGCATGAAAGGGCAGACCCGAAGGCTTGCCGCGGGGCATGGGCTTGACGCCGCGCGAAGAGACGCCCTGTCCCCACAGGGGCAGCGCCGAAGCCGCCAGGCTGCCCATCCAGCGTCTTCGCGTCCAGTCCCGTTGCCTGCGCATGATTTTCTCAGTATAGCGATGTGGTAGAAAGGTTCCGATGTCCTTGGACTTTAGCGGAAAACTGGCTGTCGTGACGGGCGGCGCGAACGGCATCGGGCTGGCGACCTCCACGGTGCTGGCTGCCGGGGGAGCCCAGGTGTGGCTCTTCGACCTGGAGCGCGAGCGCCCCGCCGAGACGGCGGCCAGGCTGGGCGGCAGGGGATGCGTGGTGGACGTGACAGACCGCGGCTCGATCGAGGCGGCGCTAGATGCCTGCGGAACGCCGGACATCGTGGTGGCGAACGCCGGCACCGCGGTGGAGGCGGACCTGGGCGATACCGGGCGCGACCTTTGGGACCGCACGCTGGCGATCAATCTCACCGGGGTCTTCCAGACTGTGCAGGCGGCTGCCGCGCGCATGAAGCCGCGGCGGCGCGGCGCCATCGTGATCACCGCCTCCACCAATTCCTATGACGGCGAAGCCCGGCTGACGGCCTACAACGCCAGTAAGGCGGGGCTCCTGGGAATTCTGCACACCGTCGCCAACGAACTCGGTCCGTACGGCATCCGGGTGAACGCGGTGTGTCCGGGCCTGATCCGCACGCGGCTCACCGCGGCGCACTTCTCCAGCCCCGGGCTGCTCAAGGAATACTTCCGCCATATCCCGCTGGGGCGCGGTGGCGAACCGGAGGAGGTGGCCCAGGCCAGCGCCTTCCTGGCGAGCGACCTGGCCTCCTATGTAACCGGGGCGACCCTGTTCGTGGACGGCGGACAAATGGCGGCCAAGTTTGGCACCTGGAGCGAAGACAGCGCCGACTTCACCGAGGGCCGCTGGCGGCTGAAGTAAGCCTCCAACACCGTCGCGGCTCAGTAACACACCCCTCCGATACCGCTCCGGGGACGATTGTGACTCCTGGCTTCTGCCTCCTGACTCCTTGGGCCGCTGTCCGTTTGGTTCCGCCTACCCCGGGTCAGGGAGCGGGCCCTTTACGGCTCGACCATCGAGAGAATCGTCAGCGGGGCGTTGCCTTCCAGCCGGTTGTTGACGAACAGGAACGCCATCTCGCGCTTGTCCCGCGCCCGGCCGATCAGCATCCGCATGGCCTGCCGAGCTTCCGGATTGGGATCGCGGATCTCCGTGTAAGGCGAAAACCGGTTCACGGCCGCCTGGTAGTCCCTCCCCCGGCGCAGCAAGGCCCGGCACACCGCAAAATCCGCGGTGGCGGACTCCGGAATGGCGATCTGTTCGCCGAGTTCGGGCATGCGGCTCCAGGCGTTATATACATGTGCCACACCGTGATTCCGCAGGCAGCGGAAGTAGTCCGGAGTGAGCAGATCGGGGTTGCGAATCTCCACCGCATAGCGATATTGCGGGGGCAGCGCCTCCAGAAACGGATTCAGTTTTTCCAGAAATGTCTTACGGGGTTCCGGCGGGAGCGCGGTGAACTCGAAAATCAGCAACGCGGTCTGCTCGTGATGCGGCCACAGGGGCCTCAGGAACAGGGTCCTGAGCACCTCGGCGTCGAGAAACGTGGGGTTGTCGCTGCCGGTCACCGGCTCGGGCACCTTGAAGGCGAAGCGGAATTCCGGGGGAACCTGCTGAAACAGGCGCCGCCAGTATTCCGGAGCCGGGAACTGGTAAAAGGCGAAGTCTCCGCAGACGATGGGGAAGACCTGGGCATACTCGCGCAGGCACTCCGCTTCGAACCGCTTGCGGGAGAAGCGCCCGCGCGAAAGATAATGGGCGCGGCTGTAGATCTGGCCGATCCAGCCCTCATATTTCCAGGAGCTGGTGCCGATGTAAATGCGCTCGGCGGCCAATCGGCCCAGCGTGGCGGCGAAACGGTCGCGGTCGAAGCCGCCGGGCTCGTCGAAAAGCGTGCCTACCACGCCCAGGCCGTGCGCTCGCCGTACGGGTCGGCTCCCGCCTCGATGACCCCTTCGGGAGTCACCCGGATGAGCACCGGGGCCGCGCCGCTGGCCCAGCGCGAGCGGCTCTCGACTTTGTGCCGGCGCTCGGCGAGTTCGGCCACCACCGACGGTCGGACGCGCTCGTCCAGCAGCAGGTCGCCGGGATACATGGCGTGATTGTCGAAGCTGGAAACCAGGTGGCGCGTCTGAAAGCGCGGCGCTTCGATCGCCGTCTCGGCGTCCATGCCGAACTCCACCACGTCCAGGAAGACCTGAATCAACGATTGATCCTGGTTGTCGCCGCCGGGCGTGGAGAGCGCCATGTAGATCTTGCCCTGGCGCGTCACCAGGGTGGGGCTCAGCGTGACCCGCGGACGCTTGCCGCCGGCCAGCTCGTTGGGATGCCCGGGCACCAGCAGAAAGCTCTGGGCGCGCGTGGTGAGCCCGATGCCGGTGTCGCCGGCGATCACCGTGGGCAGCCAGGCGCCGGAGGGAGTGACCGAGAAGGCCAAACCATCCCGGTCGATCGCATCCACACACGTGGTGTCACGCGCCAGCAGCCCGTCATCCACCGGGAAGCGCGTCATTTCCGACTCGGAGGGGTGCAGCGGCGGATGCTCGCCGATTCTTCCGGGACGAAACTCGGTGGAAGCCTGCTGCCCGATGAGCCGGCGGCGCTCGGCCGCATATTCCTTCGAGAGCAGGCGCTCGGCGGGGACCTGGACAAACTTCGGATCGCCATAATAGGTGTCCCGGTCGGCGTACGCCAGCTTCAGCGCCTCCACCAACGTGTGAATGTACGGCGCGGAGTTCCAGCGCATCGAGCGGAGGTCGAACCCCTCCAGAATATTGAGGGCTTCCAGCATGGCGGGGCCCTGCGTCCAGAAGCCCGGTTTGTACACCTGGTAGTCGCGGTACGTGGTGCTGACCGGGTCTTCGGGCTTGAGGTGAAAGGCGGCCATGTCCTCGTAGCGCAGCAAGCCGTGATTTTCGCGGCTGAAGGCGTCGATGCGGCGGGCGATCTCGCCGCGATAGAAGAAGTCGCGCACTGCGTCAATGGCCGCCACGCGTCCGGCTCCAGCCGCCAGCGCGCGTTTTTCCGCATCCGTCAGGGAGCGCAGAGTATGCGCCAGGTCCGGCTGGTGGAAGATCTCCCCTACCCCGGGGACCCTTCCCTCGGGCATGAAGACGTGCCGCGAAGAAGGCCACAGGCGGAAGAAGCGGCGGCAGCGCTCGATGGCCGCGGCGCGGGTCTCATCCAGGGGAACTCCGTCGGCCAGTTCGATGGCGGGTTCCACTACCTGCGTGAAGGACTTGGTGCCGTACTCCCGCAGCGCCACCAGCGCGGCGTCCATCATACCCGGCACCAGCGCGGGCATCAGGCCGGCTACGGGCACCATCCCTTTCAGGCCGCCGGGTTCCGGCGGATAGAGGATCTCGCCGGGAACCAGGGGCCGCTGCCGGAAAAACTCCGCGGTAGCCATTTTCGGCATGGTGCCCACCCCGGCGATGGCATGCACTTTCCCATCCGTGGTGCGCACCAGGATGGGAGCCTCGCCGCCGATGCCCAGGTGCGAAAACTCGAACACCGCGGCGGCCAGCATGGTGGCGACACCCGCATCCACGGCGTTGCCCCCTTGATGAAACAGGCGCATGCCCGCCTCCACCGCAGGGTCGCTGCCCCCTGCCACCGCGCCGCGCAACCCTCGCCAGGACTGCCGCACCGGCCTTTCGTACCGTTGCGCACAGGCCGCTACCGCCAAGCCGATCCATAGCACCCAGATCCTGCGTAGCATCACAGTCCCTTCATTCTACGCCCTCCGCTATAATAGCGATCGGCCTGTGAGGGAATCCCAACCAACGCCTCCGCGCGCGGACGCGGAAAACCCGCCGCCTGAGGAGCCCATGCTCTACTGCCCGGTGTGCTCCACGCGCCTCACCGCGCGCAAGTGCAAACTGCTGTGCGAGAAGTGCGGATACTACATGAGCTGCGCGGATTACTACTGACCGGACGCCCGATGAAGAAACACACCCCGCTGGTTGCCGCACTTTGCCGATTGCTGCCCGCCGCCCTGGCGGCTCTGGCCCTGGCCGCCGCACCGTCCGCGGGCGACGGCCGGCGCTGGTGGTCCTACGTAAAGTATCTGGCGGACGACAAGCTGGAAGGCCGCAACACCGGCAGCGAGGGATACCGCAAGGCGGCGGCGTACGTGGCCGGCGAGTTCGAACGGGCGGGCCTGAAAGCGGCCGGGACCGGCGGCTATTTCCAGCCGGTGAAGTTTCGCACCCGGCGCATCCTCGAGACAGGCTGCGGGCTGGAACTGCTGCGCCACGGAGCGGCCGAACCGCTGGCGCTGGGCGAAGACGCCGTCATCAGCACGCGCATCGATCCGGCTCCCCGCGTGGAAGCGGGCCTGGTGTTTGCGGGCTACGGCCTGACCGTGCCCGAAATGCATTATGACGACCTGGCCGGACTGGACCTGCGCGGCAAGATCGTGGTTTACCTGGCAGGCAGCCCGGGGAACATTTCCGGCCCTCTGCGGGCGCATTACCAGTCGGCGCCGGAGCGGGGCCGTTTTCTGGAGCGCGCGGGGGTACTCGGCGCGATCGCGATTCCGGACCCGCACCATATGGATATCCCGTGGGCCCGTATGGCGCTCTCGCGTTTCCAGACTTCCATGAGCCTGGCCGCCTCCGGTGCGGAAGAGGACCACGGCCTGCGCTTCGCGGCCACCTGGAACCCGGCCCGCGCGGAAAAACTGCTGGCGGGCACGGGGCACACCTTCGAGGAGTTACAAGCCCTGGCGGATGCCGGCAAGCCCCTGCCCCGCTTCCCCCTGCCGGTATCCCTGCGTGCCAAGGTGGAGGTGGAGCGCGCGGAAGTCGAGTCGCCGAACGTAGTGGCGCTGCTGCCCGGCGCCGACCCGGCGCTCGAAAACGAATACGTGGTTCTTTCGGCGCACCTGGATCATCTTGGGGTGGGCGAACCCATTCAGGGGGATCCGATCTACAACGGCGCCATGGATGACGCTTCGGGCGTGGCCACCCTGCTCGATATCGCCGCCGCGCTCCACCACGAAAAGGCCCGGCTGCGCCGCTCCGTGCTTTTTCTGGCCGTCACCGGTGAAGAGAAGGGACTCCTGGGCTCGCGTTACTTTGCCACCCATCCCACTGTAGACACGCGCCACATCGTGGCGGATCTGAACGTGGACATGTTCCTGCCGTTGTACCCGCTGCACCTGGTGACGGTCTACGGCCTGGAAGAATCCGACCTCGGAGACCACATTCGCGAAGTTGCGGCAAAATTGGGGATAGGAGTGCAGGAAGACCCGGAGCCGCAGCGCAACTCGTTTATCCGTAGCGACCAGTACAGCTTCATTCGCAGCGGCGTGCCGTCCCTGGCCTTCAAAGACGGATATCGCCGGGGCACGCCCGAGGAAAAGATCTTCAAAACGTGGCTGCGGGAGCGCTACCACGCGCCTTCGGACGATCTGTGCCAACCGGTGGACCTCCAGGCTGCGGCGGACTTCAACCGCTTGGTGCGGATGCTCGCCGAATCGGTGGCCAACGACCCTCAGCGGCCCCACTGGAAGGCCGCCAGCTTCTTCCGCCGCTTCGCGGACTAGGAAAAAGCCCGGTTGTTACACTGAAAGGATGATGCAGGAAGAATACCCTCCCCTCCGCCCGCCGGCACGCCTGCTGCTGGGGCCGGGCCCCAGCATGGTGGCGCCGCGCGTGTACCAGGCGCTGGCCCAGCCGATTGTCGGACACCTGGATCCGTATTTCTTCGAAGTGGCCGAGGAGGTCCGCAAGCTGCTGGGGTACGTGTTTTCGACCAATAACGCATTCAACCTGGCCATCTCCGGCACGGGCAGTTCCGGAATGGAAGCCGCCGTAGCCAACTTCGCGGAACCTGGGCGGAAATTCGCGGTGCTGGTCAACGGCTTCTTCTGCGAGCGCATCACGGAGATGGCGCGGCGGCAGGGGGCCGAGGTGGTGCGCCTGGAAAAACCCTGGGGCGAGGTCTTCGACGAGCAGGAGGCCCGCGAGTTCATCCGCCGCGAGAAACCGCGCGTGGTGGCCTACGTGCAGGCCGAGACTTCCGCGGGCGCGTTCCAGCCGGGCAAAGCCATTTGCGAAGCGGCGCATGAAGTCGATGCCGTGGTGATCGCGGACTGCGTCACCTCGCTGGGAGGCATGCCCGTGCTG
Source organism: Solibacteraceae bacterium (assembly GCA_021324015.1). GTDB lineage: Bacteria > Acidobacteriota > Terriglobia > Bryobacterales > Bryobacteraceae > JAJPJX01. The sequence goes on along the minus strand of JAJPJX010000060.1, from coordinate 15,015 downwards.
GTGGACGAAACCGGCATCGACATCGCCTACAGTTGCTCGCAGAAGGGCCTGAGTTGCCCGCCGGGCCTGGCGCCGGTTACCGTATCGCCGCGCGCCCTGGAAAGACTGCGGACGCGTCCGGCGCCGCCGCATTCCTGGTACCTGGACCTCCAACTGCTGGACACGTATTACAGCGGCCGTAAGTATCATCACACGGCGTCGGCCACCATGCTGTACGCGCTTCGCGAAGCCCTGGTGCTGATTCGCGAGGAGGGTATCGAGAAGCGCTGGGATCGGCACCGGCGCAATCACCAGGCCTTCGTCGCCGGGATCGAGGCGATGGGGCTGCGCATGCACGTGGCCGAAGGCCGCCGCCTGTGGACGCTCAACACGCCGCGCGTCCCGGAGGGAGTGGACGACGCCAAGGTGCGCAAACGGCTGCTGGAGGAGGACGGCATCGAAATCGCGGGCGGGTTCGGGCCGCTGGCCGGCAAAGTGTTCCGCATCGGCCTGATGGGCGCCTCTTCGACCCCGGAAAACGTGCTGCTCATCCTGGAGAAGCTGGAAAGAGCGCTGCGGGCCGAAGGGTTCCGCCCCACGGAGAGCGGCCGCTCCGCCGCCGAGCAGGCTCTCGGCGCGGCGGCGCGCTAATCCGCCGCCACCCGAAAGCCGTAGTCGGCATAGCAGAACTCGGGCGGGATACTGCTGCGCGCGGCGCAGCGCGCGATCTTGATGTGATGCCGCCAGGAGCCGCCGCGGGAAGCTTTGCGCGCGCCCGTTTCCGGTCCCCTGGGGTTCTCCGCCGGCGACGCCGCATACCAGGACGGGTCATACCAGTCCCCGCACCATTCGTGCACGTTCTCGCACACGTCGTACAGGCCGAAACCGTTGGGCGCTGAGGTGCCCACCGGCTCGGGTCCGTTGCGCCAGCGCCCGGCGTAGTCTGCCCGCTCGAAGACCGGCGTGTTTCCCCAAGGGTACAGACACTGTTCCAGCCCGCCGCGGGCGGCATACTCCCACTCCGCTTCGTAAGGCAGCCGGATGCGCGTCCCGAAGCGCTCGGAAAGCCACCGGCAATAGGCCTCGGCGTCGTGCCAACTGACCGCCACCACGGGCTGCCCGGGATACCCGAACTCTCGGCGCTCCCTCCAGGGGGAGGCTTCCCGCCCAGTGGCCAGCCGGAAGGCGTCGTACTCCGCGTTGGTCACCTGGAAGCGGCAGACGCGGAACGGCGCCACCCGGACTCGGTGTACCGGGCGCTCTTCATCCCGGCCATCCTCCTGCCCCATCAAAAACTCCCCGCCCGGCAGCGCGAGCAGATCCGCGGGTTCCAGGCGGAAGTCGGGGGTCACTGGCTGACGGTCTGCCGGCGGCGGGCCGCGAAGTACTGCTCCAGCGCCTGCTCCAGGGGAGGCATGGGCTCCAGGCCCAGACTCGCGATTTTGGCGTTCGCCAGCGCCGAAAACTTGGGGCGGCGGGCCACCGTGCGGTATTCCCGCTCGTTGGTGGGGTGCAGTTCCGGATCGAGACCAGCCACCCGGAAGATCAGTTGTGCGTAGCGGAACCAGGAAATCGGTGTGCCCCCGCCGATATGGAAGATCCCGGATTGGCCGCGCTCCACCAGGTCGATGGTGCGCGACGCCAGGGCGGGCGCGTAGGTGGGGGAAGCCACGTAGTCTTCCACCACGCGGATCGGCTGGCCGCCGGAAGCCAGCCGGAGCATGAGTTCCACGAAATTGCCGCGGGCGGTTTTGAGCCCTCCCGGTCCGAAGACGCCGCTGGTGCGAACCACCAGCGCGTTGTCGAGGTAGGCCTGGGCGAACAGTTCGCCGGCCAGCTTGGAGACCGCGTAAGCCCCCAGGGGATGCGTGGGGTCAGCTTCCGTGTAGGGGCGCCCGGCCGTGCCGTCAAAGACGTAGTCGGTCGAAAAGTGCACCAACTGCGCATCGGTCTGGCGGCAGGCCATGGCCAGGTTGCGAACCGCCAGCGCATTCACCGCGAAAGCCGCCTGCGGCTCCTGCTCCGCGATATCCACCTGGTTATAGGCGGCGGCGTTGAAGACTACCGCCGGATCGAACTCGGCCAGCGCCTCCTCCACTTGGCTGCCGCTGGTGATGTCCAGCCTGGCGCGGTCCCACCCGGACGTCGAATAGCCGCGCGCCGTAAGCTCCCGCACCAACTCCATTCCCAGTTGCCCGCCGCTCCCGAACACAACCGCTTTTCGCGTCATAGAAAACATTGAGAATAACGCATGGCGGCCGGCACTGCCAGACGGACCGCCCCGGGCGGTTTGAAACCCGGATCCGATGACCCGCGTAAAACCAGTTGTAGGCAGGAGGTGGACCGTGAGACGGATGCTGCAACCCCACCTGAGCCGGGGGCACATAGCGAACTACCTGGGCACTCTGTTGTTTTTCGGGCTGCTGGCAGTGCTGGTGGTGTCCGTATATTCGGGCGTCCGATCGCTGCCCGTCTATTAGGACGCCGCCGTCACCACCGGTGCGTGAAGATCAGCCAGATGACCAGAATGGCGCCGCCCCCAAGCAGAGCGGCGGCCGCGCGCCGCACGGTGGGCGTAAGCCACTGAAGGCCCTCCGGGGCAGCCTCCTCTCCCATGACCGACTGACGCACGCGCTGCTGGATGGCAGAGGGCAGATTCCGGATGGCCTTGTTGATCTCGTGCCTTCCCCGCCGGTCCGCGATCAGGATGGTGGCCGAATTTAGCCCGTTGGTGGACTTCAACAGTTTCTTGCGGAGCGACACTGGGACGTCCTTGACCGAGCGATAAACCGCTTCCAGGTTCCCTGCCGAAATCAGAATTGTTGAAGTCTTCAACACACCCGAGGTGGCCGGGGGGTTCTCCTCCCCGCAGTGCGGGCAGACGGATGTATCGCCGGGATCGAACTTCTTTTTGCAGCGCCGGCAGATCATGCCTTACCCCGCCAATACCTGCGGAGCCCGGTTCGCCTTTTCCCGCAGGGGCCGCTCCTCCAGGTTCTCCAGCACCACCTGAATAAACCCCAAAGCAGCTTTCGACAGCGCTTTGTCTTTGCGATAGATGAGCCCGAGCCTGCGTACCATCGGTTCCGGGCCGAGGGGAATGGCGCATAACGCGCCAGCCTCGATTTCCTCGCGGCAGTTGGAGTGAGCCAGGAACGAAATTCCCAAACCGGCCATCAGGAAGCGCTTCATCATTTCCGTGGAATCGAGTTCCATGGAGACGAAGATTTCTCCCTCCACCACCTCGAACCAGGCATCCAGGCGCGAGCGGGTCTTTCCGGTCTTGGGGAGCAGCAGCGGATATCCTAACAACTCATGCGCCAGAACGAACTTGCGTTCGGCCAGCGGATGCCCCCCGGGCACGATGAGGCGGATCTCGTCGCGGTGGATCGTCACCACTTGCAGGCGCCTCTCCTCCACCGGCAATTGCGTCAGCCCAAAATCCGCGATGTTCTCCATCACCGCTTCCACCACCCGCGAACCATAGGAGCGGTCCACCTGCAACTGTACCGCCGGGAAGAGGTGCCTGTATTCCGAAAACACGCGCGGCAGCACGTAGATGCAGGTGGCTTCGTTGGCGGCGATGACCAGTTCCCCGCGGGGATTGCGCTCCAGTTCGTTGATGGCGTCCTGCGCCTGGCGCCGCAGATCCAACAGCCGCTCGGCATAACCGGCGAAAATCTTGCCGGCCGTGGTCAGGGAAATGCGGCTGCCGAAACGCTCGAAAAGCGAGGTTTTGAGTTCCTGCTCCAACTGGCGCACCTGGGCGCTGATGGCCGGCTGGGTCCGATAGCAGGTTTGGGCTGCCTTCGAAAAGCTCTTCAGCCGGACGATCTCAAGGAATGTGTGCAGTTGGTCAAAGTCCATGACAACTTGACTGCCTCGCCCGCCCGGCACGCCCTGAGATCCGCCGCCGAAACAAATTGTGAATCGGAAGGATAGAAATAATGAATTTCCCTCTCCGTGCCGGCTTTGGTAAGTATTGTAACAGAAGGCGCCCGGGTGGTGCGGTTGGAGAGTACCGTGGAATGCCGTAGCCGCCCGTTCAGCGGGTGAAGCACCGCACCTCCTACCCGGCGCCGCATTCCGCCGGTTGCGCCGTAACCGCTCCGATTATACCCTGAATTCATGCTTCCGCCGAATCTTCGGGGTGGTCCCCCAGAGTCGGAAAATTAGGTGCGTTTTCCTGGCTGGGTGCCGGTCTTCTCCGCCCTCCTGATGGTCCCCCAGTGGCTGCCGGCGCAAAGCGCGAATAGCGTCCTGCTGGTGGTGAACCAGGCGGACAGCCTCTCCCGCCGGGTGGGTGATTATTATGTCCACAAGCGGTCCATCCCCCTCAAAAATGTCTGCCGCCTGAATGTGACCTCCGAGGAGGCCGTCTCCCGGGAGGTCTATGAAACGGACGTGGAGCGGCCGGTGGCTGCCTGTCTGGAAAAAAACGGCCTCCAGGAACAGGTTCTGTATATCGCTACCACGATCGGCGTGCCCCTGCGGGTCACCGGTCCCGGCCACGGCCCTTCTTCGGAGACTGCGGCGGTGGATTCCGAATTGACGCTCCTCTACGCCAAGGCCAAAGGGATGAAGGTCGCCCGGGCGGGAATGGTGCCCAATCCGTTTTTCGGAAAGACCGCGGAGCCGTTCCGGCACCCCCGCTTTCCCATCTACCTGGTAACGCGCCTTGCGGGATACGATTTCGCGGACATCCAGGGAATGATCGACAGCTCGTTGAGAGCCCGCAATCGGGGGAAGTTCGTGCTGGATCTGAACTCCGCGGAAAGCGGCCCGGGCAACGACTGGCTGCGGCAGGCGGCGGCGCAACTGCCGGCCGGCCGCGTGCTCGTGGACGAAACCAGCCGCGTGCTTTACGGCCTGAGCGACGTGATCGGTTATGCCTCGTGGGGCTCGAACGACTCCAACCGCCACCGCCGCATGCTGGGGTTCCACTGGCTGCCTGGGGCCATCGTCACCGAGTTCGTCTCCACTGACGGCCGCACCTTCCACCGGCCCCCGGACACCTGGAATATCACCACCTGGAAGGATCCGGCGCATTTCTTTGCGGGTTCTCCGCAAAGCCTGGCCGCCGACTACATCCACGAGGGCGCCACCGGGGCATCCGGCCATGTCGACGAGCCCTTCCTGGCTGCTACGCCTCGCCCGAATTATCTGTTCCCGGCGTATTACAGCGGCCGGAACCTGGCCGAGAGCTACTACCTGGCGATTCCCGGCCTGAGCTGGATGAACATTGTAATCGGCGATCCGCTGTGCCGCATCGGCCGCCCCCGCTAGCGCGTTATTGGCTTTCTTACAATGTCTTACACCCCCCTGCGGGCAATCGTGTTACATTCGAGCCGTGCGCATCCTGCTCATCGATGATGACGTGGAACTCTGCGCGCTGTTGGGAGAACTGCTGGCGCGGGAAGGTTTCCGCGTCGAGGCCCGCCACGAAGGATGGCAGGGCCTGAACCGGGCACTCGAAGGACAATGCGACCTGGTGGTCCTGGACGTCATGCTTCCGGGCCTGGACGGCTTCGAGATCCTGCGGCGGCTGCGTAAACAGAGCCGCATCCCTGTGCTCATGTTGACCGCCCGGGGAGAGGATGTGGACCGTATTATCGGGCTGGAGCTGGGAGCCGACGACTACCTGCCCAAGCCGTTCAACCCGCGGGAATTGGTCGCGCGCGTGCGAGCCATCCTGCGGCGCTACGAACCCCGCGCGGAAGCCGCCTCCGGCCGGCTCGAGGTCAACGGCGTGGTGCTCGATCCGGGTACCCGTGAGGTGCTGGTGGACGGCAAGCCGATCGAGCTGACCACCTTCGAATTCGACATTCTCGAGCTGCTGATGCAGGGCGCCGGCCGGGTGGTTTCCCGGGACAATCTGATGGAAAGCCTGTACAACCGCAAGGCCACGCCCTTCGACCGTTCGATCGACATGCACGTCAGCCATCTGCGCCGCAAGCTGGAAGCCAGCCGCCCGCTGATTAAGACCATCCGCGGCATGGGCTACCAGTTCCTGCGGGCGCCGGGAGACGAAGCGTGAACCATCGCGGCTTGGTAACCTGCTGCAAATATGACTCCTGGCGTCTGGCTCCTGACTCCTTGGGCCGCTGCCCGTTTGGTTCCGCGTTGTCCGGGTCAGGGAGCGGTTCTTCCTAAGGCGTATGAACTCGCTCTTCGCCAAGATCCTGCTGTGGTTTTGGGCCACCATGGCCGTCTCCGTGGTGGTCTCCGCGCTGGCTTCCGCGCTGAACGAGGACTCTTTCGACCGGCCCTCTCCCTTAACGCGCATGGCCTCGTTCCAACTGGGAGAAGCGCGGCATGCCTACGAGACCGGCGGCAAACCGGAACTGGAGGCCTTCCTGCGGCGCCTGCATACGGTGTATCGCGGGCCGGCTTTTCTGACCGACGGGGCCGGGCGGGACATCGTCACCGGCGAAGACCACTCCGCCTGGCTCGCGCAGGCGCGGCGCCGCCCCAGCTTCACCGTCACCGTGCAGGACCGCAAATTGACCGCCCGCGGTGTCACCGACGGGCGCTACTGGTTCCTGGTGGCCATCCCGCCGCGCCGCATCGGAGGCTTGTTCCTTCGCTCCGAGCATTGGGAGACGCTGGCTTTGGGCGTGTTCTTCTGCTACTGGCTGGCCTATCATCTGACCCGCCCGGTGCGGAGGCTCCAGAAGGCCGTCGAGCGCTTCGGCAGCGGCGATCTCTCGGCCCGCGCGGGCTCCAGCCGCCGGGACGAACTGGGGGATCTGGCGCGCACGTTCGACCAGATGGCGGAGCGCATTCAAACCCTGGTCTCCGCCGAGCGCCGGCTGCTGCTGGACATTTCTCATGAGCTGCGCTCCCCGCTGGCGCGGCTGGGGGTGGCCATCGAACTGGCCCGGTCGGGCGACGACCGCGAAGCCGCGCTGAGCCGCATCGAGAAGGAGTCTGACCGGCTCAACCAACTGGTCGGGGAACTCATCCAGGTCACCCGCGCTGAGGGTGATCCGGCCACCCGCCGGAGCGAACCGGTGCGCCTCGATCAACTGCTCGCGGAGGTGGCGGAAGACGCCTCGGTGGAGGCGCAAGCCCGCAACTGCTCTGTCGATTGGGCGGGCGCGGAGCCCGCCGTCCTACGAGGGGATCCCGAACTGCTGCGCCGCGCCATCGAAAACGTGCTGCGCAATGCGGTGCGTTATGCGCCGGAGGGCAGCCGCGTGAGCGTGACCCTGGAGCGCTCCGGCGGCCTGGGGCTGATCCGCGTGCGGGACTACGGCCCGGGAGTCCCGGAAGAGAGCCTGCCGCGCATCTTCGACGCCTTCTACCGCGTGGAAAGCGACCGCAACCGGGTCAACGGCGGAGGCGCGGGCCTGGGGCTTTCCATCGCGCGCCGCGCCGTCGAGCTGCACCACGGCCACATCCGCGCCAGCAATGCCAATCCGGGCCTGCTGGTGGAAATGGAATTGCCGCTGGAAGCCCCGGTTGGGGCAAAAATCTGAAGCGCCCCGACGCTATTTCTTCTTCTTGTCGAGAATCTTCATGTTGGCCGGCAGGGTGAACAGATCGTCCGTCATGTCCTGGTTGATCTGCACGCCGTCAGAGAAAATCTCGTAGATCTTCTCGCCGTTGCGCTCACGGCGGATGGCGTGCGGCCACATGACCCCGCCGCCTACATCGCGATACTTCGAAAACACGGTCAGTTCTTCGTCGCGTTCTTTGGTGATCGGATTGCGCCGGTAATACACCTGGCGGGAAGGCAGCTTCGTATCCTGGTTGAAATACACCGTGGTGGTGCGGTTGTCCGCGTCGGTAATGTCCACCACCTCGCACGGCTGGTTATCCACGAGGTCGATGCCGCGCGACTCGAACAGCAAGCCAGGTTCGCCCAGTCTTTGCCGCAGGATGTAGAAGATGTTGTGCAGCGTGCTGTCTTTGAAGCGCTCGATCTGGTCTGCGGGCAGCGGGCGGGCGCCCCGGAACGTGATCTCGTACCCCTTCCCATCGGTGAACAGGATCGCCGGCTCGCCGCTCTTACCGAAGGCCTCCCGCTCGCGCACTCCTAAGAATCCCGGCACCGGGGGTTCCGGCCGGATCAGATAGCGGGTATAGATCTTGGCCAGAGAGAGGCCCGAGATCTGTTCCCGATAGAAGGAGTAGGCGCGTCCGGATTCGATCCGGTTGCGCATGGCCAGGTAGTGGTCCCCGCCCATCGCGGCCAGGACCTCATCGATCACCCGCTTTCCGCGCGCCTGCGCGGCGGTCTGGGCGCCGGCGAACCGTCCGGCCAGGCACAGCAGGACAGCAAAGCTCCACATCCGTTTCATGGCTGCTTCTTGAGGTCCTCCGGCTTCAAACCGGTGTTGAGTTTGTACTCCATCACCGTGAGATCGGCAAACTTCCGGCCGCCGCGCTCGATGGTGATCTTGTGAGGCACCTTCAGCCCGTTGACCTCCTGGAAATCGGCGTAGCGGTCTTCCACAGCCATGGGTGTGCCCGCCATCTGGACAGACTCGTAAGTGACCTTTTCGGGCAGCCCGGTCTGGGAGTTCACCACCAGGCGCGCGGAGTGGCCCTCGCGGTCGGAGATTTCCAGGGTGTCGTCGGAGACGGCCGTGACGGTGCGGCCGGGAATTTGATCGCTGAGCAGGAAGCGGAAGTAGAGCCGGAACAGGTCGCCTTGCACCTGCTTGAGCTGGGCCGCGCCCAGCGGCCCCGTGCCTTGCGGGGTGTGCACCCAGCCGGACTGGCCGTCCGAATAAGCGGAGATCTTCCCGAACGGCATCTCGCTATCCTGCCGGAAGTGGTTCGGCTCCAGCCACACGTCGGTTTGCTTCACTTTCATGCCGCCGGCCGATTGGTCGAGGCGAAAGTCGATCACCTCCACCACATCCCGCACGGCAGCCAGTTTCGCCGCGCCGCCCACCGCCTCCTGCACGCGCTGCAGCAACTGTTTGCCCTTGGCCAGGCTCCCCGGATCGGCCGCGGCCTTCTCGGACGGCGGCTCGGGAATCGTCAGGTCCAGGGTCTTCACTGGCGCCCCCAGCGCCGAGAGTGGCTTTCCGAAGTCTTCCGGCTTGCCGACGGCCACAATCGTCAGATCTTTCGGCGACAGGTGCTCGCGCGCGACCCGCAGAACGTCGGCCCGGCTGACCGCCGCCAGAGCTTTCTGGTACCGCTGGATGAAGTCCTTCGGGTAACCGAAGTACTCGTAGGTCAGCAGGCGTCCGAGCGTCTTGGCCTTGGTGTCGAACTCGAAGACCATGCTGTTCAAGGCCGTATCCTTGGCGATCTGCAACTCCGACTCGCTCACTTCCCCGGAGCGGATGCGTTCGATCTCCTGCTGGACGGCCTGGATCGTGTCGGTGGTCGAGGCGGACTTGGTGCTGCCCGAGATGCGGAACAGACCGGGATGATCGAAGTCGGCGCCCCAGTCCGCCGAGATGCTGTAGGCGTACCCCAACTGCGTGCGGACCTTGCGGAACAAGCGGCTGGAGAAGCCGCCGCCCAAAATATCGGCCATCACCTCCAGCGCCGGAAAATCCCGGTCGCTCACCATGCCGCCCAGGTGCCCGACCACGAAGGCGGTCTGCGTCACGTCGTTCTTGGAAGCCAGGTAGACGCCCGCGGCGGACTCCCGCTGGACCGCCGGAAAGGCCGGCACCTTCGGCTGTTCCACGGTCCAGTCCGCAAATAGTTTCTCAATCCGGGCCTTCATTTGGGCGGTGGAAAAATCCCCCCGAATCGCCAGCATGGTGTTGGCCGGGAAAAAGTACCGCCGGTAGAAGCCCAGCAGGTCTTCGCGCTGGATGCGGTTCACGGTGGCGTATTCGATCTGCCAGCCATAGGGCGTGCTTCGCCCGTAGACGATATTGGCGAACTCGCGCTGCGCGATCCCGTGCTCGTCGTCGTTGCGGCGCGCAATGCTGCTGCGAAGCTGCGTCTTGGCCAGGTCGATCTTGTCCTGCCGGAACTCGGGCGCCGTCAGCACGTCGTGGAATACGCCCAGCACTTCGTCGGTGTTCTCCTTCAGCGTGCTGAACGAGACCGAGCCGGTGCTCTCCCCGATGCCCGCCTCCACCGACGCCGCGATGTTTTCGAGTTCCACGTCCAGTTGGTCCCCGGTCTTGGTCCTGGTTCCGCCGGTGCGCATGACCATCCCGGTCACCGTGGCCAGGCCGACCTTGTCCGCGGGATCGAAGAGATTGCCCGTGCGCACCAGGGCCGTGCCGCTCACCAACGGCAGTTCGTGGTCTTCCAGCAAATACAGGCGCAGGCCGTTGGGCAGCGTGAAAGTCGCCACCGGGGGGATCTGGATGGGCCGCAGCGTTGGATACTTCAGGTCTTTGTACGATGGCGCTGCGGGGCGCGCCGCGGGCGGTTTGGCCGCGGGGGTCTGCGCGGCCAGGACGGCGGCGGCCAGGAGGCAGAGCACCGGCAGGGCGGCCCTCATTGCGCGCCTCCCGCGGGCTTGGCCGGCTGCGAGGTGTACGTCACGGTGCGCTGCTCCGGCACGAAGCAGCTCCGGGCGACGCGCTGCACATCGCCGGCGGTCACCTTTTCGACGTCCTGAATCGAGGTGAACAGCTTGCGCCAGTCCCCGTAATCCGCATAGTAGGCCGTGAGCAGAGAGGCCAGGCCCGGGTTGCTGGCCAGCCTGCGGATCAGGCCGGCGCGCGTTTTGGTCTTCACGCGGGACAGCTCCTCTTCGCTGACTTTTTCGTTCTTGAACCGCTCCAGCAGGGCGTAGAGTTCCTTCTCATTCTCCTCGACCGTGTGGCCCAGCGCCGGCCCGATGAAAAAGACGAACAGGTTGGGATACTTGCCCCCCGGGAAGGTGTCCCCGCTGGAAGCAAACAAGGCCATGCGCTTATCCCGGACCATATCCGCGTACATGCGGCTGGTGCGGCCGCCCGAGAGCAATTCCGATATGACATCAAACACCGGATCGTCCTTGTCGTACTCGTCCGGCCGCTTGTAGCCCACCATCAGGATGGGCTGGCTGGGAGAGTAGACGTCGCTCCGCTTGGGGCCTGCCTGCGAAGGCTCCACGGTGTGCAGCAGGGGCGGCATGGGACGCCGGGGCAAGGCGGAGAAATATTTGTCGGCCAGCCGCTTGGCCTCCGACGGCTGGACATCGCCCACGATACCCATGGTGATGTTGGCCGGCACGTAGTATTTGCGGAAGAACTCCCAGGCGTCTTCCACGCGCAGGTTGCGGATATCGCTGGGCCAGCCGGTGCCCATCACGCGGTAGGGATGCGCCTCGAACGCCGTGGCCAGGAAGCTCTGAAACAGCTTGCCGCGAGGACTGGATTCCACCCGCATGCGATACTCCTCCATTACCACGTCGCGTTCCTTGTAGAACTCCCGGAACACCGGATGCAGAAATCGCTGCGACTCCAGCAGGAACCACAGCTCGATGCGGTTGGACGGCAGGCTGTAGAAGTATTCCGTGGCATCCAGGCCGGTGGAGGCGTTCATGCCCACGCCGCCGTTTTCCTCGATGATCTGCGGAAACAGGTTGGGCACCACGTGCGAGTTCGCCTTCTCGATGGCCGCCTTCAATTCCGTCTCGAGGACCTTGATTTTTTGGGGATCGGCGCGCTTACCCTTGTTCCGCTCGTCGTCCAGGCGGTTGTAGACCTGTTCGACGTCGGCGAGGGCCTTCTTCTCCTCCGGCCAGTTCCGGGTGCCGATGCTCTCGGTGCCCTTGAAGGCCATGTGCTCGAACATGTGGGCAATCCCGGTCTCCCCGGAAGGATCGTCCACGGAGCCCGCATTCACATAGGTGTGGAAGGAAACCACCGGCGCTTCGTGCCGTTCCACCACGATGAAGTGCAGCCCGTTGGCCAGCGTGAACTCGGTGACTTTCTTTTCGAATTCTTTCAGGTCCTGCGCTCCCAGGACGAGAGGCAGCAAAAACAGCACGCAGCGGAGTGGACGCATACAGATAGGCTCTGACGACAGTCTTCTCTCTGAAGTTAGCACGGCGGTGCGCCGGCCGTGGGCGCGGCGCCGGCTCCCCTGCCGGTAGCTCGACAAGAAAGCCGCTTCAGACGACTCGAAACAACTCCCGGCGACCCGTGGTCCACAAGTCGGTGTATCCTTTCGCCTTTTCGCGGGCCTGCGGGTCCGAGGAGTACCTCGTCATCAGCTCTTCGAACTCGGATGCCGATTCGACTTCGTGCTCCATGATCACATGATTAAACTCCCCGGTGAGGTCCGTCATAACGCGGAAATTCCGGAGGTTCCCCGCATTTGCCATGTCCTTCAGTTGAGCCGCCAGCTTGCCTGCCTGCCCCGGCTTGGCGATGAAACTGTTGCGCACGATAACCATAGTCCAGCCTCCTCTCGGCAAATCGTACCATTGCCCTGTGGCTGCGTTGGCTCACCGGTCTCACGCCTTCGCCAGGCTCTCCACGTACTCCATGGGGCAGCCAACACCTTCCACCTTCACCCCAAGGCCCCGCAGCACGCTGCCGCAAACTCTGATCCGGTCCATCCCATGGAAATATATGGATCTGGTGGTGCAAAAGGGCTGTCCAACTGTACGTCGTTCAGCGTCTTAGCCAGGTCCAGAAGACGTCGCGTATGCCCAGGACTCCTGGCCGGAGAAGATGTCAAACAGATCCATAAATCGACCCATTCCTTTCGTGTCGTCCGTGCATGCATCCTGCGCCTGATCGAGCGAGTCAAGAACGATTTCGCGCAGCCGCCGCACTCCGTCCACACAGGGAAAACACCACTTCGAAGTCCACGCCTGCCAGATCGGCAGTCCCAAAGTTCAGGGGTGCGCGTTCATTATTCGCGCCTGCGGGGCAAACCGTGGCAGCCATGTCCCATTCCAAGCCCCTCTCCCGTCTCGCCCAACGCCAGGCGGGCTCATTTTGTTGGGGCCTGCTTCGTGGATTTCAGAATCCGCAGCACGGAGAGTATCGTGTTCCAACTGCGGGTCGTCGCCGGCGCACCAAAAAGTTCGTCGATCTGCCCCAGATAACCGATCGTCTTCATGTGGCGGCGGTAGACTCCAAACACCAGTCGATTCTTCAACCCGAGAATTCGTACGGCCCACTCCCCGTCCTCGGGAATGGCGGTCGGAAGGCGCACGTTGCCGCGACCAGCCCTCGAAAGGATGCTCACAAACCGGACCACATCGGGAGGTGACGGCTCAGTTCCAAACGGGTTCTCCATCTCCAATCGGATAAGATCACTGCCTTCGCAGAGCGCAACTTCCGCATCAAGCCGCAGCTTCCGGCACAGTTCAGCAACGAAGTTTACGCGTGAGACAGGTTTTCGAACTACAAAAGTGCCTGCCGCGCCGACATTCACGACATCGTAGGCGCCCAGTTCCTTTGCGATCAGGCTTGGGCGGACGGTCCTGTACCCTCCAACGTTGATCCCCCGGAGAAAGACAATGAAAGCCATACCGCGTCTGTGGAGGCCATTATTACATCATCAACGAGCGCGGCAGCTTGCAATGAGCGCGAGCGCCGCCCCGCAACTCAGGTGGACTCGAAACCGCCACGGCGGTACCAGAAGGTCTGGATTTTGCTCGCCGGGAGGCAGCCGTCGCCGTCCATAGTGCGCGCCACCCACAATTCCAGCCATTCGACCTTGCGGATCTGCGCCGGCCGGAACCGTGGTGGCACGCAATCTTCAATGAATGTGAGCAGGGCGGCTGCCCCATCATCAATCAATCCGAGCAGCCGCGCTGTTATCGATCACGACCGTTTACGCTCGCGATCCGCTACAGGTTAGCTACATGCCGCGGGGATCGCCGTACAGGCTCCATTCACCAGAGTGGTGATATTCGTACTGGTGAAGGCGCTCGCACCCTCTTCTTTGACAGCCGTTGACGTATAGCCCCAACTGGTAACGCCGACGACAATGTTGCGGTTTGGCGCCGAACCGTTTGTCTCGCCGGTGAGTGTGGGTGCAATCCCAAAGTTGACGATCCAGGGGCCGCCGCTAGATCCGCCGTCCATATTGGAGCCGATGATCGTGTTGTTGGAATACGTGGTGTTCTTGAACCCGGAGGAATCGTTACGCTCCATATAAACCCCGTTGTCCAAGCCCGCCGGATACCCCAACTGGGTGATTTGAGTCTGGTTATTCACGAACCCGTAACCGCCGGTTGCATACCCAAACCAGCCGGTACTGTTCCCCGGATAGGCCCCGCTGGGGTTCGTGTTCAGGACCAGCACGGCGACGTCGTTGGTGCAGATGACGCCGGATTGGTAGCAGCTGTCGGTTCCGTTGTAGTACGAGCTCAACAAGGACGCGCGCGCGACCGTGTAGGTGCCATAAGGAGCGGCGCCGTTCCGATATCCCGGAATGAACTGCCAGTTCGTGTAGAACTGTTTCTGTCCGAAGTTCGCTACGCAGTGGGCCGCGGTGACGGCCACTCCCCGCTTGATCAGCGACGCGGAGCAAATATATGTAGCGCTGCCCATGTTGAAGAACAGTTTCCCAGCCGGACGGTACGGGAAGTAGGTGTTCGTCGGGGTTACTCCACCGGAGCTGAGATCGGCCTTGGCGGTGCTAAAAGGATGGTTGTTTGTCCCGTAGTCCTGCGGCGCGATGCCACCTTCGGAGGCTGCCGGGGCACCGACAAAGCCCGGTGACATGATTCCCGTTCCTGGCCAGCCGGGGAATACGGCGGGCGCACCCAGGTCCTGGTTCGACAACAATGCTTGGATTTGAGCTTGCCGGCTATCGCTTGGCAAAATGCTGGTCGGAAGCGGCATCGGGTTGGCGTGGATGAAATCAATCGGCCCCTCTGAACTGCTAGGAGCGATATACGTGGTCACGCCGTTGCTAGCGGTGACTTGGGCAGCTTGCTGCCCATACGATACGAGGTGCCGATAGCCGCGACAGCCAGGATCGCGGGGACGGCCCCGCGGCAGAGGGCACATACGAAACGCTGCGTCATGTGATCTATCCTTTCGCCTCGTCCGGAGAATTTGTGGGTAACTGGCGGGTCAGCGGGGGGCTTGCGTTAGAAAGCGGTGGAGTTTGCGGCAGGTGGCGTCGAAAGAGCGTTGGGCCTCCTCG
>JAJPJX010000184.1 GCA_021324015.1 Solibacteraceae bacterium | reverse complement strand
GCGCCGGCAAATGATCGAGAACGCCGCCAAGCGCAGGATGATCGACGGGCTTTCACACATTCAAGGCGCCTGCCGCGGCCTTTCGCGATTGGATCTCTCCGCGGTCTCGAATGCCTGCACCGAGGAGGAAACACGAACCTGGGCGGCCATCGCCCGCAATGCGGCAAGGGATCTTCGCGCCGTCGCCTCGAAGCTTGTCGCCGCCCTTGGAGAAAAGGAATGAATCCGAAGAAACCGAAGTCCCGCATGGTGCGGGTCGAGGCCCAGACATTGCGCATTCATCCTCTCGCGCAGCGCGGCCTCGTGCCGGCCAAGCTCAAGAAGCTGATGGCCGAACTGGACCTGGATGCGATCGGCGTCTTGCATGCGGTCGAGTACGAAATTCCCGGCCACGGCCACGGGATCTGGATCATCGACGGACAGCACCGCTGGCGCGCGCTGATGGAGCACGGGTTCGGCGAATGGCCGGTCGAAGTCAAGATCCACAGCGATGTCACCGACAGCGCCAGGGCCTCCGAACTGTTCCTCAAGCTCAACGATCGTTCGCCCGTTTCGCCCTATGACAAGTTCGTCAACGAGGTCAAGGCGGGCTTCCCGGCTGCGGTGGGCATCCTCGATTTGCTTCACGCCCGCGGGCTGGAACTCATGCGCACCAGCGGCGACGGGCACATCTGCTGCGTCTCGGCGCTGAAGAAGATTCACGGGCTGGACGGCGGTAAGGCCCTCGCTCTCGCCCTGGATACGGTACTCGCCGCCTGGGGCAAGGTTGCCGGCGCGGTGGAGGGCGCCGTGATCGAGGGCATCGGGTTGATTTACGGAACCTACGGCGCCTCCGTAGATCAGGCGGCGCTCGTGAAGAAGCTGGCCAAGTATCCCGGCGGGGCGGCCGCGCTGGTCGGGGATGCGAAAGGCCTCAGGAATCTTCGCGGCGCTACGCTCGCCCGCTGCATCGCCGAAGCGGCCCTCGAGAAGTACAACGCCGGCCGGCGCACGGGCAGGTTGGACCCGCTGTAGAAGGAGCTCCGGAAATGAACGACTACAAGACGCGTCTGCTGCTGGCCTGCCTGGCCGTGCTGGTACAGCGTTGTGGAAAAGCGATCGTGATCGCGGACGGCGACGTCGAAGCGGCGCTCGACAACCACACCGAGGTGATGTGGGAGCACGACCATCACGCGAAGTGCATCCGGTTGACCGTGCCGGTGGAGGCACAGCGGTGAGAATACAGCCAGTGCTCGAAAAGAGCATCGTCGGCAGCATTGTGAAGGCGGTCAAAGCCCGGCCTGGCGTTGTCATCCGGAAACGCCATGGCACGGCAATGGGCGTAGCCGGAGATCCGGATCTTTACGGCACCGTCGGCGGCCGCCATTTCGAGATCGAGGTAAAGCGGCCTGGTTCGCGGTTGACCGAACTCCAGGCGCAGCGATTGCGCGAGTGGGCGCGGGCGGGCGCTATCACCGGAGTTGCGCACACGGTCGAAGACGCGCTGCGGATTCTGGGGCTGGAGGCATGAGTGCACTCCCGTACAGCCTCGAAGCGCTGCGCCGGTTTCGCGAGGAGCTGAAGAAGCCGAAGCGGGAGCTTTCGATCCTCGAACAGGTGCCGCCCGATGCTCCGGCGGACGACGCCGTTTTGACCGTGTGGAATGGCGAGCGGTTCATCGCGTGGGAGAAGTGGCTCGCCACAGCGCCTGTCGTGATCGAGGACCGGGCGGCCAGGCCGGTGATTCCCGCCGACGCAGAGTGCGTCAGCGCGGACTGCGGCGGAACGCGGGTCTGGCTCGTAAGGGATGGCGACCGCTGGCTGATGTTCGCCGGGTCGCGGAAGAGCAGGAGGAAGGATTTCGCATCGCCGTTCCTGGAGCACGCGATCCGAACGGCGGAGCACTGGTACGGTGCGCCTGCTACCGGCTGGCAAGTGGAGAAGAGGCGAAATGGAAAGCACAACGACGAAGCAGAAGGTCGCGCGACGGGCGCGGTACTTTCGGACGTTCACGGGCCTGAGAGTGCATCCTCTGGCTCCGAGTCCGGATGAGATCGATATCGACGACATCGCCCACTCGCTGGCGCACCAGTGCCGTTTCTTGGGCCACACGGACGGCTTCTATTCCGTGGCCCAGCACTCGGTCCTGGTCAGCGAGCTCGTGCCGGAGGCCGATGCCCTCTGGGGACTGCTCCACGATGCCGCCGAGGCGTATCTGGGCGACCTGCCCGCGCCAATCAAGCGCGAGCCGGAAATGCGCGTCTACCGTGCCGCCGAGGATCGGCTCCTGGCGGCGGTGGCGGCGAAGTTCGGTCTGGCGCCCACGCTGCCTGCGTCCGTCGCAGAGGCAGACCGGATCGTCCTCGCCACCGAATTTCGCGACGTGACCACGGTCGATGACCTCGACTGGATAGTCGCCGAGTGCGGCTTTGCCCCGTCCGAGTGTCTCTGGATCACGCCTTGGCCGCCAGCCGTCGCCGAGGACCGTTTTCTGCGCCGCTTCTGGGAGCTTACCAGATGACGCCGCTTGAGTTCCTTAATCAGCTCTGGCAGTACAAGCCGGAGGACCAATACATCCTCATCTGGACTCTGCCCGACAAGCGCTCGCGCTGGTTCATCAACATCCCCGACGCTGCGGAGTACGTTGCCGGCGTCAACGGCAGCAAGGACGTGTATGTCGGGCTTGGCCTGGCAGGAAAGGATTACGGGCCGATGCGCCGCTGCGTATCCGGCGAAGTGACCGGGATCGCCGGCATTGGGTCTGATTTCGATCTGCTTTCCGAGGCCCATGGGAAGAAGGCGCTGCCGCGGACCGTCCAGGAGGCGCTCTCGATCCTGCCGGCGGGAATGGAGCCAAGCTTCGTCGTTCTGACCGGCAACGGCTTGCACTGCTGGTGGCTCCTGAAGGAGCCGTGTGTCTTCGACACCGATGCTGAGCGGAGCGATGCCGCGCGCGTCGTGACCCGATGGCACACGCTGCTGAGGCTGCGCGCGGCCGCGAAAGGATGGGCCTACGACCGCCTCTCCGACCTGGCGCGCGTTCTCCGGATTCCGGGCACGGTTAACCACAAGGACTCCGAAAATCCAAAGAAGGTCACGCTGCTGTCCGCCTCCGATCGCCGCTACAACCTCTCCGATTTCGAGGAATACCTGGACGAAGCCGCGATTCCCGATCCGGAGGCGGAGGAGCGCGCGGCCCGCGAGTGGAGCGAACGCTTCCAGGATAAGCCCCTCGTTCTCAACTTCAGCGCCCGCATCCCCGAGGAGACGCTCAAGGGCTGGATGGAAATCGATCTCCGCTTCCGCAACACCTGGCTACGGCAGCGGCACGACCTGAAGGATCAAAGCCAGAGCGGCTACGACCTGGCGCTGGCCTGCTTTGGGACGGAAGCGGG